>JAFUNP010000008.1 GCA_017473015.1 Oscillospiraceae bacterium | reverse complement strand
TGGCACGGAGCAAACTGGACATTTATCGTATGGGGTATACTCCATGGTCTGTTCAATGTATTCACAAGAATATTCAAAAAGGTATTTGACAGGATACCCAAAATCATCAACTGGCTTATTACCTTTACATTTGTAAACCTGACATGGGTTATTTTCCGTGCTGAAAGCCTGACACAGGCTAAAGAATTTTTCTCCAGACTGTTCAGTGGTGAGTTCGGAAAATTATCAGAGGGCGTGTTACAGGCTTATAAACTGCCTGAGATAGAATTTTTCCTTTCAGAAATTACACCATGGATTCCTGTGCGGTTAAGAAATGCACTTCCACCTATGGAATATAGTGTCTTAATGGCATTGTGTGCATTTGCTTTATTTGCATCGGTCTTCATGAAAAATACAAATGAAAAACTGAAGACTTTCGCTCCAGGGGTTCTGAATACTATTATTACGGCAGGATTGCTTGCTTACGGAATAATATCAGTAGGCAGTGTGAGCATATTCCTTTATTTTAATTTTTAGGAGAAATTATGAATTCCAAAAAATATATTGTAATCACTTTTATTCTGACAGCAGTTATGCTGGGTATGGTTGCAATACCTATAATAAAAATAGACCCGTTTTTCCATTATCATACACCTTTGGAGCAATATGAGTATATGATGGAAGACCCTTGGTACATAAATTACGGAATAATCAAAAATTATGATTATGATGCAATGATTACCGGTACATCTATGACGGCTAATTTTAAATCTTCAGAACTGGACCGGCTTTTTGGCACAAACAGCATCAAAGTTCCCTTTGAAGGCGCCAGTTTCAAAGAGCTGGGTGGTGCAATCAGGGAGGCCTGCGAAGAAAATGAAAATCTGAAAATGGTGGTCTGTGGGCTTGATATGGTGAATTTTTCATATTATGCCGATTACGAAGCATATAATGACAAGCCGGAATATTTGTATGATGACTTTGTTTTAAACGATATACCCTACATTTTTAACAAAGAAGTGCTTTTTACAAACACATATTTCCGTACGGTGAAAGCCGGTGAATGGGGATATAAGCAGCCTACATTTGATGATTATCGTATATGGTATGGTAATTATGTTTACAGCAAAGAAAGCGTGCTTGAAAGATATACACGCCCTGACAACATATCTTCTGTAAGTTTATTTGATGAGCCAACAAAAGAAAAAGTGTATGAAAACATTACAGAAAATCTTATACATACGGTAGCTGAAAATCCGGATGTTACATTTTACTTTTTCTATACTCCTCACAATGTACTGTTTTTTGACAGGTTGCTCAGGCAGGGGATATTCGATAAATGTATGGCATCATACGAATATGCTGCACAGCTTTTGCTTGAATATGATAATGTAAAATTGTATTCTTTCTATGATAATACAGACATGATATGTGATTTTAATAATTATAAGGATTACACTCATTATGGTCATCATGTAAATTCCTGGATTTTAACCTGGCTTAATGAAGGAACAGGTCTTTTAACAAAAGAAAACTACAAACAGCATTTTAATAATATGCGAGAGTTTTATTCTAAGTATAATTATGATGATATATTCTCAGCAGTGTAGTTGGTGATAATATTAAAAAATATATATGTGGAATGCGGACTTAGGACTATTTTTTTCAATGGAATCTATTTAGTGAATAAAATTGATAGATAAATGGCCATTAATATTCATAAGTTTAAGTCGACAGAGTATAAGAAACGGCTGCAATAATTTGCAGCCGTTTTTGTGTGGAATTGGAAATTTTCAAAAATCATCTATGTATAATAATTATTATATGCAGGGTTCCATTTTTGGTTGTTATTTGACTATTAATATAAATGGTAGAAAATTTCAGAGTAAAAATGTAGAATGTAGATAAATAATTTTTCTTAAGGAGAATATATGTTAGCTTTTTATCTCAGCCTTATTGACAGTGAGGAAGACAAAAATAAATTTCAGATGATACATGACCTATACCGGAACAGTATGCTGTACACTGCCACAGATATTTTGAAAGACAAGTATCTTGCGGAAGATGCTGTTCAGGAATCTTTTCTGCAGATTGCAAAGAATATTAAAAACATCCGTACTGACACGCAAAAAGAAACAAAGGCTTATGTTATAACTATCACCAGAAATTGTTCAATACGAATGGCACAGAAAAATTCAAAATACATACTGATGCCCGAGAAAAATACACTTGAAGAGATTGTAGCAGACTCAGTCGATTACGAATCAAAAGCTGTGAATCTTGTGATGTATGAAGAAATGAAAAAGGCTCTTGCCAAGCTTGACGAAAAGTATATCACACCTCTTGTTTTGCAGGAGCAGGGTTATAAAATAAGGGAAATTGCTGCTGCACTGAATATTTCAGAATCTGCGGTAAAAATGAGAATTTCCCGTGCAAAAAGAATGATATATGAACTGCTGGAGGCGAAAAAATGAACAATCAGGTAAGCTTTGACAGTATGCTCCGTATGGCTATAAGAGAAACTTATATGGAGCAGATAAATTCTATACCTTCAGAAGACAAACTGGAAGAAATACTTAACCCTTCTCCTTCCTTCAAAAAGAAAATTAATGCAATTGTTTTGAAAGAAACACGAAATGAAAAACTGATGTATATGCGCAGAGCTGCTTTCAGAGTAGCAGTTGTGCTGATGATGTGTGTTTCGCTGACCTTTGGCTCTTTGCTGACAGCCAAGGCCGTACGAGAAAGTGTTGCAACTACAATCCTGGAATGGCATGATAAATTTACAAAAATTTTTATAGAAACTGATGCCCCGCCAACCGAATTGCCGGAAATAAGGTTTAATTATATACCGGAGGGGTTTGAGCTGGTGGAGAAAGAGAGCTATATTCGTATGGACTATCAACTCTTTACATATAAACATAATGGTTCATTTATAAACATTTATATTACGAATGAACGGCCAAGCAATAGTGATTTTATAGATAATGAAACCTCGACGATCTATACTATCAAAATAGAAGAACACTATTGCTTATGGCGTTCAAGTATTTATGAAAATCAGCTAATAGGTTCTCGTCATGATAAATTTTACAGTATAGTATCATCATTAACTATTGAAGAAATTATAAATATTTATAAAAATATCGAAGTTTTGTGACTTTTTCAGACTTTATGTATATATAGTGTACAGGCATTATAAATACATGAGGTGAAAATATGAAAAAAAGATTAATTGCTTTAATCGCTGCTATAATTATTGCTGTTCCTGTTTTTGCAACAACCGCTTCACGGGTGCAGCCGAGATGGACTCTTATCGGTACTGCTACCGCTGTATGTGGTATAAGCGATAATACATATGCCGCACGAGTTACAGCATCTCCTGATGTATACAAAATGGATATTGATGTAATCCTCTATGAAAAAGGGCTGTTTACCAGCTATACAGAGGTTTCCAGTATCCATAAAACAGTTTATAATTATTATCATACAACAGAAGGAACCTATACTTACTCAACTTCTAAAGACTATAAAGTTGAATTAACTGTAACCGCCTATACCCAGTCAGGCCAGACTGAAACAATAACTGTTTCAAATGAATACACCTGACTTTATTATTTAACTATCCGCCCACCAACTACTAAACGCTAATGCCTGTAAAGAGAATATGGCCGATTAATTAAAATTGGCCTTTTTTCTTTGCCTGCAGAAATTTCCATAAATTTCCTGAGGTGCACCTCATGTTATATCTGTGACGAAGACTGTACAATTTTATCAGTATTTGTCGACAAATTTTTTAAAAACTATGTAACAACGGAAGTATCCTCTATGCGAAAACAATGCGAACAGATTTTAAAAAATTTATTTCATGAAACTCTTGTGTGTACCAGATATAAGATGAATCTCACGCAGAACGCCATGGCAGAAATCCTTATGATGGATGTGCGCTCTTATGTGGAACTGGACCACGGCTGCTCAAGCTGCAGTGCGTTGACTCTCTGTCTTTTTCTTATATATTGCTGCGAAGAACCATACAGCTTTCTCGATGAATTGAAAAATTCTATAGAAGGATGGACGGGAAATGCTGCCTGAAATAAAATCTCCAACGAAAACAGAGTTTCAGTCAATCTATACGGCACTTTTACCCATAAGGCCTATAGGAAATTATAAAGGCTTTCGGCTGCTTGTTTCCGCAATTGAGCAAATATTAAAACAAAATACTCCTACCTACAATCTTTCCTGTGATATTTACCCACCGGTAGCCCAAATTTATAACTGTAACAGCAGCTCAATCGAAAGAAATCTGCGTACATTATTGTTAAATATGAATATGTGCACTTTACAGCAGCTTACAGGTCAGAATATTCCTGGCAAAATTACCGTGAGTCAACTTATTGATATACTGGTGGTTTATTTTTCTTTTAGCTGATTGAAAATGTGATATAGTTAAAGTTAAAAGGCAGAATTTCGTATTAACTAATGCAAAATACATGTAATGATATTAATTTTTTTGTAAAATGTTGATGAGAAACACAACAGGCCGCCCGGGTTGGAATACGGGCGGCTTTTTTGTTTTGTGGCGTATAATAATTAAAATCCCGGGATATTTCTGCATCCCGGGGTTGTTTTTTATCTGTTTCTCAATATTCCGTCAATATATTCCTGCAGCAGGTTGCCGGTTTCCACTACTGTTTTCACACAGCGTGTTTCAGGGGATGTCACATTCATTTCTTTGATTGGTGCGCACAGTGTGGTACCCCATTTTTCTGTGAAAGCGGATACAAAGCCTGCACAGGCGTCATGCAGGGCAGGGGAGTACATTTCATCCTCTGTCAGCAGTATTCTGCCCATGGCGGAAACAGCACCGGCCAGAGCTCCGCACAGATTGCCGCAGCCTATGCCGCCGCCAAAGCCTGTAATCAGCTTCGCATCTTTCATTGTCAGCCCCAGACCATATACTTCGTTAGCACCCATCAGAACAGAAACAGCACAGTTCAGCTTTTCTTCCAAATAGTATTTTCCTGCTATTTCACCCAGTTTCATAATAACTACCTCCGCATATATTATGTTTTTACTATATACCATTATATTTGCTTTGTCAAAACAATGCCAATAAAAAACCGCCCTGTTTTTTTTCAGGGCGGTGTGTTTTTATTATGCTTTCAAATCCATTTTTTCCTGGATAGTACCGTGTTTTCTTGTGTATGTAAACCATTTCCAGATACCGTAGAAAGTAACAACCAGCATTGCAAAGTCGTCAATCAGCAGACCGTAAGCACCTGCAGAAATATCCATAGCCAGGTACAGTGCAGTTGTGATAACCCATGCGTACCAGTGTTCGGAATAGCGCAGCATCAGCAGTGTGCCATTTACCATACCCATTGCTGTGGCAAATGCTTCCAGGTAAGAGTCCTGTGAGCCAGGCAAGTTGGACATGATGGAACCCATAACAAGACTGAATACAACAACACCAATCAGCAGCATGATGGATTTTTTCCATGAAAGACGTTTTACAACTGTTACGTTTTCATCTTCTCTGTCGATGTTTTTACTCCATCTGATAAAGCTGAGAATATCGATAGGAATCCAGAAGAAGATACAGGACAGCATAAGTGTGTACCAGCCCAGATGGTATGCCAGCAGGACATATGTGATTTCAATTGCGAAAATATCGAAAATAAAGTTACCTCGGAACTGTTTTGAAACCATCATTTCACACAGAGGGTTGGAAATAACATTTACAACAGAGCAGAACAGCAACAGGGGACTGCTGGTATCCTCCAGCATTGCTTCAGGGAAGAATACAGCCATGCCGATTGCAAGGGCAACTACAAAAGTAAGGTAGTAGGCTTCAAATTTAGTGAATGATTTTATAAAGCTTCTGATATTAGGAAGCTGAATTTTATTTTTATTATCCATTGGACTTATCCTTTCATATTAAGATACTGTGCAACCTTAGGAAATGCACGCAGAGGATTGTTCCAGTAAATGTCTTCAAACTGGTCCTCTGTAAATATTTTATTTATAGTGTAATCATATTTGTCAATTTCCCACAGCAGAATAGGCGGGCAGTAGTCTGTGCCATAGATAATCTGCCTGTAGGTGTCAGGGTACTGGTTGATAGCGTGAGCCCACCGTTCGATGGTGCCTTCTTCGTCAGCCGCTACCTCGGTGCCGGGTTCAAATGCTCCGGCAAAGTCAGTAAACATATTTGTCAGACCGTGCATGGCCTGAATACTTTCGTCATAGTATGGGTCACCCATGTGGGCACAGATAAAGTTTACTTCAGGGTACTTTCTGGCCACATTTGCCACATATTTCACGCGGGAGCCTTCCATATCATTTTCATAAGGCAGATGATATGAAGGATAGCCGGTGTGAAATGTAACTGACAGACCGTGTTTTTTTGCAAAATCATATATTGGCATCATTCTTTCGTCGTCTGCACGGCCTGTCTGGTAAGACAGGAAAATTTTCAGTCCTACCACACGGCAGCCCGGACGCTGCGCCATTTTTTCTTCTATTACAGCCAGCTGGGCAGGAATATCCTGGTGAATGTCAACAGATGGACAGAGAAACAGCTTTTCGCTGCCGTCACACAGGTCCCATGATTCATCCGGCATATTTTCTTTCTGCATATAAGGCAAAAATTCCATTACCAATGCATAATCGCCTCCTCCAGGACAGTCAAAGTACTGGTTGCTAATCTCACGGTTAACAATATGTGTATGGCAGTCGATTTTGTGTTGTTTAGTCATTTTTACCTCCTTCTAAACAACAGGCGCATAATGTTATGCCCTATAGTTTTTAATAAAAAAGTTTGTCTTCCGGCTGAAAGACAAACTTTATTATAACTTAATTGATTTTAATATGCAACTAAATAAATTGTATACATATATTTTTAAGTAAATTCAGTCAAAAGCAGTTGTTTGTACATAAATATCTATGTGCTTTTTTACTAAATCGTACCATCGCCCACCAGGTCCTGCCATACAGCGTAAAGTCTGTTCCATGTCAGCGGACCTACCACGCCGTCGGCGTTAAGACCAAAATTGCTCTGGAAAGCTATAACGCTGGCCTGGGTCAGAGGACCGAATATACCATCTGCGTTTACTGATGGCACCTGCGGGTAAGCCTGGGACACGCCGTTCAGCCACTGCTGTACCTGTCTTACAGAGCTGCCTGTGGACCCCAGTCGCAGCAGCGTGCCGGGAAATTCCTGTCCGGGAGGAGGAGTCTGTGGTGGAACGGTTACACCCTCCTGGGTGCTGAGGAACAGGCGGTACATTTTCTCCCATGTGGCGGGACCTACTACTCCGTCAGGTGTCAGGTTATAGTAGTTCTGGAAATTGATTACCTGTCTCTGAAGTGCAGGGCCGAATATGCCGTCCAGTGCCACTTCAGACACAGTGCTTACATACTGAGAGGCTGTGTTTATATAGAACTGAACTATTGTTACATTCAGGCCGCGGTCGCCGCGTCGCACGGGAAAGCCGGGGTATGAACCATCGGCTATGGTTTCGCCCTCGCTGGTCAGTTCCGCCAGCTTTTTAACCGCTACATAGATGTAGGAAATTCTGTACCATGTGCTTTTACCTACCACGCCATCCTGAGCCAGCTTGAACACTCTCTGGAAAGTTCTTACCGCATTTTCAGTGGTAGCCCCGAAAATGCCGTCAACTGTCTGTTTGGGTATAGCAGGGTAGTTGTCGCTGATTCTGTTCAGCTGTGCCTGTATGATACGCACATTTTCGCCGGTACTGCCACGGCGCAGCGGTTCTCCCGGATAGGATGTGGTTACATTGGAGATAAAGTTGGTTTCCCTTATAACTATGTCATTACCGTAGTAGTACTGCAGTATCTGCAGGGGAGTCAGTCCCTGGTTTGCCAGGTCCACAGTGCCCCACTGCTTCAGACCGTTACAGGTCACCTGCCTGCCATCACAATATTCTGTGAAATAAGGTTCACGGGTGAAGGTTCTGGTCACATAAGTGTTGAATATTTCGTCTACTATTCTGTCGGTGGATTCAAATGTGGAACGGTTGTGGATATATTTCTGGTCAAAGCTGGTGCTGTTGGTTATGTCAAAATCATAACCGCGGCTGCGGTACCATTCGGTGTAAATTCTGTTCAGCGCAAATGAAATCTGTGCGTGGATATTGGCACGCAGAGCATTTTCCGGCCATGTGGGGTATATTTCACTGGATGCCACGCTTTTCAGATATGTTTTGAAAGGTACGCGCACATTGCTGGCTGATGCATCCGGTCTGCCCAGGTGAACTGTGATATACTCCGGTATTACAACTCTCTGCAGTACATATTCATTTGTGCCATCCTGCAGATTGGGAACTGTGGTGAACAGCTTCTGGATTTCACCTCTGTTCAGCTCGCTTTCAAATTCGTTGCCATACTCTGTGGGGCGGGGCATCAGACCTATTACCTGCATGGTTGTCTGTCCTTCGTAAATCTGGGCGCCCATAATCTGCCCACGGATAAAAAATTCCTTTTCTATTATAATATCATAGTTCTTATATGGAAGCACGGTAGTGTTATCCTGGTCCAGTGAGTACCGGGCTGCCACAGTTTCCAGTGCTATCAGCGGGGTCTGTCCGCTGTTGTCAGTATAGGCGGTTTTGTCTTCCAGTACCTGCTGTGTGGCACTGTCAATTACAGTAATTTTTACATCCTCCAGAGGTAATGCCGTCTGTGTGGTTACCATTACCTGCAAATAACCTATAGCCATATATTCTCCTTTTTATCTGGTATGTTTTGAGCGGCTGCCGGTTTAGTATATGCTGTGGATATAAAGAATGTGAGGGCGGCAGTGGGTACTGCTTTATCAGATGTTGCAAAAAATACGATTTTGTTATTGAAATGTTTACTGGATTTGTAGTATAATATCAAAGTTAGAGTAAAACAACGGGCATATATTTATCATCTGTCCGCCATATAAAAATAAGACAAAGGAGTATTTACAATGATTATTTTGAAACTTTTAGTTGTATTCATTGCGGTAATGCTGCTGGTTTCCAGAAAACAGCCTATTTATGTGGCTGTTACAGTAGGTGCTGCTGCCACATGGCTGCTGTACGGTATTCCGGTTATGGATGGTGTAAATGCTATTGTTAAAGCATGTACATCATGGAGCACACTTCAGCTTATCGTAGTTATGTATATTATCACTTTCCTGCAGAAAATGATGGGCGCACGCGGCGCTATCGACCGCGCACAGAAAGGTCTGTCATCTCTGTTCAACAACCGCTGGGTAAACTGTGCTGCTGCACCTATTTTCATCGGTATGCTGCCTACACCAAACGCTGCTTTTATCGCTGGTGATATTGTAAAAGCATCTGCTGACGGTTATATGTCTCATGACGAAATGGCTGTAACTACTACATACTTCCGTCATGTTTCCGAATCCTTTATGCCTACATACGCTGCTATTATCATGGCAATCAGCCTGGCAGAAATCACCGCCGGCGAATTCGTAGTAGGTATGCTGCCAATCGTTGCATGTATTATCGCATCCGGCTGCTTCTGGTTCCTGCGTGGCAAAGTGCCAATGGCTACAGGTGAAGCTGCTTCTACAGACAAAGCAAGAGATGCTAAAGAAATCTTTATCGGTCTGTGGCCAATCCTGGCTGTTATCCTGATGGTAGTTGTATTCAAAATGCAGATTTATGTAGCTGCTGCTATCATTCTGGTTCTTTACGCGCTGGTAAACAGATTCCCGGTAAGCGAACTGATTCCATTTTTCAAATCTTCACTGCAGTTCAAACTTTATCTGAACACATTCGCAGTTATGATTCTGAAAGAATTTCTGACAGCTTCCGGTGCTATCAACGCATTGCCGGACTTCTTTGCAAAACTGCCTATCCCATCCTTCATGGTATTCATGCTGATTTTCTTCTTCGGCTCAATCGTTTCCGGTTCTACAACCATTATCGGTCTGTGTATGACAGTTGCTATGGCTACAGTACCTAACGCAGGTCTTCCTCTGGTTTGTCTGCTGATGGGTACAACATACGCAGCTATGCAGATGTCCCCAACACATATCTGCCTCACACTGACAGCAGAATATTTCGACATTTCTCTGGGCACACTTATCAAGAAAACACTGCCTGCGGTTGCCACAACCGTTGTGTTCTCTGTAATCTATTACCTGGCATGGACAACACTGCTGGGCTAATATACACTACAAAATATAAAACAGCCTGATTATCAGGCTGTTTTTTTTGTATGCGGCTTTATCATTTACGCCGGTTATGCCAGTACAGCATAATTAAAGCAATAGCACGAAACGGAGTATTGCAATAATAAAAAGGTCAGGACATTTGTCCTGACCTTTTTTGTGTGCTGATTTCAGCTTTATTCTGTTATTAAGCTTTCACTACTGTGAATGTTACATTTTCACCGTTTACATCCCACTGTTTTGTGTAGCCTTCGCCTGCTGTAAACTCTACTGTTTCAGCCAGTACATTTTCAGCGATAACTGCCTGGTTGTTTTTCACGATTTCAGCAATTTTTTCGCTTTCGGTCACAAATACTTTTATTGTATCTGTTACGTTGAAGTCTGCTTCTTTTCTCATTGTCTGCAGTTTGGAGATGATTTCTCTTACGAAGCCTTCTTCCAGCAGTTCAGCAGTGATATGTGTATCCAGGGCAACGATGATGTTGTTGTCAGATACAGATTCAAAGCCTTCTGTCTGTTTTGTTTCAATCAGCAGGTCTTCTGCGCCCAGTCTGATTTCACCTGTGGAAACATTGATAGCCACATAGCCTTCTTTGTCCAGCTGTGCTTTTGCAGCGCCGCCGTCCAGGCTCATCAGAGCGTTTCTGATTTCGCCGATAAGTTTGCCGTATTTAGGGCCCAGTGTTTTCAGCTGTGGTTTGAATGTGTAGCTGATGTAGCCGGAAGCGTCGGAGATTTCTTCCACTTCTTTCACATTCAGTTCTTCAGCCAGGATAGCTTTATAGTAGTCGTTCAGCTGTCTGTCTGCTTTGATGTACAGTTTTGCCAGAGGCTGACGGTTTTTGATGTTGGATGCATTTCTTGCTGCACGGGCCAGTGTGGAGGCTTCCAGTACCAGAGCCATGTCTGCTTCCAGTTCAGCGTCAATCATGCTTTCATCACAAACAGGGAAAGAGCACAGATGAATTGATTCAGGTGCTTCTTTGTCGTTTGTTCTAACCAGATTCTGATAGATAGCTTCTGTCATAAATGGAATCATAGGTGCTGCTGCTTTGGACAGTGTAACCAGAACAGTGTGCAGTGTCATATAAGCGTTCACTTTGTCCTGTTCCATGCCTTTTGCCCAGAAGCGTTCTCTTGTGCGGCGAACATACCAGTTGGACATATCGTCTACAAATTCCTGCAGAACTCTGCTGGCTTCCGGAATCTGGTAGTTTGCCAGGAAGTTGTCCACTTCTTTAATCATACTGTTCATTCTGGAGAGAATCCATCTGTCCATTACAGGCAGTTTGTCATATTCCAGAGTGTATTTTGTGTGGTCAAATTTATCAATGTCTGCATACAGTACAAAGAATGCATATACATTCCACAGTGTACCCAGGAATTTTCTCTGGTATTCCACAACAGCTTTGTCATGGAAGCGGTTTGGCAGCCATGGTGCGCTGTTTGCATAGAAGTACCAGCGGATAGCATCTGCGCCGAATGTTTCCAGTGCATCAAATGGGTCTACTGCGTTGCCCTTTGATTTGGACATTTTCTGACCGTTGGCATCCTGTACATGCCCCAGAACGATTACATTTTCAAACGGAGCCTTGTTGAACAGCAGTGTGCTGATGGCCAGCAGTGAGTAGAACCAGCCGCGTGTCTGGTCAACTGCTTCGGAAATGAACTGTGCAGGGAACTGGCTTTCGAACAGGTCCTGGTTTTCAAATGGGTAGTGGTGCTGTGCAAATGGCATGGAGCCGGAGTCAAACCAGCAGTCGATAACTTCCGGTACGCGTTTCATCTGCTTGCCGCATTCAGGACAGGTGATGGTCACTTCGTCGATGTATGGACGGTGCAGTTCGATGTTTTCAGGGCAGTTAGGACTCATTTCCTTCAGCTCAGCAATGCTGCCGATGGAGTGTTTGTGACCGCATTCACATTCCCAGATGTTCAGCGGTGTGCCCCAGTATCTGTTACGGGAGATACCCCAGTCCTGTACATTTTCCAGCCAGTCACCGAAACGGCCTTTGCCGATGGACTGTGGAATCCAGTTGATTGTGTTGTTGTTTCTGATAAGGTCTTCCTTAACATCAGTCATTTTGATGAACCAGGAGTCTCTTGCGTAGTACAGCAGTGGTGTGTCACAGCGCCAGCAGTGTGGGTAGCTGTGTTCAAATTTTGGTGCGGAGAACAGTTTGCCGGATTCTCTCAGGTCTTTCAGAATTTCAGGGTCAGCATTTTTTACAAACATACCTGCCCATGGGGTTTCTTTTGTCATTTCACCCTTCTGGTCAACCAGCTGTACCAGCGGCAGACCATAGCGGCGGCCTACCTGGGCGTCGTCTTCACCGAACGCAGGTGCGATATGAACTACACCTGTACCGTCTGACAGTGTAACATAGTCAGCACATGTCACATACCAGCATTTTTCCTTTGGAGCGATAAAGTTCCACAGTGGCTCGTATTCTTTGTATTCCAGGTCTGTACCTACATAAGTTTCCAGCACTTCGTATTTGCCTTCACCCAGTACAGCGTTGCACAGAGCATGTGCCAGATAGAATACTTCACCTTCTTCTGTTTTTACCTTTACATATTCTTCTTTAGGGTTTACACACAGGGCCACGTTGGATGGCAGTGTCCATGGTGTAGTTGTCCATGCCAGGATGGATGCGTCTTCACCTTTTACCTTGAATTTTGCAATAGCAGAGCGTTCTTTTACATCTTTGTATCCCTGTGCCACTTCATGGCTGGACAGAGGTGTGCCGCAGCGTGGGCAGTAAGGAACGATTTTAAAGCCTTTGTACAGCAGGCCTTTGTTCCAGATTTCTTTCAGAGCCCACCATTCACTTTCGATAAAGTCGTTTTCATAAGTTACATAAGGTTTTTCCATATCAGCCCAGAAACCTACTGTGCCGGAAAAATCTTCCCACATGCCTTTGTATTTCCAAACGCTTTCTTTACACAGTTTGATAAATGGTTCCAGACCGTATGCCTCAATCTGTTCTTTGCCGTTGATACCGATAGTCTTTTCCACTTCCAGTTCAACTGGCAGACCGTGTGTATCCCAGCCGGCTTTTCTTGGCACAAATTCACCTTTCATTGTGTGGTATCTTGGAATCATATCCTTGATAACGCGTGTGAGAACATGGCCGATATGTGGTTTGCCGTTGGCTGTAGGAGGGCCGTCATAGAATGTGTAAGTAGGGCCCTGTTTTGTCCGTTCCATGGACTTTTCAAATATGCCATTGTCTTTCCAGAACTGTTCAACCTCTTTTTCTCTTGCCACAAAATTGAGGTCGGTTGGCACTTTTTTGTACATTGTTGTTTCCTCCTTCATAGTTTTGCTGCATAGATAAAAAAACAAAAACCCTCATCCTGCATAACAGGACAAGGGTATACTTATACCATTGTTTAACCACCTATTACAACATACAGATAATATGTCTTTCTTTTAACGGGGAAATACCGGAGAGGCTTAATAGTTGCCGTTCAGCCCACAGCTCGAAAGTGATATTCACTTTTCCGGTACTCATGCACGGCTTTCACCGCTCCGTGCTCGCTGCTATTTTCCCTCTGGAAAAGTTACTGTCTTTGTCATCGCCTTTAAAATGATTGTACTTATTAAGAATATAATATTTTTTGTTAAAAGTCAACAATAAATACCACTTGAACAGGTCGATGTGATTTTATCAATATATAATTTTTACTTGATAATTGTCGCAGTTATTATAAAATATAAATAAGAATATTTATTTTATAAAAGGAGATAGTATGAGCAGAGTATTACTTATCGGTGATATGGTTTCCGCATGCCGTGTGGCGCTGACCGCCATGGCGCCGGTGCTGACCGCCAAAGGCCACCAGGTTTCAGTATTGCCTACAGCCATGGTTTCCAACACTTTCGGCTACAGAAAAGTGGCACAGGTTTCCACAGGTGACTATGTGGAAAAATCACTGGCCGCCTGGGATGAAATGGGTTTTGAGTTTGACGCTGTGTTTGTGGGCTATGTGACTGAAAAAGGTCAGTCTGCTGCCATTCTGGACTGGTGCAGAAAACAGAAAGAAAAGGGTGTGCTGATTTTCCACGACCCTATTATGGGCGAAGACGGCCATCTTTATTACGGCATGAACGAAGAAATTGCCTCTTTCCACAAAGGAATTCTCACTCTGGCAGATTATACCACCCCAAGCTATACCGAAGCAGCTTTCCTTACCGGCAGGGATTATTCAGTGGAAGATGTGCCGGCACAGATGTTTTTTGATACTCTGAACGATATGTCACAGCTTGGCAGCGGCAATGTGGTGCTGACCAGCTGCCTGTCAGAAGGCCAGTGGTGCTGTGCCTGTTACGACAGTGATGCAGGGCTGAAATTCCTGCTGCCCTATAATTTTGTGGATAAGAAAGTAGGCGGCACAGGTGATGTTTTCAGTGCGCTGTTTATGGCAGAAATACTGAACGGTACCACCTTTTCCTCTGCTGTACAGAAAGCTATGGATACAGTAAGACAGCTGATAATTTACAGTCTTGAAGACACCGATGCCCTCCGCGGCGTACAGATGGAAAAATATCTGGATATACTGTAAAAACACAATAAAAACAGGGTGGACATTGTCCGCCCTGTTTTATCGCTTTATTTCATATTTTCCAGTGCAAATACCATTTCGGCTTTTTTATGCATTGCAAAATACGGCTTGCCCACCGGGAATTCCTTTGCCTGTGATGGTTCATAAGGAACCTTGCCTTCCAGCAGCAGAGCACACAGCCGTGCCATATCTTCCATCAGATGTATATCCAGCCTGTTGTAGCTGCCGGTGCGGGACATATATTCCTGGTCTGCATGACCGCCGTAAAAATTCCACTCATCGTTTACGCCGTGGCTTTTCAGTACTTCTATACACTCCAGCAGGCTGTGGCGGTATTCAGTCATATTCAGGGCATAGCTTACCTGCATCCAGCATCCGCAGCCGCTGCCTATGGCATCTCCCGTCAGCACAAAGCGGTTTTCTTTGTCCAGCAGCAGCACGCTGCCCGGTGTGTGGCCGGCGCATGGAATAATATCCACCACTCTGTCACCCAGGTCGAACTGCACCGGCATATCCTTTATTTTATCCCGGTCAATATAACACAGACCGGGTGGATTGTCATTGTATACCGGCATATCCTCCAGACTCATGTATATGTGGTCAAATTCACCGCTGCGCCCCACATGGTCCAGGTGACCGTGACTGCACACAACATCATACTCTGTATCGCACAGGCTGTCGGCCAGTGGCTTCAGCGCTTCTTTATCCATGCCCAGGTCCCACAGGATGCTTCTGCTTTTACCTTTTACAATATAGATTGTGTCTTTGAATTCGTCCCGTATCTGTATCAGTTTTTCATTTATGTGTTTTACGGTATATGCCATTTTTATCGCCTCCGCGTTTTTATTTTCTGTTTTAAGTATATCATACCAGTTATCAAAATAAGAATAAATAATGAAAAGAACTTTTTATGCAAAATACCATAAAAAAACCGGTAAATAAATATTGACTGACGGATTATTAAAGTGTATAATATTTTGGACAAATCGTAAGGGAGTAGCAAGCGCACCGCGTAGCAAGTCAACATACTGGTTTTTTGCAAAACCTGGCTTGTTTTAAATTGCAAGACTTATGTGTAACTGTACAGCTATGCATTGGTCTGCCTTTTTATAGAAAAGTTTACCGGGTATGGCGTACATACCCGTTTTTTTATGAATATATGGAGGTATCCCTATGGAATGGAATTTTGTTTTTTTGTTTAACAGCGTTATGCTGGGGGTAGGCCTGGCTATGGACGCTTTTTCAGTATCACTTGCAAACGGTCTCAATGAACCAGAAATGAAAACAGGCCGTATGACTCTTATGGCCGGTGTTTTCGCACTTTTTCAGGCTGCCATGCCTATGATAGGCTGGGTCTGCGTACACACAGTGGTGCAGTATTTTCAGTCTTTTGAAAAACTTATCCCATGGATAGCCCTTATTCTGCTGTGCTATATTGGTATCAACATGCTGCGTGAAAGTATAAAGGGTGGCGATGAGGAAGAAGAAAGCGATGATGTAGGTATGCGTGCACTGCTGGTGCAGGGAGTGGCCACATCTATCGATGCGCTGTCCGTTGGCTTTACAATTGCGGAATACGATCTGCTGATGGCTGTGGTTTGCGCCGCAATCATTGCATTCGTTACTTTCTTTATCTGTCTGGGCGGTATTGCCATCGGCAAAAAAGCCGGCACAAAACTGGCAGGCAAAGCCGGCATCCTGGGCGGTGTGATTCTGATTTTTATCGGAATAGAAATTTTTGTAACCAGCTTTTTCTGATAAAGTTTAAGAAAAAGTTAAAATTTATGTAAAAATTGGTAAAACACAGTACAAAACTACCAGAAAAATGGTAATATACTGTAGCAAATAAAATTCATAGAGGTATATGATAATGAAGTTATTATCTGTGGCAATTCCTTGCTACAACTCAGCTGCATATATGGCCCACGCCATAGAATCTGCACTGGTGCTGGGTGATGATGTGGAAATAATTGTGGTTGATGACGGCTCCCGGAAGGACAACACTCTGGAAATCGGCAAAGAATATGAAGCAAAATATCCGGGTATAGTAAAATGTGTACACCAGGAAAATGGTGGCCATGGTCAGGCGGTGAACACCGGCCTTGCCAACGCCACAGGCCTGTATTTCAAAGTGCTGGACAGTGACGACTGGTTTGACAGTGAAGTGCTTGTGAAAGTGGCTGACAGGCTGAAAACTCTTGTGGCAGAGGGCAACACAGTGGATATGTTTATCACAAACTATGTTTATGACAAACCAAGCGAAAACAAGGCCACACCTATCCGCTACACAAATGTTATGCCTCAGGATACTGTATTTACCTGGGCACAGACAAAAAAATTCCAGCCGCATCAGAACATACTGATGCACAGCGTTATCTACCGCACACAGCTGCTGCGCGATTGTGGCCTGCAGCTGCCGAAGCATACTTTCTATGTGGACAACCTGTTTGTATACCTGCCGCTGCCTTATGTAAAGACACTGTACTATATGAACGCGGACCTTTACCGTTATTTCATTGGCCGTGATGACCAGTCAGTAAATGAAAAGGTTATGATATCCCGTATTGACCAGCAGCTGAGAGTAAACCGCATGATGATAGACTGTGATGTAATGGCAGTGGAAGATGAAAAATGTCGTCGCTATATGCTGAAATATCTCACAATGCTGTGTGCCGTTTCTTCTGTACTGTGTATCAAATCAGGCACAGCAGAAAATCTGGCAAAAAAAGATGAGCTGTGGAAATATTTTAAAGAGAAAAACCCTGCTGCATATAAAAAAGTAAGCAGTAACTTTATGGGATGGGGCTCACAGTTTACATCTCCACTGGGCAAAAAACTGGTGCTGGCTGTGTATTCACTGGCACAGAAAATATTTGTGTTCAACTGACAATAAAAAAGACTTGTATTATGCCAATGTCATTAAGATAACAAAAAACATGTCATTCTGAGGAACAAAGTGACGAAGAATCTCAACTAATATCGACGATGAGATTCTTACCCTAAAGGGCACGCGTCGCTACGCTCAGAATGACATTTTAATTTATTTTATTAAGCTGAATTCCATACAAATTCCTTAACTTAATGACATTGCGCATGATGCAGGTCTTTTTGTTGTTTATGTGTAAAATATTTGTAAAACTATTTATAACCATATCGATTGTGACGGATTGTGTGGTATTATATTGAAATACTTATATGTTTTGTGAGGAAAACCATGAAAACCCAGTCTACAAAAATGATGAGAATATATATGTTTAAGCTGGCCATACGCATAGCAGTATTTGTTGTTGTGCTGGGTATGTATATCATAGACAAGGAGATGATAACAGAGCTGCTGGTACGGCCGCTGTACATGGGTGTCAATATTATGCATCTGCTGTGGTTCGGGTTTATGGCCATGATGCTGACTCATCTTTTTCCCACAAAGCCTTTTACCATGGCCCTGCTGAAAAACAGGGAGGAGGAGTATGTGCCGGTGGACAATTACTCCCGTCTGGAGCTGCTGGAATATGTGCAGGACCAGAATGTAAAAGCCTGGCAGGTCATGCTGGTGTGGCTGTTGGGGAACAGTGTGGTAGGGCTGCTGTATGCACTGGATATTCTGGTGGTGGCAGACCTGATGATGCTGACGGTATTTTTCTTTCTGTGCGACTATATCTGCATACTTTTTTACTGTCCTTTCCAGTCACATATTATGAAAAATAAATGCTGTGTAAACTGCCGCATATATGACTGGGGCCATTTTATGATGTTTACACCTATGGTATTTATTGACAACTTTTACGCTATCAGCCTGTTCCTTATGTCCTGTGTGGTACTGGTGCATTGGGAAATAATTTACGCCCGTTACCCACAGCGTTTTTATCAGGGTGCAAACAGCCGTCTGCAGTGCCGCAACTGCAATGACAGAACCTGCCGGATGAAAAACAGAATAACAAACAGAAAACCTGAATTATAAATAATATTTATTTGTGCAATAAAAAAGACCTGCGATAAGCAGGTCTTTTTTATCTGGCGTCCCCGACAGGAATCGAACCTGCGGCCTGACGCTTAGGAGGCGTCCGCTCTATCCTACTGAGCTACGGAGACCGGTACAAATGGTTTAATTATTGTACTCCTTTTCGCTCTAAAAATCAAGCACTGTACAGAAGATGCACAGATGTAATGTTTTTTACAAAAAACTGGCTTTATGTCATGTTTAATGGTAAAATATCAATATATGAATTAAAAAGGAGTACGAAAGATGAAAAAACTGGGTTTTGGTTTTATGCGCCTGCCTGTGCTGGACGAAAATGATGCAGCAAAAGTAGACCTGGAGCAGCTGTGCCGCATGGTGGACAGATTTATGGAGCGCGGCTTTACTTATTTTGATACCGCCTATGTTTATCACAAACAGCAGAGCGAGGTTTTCCTGCGCAAATCACTGGTGGAGCGTTATCCACGCGACAGCTTCAAAATAGCTACAAAACTGCCTATGCCTATGGTGAACAGCGTGGAAGACAATGCAAAGCTGTTCAACGAAGAACTGGAGAAATGCGGCGTGGATTATTTTGACTACTATCTGCTGCACGCAATGAACAGGGAAAGATTTGAAAAAGCAAAAAAATACTCAAGCTTTGAATTTCTGAAACAGATGAAGGCCGAAGGCAAGATAAAACACATCGGCTTCTCTTTTCATGAAGATGTGACTCTGCTGAAAGAAATGCTGGAAACCTGGCCTGAAACAGAATTTGTACAGCTGCAGATAAATTATCTTGACTGGGAAAATCCATCTATCCAGGCCAGAGAATGCTATGAGCTGTGTACACAGTACGGCAAGCCTGTTATAGTTATGGAACCAATCAAAGGCGGCAGCCTGGTGGCTGTTCCTGACCGGGCAGAGCAGATGTTTAAAAAACACAGTCCGGATGCATCCATAGCCAGCTGGGCAGTGAGATATGCTGCCAGCCTGGACAATGTGATGATGGTGCTTTCCGGCATGAGCAATATGGAGCAGATGGAGGACAACACCGCATATATGGAAAACTTCGTTCCGCTGAATGACGAAGAAAGAGCAGTGATTGACCGTGTTGTGGATATTATCAACAGCTCCATAGCTGTAGCCTGCACAGCCTGCGGCTATTGCGTGGATGGCTGTCCAAAACACATACCTATCCCTAAATATTTCGCCCTTTACAACGCCCATATGCAGGCCCTGAACAAAGGCTTTTCCACATCACAGACTTATTATGCAAATATGACGGCATCACTGCCATCTGCCAGCGAGTGTATCGCCTGCGGCAAATGTGAAAAATCCTGCCCTCAGCACCTGAATATTATCCGGGAACTGAAAAATGTGGCCAGAGAACTGGAAAGATAATCAACTTTTGAAAAAGCACTCTTAATGAGTGCTTTTTTTCGCACGGATTTTCAAAAAACAATGTGATTATATTGACTTTTAAAAATCTATATGATATTTTAAAGTGTATGATGTAATTTTGAATATTACTTTAAAAAGTTTTTATAATCGTTTTTTGTTGAGAAAGGAAATATGACGGATGAAGATTAAAATAGTAGGTGACTCTGCCTCAAACCTTTTCAGCCTTGATGGTGTTACATATGAGTGTGCTCCGCTGCACATTCTCACTGACAAAAAGGAATATGTTGACACAGCAGAGCTGGATGTGTCCACAATGGTAAAAGAAATGAGCGAATACAAAGGCAAATCCAGCACAGCCTGTCCTGGCGTGGGGGACTACCTGGCTGCTTTTGAAGGCTATGATATTGTGTATGTTGTTACAATCATCAGCACTCTGTCCGGCAGCTACAATGCCGCAGTTACAGCAGCACAGCAGTATATGGAAGAAAACCCCGGCAAAAAAGTATTTGTAATCGACTCATATACAGCCGGTGGCGAACAGAAACTTCATCTGGAAAAACTGCGTGACCTGGTTCTGGAAGGCAAGGATTTTGACACTGTGTGCAAAGAAATCACAGAATACAAAGACAACGGCACTTCACTGGTGTTTTCTCTGGAGTCAATGATTAACCTGGCAAACAACGGTCGCGTACCTATGGTTGTGGCAAAAATCGCCGGTATGGTTGGCCTGCGTATGGTTGGTATCATCAGCGAAGAAGGCCAGATTCATCCTACAGACAAAGCCCGCGGTCCTAAAAAAGCATTGGAAGTAATCTATGCAAAAATGAAAGAAGAAGGCTACAAAGGCGGCAAGCTGAGAATTGACCATTGCTTCAATGAAGAAACAGCACAGAAACTGAAAAATCTGGCACTGGCAGATTATCCTGAATCAGATGTTCAGATTGCACCTACAGGCGCACTGTGCAGCTTCTACGCCGAAAAAGGCGGCCTTATGATAGGTTTCGAAAAATAAGATATAATCCTGAAAGGACATGATAAATTTCATGTCCTTTACTTTTGGTTTTGAAAACTATGAGATAAAGTTGTTTTTTATTTGTAATTGTTTTTGGTGTTGACTATAAAAAGTTTTTTAATTATAATATGTGTTATGAAATATTTTTGTTATCAGGTGAAATATGATTAATATGGAAAAGATAAATAATTTCAGAATGCCGAGATATAACGAACTTCCAAATATGGGTCTTTATATCGACCAGGTTCTGACTTATATAGAAGATTTTTTTGCACCGCTGGAACTGGACGCAGTAGAAAAACCGCTGACTTCTTCCATGGTAAACAACTATGTGAAAAAGGGCGTGGTGCCCGCTACTATCAAAAAGCGCTATTACAGAGAACATATAGCTTATCTGGTTATCGTAAATGTGGCCAAACAGGTGTTTACAATTGACGAAATTGTGCGCATGATAAAAATTCAGAAATCTGTTTATGATATTGAAACAGCATATAACTATATCTGCACAGAAATGGAAAAAATCATCGTTGCCGTTTTCAACGAACAGCCGCTGCCACAGGATACTTCCAGAACTATGAAGCCTCAGCGCTATTTTGTGCGCAACACACTTATTTCCGTTGTGTACAAAATCCACACACAGAAACTGATGGCTGTATATGACCCTGAAAATGTTTCACGGGAAACGGACCGGCAGTAAAGCATAAAATTAAAAGACACCCGACGGGGTGTCTTTTTTGGTCTATATACTGTAAAAACTGCATTCCGGACAGGTCAGCCCGTCATGTTTTCAAAACTGGTGCTGTAATCCGACTGTTGCACATCCTCTGTGACCGGTGTACTCCGATGCATAACGCAGAAGTATCGCAGGGCATCCGGGGCGTGGGTATACTCATGGGGAGTATTGGAAACATCGTTCACATTTCGGCTGTCGTGGGTAAGGGCAGGCAACGTACGGATAAGATTGATACAACTGGAAAAAATTTTCAGTTTACTGCTCTTTTCGCCGAATTCATCACTGCCGGTATGCAGATATTCCTTGACCCGATACCAGCCGCTTTGTCTGTCGTTTACCGATTTGGTCAGATATATGCCGTTGGCAGCAAAAATATCGGCCACACTGCGGCCTGAGTCCTGCCTGCGGTTCCACAAATCCGGTGGAGCATAAAAAGCGGTAAGGCTTTCGTCCATAACGGATTTGATGAGAGCGGCGGCAGAGCTGATAATCAGGTTTGACTGGTATATTTCTTTATAGACCCAGGCGTTTCCTCCTTCATCCACTGCAATAAAGTATACCGCCAGCATATCCAGACCATAGTCCATGGCGGCGTATCTTTTCCAGCCGGACGGTAGTACAAAAGGTTTTACCACATGGCGCTCCCTGTCCCATTCGTCAAAATACTGTCCCTCAAAAATATCCCACTGTCCGTAAAGCAGGGCTTTTTTGTCTTTTTCCGAAAGGTTTTCCAGCCTTTTCAGATAATTTTTATCCTTGGCTATCAGAAAAACATTATCTGTGACAAAAGACGGTATAAAGATACGGCGTCCGGCAGGAGTGGAATGCTCTATGCCGCTTTCACCTATATCAATAAACCTTTCCTTTACCCACTTGTGTCCTATACCGCCGGGGTTTGTGCTGCTTTTCATCTGTTTTGGGTAACCGTTTACACCGCGCAGACGGCTGATGAGATAAACATACATCTCTTTGGTAAAATGAGTCAGTTCATCAAAACGGATAACATCAAACTCCGCAGACTGGTAACGGTACACATCATTTTCATTGTCACAGTAGCCAAAGTCGATTATACTGCCGTTGGAAAACTGCCCGGTGTGAGCGGTGGACGAATATTTGTAAATGGCTTTCGGATACAGCTCCAGACTCCGGCGTATAATGCTTTTGTCCAGCTCCGGATAGGTGCGGCGCAATATCAGCTGTTTGGAGCCGGGATAGGTCAGGGCATAAATCAGTGCATCTATAATCTGGGCATAGCTTTTACCGCCGCCTGCCGCACCGCCGAACAGAACCTCGTCTGCCGTGCTGTCTATAAACTTTTTTTGAGTAGGAGTAATGGATATTTCCACTATTCAACCACCTTTACCGTGATGGACAGCGGCTGGTTGCCGGCGTCATCAGCGTGTGAGCATATTTCGTTGATATATTTGATGGCCTGGATGTCGCCCTTGGCGGCTTTGCCGGCCAGTGACAGGCACATTGCATTTATCCAGGTACAGCACCCCTCATCCGGTACGAACTCCAGACTGTGCTTCATCTCATCACTGAGAGGGCTTTTCAGCAGTTTTTTCAGCTTTCTTTCAAAATCAAGACTTTTTTCCATTTTATTACCTCTTTTCTCCACAAATCCTGATTTTATTCTAAAATAAATACCCTTTCCGCTCATCCCATTTTTGTCCCATAAGATATATAAGAAAAAACAGCCGGATACAGTTGAATCCGACCGTTAATATTTAATGTTTTTATTCCACAAAACCGCCTACGCCGAATGCTCCCGGACCGCTGTGTGTGGAGATAACACAGCCTGTGGGTACCCACATCACTTTGCCATAACCCATTTCTGCTGCTGTTTCTTCCAGCTTTGTTTTCAGTTTTCCGTCAATGCCTTCGGAGTAAACCATAAAGAATGAATCCTTTTCCAGCTTGTTTTCTGTCAGGTATTCTTTCAGCATCTGTGGATATATTTTGCTGTCGCTGCCGCGGTATTTCTTTGTGCCCACCAGCTTGCCGTCCAGCATTTCTATCAGTGGCTTTAATCCCAGTATAGAGGCCACCAGATATGCGGCGTTGGACACTCTGCCGCCGGCTTTCAGATAGCCAAGGTCACCGGGGAAGAAAACAAATCTTGCCTTGTCCACCCATTTTCCGGCTTCGGCCTTTACCTGTTCAACTGTGGCGTCAGGGTTTTCTTCTATAAACTGTGCTATTTTCAGCACAACTGCGCGCTGGCCGCCTGTAACCTGCTTTGTATCAATGTGGATTATATTTTCTGCTCCATCACTGGCCAGTGTGGCGTTGTGAAAGGATGCTGTGGTAATGGCAGAGTAAGCCAGATGAATAATAATTGCATCAGGATTTCCGGCCAGTATTTCGTCAAAAGCCTGTCTGTATTCGTGTGGATTGGTGGCGCTTGTTTTTGGCAGCTGTTTTGTTCTTTCATAGCTGCGGAAAATTTCCACCGGTGAAAAACTGCCGTCGTCCAGTGTTTCTCCCTCCATCTGCACATGCATTGGCACTATCTTTATGCCGTATCTTTCCGTATCCTGTGGCAACAGGTCTCCGCCTGTTTCTGTAACAATATAATATTTTGCCATCGTTGTACCTCTTTGTAATATTAAAAACTATAATATGTAATTTTAAAAATAACTTACGGTATATTGTATATGGTCTTAAAAACTGTGTCAACTGATTTTTTATTTATATTCATCTTACTGTTGGCAGAAAATCCCTTTTTTAATCACACTGTTTGCTTTTGACAGGGGAAAGGGGTATAATCTAACCATAATTATTATAAAAAGGCGGTATAAGATGACTGAAAAGGAAAAAATGCAGCGGCAGATGCTTTACGATGCCAACTATGACCCACAGCTGCTGGCAGAAAGACGGGCGGCCAAGGATATGTGTTATGATTTCAATCTTATACGTCCGTCAGATACACAGCGGCAGACTGAACTGATGAAACAGCTGCTGGGCAGTACAAAAGGCGATTTCACCATTATCGCTCCTTTCTGGTGCGACTATGGCTACAATATTTCCATCGGTGAAAACTTTTTTGCCAATCACAACACAGTTATCCTTGACGGTGCAAAGGTTACTTTCGGCGACAATGTTTTTATCGCCCCTGACTGCGGTTTTTACACCGCCGGTCACCCTGTGGACCACGAAAGAAGAAATCGGGGCTATGAATATGCCTACCCTATCACAGTGGGTGACAATGTGTGGATTGGCGCAGGTGTTCACGTTATGCCCGGTGTAACCATAGGCAGCGGCAGCGTAATCGGTGCAGGCAGCGTGGTGACAAAGGATATACCGCCGGGAGTGGTGGCCGCCGGCAACCCCTGCAAGGTTATCCGCCGGATAACCGACGAGGATAAAAAAAGGTATATTACGAGAGTGTAGGATAAATTTGAATTTGACGAGGAGAATATTATCATGACCGAAAAAGAGTTAATGTTGTCTGGGCAGTTATATATTGCACGTGATGACGAATTGGCAAAAGATAACGCAAAAGCAAGAAAGTTGACAAGACTTATCAATACTGCGACAGAGGAACAGGCAGAATATCGTTTGCAGTTATTTCGTGAATTGTTTGGACGTATAGGAAAGCAGTTTTGGATTGAACCTCCATTCCGAACAGACTATGGCTGCAACACTTATATTGGCGAGAATTTCTACGCAAACTACGACTGTATACTCATTGATGTAGCAAATATTTATATTGGCAACAATGTATTCTTTGGGCCAAGGGTGTGTGTTTATACTGCTGGTCATCCAATCGATGCAGAAATAAGAAACCAGCAGCTTGAATACGGAAAAAGCGTGACCATCGGTAATGATGTGTGGGTGGGTGGTAATACCGTCATAAATCCAGGTGTTACTATTGGAGATAATGTTGTGATAGGTTCGGGTTCTGTAGTGACCAAGGATATTCCGAGTAATGTAATTGCTGCTGGTGTTCCTTGCAAAGTTATTCGAAAAATCACAGAAGAAGATAAAATATATTGGCAAAAACAAGCTGAACAATATCACATGAATAAAGAATAATAAATTCCAATTTTTCAAACATCTGTATTAAACAACAACCCCGGTCCGTTTATTCGGGCCGGGGTACTGTTTATAAATATTTCTTATTTCGCAAACTGTTTGATGATTTCCACCACTACCTGTGTGCATTTTTCCAGATTTTCTTCTGTGATACATTCGTATCTGCCGTGGGCGTTGTATCCGCCTGTGCCCAGGTTAGGACAAGGCAGGCCCATATAGGACAGTCTTGCACCGTCTGTGCCGCCGCGTGCAGCTTCGCTTACAGGTTCCACACCCAGAGCACGGATAGCATTTTCTGCATATTCCACCACTTCAAAGTGAGGCAGAATCTGTTCTTTCATATTTCTGTACTGTTCTGTCAGTTTCAGCACACAGCTGTCTTCGCCGTATTTAGTGTTGATAAATGCGGCAATGTCTTTCATCACTTTCTGTTTTTCTTCTATCTTTTCTGCACTGTGGTCGCGCACAATGTATTCCAGAGTGGTTTTTTCTGTGGTACCCACTGTTTCAATCAAATGGAAGAAACCTTCAAAATCTGTGGTGTGTTCAGGTTTTTCAAAAGCCGGCAGCAGGCTGTGGAATTCAAATGCCAGATGCTGGCTGTTTACCAGCTTGCCTTTTGCTGCGCCCGGATGGATGGAATAGCCGTTGAACTCAACCAGTGCGGAAACAGCGTTGAAGTTTTCGTAGCAGATGCCGTTGTATGCGCCGCCGTCCACTGTGTATGCCAGTTTTGCGCCAAAGCCTTCCACGTCAAACAGGTCCACGCCGTGGCCGATTTCTTCGTCCGGTGTGAATGCCACTACGATTTTGCCGTGTGGGATTTTTTCATCAATAACGATTTTCACTGCTTCGATTATTTCAGCAATGCCTGCTTTGTCATCGGCACCCAGCAGTGTTGTGCCGTCTGTGGTAATCAGTTTCTGGCCTTTGAGACCTGGCAGGAATGGGAATTCCTTAACTGACAGTGTATGGCCACTGCCTGCCAGCAATACGTCGCCGCCGTCGTAGTTTTCGATAATCTGTGGTTTTACGCCAAAGCCGTTGAATTCGGGTGCTGTGTCCATATGTGCGATAAAGCCAACACAGGTTTTGTCTTCATAGCCAGGTGTGGCCGGCAGGTCTGCATAAACAGTGCCGTCTTTTATGCGGATGTTTTCCAGTTTCAGCTCTTCCAGTTCCTTTACCAGAAACTCTGCCACATTCAGCTGGATTGCTGTGGATGGTGTAACGCCTGCGTTTTTAGGGTCGGATGGTGAATCTATCCGGATATAGCTTAAAAATCTGTCAAGAACGCTCATTTTTGTATTCTCCTTGAATTTTGTTAATACTACTATATCACAAAGACTGTATTTTTTGTAGCCAAATTGTAATATTTTTTTTAACAAACCCATATTACCCTTTAAAAAAGAATTAAAGTGTGATAAAATATATAAGATTAAAATGCGATTATTGCGTTTTGATGTAAATTTATGTAAAAAAGCATTTATGCTATGGAGGATATAATTATGTCAGATTCAGTATTTAAAGGTAAAACCCTTCTGATTACAGGCGGTACAGGCAGCTTTGGCCACACTGTACTGAAACACTTTTTAACAACAGATATCGGCGAAATCCGCATCTTCTCCCGTGACGAAAAGAAACAGGACGATATGCGCCATGAACTGCAGGTTTCCCATCCTGTTGAAAGCCAGAAAGTAAAATTCTACATCGGCGATGTTCGCGATATCAACAGTGTTAACAATGCTATGAACGGCGTTGACTTTATCTTCCACGCTGCAGCACTGAAACAGGTGCCATCCTGTGAATTCTTCCCTGTGGAAGCTGTTAAAACAAATGTTCTGGGCACAGAAAATGTTCTCACAAGTGCTATCAACCACGGTGTAAAAAGAGTGGTTTGTCTGTCCACAGACAAGGCCGCTTACCCAATCAACGCTATGGGTATCTCCAAAGCTATGATGGAAAAAGTAATCGTGGCAAAATCCAGAACAGTTGACCCTGAAAAAACAACTATCTGCTGCACACGCTACGGCAATGTTATGTGCAGCCGCGGCAGCGTTATCCCACTGTTCCGTGAACAGATTCGTCAGGGCAACCCTCTCACAATCACAAACCCAGAAATGACACGCTTCCTGATGAACCTGGACGAAGCTGTTGACCTGGTTGTATTCGCATTCACACACGGTCAGGCAGGCGACCTGTTTGTTCAGAAATCACCTGCATGTACTATCGGTGACCTGGCAAAAGCCACACAGGAACTGTTCGGCGATACAGGCATCAAAATCATCGGCGAACGCCACGGTGAAAAGCTGTACGAAACTCTGCTGACAGAAGAAGAAGCAGCCAAAGCCATCGATATGGGCGGTTACTACCGTGTACCTGCTGACAACCGTGACCTGAACTATGACAAATACTTTGTGGAAGGCCGCACAGAAGAAAGACTGCTGCACCAGTACAACAGCCATAACACAGAACGTCTGGATGTTGCAGGCACAATTGCAAAAATGAAGACAACAGACTACATCAAAGAGGAGCTGGCTAAACTTGAAAAGTAAGAAAATATTGATTACAGGCGCCACAGGCTTTATAGGCAAAAACCTGACAGCAACACTGCTGCAGAAAGGCTATACAAATCTGTATCTCTATGACAGGGAAAACACCCAGGCAGACCTGGAAAACTTCTGCGCAGATGCAGACTTTGTTTTCCATCTGGCCGGCGTAAACCGTCCTGTGGACACAAAAGAGTTTTACGAAGGCAACACAGACTTTTCCAAGACTCTGCTGGACACACTGAAAGCCAAAGGCAACACAGCACCTGTGCTGGTATCCTCCTCCATTCAGGCACTGCTGGACAATGACTATGGCAAAAGCAAAAAAATGGGCGAAGACCTTTTCCTGACAAACGGCCATAACCCTGCTTTCATCGTGCGTCTTTACGGCGTATTCGGCAAATGGTCCAGACCAAACTACAACACTGTTGTAGCCACATTTATGCACAATGTGGCCCACGGTCTGCCACTGCAGATTAACGACCCGGACAAAGAACTGACACTGTGCTACATTGACGATGTTATTGCAAAATTTGTGGATATTTTTGAAAACACAGCCGATTACAAACCGGGCTTTTTCGAAATCGACACACTGCACAAAATCACTCTGGGCAAACTGGCAGAAAAAATCACAGCCTTCGGCAAAAACAGGGAAACTCTTGTTATGCCGTCACTGAACACTCTGCTGGACATCCGTCTTTACGGCACATACCTGTCATATCTGGATAGTGACAAATTCTCATATACGCTGAAAAAGAACGAAGACAACCGCGGCTGGCTGGCTGAATTTATCAAAAGTGAATCCATGGGTCAGATTTTTATCTCCACCACAAAGCCGGGCATCACACGCGGTGACCACTGGCATCATACAAAAGTGGAAAAATTCTTTGTTATCGCAGGCAAGGCTGAAATTTCCTTCCGCCATATGATAACAGGTGAAATCATCCGCTACACAGTGGAAGGCAACACACCTACAGTTGTGGATATTCCTGTGGGCTACACCCACAACATCAAAAATATCGGTGATACAGAGGTTATCTGCCTGTTCTGGTCCAGTGAAATATTCAACCCTGAAAAACCTGATACTTACTATACAAAGGTAGATTTATAATGAAAAAACTGGTTATCCTCGGTTTCGGCGGTTACGGCCGCACTATAGAAGACGTGGTGCAGTCCGCACAGCTTTTTGACGAAGTTGTGTTCCTTGATGACAACGCCCGTCACACAAAGGTAAAAGGTTCCCTGGCTGATTTCAGAAAATTTATGGGTGAGGATGTATGGTTTTACCCTGCATTCGGCAACAACAACCTGCGCGTGGAATGGATGAATATGATTATCAATGCCGGCGCACAGATTGCCACCATTATCCACCCTGCTGCTTATGTAAGCAAGGCAGCAGTTATCGAAAAAGGCACTGCTGTGCTGCCACAGGCTGTGGTAAACACAGGCAGCATTGTGCGCAGCGGCTGCATCGTGAATTTCGGTGCAGTGGTGGACCACGATGTAACCATTGAAAAAGGCGTTCACCTGTGCATCAACTGCGTGGTGAAAGCCGGTAACCGCGTTGCACCTTTTGCCAAAGTCGAAGCCGGTCAGGTAATCCAGAACAATACTTACAGATAGGAGGTTTGCGAAAAATGGGCAAACTGAAACTTATGACAATCATCGGCACCAGACCTGAAATCATCCGTCTGGCTGCCGTTATCAAAAAATGTGATAAATACTTTGACCAGATTCTGGTACATACAGGCCAGAACTATGACTATGAACTGAACCAGGTGTTCTTTGATGACCTGGGTCTGCGCGCACCGGACTTTTATCTGGACGCTGTTGGCAGTCATCTGGGCGAAACCATCGGCAACATCATCGCCAAATCCTACGAACTGATGGTAGACCAGAAACCTGATGCCCTGCTGATTCTGGGCGATACAAACTCCTGCCTGTCAGCTATCAGCGCAAAAAGACTTCACATTCCTATTTTCCATATGGAAGCAGGCAACCGCTGCTTTGACGAATGTCTGCCGGAAGAAACAAACCGCAGAATCGTTGACCACATTGCTGACGTAAACCTGTGCTATTCCGAACACGCACGCCGTTACCTGAACTATGAAGGTACAGCCAGAGAACGCACATATGTTACAGGCAGCCCTATGGCAGAGGTGCTGAAAGCAAACCTGGACCAGATTAAAGCGTCTAAAATCCTGGACAAGCTGGGTCTGGAGAAAGGCAAATATATTCTGCTGTCTGCTCACCGTGAAGAAAATATCGACACAGAGGCAAACTTCTTCAACCTGATGAATGCAGTTAACGCTATGGCAGAAAAATACGATATGCCTATTCTGTACTCCTGCCACCCAAGAAGTGCAAAATTTATCGAAAAACGCGGCTTTAAATTTGATAAACGCGTTATCCAGAACAAACCTCTGGGCTTCCACGATTACAACAACCTGCAGATGAATGCTTTTGCTGTTGTTTCTGACTCCGGCACACTGCCTGAAGAAAGCAGCTTCTTCCTGTCAGTGGACAACCCATTCCCTGCAGTATGTATCCGTACATCCACAGAAAGACCTGAAGCACTGGACAAAGGCAACTTTGTGCTGGCAGGCATCACCACAGAACAGGTTCTCCAGGCTGTTGACACAGCTGTTGCAATGAATGCAGCAGGCGACTACGGCATCCCTGTACCTGACTATGTGGAAGAAAATGTTTCCACAAAAGTTGTCAAGCTTATTCAGAGCTACACAGGCGTGGTAAACAAAATGGTGTGGAGAAAATATTAATCCCTATCTGTCACTGAAAACAGGGCCGATTTTACGGTCGGCCCTGAATAATTATATTACTCAGCAAGGAAAGCAGTTTTGAAAAAGAGAATTCTTATTATCAGCCAGCATTTCTGGCCGGAAAATTTCCGTATCAGCGATATTGCCACAGGTTTTGTGGAAAACGATATAGAGGTTGATGTGCTTTGCGGCATACCAAACTACCCCAACGGCATTGTGCCGGAGGGCTACGGCTGGTTCAAAAACAAAAAACAGGATTTCAACGGTGTGAAAGTTTACCGCACATGGGAAATTGTGCGCAAGGGCAATTCCTCCATCCGTATCTTCCTCAACTATATTTCCTATCCTTTCTTTGCTTCCTTCAAAGTTCTGTCCTTTCTGGGCAGAAAATATGACGCTGTTTTCTGTTACGAAACCAGCCCTGTTTATATGATTTTCCCGGCTATTGTTTATTCAAAGCTGAAAAAAGTGCCCCTGACCACCTATGTGTTGGATCTGTGGCCGGAAAATCTTTATTCCGTTCTGAAAATCCAGAACAGATTCCTGCGTTTTATTGCCCGCAGCACCAGCCACTGGCACTACAGACGCTGTGACAAACTGATTGCTATGTCACCGTCACTGAATGAAACTCTGGTGAAAATCACAGGCAAATCGCCTGAAAAAGTAGCCACAATCCCTCAGTACTGTGAAAAATTCTATGAAAAAGATATACATAACGCAGAACTGGAGGAAAAATACAAAGATTATTTCAAAATCGTTTACGCCGGCAACATCAGCCCTGCACAGAATGTGGAGGTTGCTGTTGATGCAGCAGTACTGCTGAAAAAAGACGGTGTGAAAGATGTTAAATTCATTATCGTGGGCGACGGTATGTCAAAAAACGATATTGAAAGCTATGTAAAAGAAAAAGATGTGAGCGAATATTTTGACTTTCTTGGCTCAAAACCTGTTACAGATATGCCGGTGTATCACACACTGGCAGACGCCCTGTTTGCACCTCTGGCTAAAAGCGATGACCTGGGCCTGACTATCCCGGCCAAAGTTACCAGCTATATGGCAGGGGGAAAACCGGTGCTTACCTGTATTGACGGCGAGGGCAGTTTTGTTATCGAAAAAGCCGGTGCAGGCCTGACCGCCCCAAGCGGTGACAGCACCGCACTGTATAAAAATATTCTTTCACTTTACAATATGCCACAGCGGCAGCGCGATGCGATGGGTGCCAACGCCCGCCGGTATCATTACCAATACCACAGCCGCGACAAAGTGCTGGGGCAGCTGATAGATTTTATTTTAGATTAAACGGAGGACTATCCGATGAAAATTCTGGTTATTATTCCTTGCTACAACGAGGAAGCCAGTATTGAACGAGTGGTGAAAAATTTAAAGGAAAAAGCACCTTTTGCCGATTACCTTATTATCAACGACTGCTCTACCGATTCTACCGAAAGCATACTGAAAGCCAACGGTATGAACTATATAAACAACCCTGTAAACCTGGGCATCGGCGGCGGTGTACAGGCCGGTTACCTGTATGCAAAGCAGAATGGTTACGATATTGCTGTGCAGATGGACGGCGACGGTCAGCATGACCCGGCTTATCTTTCCGATGTATGCCGGCCGGTTATCAGTGGTGAAATGGATATGGCCATAGGCTCCCGTTTTATTACCAAAGAGGGCTTCCAGTCATCTTTTATGCGCCGTCTGGGTATCAATATTATTTCTCTGCTGATTAAAATACTCACAGGCAAAAAAGTTTATGATGTTACCAGCGGCTATCGCGCCTGCAATCGTCAGCTGATAGAATTTTTTGCCAACGATTACGCTGATGACTACCCTGAACCGGAAGCCATTGTCAGCTGTATTCTCAATGGCTATACAGTGGGTGAAGTACCTGTTGTTATGGTGGAAAGACAGGGCGGTGTGTCCTCTATCCGCAGCCTGAAAAGCGCATACTATATGATAAAAGTATGCCTGGCTCTGGTGGTGGACAGAATATCAACCAAAAGAAAGGCGGGTAAGTGATTATGATTGATTTTATTAAAAACACTCTCACACTTCAGCACCTGCTTATCATCGGCTCTTTTGTGCTGTTCACCATGATTCTCTGGCTTATCAAGCATAAAAAAATAGAGATTAAATATTCCATTATCTGGCTGGCATTCAGCGTAACCATGATAGCCTTTGCTCTCTGCCGTTATCTTGTGCTGGTGCTCAGTGATATTACAGGTGTGGTCAATCCTGTAAACTTCATTTTCCTGACACAGATTATATTTATTCTGCTTATCCTGCTGTCTGTCACAGCGGTTATCTCCGGTTTTTCCCACAAAATCAAGCGTCTGGCCCAGTCCAACGCCCTGCTGGAAAAACGCGTGCGCGAGCTGGAACAGAAACTGACAGAAAAAGAATAATAAATACCCATTACACTAAGGAGTAAATTATGCTGTTTAACTCAGTCAGCTTTTTAATATTCTTCCCCATTGTTGTAATGGGGTATTTTATAATACCTGAAAAGCTGAAAAATCACTGGCTGCTGATAGCCAGTTATTATTTCTATATGTCCTGGCAGCCGGTATATGCACTGTTGATACTGTTCAGCACAGCCACCACTTTTTACTGTGCGGTGCTGATAGATAAAGCCAGGGATGAAAAACAGAAAAAACTGTTTTTAGCTGTAAATATAATAGTAAATATAGCTATTTTAGGTTATTTCAAATATTTCAACTTTATTGTGGACAGTCTGCTGGCGGTTTTTCCGTCACTGGGTATCGCACGCAACAACAACCTGCTGGCTGTTGTTGGTATCTCTTTCTACACCTTCCAGTCACTGGGCTACTCCATCGATGTTTACCGCGGCCGGGTGGAAAGAGAAAAGGATTTTCTTACCTATGCACTGTTTGTCAGCTTTTTCCCACAGTTGGTGGCTGGTCCTATCGAACGCAGTGCCAACCTGTTGCCACAGCTGCATAAAAGCTATAAATTCGAATACAACCGTGTGACTGACGGTCTGGTTATTATGGCCTGGGGCTTTTTCAAAAAGCTGGTTATCTCTGACGGTGCGGCCCTTATTGTAAACGCTGTTTACAACGATGTGACCAAATACACCGGTATTCAGCTGGTGATGGCTACCTTCCTTTTTGCATTCCAGATTTACTGCGACTTTTCCGGTTACTCCGATATTGCTGTGGGAGCGGCCAATGTTATGGGGTTCAAACTGATGCGCAACTTCAACCACCCTTATTTCTCACAGTCAGTGGTGGAATTCTGGCGAAACTGGCACATCTCACTGTCCGGCTGGTTTATGGACTATGTTTATTTCCCACTGGGCGGCAGCCGCAAAGGTAAATTCAGAACATATATCAATCTGATGATTACTTTCCTGGTCAGCGGTCTGTGGCATGGTGCTTCATGGACTTTTGTTATCTGGGGCGGCATCAATGGTATATACAATGTGCTGGAACGCATATTTTTCGGGAAAAAACAGGCCGAAATACGCCGGCTGAAAAAAGCAGGCAAGCCTGTGCCGAAAACAAAACCTGTCGTTGCAGTGCTGAAAGCTGTTATCACATTTATCCTCATTGACTTTACATGGATTTTCTTCCGCGCAAACAATCTGACAGATGCTGTGTATGTGCTGCAGAATATGTTCAGCGATGTTTCCATGCTGTTTACGCCGGGCTACTTCACACAGGCAATGGAAACCATCGGCTACTATACAAACAACGGCACTGCTATTATAGTGTGCATCGTGCTGATGTTTATTGTGGAGCTGTGGGAAGGCAAGGGCGAACTGGTGGACCGAATAAACAAATGTGCCACACCTGTGCGCTGGTTTTTCTACTATGCTGTCAT
>JAFUNP010000007.1 GCA_017473015.1 Oscillospiraceae bacterium | reverse complement strand
GGATAGCACCGTCCATCTGAGCAGCACCTGTGATCATGTTTTTAACATAGTCAGCATGGCCTGGGCAGTCAACGTGAGCATAGTGTCTGTTGTCTGTTTCGTATTCAACGTGTGATGTGTTGATTGTGATACCACGTTCTCTTTCTTCTGGAGCTTTGTCGATGTTAGCATAGTCTGTAGCTTCTGCGTAACCTCTCAGAGCGAGAACTTTTGTGATAGCAGCTGTAAGAGTTGTTTTACCATGGTCAACGTGACCGATAGTACCGATGTTTACATGTGGTTTGCTTCTTTCAAATTTAGCTTTTGCCATTGTAAGAATCCTCCTAAAGTTTATAAGAAAATGTTGTTTATAATTTTACCAATAATCCGGGGAAAAATCAAGTATTTCAATGATTATTGATTAATCTTTCTTTGCTCTGCTGGACATGATGCCTTCAGCAATTGATTTTGGAACTTCTGTGTAATGTGAAGGTTCCATTGCGTAGTTACCACGGCCCTGTGTTTTGGAACGCAGGTCTGTAGCGTAACCGAACATGTTCTGCAGTGGTACCAGAGCGTTAATCTGTGTAGCGCCCTGACGAGCTTCTGTACCCTGGATCATACCACGACGGCTGTTAAAGTCACCCATAACATCGCCCATGTAGTCATCTGGTACAATTGTAGCAACCATCATAACTGGTTCCAGGATTACTGGATTTGCTTTTCTCATAGCTTCTTTGAAAGCCATAGAGCCAGCAATCTTAAATGCCATTTCAGAAGAGTCAACTTCATGGTATGAACCGTCGTACAGTTCAACTTTTACGTCAACTACTGGGTAGCCTGCCAGAACACCGGCCTGCATTGCACCCTGAATACCCTGGTCAACAGGACCAATGTATTCTTTTGGAATAGCACCACCAACAACGCTGTTGATAAATTCGTAGCCTTTGCCTGGTTCGTTTGGAGAAACACGGATTTTAACATGACCGTACTGACCTTTACCACCGGACTGACGAGCGTATTTCATATCAACATCAGAGTTGGATTTGATTGTTTCACGATAAGCAACCTGAGGAGCACCAACATTAGCTTCTACTTTGAATTCACGCAGCAGACGGTCAACGATGATTTCCAGGTGAAGTTCACCCATACCAGCGATGATTGTCTGGCCTGTTTCTTCGTCTGTGTAAGTTTTGAATGTTGGGTCTTCTTCAGCCAGTTTAGCAAGGGCAATACCCATTTTTTCCTGGCCTGCTTTTGTTTTTGGTTCGATAGCAACACGGATAACTGGTTCTGGGAATTCCATGGATTCCAGAATGATTGGATGTTTTTCATCACACAGTGTATCACCTGTTGTTGTGTTTTTCAGACCTACTGCAGCAGCGATATCACCAGCGTAGCATACTTCGATGTCCTGACGGTGGTTAGCGTGCATCTGCAGAATACGGCCCATTCTTTCTTTGTTATCTTTTACAGAGTTGTAAACTGTGGAACCAGCTTCAACTGTACCGGAGTATACACGGAAGAAGCAGAGTTTACCTACGAATGGGTCAGTAGCAATCTTGAATGCCAGAGCTGCGAATGGAGCTTTGTCATCAGATGGTCTTACTTCTTCTTCTTCTGTTTCTGGGTTAACACCTTTGATAGCTTCGATGTCTGTTGGAGCAGGCATGTAGTCTACTACAGCGTCCAGCAGCTGCTGAACACCTTTGTTTCTGTAAGAAGTACCGCAAAGTACAGGAACCATCAGGTTGTCGATTGTAGCTTTACGGATAGCTTTTTTCAGGTCAGCGATAGCGATTTCTTCGCCTTCCAGGTACATCATCATCAGCTCTTCGTCTGTTTCAACAACAGCTTCAATCATAGCTGCACGATATTCTTCAGCCTGGTCTACGAATTCTTCTGGGATTTCAACTTCCTGATAGCCTTTTGTAACGTCTTTATCGTAAACGATTGCTTTCATTTTCAGAAGGTCAACCATACCTACGAATGTGTCTTCAGCACCCATTGGAATCTGAAGTGGAACAGCGTTACATTTCAGACGGTCTTTCATCATGCGAACTACATTGTAGAAGTCAGCACCCATGATGTCCATCTTGTTTACGTATACCATTCTTGGTACATGGTATTTGTCAGCCTGACGCCATACAGTTTCAGACTGAGGTTCTACACCACCTTTTGCACAGAGAACTGTTACAGAGCCGTCGAGAACACGCAGTGAGCGTTCTACTTCTACTGTAAAGTCAACGTGGCCAGGAGTGTCGATGATATTGATTCTGTGACGGTTCTTTTTGATGGAAGCAGGGTCTTTGTTATCAGTGTGTGCCCAATAACATGTTGTAGCAGCAGAAGTAATTGTGATACCTCTTTCCTGTTCCTGAGCCATCCAGTCCATTGTAGCAGAACCTTCATGTGTTTCACCAATTTTGTGGTTAACACCTGTGAAGTAAAGAATACGTTCTGTTGTTGTAGTTTTACCGGCGTCGATGTGAGCCATGATACCGATATTTCTGGTCATCTCCAGTGAAACGTCTCTTGCCATTTTTCCTCCTATATTTATTATGCCAGCCCGGAGACTTTACGCCGCCAGGCTTGTGCAAAAGTATGGATTAATATCTGTAATGAGCAAATGCTTTGTTTGCTTCTGCCATTTTGTGTGTGTCTTCGCGTTTTTTGCAAGCGCCGCCGTTGCCGTTTGCAGCATCCATGATTTCAGCTGCAAGTCTTTCGCGCATTGTTTTTTCGTTTCTGTTTCTTGAGTAAGTTGTGAGCCATCTCAGACCAAGTGTCTGTCTTCTTTCAGCTCTAACTTCCATTGGAACCTGATATGTTGCACCGCCTACACGACGAGCTTTAACTTCCAGCAATGGCATGATGTTTTCCATTGCTTTTTCAAATACTTCCAGTGGTTCGTTGCCTGTTTTTTCTGCTACGATATCAAATGCATCGTAAACGATTTTCTGAGCAACGCCTTTTTTGCCATCCAGCATGATGCTGTTAACAAGTTTAGTAACGAGTTTTGAGTTGTACATTGGGTCTGCCAGTACATCTCTTTTTGCAATATTACCTCTTCTTGGCACCGTTCTTCCCTCCTTCATTAATTTTGATGATATCTTTGGTACTCAAAAGTGTAAAAAAACTTCTGTCTGCAGAAAAGGGGTAAATATATATCTATATATAAAACCCTTTTGGGCATTAAATGTCATTTTACTAGTTAAAAATTGTTTTTGTAAGATTATTTCTTACCTGCTTTTGGGCGTTTTGCACCGTATTTGGAACGGGACTGCATTCTCTTAGCTACACCCTGTGTATCCAGTGTACCACGGATTGTATGGTAACGTACACCAGGAAGGTCTTTAACACGACCACCACGAACGAGAACAACAGAGTGTTCCTGCAGGTTGTGACCGATACCTGGGATGTAAGATGTTACTTCGATACCGTTAGAAAGACGAACTCTGCATACTTTTCTCAGAGCGGAGTTTGGTTTCTTAGGTGTCATTGTTCTAACAGCTGTACATACGCCACGTTTCTGTGGAGCAGACTGGTTTGTAGCAACTTTTTTGTGGCTGTTGTAACCTTTCTGCAGAGCTGGAGCTGTAGATTTTTTTACGAGAACTTCTCTACCCTTGCGAACCAATTGGTTAAATGTTGGCATTTCAATTTCCTCCTATTACATTTATTTTATATAGATATGTGGCCTTGTCCCTCGTCGAAACAGACACACTTAATTGGCACAAACTTAACTGCGCCAAAAATTATTATACATTTTTGGCGCAGTAGTGTCAATAGTTATTTTATATAATTTTTATAAAAAATCCGCTTAAAAACCAGCGATTTCGCCATTTTCTTCCTCTGTTTCACCTTCTTCGGCAACAGTGGAACCAGCAGGGATAAGTTTACCGATAATAACGTTTTCTTTCATACCCTGGAGGAAGTCTACTTTGCCGCGGATAGCAGCATCTGTAAGAACTTTTGTTGTTTCCTGGAAGGAAGCGGCGGACAGGAAGGACTCTGTAGCAAGAGCAGCTTTTGTGATACCCAGAATAATGTCTGTTGCTCTTGGTTCAACCAGGCCTTCTTCACCGGCAGCTGTTCTTTCTTTGATATCTTCCAGTTTTGCTTTGTAGTCTTTGTAGTCAACCAGTGCACCACCGATAAGGTCTGTTGTGCCTGTTTCTTCCACTTTAACTTTCTTCATCATCTGACGAACGATAACTTCGATGTGTTTGTCGCTGATATCAACACCCTGTACACGGTAAACCTTCTGTACTTCCTGGATGATGTAATCTTCAACAGCTGTGCGGCCTTTGATTGCCAGAATGTCTGCAGGAGCTGCAGAGCCTTCTGTCAGGTAAGCGCCTTTTTCAACTGTAGCACCATCGTATACGGAAGGTGAAAGTCTCTGGTCGAATGGAATGAGATAGCTCTTTTCACATGGAGCGCCGTTGTCGTCGAAACCTTCGATAACTGCGTAGGTACCTTTCTTTGTCTGGTCGATTCTTACGCGGCCGGCGATTTCAGACATGATGGAAATCTTTTTAGGACGGCGTGCTTCAAACAGCTCTTCAACACGAGGAAGACCCTGTGTGATGTCAGCTGCAGAAGCGATACCACCAGTATGGAAAGTACGCATTGTCAGCTGTGTACCTGGTTCACCGATGGACTGAGCTGCGATTGTACCTACAGCGTCACCCATTCTTACCGGCTGCCAGTCAGACAGTGAAGCACCGTAACATTTGGCACAAACACCAACGCCTGATTTACAGTTGAGAACTGAACGGATTTCGATTTCGATGTCTTTAGGGTCATGTTTGCCTGTTGTTTCATCGTAAGTGCCGAATGTTTCAATGATTTTCTTGATGTCAGCTGCATCCATCATCTTGTCTTTGGATACGATGATTTCACCTGTTTCAGGGTGAACAAGGTCATTTACTGTGTAACGGCCCAACAGTCTGTCGGACAGCGGTTCGATAACGCTGTTGCCATCGCGGATTTCTTTAACAACAATACCGTGTTTAGCACCGCAGTCGTGTTCACGGATGATAACATCGTGAGAAACGTCAACCAGACGACGTGTCAGGTAACCGGAGTCAGCTGTACGCAGAGCAGTATCAGCCAGACCTTTACGGGCACCACGGGCGGAAATGAAGTATTCCAGAATGTTCAGACCCTCACGGTAGTTGGCTCTGATTGGAATTTCGATTGTTTTACCGGATGTGGAAGCGATAAGACCGCGCATACCGGCCAGCTGTTTGATCTGGTTCATGGAACCACGGGCACCGGAGTCAGCCATCATCCAGATTGGGTTTCTGGCGTGCATGTTTTCCTGCAGGGCTTTGGAAACAAGGTCAGTTGTTTCGTTCCAGATTTCGATAACAGATTTGTATCTCTGGTCTTCGCTCAGCAGACCGCGTTCATACAGCTTTCTTGTACGTGTAACTTTTGCTTCTGCTTCTGCCAGCAGTTCTTTCTTTTTAGGAGGAACAACTGCGTCACAGGCAGCAACTGTGATAGCGCCTTTTGTGGAGTATTTGAAGCCCTGGGATTTGATTTCGTCCAGTACCTGGGAAGCGATTTTTGTGCCGTGCTGTTCGATACATTTTGTAACAATCTGGCCCAGCTGTTTTTTACCAACCAGGAATTCAATTTCCAGTTTCAGTGCGTTTTCAGGTTTTGTTCTGTCAACATAGCCCAGATCCTGTGGGATAGGTGTGTTGAAGATAAGACGGCCAACTGTAGTGTCGATAAGCTGTGTTATCTGTTCGCCGTTGTATTCGCCTGTACGGCGGATTTTTACTTTGGCGTGGAGAGTTACATAACCTTCAGCGTAAGCCATAAGAGCTTCGTTTTCATCGCGGAAAATCATGCCTTCGCCTTTGTCGCCATCGTTTACCATTGTAAGGTAGTAGGAGCCCAGAATCATGTCCTGTGAAGGAACAGCAACAGGTGAACCGTCAGACAGCTTCAGCAGGTTGCCGGAAGCCAGCATCAGGTTTCTTGCTTCTTCCTGTGCTTCGTGGGACAGTGGTACGTGAACAGCCATCTGGTCACCGTCAAAGTCGGCGTTGTAAGCTGTACATACCAGTGGGTGCAGTTTCAGGGCACGGCCTTCAACCAGAACAGGTTCGAATGCCTGGATACCCAGACGGTGCAGTGTAGGAGCACGGTTCAGCAGAACAGGGTGGCCTTTGATAACTGTTTCCAGAGCATCCCATACTTCGGATTTTGCTCTTTCAACAACTTTTTTGGCAGATTTGATGTTTGTAGCGTAGCCTTTGGAAACCAGTTCTCTCATAACGAATGGTTTGAACAGTTCCAGTGCCATTTCTTTTGGCAGACCACACTGATACATTTTCAGTTCGGGACCAACAACGATAACTGAACGGCCGGAGTAGTCAACACGTTTACCCAGCAGGTTCTGACGGAAACGGCCCTGTTTACCTTTCAGCATGTCGGAAAGGGATTTCAGAGGTCTGTTTGAAGTACCGCCTGTTACTGCGCGGCCGCGACGGCCGTTGTCAATAAGGCTGTCAACAGCTTCCTGCAGCATACGTTTTTCATTTCTAACGATAATGTCAGGAGCGGAAAGTTCCAGCAGTTTTTTCAGACGGTTGTTTCTGTTGAGAACACGTCTGTACAGGTCGTTCAGGTCAGATGTGGCGAAACGGCCGCCATCCAGCTGAACCATAGGACGGATATCCGGTGGGATAACCGGCAGAACATCCAGAATCATCCATTCAGGACGGTTGCCGGACTGACGGAAGCTTTCACAAACTTCCAGACGTTTGTAGAGTTTAACTCTTTTCTGGCCTGTGGCTGTTTCCAGCTCTTTTGTGAGCTGGGCTGCCAGTTCGTCCAGATTGATTTTTTCCAGCAGTTCTTTAACTGCTTCAGCACCCATAGCCGCTTTGAAAGCGTCTTCGCCGTAACGTTCAACCATATCGTTGTATTCGTTTTCAGTGAGGAGCTGTTTATCTTCAAGAGCTGTAAAGCCTTTATCTGTTACAATATAGGCAGAGAAGTAGATAACTTTTTCCAGAGCCTTTGGTGTAACGTCCAGAATCAGGCCGATTCTGGAAGGAACAGCTTTCAGGTACCAGATGTGGGAAACAGGAGCTGCAAGCTCGATGTGGCCCATTCTTTCTCTTCTTACTTTTGCTCTTGTGCTTTCAACACCACATTTGTCACAAATCTGACCTTTGTGGCGGTTTTTGTTCAGTTTACCGCAGAAGCATTCCCAGTCTTTTGTAGGTCCGAAAATTCTTTCACAGAACAGACCATCTCTTTCCGGTTTCAGTGTACGGTAGTTTATAGTTTCTGGCTTTGTAACTTCGCCGTGGGACCAGCTTCTAATCCGTTCCGGTGAGGCAATGCCGATTTTGATTGAATCAAAAGTGTTATGTGCCATATTTTAGCAAAACTTCCTTTCTTGTAATGTCACTTGGCCCGGTGCGGCGGAGCGCACCGGAGCATCGAAAAAGCAGATAAAAGATTTTTTAACAGATATTACCGGTTAAAAATCTTCTTCGTTGCTTTCTGCCGGAGCGACTGTCTGTGATGTGTAGTCGGTTTCAAAATCCTGTTCAGGATTGTCGCTAACCATGAAGCCAGCCAGGTCAGATTCCTGCTCTACCAGCTCTGTAGCGATTTCGCTGGCGAAATCACCTTTCACATCATCGTCGTCATAAGTCTGCTTAAGGTCAACTTCCTGGCCGTCTTCATCCAGAACGCGTACGTCCAGAGCAAGGGACTGCATTTCTTTCATGAGAACGCGGAAGGATTCAGGAATACCTGGTTTTGGAATTTCTGCGCCTTTGAAGATAGCTTCGTATGTTTTTACACGACCTACCATATCGTCGGACTTAACTGTCAGGATTTCCTGCAGTGTATATGCAGCACCGTAAGCTTCCAGAGCCCAAACTTCCATTTCACCGAATCTCTGGCCACCGAACTGAGCTTTACCGCCCAGAGGCTGCTGAGTAACCAGTGAGTATGGACCGATTGAACGGGCGTGCATTTTGTCGTCTACCAGGTGGTGCAGTTTCAGGAAGTATTTGTAACCAACTGTTACAGGGTTATCAAATGGTTCACCTGTTCTGCCGTCGTACAGCTGGGTTTTACCTGTTTCTGGCAGGCCAGCCTGTTTCAGCAGTTCAAAGATGTCTGTTTCTTTTGCACCGTCGAATACAGGAGTCATAACTTTCCAGCCCAGAGCTTTTGCAGCGTAGCCCAGATGAACTTCCAGTACCTGACCGATGTTCATACGGGAAGGAACGCCCAGTGGGTTCAGCACCAGGTCCAGAGGTGTGCCGTCTGCCAGGAATGGCATATCTTCCTGTGGAAGAATTCTGGAAACAACACCTTTGTTACCGTGACGACCGGCCATCTTGTCACCAACGGAAATCTTACGTTTCTGAGCGATGTATACTCTTACAACTTCCAGAACGCCTGGTTTGATTTCGTCAGAGTTTTCAGGTGTGAATACTTTTACGTCTACGATAGTACCGTATTCACCGTGTGGTACTTTCAGTGATGTATCTCTTACATCGCCTGCTTTTTCGCCGAAGATGGCGCGCAGCAGTTTTTCTTCAGGTGTCAGTTCTGTTTCACCTTTTGGTGTAACTTTACCTACGAGGATATCACCGCTGGATACTTCAGCACCGATGCGGATGATACCGCGGCTGTCCAGGTTTTTCAGAGCTTCTTCACCTACGTTTGGAACTTCTCTTGTGATTTCTTCGTCACCCAGTCTTGTTTCTCTGGCTTCGATTTCATATTCTTCGATATGGATAGAAGTGAATACGTCGCCGGAAACTACGCGTTCGTTGATGAGGATGGCGTCTTCGTAGTTGTAGCCTTCCCATGTCATATAGCCAACGAGAACGTTTTTACCCAGGGAAATTTCGCCTTTGTCTGTAGATGGACCGTCAGCGATAACCTGGCCTTTTTTGATAATTTCGCCTTCAGCAACTATAGGGCGCTGGTTGATACATGTGCCCTGGTTGGAACGCATAAATTTGATAATGTTATATTCGTCTGTTGTTGTTTTGCCTGTGCGGATAACGATTTTTTCTGCACTTACCTTTTCAACAACACCATCGTTTTTAGCGATTACAACTACGCCTGAGTCATAACCTGCTTTATATTCCATACCTGTAGCAACAATTGGCTGTTCAGGACGGAGAAGAGGTACAGCCTGACGCTGCATGTTGGCACCCATCAGAGCGCGGTTGGCGTCGTCGTTTTCAAGGAACGGAATCATTGCTGTGGCAACGGAAACAACCATTTTTGGTGAAACGTCCATGAAGTCAATGTCTTCGCGGGCAGCTTCAAGGATAACGTCACGGTAACGTGCGTTTACACGTTCTTTTACAAAGAAACCGTTTTCATCCAGTGGTTCGTTGGCCTGTGCAACAGTGTATCTGTCTTCCATGTCAGCTGTCATGTAAACAACTTCTTCAGTTACGCGGCCTGTAGCTTTGTCCACTTTTCTGTATGGAGCTTCGATAAAGCCGTATTCGTTTACTCTGGCGAAAGTAGCCAGGTAAGAAATCAGACCGATGTTTGGACCTTCAGGTGTTTCGATAGGACACATTCTGCCGTAATGTGAGTAGTGAACGTCACGAACTTCGAAACCTGCACGGTCACGGGACAGACCGCCTGGGCCCAGAGCGGACAGACGGCGTTTGTGTGTCAGCTCAGCCAGAGGGTTTGTCTGGTCCATGAACTGGGAAAGAGCGGAAGAGCCGAAGAACTCTTTGATGATAGCCACAACAGGTTTGATGTTGATAAGGCTTTCAGGAGTGATTGTAGCTCTGTCCTGCTGGTCCATTCTTTCACGGATAGTTCTTTCCATACGGATGATACCTGTGCGGAACTGAGCCTGCAGCAGTTCACCTACGGAACGGATACGACGGTTGCCCAGATGGTCGATATCATCAAACTGGCCAACATCGTGTGAAAGACATGTAACATAGTTTACAGATGCGAAAATATCGTCTGTAGTGATATTTTTAGGAATAAGTGTTTCACGGTTTTCCAGCATCAGTTCTTTCAGTTTGTCTTCATCGCCTGCTGCTGTGTCCATCAGGGATTTCAGTACAGGGAAGGAAACCTTTTCATTGATGCCTTCAGCTGTAAGGTCAAAACCAACTACTGCTTTGTGGTCAACCATACCGTTGGAGATAACTCTTACAACTGTGCCGTCTTCTTTTTTAACGTGCATTACTGCTACGCCGTTGTTTTCAATTTCGATAGCCAGTTCTTCGCTGATTTCTGCGCCTTCTTCACACAGGATTTCGCCTGTCAGTGGAGAAATAACCATTTCAGCTGCGATTTCGCCTGTAATTCTGTTGGAAATTGAAAGTTTTTTGTTGAATTTGTAACGGCCGAAACGGGACAGGTCATATCTTCTTGGGTCAAAGAACAGGTTGTTGATATGAGTCTGTGAGTTTTCAACTGTTGGTGGTTCGCCCGGACGCAGCTTTCTGTATGTTTCCAGCAGACCTTCTTCTGTGTTGGAAGTGGAGTCTTTTGCCAGAGTGGCTTCGATGATAACTTCATCACCGAACACTTCACGAATCTGTTCATTGGAGGACAGACCCAGTGCGCGCAGGAAGCTTGTCACCGGCAGTTTTCTGTTTTTATCGATACGAACATAAAAAATGTCGTTGATGTCTGTTTCGTATTCAAGCCATGCACCACGGTTAGGAATGATTGTACCGGAGTACAGTTTTTTACCTGTTTTGTCGTGGTCCAGTTTGAAGTAAGCACCAGGTGAACGAATCAGCTGGGAAACGATAACGCGTTCGGCACCGTTGATGATAAATGTACCGGAATCTGTCATCTTAGGGAAGTCACCCATGAATTTTTCCTGCTGCTTGATTTCGCCTGTTTCTTTGTTCAGCAGACGGATAGTAACCTTCAGCGGAGCTGCGTAAGTTACATCACGTTCTTTACATTCTTTCACTGAGTACTTTGTCTGTTCTTCCATATGGTAGTCAACAAATTCCAGTGCAAGTGTGCCTGTGTGGTCTTCGATAGCACCTGTATCGCGGAAAACTTCTTTGATACCTTCGTCGATAAACCACTGATATGAAGATTTCTGCACGTCGATGAGGTTCGGCATTTCCAGAACTTCATTGATTTTGGCAAAGTTCATACGCTCAGTTGCGCCAAGCATGGTAGGTTTTACAATCGCCATGTTTTCTTTAATCTCCTTCATAAATATTATTTGCTAATAGGTATAAAGGCAACGGGATTTGCCTGTCGGCGGCCGGTACAGAATTACTACCGGAGGCAGACGGCGAAATACCATAATACAAAAAAGTAATTTTTTGTACAATTTTTTGCAACTTTTACGCACAGAATTACTACGCAAAACTTGCAAAAAATTTCAATAATTGCCAAAGAAAAATTATTTTTGTACAATAAGCAGATTTTTTCTGTAAAAATTCTGCATTTTTACTGAATTTTTAGTGAAAATCCGCAAAATTGGCCTATGTGGCCATTATTATACATTTTAGAATTATATCCTTATTTTGTCAAAATGTCAATAATATTATTTTGATTATCATAAAAAAACTCTTGACAGCTTTTCCGGCTGTGGAAAAAGCAAAACCACGACACAAAAGCCGTGGTCATCAATATGTATATTGCTGTCAAAACAGGCTGTGCAAGGCTGACAGAAGACTGTCATTCACCGCAAATTTCGGGTCGAACTCGCCGCCGGTGTACAGATAGTTATGCTCCGGACTGTCGCTGATATACAGCTGCCAGCTGCCGCCGTGAGATGAATTGTCATATATTCTCAGACAGTAAATTTCCCGGTTTCCGCCCAACTGTATGGGAGTGTGGTAAAACAGGATTCCATCGTATTCAAGGTCCTGCTGCATAATATGGATAAGCTCCGCTTTCCGCTGCCGGTCGGTCAGTGACAGGTTCTGCTCAGGTTTCCGGTAATAATCTATTTCTAATCTGACTTCATTCATATCAGTGAACTGATGGTGCAGAAAATCGTCCGCCTTTACTTTGAACAGCACATGGGGAAAAGACAATGCTGCAACCATAATGAACAATGCTGCTGTGAGCAATCCTGCTCTGTGTTTTTCTCTCATAATATACCCCGTTTTATATTAAAATATTATACTTTATAAAACTGCAGTCTGTAACCACTGTATCAGAATTTTTCTCAAAATTTCCACAAACGAATTACATTGGTAAAAAAGCAAGGCAATCGCCTTGCTTTTTGGTTGGTATAACATTTTACAGTCTGTCAAAAGTAACCTTTTCCAGTTCCCGGTTTACACACTGGCTTATGCGGTCAAACTCTCTGCGGAAGGAGCACGCACCCGGCGCCATATCCGCTTTCCACTGACATACATAGTCAGGGTCAATACATTTGGCCAGGGCATAGCTGCCTTCGATAGCTTCTATAACCTGCTTCAGATTTACCTCATTTGCAGGACGGGCGATTTCGTAACCGCCTTTGGAGCCTTTGTAGGATTTTACAATGCCGCTCTGCACCAGTTTATGCAGTATTTTAAGTGAAAAACGCAGGGTTACGCCCATTTCTTCACTGATGGTACGGGCGTCTTTTCTGCCCTGTGAATGAGCCAGGCAATATACTATTCTGACTGCGTAGTCTGTTTCTTGTGTAATATGCATAATTCTCTCCGTTAATTAGTCAAGGAAGTCTTTCAGTTTTTTGTTTCTGCTTGGGTGACGAAGCTTGCGCAGGGCTTTGGCTTCAATCTGTCTGATACGTTCACGGGTAACATTGAATTCTTTGCCTACTTCTTCCAGTGTTCTTGGACGGCCGTCTTCAATACCGAAACGCAGAGAAAGAACCTTTGCTTCTCTTGGTGTGAGAGTTGCCAGCACTTCGCTGAGCTGTTCTTTCAGCAGTGTGTGTGTAGCAGCTTCTTCAGGTACAGGTGCATCGTAGTCAGGGATGAAGTCACCCAGATGGCTGTCTTCCTCTTCACCGATAGGGCTTTCCAGACTGATAGGTTCCTGAGCCACTTTCAGTATTTCACGCACTTTATCCTGTGGCATATCCAGCTCTGCTGCCAGGTCTTCCACGCTTGGTTCCTGACCGTTTTTGTGCAGCAGCTGACTCTGAACTTTCTTTACCTTGTTGATAGTTTCAACCATGTGAACAGGGATTCTGATTGTTCTGGCCTGGTCAGCAATAGCACGGGTGATAGCCTGACGAATCCACCATGTGGCATAAGTGGAGAACTTGAAACCTTTTGTATGGTCAAACTTCTCAACAGCTTTTATCAAACCGAGGTTACCTTCCTGAATGAGGTCAAGGAACAACATACCGCGTCCCACATATCTCTTTGCAATGGAAACTACAAGACGCAGGTTAGCTTCAGCCAGGCGTTTTTTAGCTTTTGCGTCTCCCTGAAGAATTCTTTCTGCCAGTTCAATTTCTTCGTCCAATGACAGCAGAGGGAAAGAACCGATTTCTTTGAGATATACTTTAACAGGGTCGTCAATGCTTACGCCTTCACTGGCAAGGGATTTTTCAAACTTTTCAATGTTGTTTTCGGTGAGGACTTCTTCTTCCTCTTCAGCTGTATCAATAACACTGATACCTGCAGCCTCCAGGCTTTCGTAGAACTTGTCCACCTGTTCCACATCGAAATCCATATTTTCAAGAAACCGTCCGATGTCTTCGGAAGTGAGTTTACCGTTTTTCTTACCCATTTCCATAAGGTCGGCCAGTGTAATAACTTTCTTTTCTTTTGCGCTCATAAAATCTCTCCTGTTATTTCTTTTTCTCTTTTAATAATTTAAGTCTCTCGGTCATTTCGTCCAGCGTTTTTTCACTGGCTTCGCTCTGAGACAGTTTTGCTGTAAGCAGGTTTTCAATATGCATCTGCACATCTTTACCGGTAATTATTATATCTGCATTTCTGGCAAATATCCCGGCCAATGCATTGGCTGCTGAGTCGGAAATTCTGCCGGAAAGAGTGGTATATGTTGCCGGTATATTGTTTTCCAGCATGTCGCACACCCGGATGTAAACCCGGCGCATATCTCCGTCGGTAAAATTTTCCGGCTGTAATCGCTGTGCAATGCTGCTGTAAAGGCTGTTGTCACGGACCAGAGCACATATTATCTGCTGCTGTGCATAGGCTTTCGGCATTGTGTTGCCTTTCTGACGGTAATCCACCTTTATTTTGCTGCCAACACCGCTGTGCAGCAATTCCTGCTCTTTTTTGCGGTTGTTGGCTCTGCGCCGTCGTGCCGCCGTGCGCTCCAGCTGCAGTTTGATGGAGGTTTTATCCGTGCCGGTTTCATTGGCCAGTCGGCTGCAGTAAACATCCTGCTGGATAGGATTGGTCAGACCAGCCAGCACATCGCAGGCTTTGGTCAGATATTCCACCCTTTGTTCCGCATTGGAAATATCATACTGTTTTTTCAGCTTCAGCAAGCTGAAATCCAGAGCGGAGTTTGCGCCCTCCAGCAGCAGCTCAAAGCTCTGCCGTCCGTATTTTTTTATGTATTCATCAGGGTCTTTGGCGCCTTCCATGGCCAGCACCTGTACAGTGATATCCTCTTTGCTGAAAATATCCATGGCACGGCGGGTGGCTTTCTGGCCTGCCTCATCGGAATCGTAGCAGATTATAACCTTTTTGGCATAATCACCTATGAGACGGGCCTGTTGCTGTGTGAGGGCTGTACCCAGTGTGGCCACCGCATTGCTGAACCCGGCCTGATGCAGTGAAATAACATCCATGTATCCTTCAGCCAGGATAAAGCTGTCCCTGCCGGATTTTTTGGCCAGATTAAGGGCGAAAAGACCGTTGCTCTTTTTGAACACCGGGGTATCGCCGCTGTTGAGATATTTTGGACCGCCTTCGTCCCCCATTCGCCTGCCACCGAAAGCAATTACGTTGCCGCGCAGGTCGATGATTGGAAACATAATCCTGTCGCGGAATATATCATATATCCCGCCTTTTTTATTGCGGGCGCCCAGGTAGGCAGTGACTATCTCATTGTCTGTAAAGCCCTTTGCCCTCAGATGGTCGCACAGTCCCTGCCAGCCCTGAGGGGCATAACCCAGACCGAAATTGATTATAGTTTTGTCCGACAGCTGTCTGTCACGCAGATATTTGCGGGCATCTCTGCCGGCATCTGATTTGAGACAGTTATGGAAATAACGGGCGGCCAGCTTGTTCATTTCCAGTATTCTGGCTTTCAGTCTGGCCTGGCCGTCGTCCTCGTCCGGCATAGGCATACCGCACTGCTGTGCCAGCATACGCACTGCCTCGATGTAGGACAGGCTGTTCATTTCCATGGTAAATTTTATCACATCACCGCCAGCACCACAGCCAAAGCAGTAGTAGCTCTGGGTTTCGGGATAAACCATAAAGGACGGGGTGCGTTCGGAATGGAAAGGGCACAGACCTTTGTACAGGCGGCCTGCACGCTGCAGGGAAACATAGCGGCTGATAACATCATAAATATCATTCCTGGCCACCAGTTCCTGTATATAAACCGCAGGTATTGCCATACTGTCTCCCCCTTTCCTTGTATAGTGTAAAATAATCTCTGTTATTATTTTATTATCAAAATGTGTAATTTCTGTTTATTTGACTTTCCAGGCCTTTGGAATAAAAATATTGTCAAATGTGGCTGACGCAAAATCATCGCTCATACCCTGGATATAGTCAGTCACCGCCCTGTCTATGCCTTCATCCAGCGCAATAGTCTGATACATGGCAGGCATTTTTTCGGGGTTGGTGTAATAATAGCGGTACAGCTCCTCAATCAGCTTGTCCACTTTCTTTTCTTCGGTTTTTGCCACGCTGTCTGTGTACACATTCCGGTACATAAACTTGTGCAGCTTATCATAGTAACCGTATGTTTCCTCATCCATCTTTATTTCGCTGCCGGAATTATTTACCAGCGAAGTGATAAGAGAAGTAATTCTCCGGCTTTTTGAGTGTCCCAGAAAGTCAGTGCAGTCACGGGGCAGGTCGTTTTCTGTCAGTATGCCTGCAGTGATTGCATCCTCTATATCATGGTTGATATAAGCAATCCTGTCAGCGTAGCGCACAATCACACCCTCCTGGGTGGACGGCCATATTCCTTTGGTGTGGTTGAGAATGCCGTCAACCACCTCTGCGGTAAGGTTCAGACCTTTCAGATTTCTTTCCAGGTATTCCACCACACGGACACCCTGTTCATAATGGGTAAAGCCGGCAGGATTCAGCACATTCAGCGCTCTTTCCCCTGCGTGACCAAAAGGTGTATGGCCCAGGTCGTGCCCCATGCCGATAGCCTCTGTCAGGTCTTCATTAAGCTTTAAAGCTCTGGCTATGGTGCGTGCAATCTGGGTGACCTCAAGGGTATGTGTAAGGCGTGTACGGTAGTGGTCCCCTTCCGGCGAAATAAAAACCTGGGTTTTCTGTTTCAGTCGGCGGAAGCTTTTGCTGTGGAGTATTTTGTCCCTGTCTTTCTGATAACAGGTGCGCAGGGTACATTCTTCCTCATGTCTTTTTCGGCCTTTTGTATTACAGGCCAGCTGAGCATAAGGAGAAAGGCTCTGTTTTTCTGCCATAAGCAGACGCTCTCTGACATTTTCCATTTTTATACCCCCTTTGTATATCTTATACGGGATAAAAATCAAAAAACCTTTTTTATTTTCAAAATATTTTCAAATTAAAAAATATCGTATATTTCCGGACTGATTTCCGGTTTTCTGCCTTTGGTAAGTATTTCTATATCGTTGACCAGGTCAGTTTGTGTGCCGCTGACCATGCGGACCTTCACAAACACCTTGTCGGTATACTGTGTGTCAATAACCTTTGCGCCGCGGTTGGAGCAAATATTCATCAGTCGGTCATAGAGAGGATATTCCACCTCCACAGACAGGTCAACACACAGGCTGTAGGAAAGTATTTCCGCCCGTGCTATTGCCGCCTGGGCAGCCTGGGTATAGGCGCGCACCAGACCGCCGGTACCCAGCAGGGTGCCGCCGAAATAGCGCACAACCACGATAATAGCATCCTCCAGCCCGGAATGGCGCAGAACCTCCAGAATAGGCATACCTGCGGTTTTCTGCGGTTCACCGTCATCTGACTGACGCTCTATCTTCTCATCTTTGATGATATAGGCGTAGCATGCATGGCGGGCATCGTAGTGTTTTTTTCTTATGGAGTTGAGAAAAGCAATGGCATCCCGCTCTGTTTTGGCATGGGAAATATAGCCGATAAATTCGCTTTTCTTTTCGTAAATGGTATCGTGGGCCACTGCGGCCACTGTTTTGTAATCCGCCATATAAACTCCTGTAAACAATATATGGTAAGCAGCCATCTGTACCTGCGGGCGACGGCTGAAAAGAGCTGTAAATAAACTTATCGATGAAAAAACAGGGCGGTATATAAAATACCGCCCTTGATTTTTGCAATATAATTAGTCTGTGAGACCAAATTTCTTTTTGAATCTGTCAACACGACCGCCAGCGTCTACAATTTTCTGTTTACCAGTGTAGAATGGGTGGCATTTGGAACATACGTCAACAGAGATGTTTTTCTTTGTTGAACGAGTTTTGATTACGTTACCACAAGCACATGTGATTGTAGCTTCTTCGTATTTTGGATGGATGCCTTCTCTCATTTTGTTCACCTCATTTTCATATCGGCGGGGTTTCCGTCCCCGACCTGTTCATAGTTACCTTAAAATATTACCACAATGTACCTGTAAATGCAAGTATTTTTTGATGGTAAAATAAAACTTTTTCAAGGTATAAAGACTGCAAACATAAAGGGACGATGTGGGCATCGTCCCCTACGCTTAATTTAACATTTATTTGAGAACTTCTTTGATAACTGTGTCGATATCAGCTTTGATAGCTGTAGCTTCGGCCAGGTCTTTGCCTTTCAGTGAGTAGTAAACCTTGATTTTTGGTTCTGTACCTGATGGACGGATGATAACCTGGTGACCACCTTCAAGCAGATAGATAAGGATGTTTGCATTTGGCAGGTCGATATGCCATTCTTCACCTGTCAGTTCATCTTTATGTGTCAGTGTCTTGTAGTCTTCTCTTGCAACAACAGCCAGAGTTCCCAGTTTTGCCAGAGGTTTGTCACGCAGGCCCTGCATGATGTCTTTCATTTTGTCCATACCGGACAGACCTTCAAATTCATAGGAGTCTACTTTGTTCAGGTAGTAGCCGAACTGTGCATAGATGTCCTGGAGAGCTTTATTGATGGAAGAACCGATTGAACGGTAGTAAGCAGCCATTTCGCTGATGAGCAGTGTGGCAACAACAGCATCTTTGTCACGAACAGCTGTACCTACCAGGTAACCGTAGCTTTCTTCAAAGCCCAGAATGAAGCGGTTTTCTTCGCCTTTTTCTTCCAGCTTTTTGATTTCTGTACCGATGTATTTGAAGCCTGTGAGAACATTGATTGTTTCCACACCGTGGGAAGCAGCAACTGCATCAGCCAGTGAGGAAGAAACGATGGATTTAACCATGATTGGGTTTTCAGGCAGTGTGCCCAGTTCTTTTCTTGTTTTTGCGATGTAGTCTGTCAGCAGGATACCTACCTGGTTACCTGTCAGCAGTACATAGTCATCGTTTTCTTTAACTGCGATACCTACGCGGTCAGCGTCAGGGTCAGTAGCAATCAGAACGTCACCGTCCAGCTCTTTTACTCTGTCCAGACCCAGCTGCATAGCCTCTCTGATTTCAGGGTTTGGATATGGGCATGTAGGGAAGTTGCCGTCAGGCAGGCGCTGTTCTTCAACGATAGTGATGTCTTTCAGGCCGGCTTTTGCCAGAACTGTTGTAACAGGAACCAGACCAGAACCGTTCAGAGGTGTATAAACCATTTTCATCGGTTCTTTTTCAAATATGTCTTTTCTCATCATCTGGCCCAGACACCAGTCGTAGTAAGCCTGTTTAACTTCTTCGGAAACATATTCGATTTTGCCTTCTGCCATAGCTGTGTCAAAATCAACTTTTTTGATGTCCGCAAAGATGTCCAGATTGTTGATTTCAGCCAGAACTTTGTCTGCAGATTCGCTTGTCATCTGACAGCCGTCAGGACCGTATACTTTGTAACCGTTGTATTTTGCAGGGTTGTGGGATGCTGTAATCATGATACCAGCGTCGGAGTTGTGAGCGCGTGTAGCAAATGACAGCATTGGAACAGGTGCCAGTGTATCGTAGAGATAAACTTTTACACCGTTTGCAGCCAGGATGAGAGCAGCTGTTTTAGCAAATTCATCACTGCGGATACGGGAGTCATAAGAAATAGTAACAACTGGGTTTTCTTTTTCGTTTTTCAGGAAATTTGCCAGACCCTGTGTTGCTTTACCTACTGTGTAGATGTTCATTCTGTTTGTGCCTGCACCCAGAACGCCACGCAGGCCGGCTGTACCAAATTCCAGATTCAGCAGAAATCTCTCTTTGATAGCTTCGTCGTCTGCTGCGATTGTGTTCAGTTCTTCCAGAAGATAATCTTCTTTTACTGTTTCAACCCAGCGGTCATATTCTTTTTTATACATAATAAAAAGCCTCCGTTTTTTTAATTTTTCCATACTTAATACAGCGGTTGCCGCATATACAGACAAACGCAAATATACACTTTAAGAATAACATATCCTCACCGTTCTATCAATTATTTTTAATAATAAAATTTACCTGTTTTATTGGTTAAAATGCCTATAACACGGCCAAAAAAGCCGCTGTGAACGGCGGTTTTTGTCACTGCGACAATGATATAATAATTTTATGTTTTATAGCGACGGTTTATTGCAGAAAAAGCAGATTTATTGTATTATATTTTTAAGGAAAAATCAGCGGGGTGAAGATATGTTCAGCAAGGTTTACAGCTTTGGTGTAATAGGAATAGACGGCTATGTAGTGACGGTGGAAACCCATATTTCCGGCGGTCTGCCAGGATTTGAGATAGTGGGTCTGCCTGACAACGCCGTAAAAGAGGCAAAAGAGCGTGTTCGCAGTGCCATAAAGAATAATCAGCTGTCTTTCCCTGCCAGCCGAATAACGGTAAATCTGGCCCCGTCAGACATCAAGAAAACAGGCGCAGTATATGACCTGCCGGTGCTGCTGGGTATTCTGGCGGCCAAAGGTGACCTGCACCCTGTAAGCGATAAATATGCCTTTGCAGCGCAACTGTCACTGGACGGCAGTCTGCGCGGTGTACCGGGTATACTGCCTATGGCAATAAAAGCAACAGAAGACGGTTTCACCCACTTTTTTGTTTCCCGTGACAACGCCAATGAAGCCGCTATCGTAGACGGTCTGAATGTAATCCCGGTAGACAATATAGCACAGCTGGTGGCAATGCTGAAAGGCGAAGCTGAAATGCTGCCCCATACATATATACAGAAAGAAAACACCACGGAATTTGTGGATTTTTCCGATGTGAAGGGGCAGGAAGAGGCCAAGCGAGCCATGGAGATAGCCGCTGCCGGCGGGCACAATATACTGATGGTAGGGCCACCGGGGTCCGGTAAAAGTATGCTGGCAAAGAGAATGCCGTCAATCCTGCCGCCGCTGTCAAAGGCTGAAGCAATGCAGACCACGAAACTGTATTCCATCAGCGGTCTGATAAATAAAGACGGGGGGCTGATAACCAAGCGCCCGTTCCGCTCCCCTCACCACTCTGTATCAGCCGCCGCCCTGACAGGTGGCGGACACAACGCCAAACCGGGTGAAATTTCATTGGCAAACAACGGCGTGCTGTTTCTGGATGAGTTTCCACAGTTCCACAAAGATGTGCTGGAGGCACTGCGTGCCCCTCTGGAAGACAATGTGGTTACCATATCCCGTGTTTCATACACACGGACCTACCCCAGCAACATTATGCTGGTGGCCGCAATGAACCCTTGTCCGTGCGGTTACTACGGCTGTGAAAACCATGTATGCAGCTGTTCACTGACCAAAAGACAGAACTACATAAACAGAATCAGCGGTCCTATGTTGGACAGAATTGACCTGCATGTGCGACTGGAAGATGTGAACTGGGAGGAACTGACCAGCGAAGAAAAAGCCGAAAGCAGTGCAGAAATACTGAAAAGAGTTATGACTGCAAGACAGAAACAAACCGAAAGATACAAAGGACTGGACTTTGACACCAACAGTAATATACCGCCTAAATATATGGATAAGTTCTGCAAAGTGACCGACAAGGCATCCAAAGTGCTGGAAAGGGTGTTTAAAAGCCTGAATCTTTCCGCCCGCAGTTATGACAAGGTACTGAAAGTTGCGCGCACCATAGCCGACCTGGACGGTCGGGAAACAATAAACGAAATACATATCCTTGAGGCCGTGCAGTACAGGGATATGGACAGGAGGATATAATAATGTTATTTGAACCTATAAGTTTCACATTGAAAGACGGCAGACAGTGTATACTGCGCCCTGCCAGCGAAAATGATGCAGAAGAAATGCTTGCTTTCAGAAATAAATCAATAGCAGAAACAGACTTTCTGCTGCAGTATCCGGAGGAAATGGCCGATTACACCATAGAAAAACAGCTGAATTTCATCAGCAGGATGATTAACAGTGAAAATGACATATTGTACATCGCTGTGGTTGACGGTAAAATAGCCGGTACAGGCCAGATTACTTTCAACAGCCGAATTAAACTGAAACACCGCGCCAGCATTGGTATAGCCTTGATGAAAGAATACTGGGGGCTGGGCATAGGCAGCGGTATTTTCAGAGAAATAATTAAATCAGCAGAAAACCGCGGCGGAGTGACACAGCTGGAACTGGAAGTAATCGAAGGTAACCACAGGGCAATACGCCTGTATGAAAAATTCGGTTTTGAAACAGTGGCTTTCAGACCGGATGCCATACGACTGAAAGACGGCACTATGCTGAAAGAATTCATTATGGTAAAAAAATTATAATCAAGGAGATAAATTATGTTCAGAGAATTGGTAAGAAGCAAACAGAAAATGCCTCATGATGAATGCATAGAGCTGTTAAAAAAAGAAACCAGGGGCGTGCTCAGCGTGCTGGGTGATGATAATTATCCATACGGAACACCGATAAATCATTTTTATGATGATGAAACAGGCAAAATATATTTCCATGTAGGTACTCAGGCCAGCCACAGAACAGATGCAGTGAAAAAGCACGACAAAGTGTCACTATGCGTGTTCGACCAAGGCTGGCGCAAAGAAGGTGAATGGGCGCTGAATGTAAAAAGCGTGATTGTTTTCGGCAGAATTTCAATAATCGAAGACAAGGAAAGGATTGCTGATATAGCCAGAAGACTGAGCTATAAATTCACATCTGATTCAGAATATATTGAAAACGAAATCAGAAACCACCTGCACCGCACATGGCTGCTGGAACTGACACCGGAACATATTTCCGGTAAATATGTAACAGAGTCATAAACAATTGTGTTGAAATAATGAAATTGGTTTTGAACACAATTCATTTACTTTTCTTTCAAAATTTTAACATAATTGAAAAATATAATTAAGTTGACAGTAAAAGACAACAAATCCAAAATCAGTGTCTTTACTTTGTAAACTGTCATAGGAGGATATATGAAAAAATTAATAAGCATCGCACTCTCACTGGTTCTCACAATGTCCCTGATGACTGGCTGTACAAGCGGCACTGAAACACAGGAAGACCCTCAGCCTACACCAACACCGACACCTGTAGCCACACCGGTACCGCAGGAAGATGAAATAGAAAATCCTAACTATCGGACCGTACTGGCAATGTGGGAAGATATGGACGGTTACTGGGCCGCAAATGACGGTCATTATATGCTGTTCTCACTTAATGATGACGGCAAAGCAGAGCTGCACATATACGACAAGGACGGCAATCTGACAGGTATGGCAAAAACAACCGCAGTTATGGCATCCAACAAAACCAGCTACATTATGGAATTCTCCTTCCCTGCTGTTGATACAGAAGAACTGAAACAGTCAGGCAAAGAAGATACATATAACATTGAGATAGCCGGATACGGTGATGGTTATGTGGAAATCACAGATGCAAACGGCAGAACAACAGTATATGCTTACGCCGGTGATGACACAACCAAGCTGAAAGAAGCTGTAAAATACGCAACAAATGTAGTAAAATCTGCTGAAAAAGCAGAAAAAACCACAGAAGAAGATAAATAAGATTTAATCTCCCTATTATATATTTTCTCTTTAAGTGAAAGACACCCGTCGAAATGACGGGTGTCTTTTTGTAATGTCTTTCTGAAAGTCTCCCTTGTTTAAAAAGAGGGACCGATTGCGGTAAATGTCATTAAGATAACAAAAAATATGTCATTCTGAGGAACAAAGTGACGAAGAATCTCAACTAATATCTACGATGAGATTCTTACCCTAAAGGGCACGCGTCGCTACGCTCAGAATGACATTTAATTTATTTTATTAAGTTGAATTCCATACAAATTCCTTAACTTAATGACATTGCGATTGCAGTGGAGGGATTGTAAATATATGCGGCATTCCTGTTTCACCAAAAGGCCTTATCTCATAAATTTGCAAACCTATATTTTACATTTCAGTCAGCACATTGTAAGCAAATGCCACAAGCTTTTCCATAACAGAATAATCGTATGTCTCTCCCAGAATTTCATTGTTTGAAACACCTTTCAGAGAGAGCGCAGGGATATTGAAACGGTCAGCAACCTGATACATCGCATAGCCCTCCATATCTTCTCCGCAAACACCATATTCATTATAGAACAGCATTACTTTATCATACTCTTTGTTCCATACATCACCGGAACCCAGCCTGCCATACATAACATTTTCGCCGGCCACTGCCGCAGCAACTGATACAAGCTCTGCACCAGATTTGTAAATCACAGGGGCATTGTCTATGTTTTCACTGAAAGTAACCAGTCTGGCTCTTGTCAGGCTGATGTCAGCGCCCTGTGGTGCTGCATCAAACTGTGTGGAGTTGATGTTGATACAATCTTCAATCACAACAAGACTATCCTTGTGTACATCACCGTATCCGCCGATAATGCCGTAGTTAAAGAAACAATCCGGAGAATATTTAACTGCGATATAAGTCACAAGAGCCGCCATATTTACCATACCCACTCCGGAAATGCATATCAGCAAAGTGTTGTCTCCAAGTGTCCCGCGGTATATTTCAAAACCATCGGCACTGTTATCCTCCAGCTGTGTCAGTCTGTCTATCAGCGGCTGTGTCTCACTTTTCATGGCACATACAACTGCTATTGTCTTTTTCATAATAATCTCCTTTTTTACAATTGATACAGTATGCTTTTTATAAAACAAGTATAGCAATTTTGAGAAAGATGTTCAATAGAACAACAGATAAAAAGCCGAGGCAAGCGCTCCGTCTTTAAAACTGTTTGATAAATTGGATATGTCAGTCTGTCAAACTAAATTTTACACTTTTTTAATTGGATGCCTGATAACTGTTTTCCACTTCTCCGGAGCAACTTTTCTTGCGTCTGACATATAAATTTCATGATGTAATCTCTGCTTATTTATGTCATTAACATATCCATTTTGTTCTAAATATGCATCCATAAGTGCAACTGTTGCAGGTTCGTCATCAAAAGAACCCAAGTGCATAATTTGAACACATAAACCTTCATCAATTGTAAGATATTCTGCAGATGAGCAATCAAGTTTTTTCTTTTTGGTCGCCGTTTCTACCGCCCAATCAAAATTTTCTTTAGTCACGAAATCGGGTAAACGAATGACTGAAATCCAATTAAAAGCAGATTTATTCGTGTAATCTATACCGTTAACCTCATCTTGCCACCAAAATCCTTCAAGCGGAGGAACAACATATTCAAAGAAGCCCTCAATTTTATAATCAGTCTTGTAGCTCATTTTCAATGTATATGCAACAGCATATAAAACACTGATTGCCTGCTGATATGCACCACCTTCTTCGTTCGGATTTCCCTTACCTCTAACAGCAATATAATTAGCCTTTGGAACATTTACAATCTCCGGTTTATTTTTAGGCATATAAAACTCTTTATATTCTTTCTTGAAATCAAAAGCCATACCATTTTCCTCACATCTATTATTTCATCAAATTCCAATTTGCCTGTTATTTATTATACTAAAAAGTATCTGCTCTTTCAACATAATGCCAAATCTCCCGGGTTCGATTCCCATCTTTACCACATAAAAAAAACAACAGCAGCAAAAGCCACTGTTGTTTTTTGGAGCGGGTGATGGGAATCGAACCCACACGACCAGCTTGGAAGGCTGGAGTTCTACCACTAAACTACACCCGCATAATTATTCTGCTGTAAATAGCAAAAATAATTATACTAATTTATACAGTTTTTGTCAAGAGGGAATGTGGTCGTATAATGTCGCTGTATAAAATAAAACCCCCGAAAAATTTTATTCTTCAGGGGTTTAAATTTTTATTCTGCTGCTTTTTCTTCTGATTTTTTCTTGTAAATAATCAAAAGTACTATCACAGCGGCGCTGGCGCCGAAAATAGTGGCGTAAAGGGCTGTCTGTGTGGTGTCGCCCGTATCCACTGGTTTATCAGACGGAATTTCTTCTTCCACCTTGAAAACCCAGTCCAGTTCTGCAGCAACATCCTGGAATTCGTTGCCCATAGTAATCGGGACTTCCAGTGTCACTTCCAGCTCAACTTCACCACCGTAGTGCAGAGTACCCAGCAGAACCCAGTCTGTAAGTCCGTCTGTCTCATTAGCAGGAGCATCGAACAGTTTTATATCCCCTGCCACAACTTTTACAGTCATTTTCAGCTGATTGAGCAGTGCCTGGTACACAGGCTTGTTTGTGTAACCATCAGCATCGTTACCATTGCCCAGGGGTGTGTCGTCAGCTACCGGTGTAGGACCCAATGCTTTCATATAAATTTTTGTGATGGCATTGCCAGGGCCGTGGTTAACTACTGTGATTTTCTGGCTGATTTTGTCACCAGGCATCACATTTTTGAAATTCTCGAACAGGTCAGTAGGTGAATACTCACTGCCCGGTGTAAAGATAAATTCTTTTGAATTGCCTTCATAAGTCACCTGACTGGCAGAAGCAGTAACCGCCAAACCGGAAAGCAGGCAAACCGCCAGCATAAGGGAGAATAAAGTTTTTAATGTGTGTTTCATATTATTCCCTCCTTATGTGGTTGGTGCTGCAGTAACGCCGGAAGATGAGATTGTTACACCCCATGCTTCCTGTACTGCTGTATCAGGTGTGGACTGGATAGACTGTGCCAGAATTTCCACATGAAGTTCATATCCTTCCGGTACATTAGCGGTTACCGGTGTGATTGAACCGATAAGATTTTCAGTGTAAGCGCCAGGGGCCACAATATCAGCATAATAATAGTAGCCGTTGTACTCTTTCCACTTATTGCTACCGGCTGTGATTGTATAATCTGTGTCTTTCTGTGGCAGCTGTGGATAAACATTGTTATTTTCGTCCTGCCAGGTGATTATAACTTTGGCGCGAATATAGGAATCTGTGGAACCTGTATTCTTTATTTTTACATTTTCTTTTACATTACCATTCAGTTCTTCTGTGATTTCATTGGTATTGGTCACAGGGTTGAATGTGTTTGTAACAGTGGCAGAGCTTGTAAACAGGTAGGCCACTGTGCCACCGATAGCCAGGACAGCTGTCAGAAGAAGACAGACAGCTGTGGCAGAAAATCTGCGTTTTTTGCCAGGGGCTTTATAAACTTGTTTCATTTATCTGTCTCCTTCCTTATTTTTGAGTTGCTGTGCCTTTGATAGTTTCGGCCACTACGCCATCAACTGTAAAGGCATTTTCTGCATAGGATTCGTCATGCAGCCACTTGTCGTCTTTGGCTTTGTTGATAAATATTACTTCATCTTTATCACCAAGGGTAATTTCCTGGCTGGCTGATGCAGCATTGCCATCTTCATCAACTACATCATACCTGTAGCTCCAGGAGATGTCTTCTGTAACTGTATAGTTACCTACAGGCAGGTTATCGATTGTGATGCTACCTTCACCAGAGATAACAACAGTCATATTAATATGGTCTGTTACACCTACACTTGTACCTGTTACATTGAAGATGAAGGTTTCGCCTGTTTCAAATGTAGTACCAGCATATGCCTGTTTTGTAATTGTCAGAGGCATTGTCCGGATATGGATAATAAATTCACCTATTGTAGGGTCGAATGTACCTGGTCCTTCTTCAGGGTCACAGTCGGAAACAATATCACAGTCTTTGTGAACAAAGGTTGTATAGCCAGTAATATCAGTTGTTCCAACTTTTACAGTTACATTTACATAGAAATCAGTACCTGTGGCAATATTGTTGTTTGCATCAAGTACGTCGCCAACTTCAGCGTAGTCTAATGTAAGGTCTGGCTCATCACCATGCATATCAACTGTTGTACTTAATGTATCGCCATGTTTCCATACAGTCTCTGCGCTTACATAGTTTTCATCAGTGTAATCCGGTCTTTCATCGCCATAGTTCTTTTCTGTATCCTGGAATGTGAGAACAGGGTTGTAAACATAAACTGTGGCTTCTACCGGTGTCGTATGGTTAACTTCCTTGGCTGTGCCAGATGTTACTGTTGGAGTGATTTTCCATGTCAGTTCGTATACTGTGTCTTCAGATACAGGTACGTTATGGATATCTACGCCATCCCGTACGTCCCAGCTACCGTCGTTAAGAGTTTGGCCGGCTGGAACTGTGTATGTGCCGATTACAGCACCGCTTTCTTTTTCGGTTACTGTAAATTCGATATTAACATAGTCATTATTCACACCATTGAGAACATTTGCCAGTGTTTCTATGTCATCTGTGTAACGGCTTTTAACTGTTGCATTTTTGAACAGAGTATCAATATTGGCATTATTGGTCTGGTAGATATGCTGGTCAGCCCACTGTATATCGATGTCGATAATTTCAACATCAGCATGCTGAGGAGTAAAGTTGTCAACAACTACTCCAGCCGGGTCGTATACACCGGAATCAGCTTCGTTAGTTACAACATTGTTACCACCAAGGAAGAATGGTTCAGCAATAACAGGAATTTCAATAATTAATTTTTTACCATGTGCACCAATAAGCGAGCCATCAGTACCTGTTTCAGTACCAACCCAGTTAGCGGAGAAATCAAAGTTTGTAACATTAATTGTTTTCCTGTCGCGAAGCGGTACAGGAATCTTCTGACCATTATCATCTAAAACGAAGTTACCGGATTCATCTGTTTCGTAAACAATATTACCATCCGCATCTGTTTCATAAACAACAGTCTTGTTGCCTTCTGTATCTGTTTTATATACAATCGGGAATTCAACATTGGCATCAAAGTCTACCGGGTCAGCAAAATCAGCTGTTTTTTTAGTTTCATCAAATTCATAGGCAGCTGTTTTTACTACTATATCATCCGGGGCAACATTGTCCGGAATCTTGAAGTATGGTGTAACAATATCTCTAACAGTTGTTTCTCCAGTAAGGGTTGTATTACCTGCACCGCCTACAGCTGTAGCAAGCTGCTGGAAGATATTATTAAGAGATTCAGAGTCTGACGCTGACAGATAGTAACTTGCACCTGTTATGAGCGGAGGTGTAGTATCTGTTTTAGGGAAAGTTTCTGTACCAGGGTTTGACATACTTGTAGCATTTTTGTAGTTGGATGATACAAAGTGCATAAACTCATTAGATGTATCAGTTGCACTATGTTTAGCAGTTGTTTTGTCTGCACTTATATTCATACGCGCATCTGCACCTGCAAAAACACCTATAGTGTATATAGTAGCGCCACCATCTTTAGCTGTTTTAGCCTGAGTTATAGCACGATTCGCTTCAGATTCATTGTAATTGCTACTATTCCAACCTGGATGACCATCGGTAAAGAGAATAATAACTTTATTTCTTATAGTTTTACCACCTTTTACATATCTTTCATTATCTGCATCAAAAAGAGTGTCAAAGATACCATTAGCCATTTCCAAAGCATAACTTGGAAATGTACCACCATCAGCACTAATAGCGGCTATAGACCGAGTGATATTATCTATACCATCCTGAGTTGTCATATTCTGAGGGGCATCAGCATAATGTGCCTGTGCTTCATCAGCTGAACCATCGCTTGTTTCTGCACCACCATTATATGTGTATTGGTCACCGCCAACAAACAATTCTGTATTACCATAATAATAGGTGTCCCAATCCCATGAATAAGCGCTAGCAAAACCAGTAATTGAAATTGTATGGTCTATATTATCTGTATCGTCTGCGGCCACACCTGTAACATCTGATATTTTACCATCTTTACCTGCTGCATCTTTTGCAACTTCAGCCGCAAAATTAGTTACAGCAGTTACAAGAGCATCTAATCTGTCTTCGCCATTGTTATTAGTTGTCCGGGTATAATATGTATTCGCAGGAATATTGGTACCAGCAGCAATCTCTGTACGATTTATTACAGGTGCACCATTAACTGTTGTTACATAATCAAAGTAATATGTTGTCGCCTCTTTGGTCTGCTCGTAGGAATACAATCTATCCGCCCAGGCACAATCGCCATTATCGTTCGTTTCATTTAAAGTGTGTGTAACTCCGGAACTGTCTACATAAGAATATGTATATGTTCGCCTAGAACTATTATTGCCTGAACGTGTAATTGTCACTTTATAATACGTGTTTTCATCTACTTTATAGTAAATATCGCCATTGTCATCGTCGTTGTAAAAATCCCAAAAGTTTTTATTGGAACCAGATGAGTCAATTAATTTATATCCGAATTCCGCATCTTTAGGAGTAATTGTTACAGGATAATATGCATCGCCAACTTTTATGTATGTGGTATCACCATGTTCTAAATAAATATTTTCAGCTGTGTCAACATCAATTCCAGAATACCTAAGGCTACCTATAGGGTCATCCATAGAACCAGACTGGTCAAGAACAAGAACAATATCTGTAGGCATTGACTTGGCTTCGTTTCTTACGGCACCTGTTACCCATGCTTCCAGAGTGATGGTATAATTACCATCTTTGTCTGGTTCAGAAATGGATTTTCTGATTTCAAGGCCATTGCCTGACTCAGTTGTTTCATCCTCTGTACCCAATGGCATAAGAGCATAAGACATCATTTCCGTATATGTAGTAGCTGAAGGTGACTGAAGAGGAGCTACCTCTGTATAATCTACAGTTGGAACAAGGCGTTCTCCCTCGTATTTAAGGAACACTATATCTTCAGCTTTAATCCATGCATAATAATTGCCATCTGCATCCCGGACAGCTTTGTCCAGCATCATCCATTCGGTGCCATCAGCTGCAACATAGTATGCACTGCCTTTAACAACTGTATCTACTGCATTTGTCAGTGTGTATGTAGTTGACTGTGGGAAGATGTCGCTATAAAATGCAACCTCATCATTATACAGCAGACCAACCCAGTCTTTGTTGCTCCGCTGTGCAAATGTATCGGAGAATACAAACTGTGAGAATGAGTCAACTGTAAGTTCAATACCATTGCCACCATAATAAACAGGGCCAATAATATCTACTGTATTGTCATCATGAACATGGTACATAGCAAGACCATTACCTGCTGTAAATTCAAATACATCTTTTGGCATTACAAGTGTTACAGGTTTTGCAGGCTGGTATTTGGCGCCATCATACATAACAGAAATATCAAAAATTTTTGTATGTGCACCCAGCGGATACACTGATGTATCCAGTGAATGGTTTGTTTCTGCCAGGGAAAGTGTTGCTTCATAAGGGAATTCGCCCAACACTTTGATACCTGTAGTATCATCTGTATAACCGAAATCCACTTCGTCTGCAGGGATAAACTGATAGTTGTAAATAGCATCTGCCAAATCAGTGTTATCTCCATAATAGTCAAAGAAATACAGGGTTTTGCCTTTTGAATATTCTATTTTAGCTATTACTCTGATTTCTTCGCCTTTTATACCTTCTACCACGGCCTCTGTTGCTGTGCCATAATAGTCAGTATAGATATTGGCACTGTCATCAATAAATGTAGCTACCAATTCTGTATCAAAATATACAGGACTATCTGTGGTAGATGTACCGAAGTTATCATCCATGTTGAACTGGCTGTTTGTTTCTGTGAATATGAATTCAGAGAAGCTATTCACAGTTATAACCATATCTTCGCCTGTATATTCATACTGACCAAGTATATCTACCGTGCCATCATCATGCACGTGATAACCAGTATATGATGTACCTTCTTCTGCGCTGAACATACTTGCAGGGAATCGTACATCAACACTGTCGTCAAGTGTATATGTGCTACCATTCTGCTGCAGAGAAATGTCATAGGCCACAGTATCTTCACCCAAGCCATAAACATTTGTGTTTAGGCTCATATCATCTTCTGACAATGCTACAACGGATGAAGTAACGTCAGTTGGTAATAAACCTGTAACTGTAATACCTGTGTCTTCATCAACAATTTCTGTAAATATGTCTTCCGCTTTTACCCAAGAGTAATAGAAGCCTTCTTCATCCTGAATACCATATCTGAGCAAATACCAGTTTTCATCATTATAGCCTCTATAATATTGGGATGTTGTTATCTGATATTCTGTGCCGTTTGTCAATGTATATGAGTATGCATATCCATCTGCCAGGAAGCTATCATAAACAGTAACGTTATCTTTATTGAAAGTGCCAGTCCATTTATAGTCGCCTGCTTCTGTAAAAAGATTAGCAAATATAAACTGTGAGAAACCATCTACAGTCATTGAAAGTGCTCCGCCTGTAGACTTGGTTGGACCATACATATATACTATGCCATCATGGATATGATATGTTACATAGCCTGTGTAAGCATCAAAGCCTAAATCGTCAGCTGTAAAATCAACTGTCACAGGCTTTTCAGGCTGATATTCCTCGCCGTTATACATAAGCTTGATATCATAACCAACAACCTTATTTCCTTGTGGGTATGTATAGTCTTCTGTTGTAAGCGCTGCTGTAATGGCATCTGCAGTCATTTCTGTAACATGCAATTTTGTACCAGCTGGCAGGGAACCTGTTACGGTAATGCCTGTTTCTTCGCTTTCCAGAACAGTGCCATCAACAGTAGGAATGTCTTCTACAGGAATATATTCCTCCACATCAGAGCAAAGGATATATGGATAATCTGTGTTTATATAACCATTGATTTCGGTATTGTCGCCTGTGTAGCCGTCAACAGCAACCAGATACAGCTCTACTGTGTCTGTGCCGTCTGTCACAACAACCTTTTCTTCCACTGCAAAGGTATCAGTACCTGCAGCTACAGCTACTTCCTGACCGTAAACCAGGTCAAGATAGAGGTTGTCGTAAAGTTTTATTGTGCTTTCTTTAGGAGTAACAATAATATCAGTTGCTGTTTCACTTGAGGAAATTTCTGTCTTCTTTGCAACGCCTACAACTGAAAGGCTTTCGAAATGCATAGTAATAGCATCAGATACACTTTCATATGTGTATGTACCGTTTACATCAACTGTACCATCATTATTGAAATGATATGCATTATAGTCAGTACCTTCGGCAAAAGCAGCAGGAACTACTGTGGCAGGGAATGTAACATCCACACCGTCAACTGGAGTTACTTCATTACCGTCAGTATCAGTAAGAGTAACATCATAGAAAACGGAAGTGTTCCAGATGAGGTAATCTTCTGTACCTGCCGGAGGAGTAGTAACGCGAGTCGCTGTGATTGTAGTAACAGGGGCAAGCTGTTCTTTATTGCCTGTAACTGCTATGCCTGTGGAAGTATGGGTTATTGTAACAGTAGTAGTTGTTTCCGCTACTGCTGTGGCATCTTCCGCGATACCTACCGCTGACAGGCCGTTGAAGGTGGCGGAAATATCGCCGCCATTGTACAGGTAAGGACCTGTGGTAGTAACTGTTTCACCATGGACATGGTAAACATTGTAATATGCACCCTGTGCAAAAGGAATTTTGCCTTCAGGGAAAGTGATTGTGATTGTTTCAGGCTGGTATTCAGCACCGTTCTGAGAGAGAGTCACATCATAGAACAGAGAATTTTCACCGATAGCAAAAATATCACTGCCCAGACCAGCGGTTTCGGCTGTTTCTTCTGTAACTGTCAGGGCAACATCCCGTGGCAGTGTGCCGGAAACAGCAACGCCTGTTGCTTCATTTGTAAGAGTTTCACCGACTGAGATACTTTCTGCAGGGATAAACACATATCCGCTGGTTTCAGAAAGAGCTGCGCTGCTGAGGTCAGCATTGTCGCCGGAATAGTCATAGCGATAGAAAACCAGCCGGCCAGCGTCAGTTGTGAAAGTGTATTGTGTCACAAGCTGGATTTCGGTGTCGGTTTCCACCTCAATAGAAACACCTTCGGCGCCGTTGTCCAGTGATTTATAGAGAATAACCGGGTTAACGGTGATTTCCGCAGTTCTGCCCTGAACATCAACTGATGTGGCAGCTGTTTCAGGCAGGCCGCTGAGGGTGATGCCTGTGGTTTCCGGTGTAGGAGTGGCTGTAGCTTCCGGTGTGGCTTCAGGTTCAGGTGAAGTTTCCGGTGTAGCCTCAGGTTCCGGTGTTGCAGTTGCCTCAGGAGTAGGAGTAGTGGTAACCTCTGGAGCAGGAGTTACTTCCGGAGTTGTTTCAGGGGTTGTCTCAGGCTCCGGAGTAGCTGTAGCTTCCGGAGTAGGGGTTACTTCTGGGGTTGGTGTAGCTTCTGTTTCCGGTGCTGTGAAGGTAACATCAGTTGCAGGAATGAAACGATAACCTGCGTTCTGAATGTCATATACAGTACCTTCGAAATCATAAGCACTGAAATAGTACAGCACAGTGTCCACACCGTCCAGTGAGTATGTAAATGTCTGTGAAAGTTCGATTTTTTCGCCGGCAAGACCGGTGTAAATCATACCTTCTGAGCCGTTTTCATGACTTACATACACATGAACCTCATCTGAAGCGATATATGCATATTCTGTGTAAGTTTCTGATTTTGTAAGTGTCGCACCGTCCGGGATGGTCAGTGTTGTGGCTGTGCCATCCACCGCAAAGGCGTGTAAAGGCCAGTTGGTAAACAGAGATGCAGACATAACAAATGCCAGTATGAATGAAACTACTCTTTTAAATTTTTTCATATTCTGTTACCTCCTTTACTGTAATTCCGGCCAACCAAGTGCTGTGAAAGCAGATGTGCCGTTGTTTTTTGTCTGTACTGCCTGGGCAGTTACTGTGATAACCACCTGGGCATTTTCATAAATATTGCCCATTTTTCCACTGAACTCCACATTTTCAAAAAGCGGTGCTGTGGTGTCGTCCACCTCCAGCGGTTTGTTGTAGTAATACCATACCACGCCGTTTTCGGTGCGGGCAGTCCAGTCGTCAAGATTGAAATCGATGCGGATAAGTGACAGGTCAATCTCGCCTTCCTTGTCTTCAGCCAGAGTGATGTCCTTGTCCACTGTGATGCGTACCCAGGCCGGCCGTGCAAACTCGGTGTTGTTCACACGGGCGATTTTGCTGACAGTCTGTCCCGGCAGCACGCCTGTCACATCCACAAAAGCCACTTCCTCTCCGGTTTCGGAATCTACTGCCATTTCAACCAGGTCGATGTCTATCTTATTTGTGGTGATTACATTGGTGGTCACATTGTCGGCGGAATAATGCGCCATAGTGCCGCTGATGGCCATCACAGCCAGACAGCATATCACCAATGCCAAAGAAAATATTTTTTTCTTCGTTTTCTTCTTCATAAGTGTCTTTACCTTTCTTTGCCGCATATATGCCGCAAGATTTGCCGTTTCTGTTGGCAAGACATACCCAAAATGCCAAACTTTTGAATGTGCCATGTCAGCGCCTTGGGTATATCTTGCCATGGAATAGCAAGATATACTTTAGGTGAGTTATATTAAATAGTATTTATTTAATATGGATTATTCAGCATCAAATGCTGTCCATGCTTCGTTTGCATCTGCAAATGAAGCTGCCTGAATTGCTTCAGCAAGAATGTCCATATCGAACGGAACATTTGTGAATTCATACATATTTTCCAGGTCTGTTGGAATTGTCACTGTTGTGAACAGTGGTGTTGTATCATTTTCTGCTTTAACAATTTCATTGTAACGGTATGTAACTGTCCATGTTGCTGTTTCAGGATCAAGAACATTTTCCATTACTTCTGATTCGTATGTCCAGTTGTCTTCATCAATATCTACAAGTGCTTCAAAGTTTTCTCTTGAGGTGCCTGAATTTTCATTCATAATAAGACCAAGTGGATATGGATTCATTGTTACTTTTACACGGATGTATGCATCGTTAAGACCTGTGTTGTGAACTGTTGGGTCTTTTGGAAGAACTGCACCTGGATAAAGAAGACCTTCTTCGCCGCCGTAAGTGTTTGTATCTACACGTTCAGCTTCTTCGTCAGCTGTCCATGTGTAATCTTCAGGGTTGTATTCTACTTTAGCTTCATCAAGAACGATTTCTACATTGCCCATTACAAATGTGTTTGTAGCATCATCTGTGTCTGTGAAGTAAGCCAGAGTGCCGCCTACGAGAGTAGTAAGAGCAAGAGCAACAACCATGATAAGAGCAACTAATCTTTTTTTGTTCATAGTTTTACCTCTTTAATTACTTAGTTTAATTCTTTTAATAATGGAGCTTATTGAAATTATTCAACATTTTTGAACCATTCGTCAGCTTTTTCTGTTGTAGCGTCACCGAATGTAGCATCAAATGCTGCTTCATATGTGTCAAAACCTGCAGCCTGAACTGCCTGGGCAACTACATAAATCTGTGGACCAACTACATTGCCTTCTTCGTCAGCTGTAAAAGTTGCAGTTTTTGTTTCACCACGGCCGTTTACAAATGAGTAAGTGATTGTATCGATAACTTCTGTTTCTTTACCGTCTACAGTGATTGTTTTGTATGTAACATCAGCATCAACGCGGCTGTCAACATATACACCTGTGATAGCAGCAGATTCTGTTGTTGCACCTGGTGCTACAACTTCTGTGTATGTGTATGTGTACAGGTTGTAAACTTTGCCATCGAGAGTTACTGTTGCACCATTGTCAACACGGTCCCATGCAACAGCTTCTTCACCATTGTGATTCCAGTGAAGCATCATTTCTGCTGCTGACTGTGCATCGTCCATGTCAGCTGGGAATGCAAATACTACGCGAATCCACGCATCCTGACTGAGGTTTTTATTTGTTACTGTAACAATTTTATCCTGCCAGTTTGCGGCTGTTGGAACTTTTGTAGTAACACCTTCAGGTGTTGTTACTTCTTCTTTTTCTCCCTGTGCACTACCAACGATAGGAAGAAGAATTTTATCATCAATAAATTCTTCTACTGTGCCATCCGGTTTTCTTTCGTCTTCATTAAGAACGATATCTACATTACCTACTGTAAATGTGTTTTTTGCATTATCTGTATCCTGCAGATAAGCGATTGTAGCACCAATTGTACCTGCGATTGTAAGAGCAAACACAAGAACAAGTGCTAATGCTTTTTTAGCTTTTTTCATAGTGGATTTCTCCTTTTAAAAAATATTATTTTGCAAGTGTCCAAGCCTGTGCTGCTGTAGTTACTCCTGTGCCATCAGCTAATTTAAGATTTGCACTCTGTACAGCGTATGCTTTAAATGTCAGGGTTGGAAGTTCATCTTTTTCTACAGTACCATTCTTATCAGCATCAAGTGCCTCAAAATCAGCTTTTGTTACAGTTTCTTTTACTGATACCTGGTCATTCTTAAGAACAGCGAAACTTTCATCTGCAGTTGATTCTACAAGAGATGCTACGGAACGAGAATAAACAGATATATTACCATTTGTTTCAACAAGATCCCAACCATCGGCAATCTCAAAAGTCATATAATCGTCAAAGTTTGGTGATGTTGATTTTGTGATTTCAACGAACAGCCAGCAAGCTTCACTTCCGTCTTTTACCCAAACTTTTGGGTCTTTAGCGATAGTTGCACCTGGAAGCATTTTATATTCATTATTTTTATCTCTACCCGGTACTGTTACATCGGAATCATCTGTATCATTATCTGAATCGGCTTCATCAAGTTCTATGTTAATATCGCCATATGTAAAAGTATTAACTACTTCTGTAGTACTGTCTTTTAACCAAGCAAGAGTAGCTCCAACTGCACCGAAGATCATTACTACTGCCATAAGTAGTGCTATTGATTTCTTTTTCATTTTTGTAGTCTCCTGTCAAGATTAAAAGTTTGCCCAAATATCTTCAGGTGTAGCATCTGTAAGACCATCAACCTGGATTGCATATGCATTAATTACAATTGTTTTATTTTCATAAGCTGCAACATCTGCACCATCTGTAAGTGTAAAAGTATCGAAAACTGCAATATTTGTACCAGCTTCTACTGCAACTGGTTTAGTTGTTATTGTTGTAGCATCGGCATCGGCTGTCCAATACCAAACATTTTCTTCACCGGAAACTTTTTCCCAGCCTTTTTCAAGCATCTGTGTTTCGATTGTTTTTGCTGCTTCTATATTAGCAATATCATCAACAACCTTAACAAATACGAAACAATCTTCACTGTCAGCAGATACGTGTACTGTAGGGTCTTTGATATAAGTGTGACCTGGAATCAGTTTGTAGTCATTTTCCATTACACGTGTTGCATTCGCCATTGTGTTTGGATCTGCGGGAGTCTCTACATAATCCTCACCTTTAGCTGCAATTTCTGTTGATTCAATAACACCGTTTCTGTTTGTATCATCTGCATTTGATATGAGATATTTTTCACCGTAGTTATCTACAAGACTTTCGTCTAATGTTATTTCAATGTTACCTACTGTAAATGTATTAGTTACAGTACCAGTAGTTGATGTCAGCCATGCGATAGTTGCACCAACCGTTACACCAAACAACATTACTACTGCCATAAGAAGTGCAATTGATTTCTTTTTCATAAATAATTATCTCCTTTCGGATTTATTTCATTTAGATTTTCCAAGTAGCAGATGCTGCTTCCCATGCAGCAGTAGCTGTGTCAAATCCTTCTGCCTGAACAGCATAAGCTTCTACTTTAATGAAGTTTGTATCATCTGCATCTGTTGTAGTTGCATATTTAGCAAGTTCAGTATTTGTGATACTACCAGTAATTTTGAAGTTTTCAAATACAACAAGACCCTGGTCTTCTGTTGATTTTTCAACAACTTTTTCATAGTAGTAAACATTTTCTACACCAAGAGATTTCCAACCTTTTGCCGCCATCTGCTGTGCAATAGTTGTAGCATCAGTTGCTTCAATACCTGCAATATTGTTTACAACTTTTACATATACATAACAATTCTCACTGTTTGCCTCTACCCATACTGTTGGATCTTTGTCATAAGACTTACCAGGCATCAGATGATACACATTTGCACGGTCACGCTGCTGACCATTGTTGTGATCTGTGTTGTTATCTGCTGTCACTTTGTCTTTATCAACATCTTCTTCGTCAAGTGTGATTACAACATTACCGACTGTGAATGTATTGTTCACAATTTCAGTCTGTGATGTCAGGTAAGCAACTGTTGCTGCTACTGTTGTGCATACCAGCATTACTGCTGCAAGGAATAATGCCAGCACTTTTTTTGCTTTTTTCATTTTTGTTTTTCCTTTCTATAAGATATATTTTTATTCTAAGAATATTTCGCACAGCGTTGCCATGAGATTGAATGGTGCGCCCGCCTGTGTCTGCGTGTTCTGCGTGCCCTGTGGAGAAGTGCTTTCCGTCCTGCGGGACGGCGCAGAACTACGGCGGGCGGCATGCAAAGCCATGCGGGTTTTCCAGTTCGCATTCACCGGGGCGGCGATGCAAAACATTTCTTATTCAAATTTGGGTCCCATTGGTGTGGGATTGATTTTGTGGAACGGTCAAGACCATTCCCTACAAAGGGTATTCGGGACGGGGAACCCGTCCCCTACGCGATGTTTGTCAACGGGACGATATGGGCATCGTCCCCTACGTGGGGTTGTAACCGGGCGATTCGTGAATCGCCCCTACGTTGGAGAGAGGGGGAATCAGGCTTTGAAAACTTTTTTGTCTGATTTTTCTTCTTCGTCATCATCTTTGGCGAAAAGGTCCGGCAGGAAGGACAGCATAAGGATAAATGCTGCGCCGGCGATGGCTATGTAAGAGCCGGGAGGGTTCTGGATATAACTGGCCACATACCCCAGATAAGGAATAGTGAACACCGGAGAACCGATTATATTTTTGTAGTGGACCAGTGTGCCGTCTTCGGCATCGTTGGCATCACCTTTGGTGCGGTAGCGGAGAACTGAGGGGTCCTCATCATCAGGTACAACACCTACAATACGGTGGGTAGCCACCATATCTTCACTTATCATAAAGGTGATAACATCCCCTGGCTGAAGGGTGGTGTAATCAACTTCCTTTACATATATTACAGAACCTGTGTGGTATGCAGGCTCCATCGAGCCTGAGAGAACTGTAAACACCTGAAAACCTGCAAAGCGCATACCCACCAAAAGTATCGCCAGCACAACTACTACCAACACTAAAAGTGTTGTAAACATATCCCACAGTTTTTTGATTGAATTTATCATTCAGCTTTTTGCCTTTCGAAACAAATTAATTAAATTGAAGTATTATGCATAAATACGGTATTTTTATGCATAAATATTCGCTTGTTTATGACGAGAAACAGCAATACTTATAAAAATAAGTACTGCGTTTCATATGTATTCACTTTATTCTACCACCAAACAAAGAATTTTTCAATAAAATCAGTATGATTTTTTTTATTTTTTACAATAAACAGCAGAATACACAAAACAGGCCGGTAAAACCGACCTGTTTAGCTATACATTTATTAATATATCAATTATTTGGCAGTAACTGCAATTTCTTCACCGTCAGTATACACATAGACAGTGGAAACAGCCTGCTGTTCCACAATAATTTCAGCGATTTTGTCCTCAATTTCCTTGCGGATAACGCGGCGGATATCACGGGCGCCGAATTTGCCACCCTGAGCTTTTTTACAGATAAGAGACAGCACCTCTTTATCCCATGTGAGGGAGATACCCTTCTGCTGCATTGGTTTCACATACTCTGTCAGCATCAGGTCAGCAATATCAGTAAGTGTTTCTTCATTCAGAGGGTCAAACACCACGATTTCGTCAATACGGGCCAGGAATTCAGGACGGAGGAAACTGTTGAGAGCGCGCATAGTCTTTTCTCTGGACATATCGGCAACTGTTCCGCCAAAACCTGTCTGGCCTACTTTGTCACTGCTGCCGGCGTTTGATGTCATGGCGATAACAGTATTTTCAAAGTTTACTGTTCTGCCCTGTGCATCGTTGATTTTGCCTTCGTCCAGAATTTGCAGCAGGATATTCATAACATCAGGGTGAGCTTTTTCGATTTCGTCAAACAGCACCACAGAGTATGGTTTTCTGCGCACTTTTTCTGTCAGCTGGCCGGCTTCGTCATAGCCTACATATCCAGGAGGTGAGCCAACCAGACGGGAAACTGCATGTTTTTCCATAAACTCAGACATATCAAAACGAATAAGCGGGTCAACTGTATCGAACAGCTGACTGGCAAGCTGCTTGACCAGCTCAGTTTTACCCACACCTGTAGGGCCTACAAACAGGAAGCTGGCAGGGCGGTTGCGGCCGGAAATACCGGCGCGGTTGCGCTTGATAGCTTTCGCCACAAGGGAAACAGCTTCGTCCTGACCTTTGATATGTTCTTTCAGTTTTGCTTCCAGATTTGCAACTTTGTTGAATTCGCTCTCCTTTACTTTAACAGCGCTGATACCGGTCCACAGTTGGATAACCTTTGCGATATCATCGATTTCCACAGCAATGTTTTTCACCTTTTCACTGAGCTGTTTTTCTTCTTCCTCTATGCCGAACATCTTCCGGCGTACATGGGCAATCTGCTCATAATCAGGAGCGGATTCGTTCTGCAGCTGTTCCAGAGTGGAGGTCAGTACATCCAGTTCTTCTTTCTTCATCAGCCAGTCGCTGATTTCAGTATGGCGCAGGTTACAGCAGGCACAGGCTTCGTCCAGCAGGTCGATTGCTTTGTCCGGCAGGAAACGGTCTGTGATGTATTTTTCACTCATGCGCACTGTCAGGTCCACAATGTTCTGCGGCACCTGTACATGGTGGTATTCTTCGTAATACTGTTTTACACCAGAGATAATATCAATAGTATCGCTGATTGATGGCTCTTCCACCTTTACAGGCTGGAAGCGACGCTCCAGAGCAGCATCTTTTTCGATGAATTTGCGGTATTCATTGAATGTGGTAGCACCTATAACCTGAATTTCGCCACGGGAAAGGGCAGGTTTCAGGATGTTGCCTGCATTCATTGCACCTTCGGAATCGCCTGCACCGGTGATAGTGTGGATTTCGTCAATAAACAGAATGATATTGCCGTTTTCCTTAACTTCACCAATCAGGCTTTTCACCCTTGCTTCAAACTGGCCGCGGAACTGTGTGCCTGCCACCAGGTTTGTCATATTCACCAGGTAAATTTCTTTGTTTTTCAGCTTCTGCGGTACTTCTCCGCGGCTGATTTTCAAGGCGATGCCTTCTGCGATAGCAGTTTTACCTACACCGGCCTCACCTATAAGGCAAGGGTTGTTTTTCTGACGGCGGCAGAGAATCTGGATAGTGCGGTAGATTTCATTGTTTCTGCCGATAATGTTGTCGATTTTGCCTTCGTTGGCTTTTTTTGTAAGGTTTTCGCAGTACTGGTCAAGGAATTTGCGCTTGTTCTTTTTCTTTTTATCCTTTTTATCTTCTTTGGCATCATCTTTGCCGAAAGGAATGGTGGATGAACCGCCCTGTTCAAATTCGTCATCGTAATCATTTTCAAAATCTTCACCAGGCATACCCATGCCGCCCAGGAGGTTGGCGAAATTGAAATCACCATTTTCATCCATATTGTCTTTCATAAAGCTGTCCATCTGTTCTTCCATGGCTTTCAGGGCGTTTTCATCAATGCCCATTTTTTTCATCATGTCATCAACAGGCTTTATGCCCAGCTCTTTAGCGCAGGTCAGACAGTAACCTTTACTTTTCATCTGACCGCCTTCATTGGACTGGATGTATATCATTGCGGGGCGTTTTTTGCATCTTTCACAAAGCATAAAATCATCTCCTTATAACAAATTTATGGTAAAAAGGGGTTCAGCGCCGATGTGACCGCCATTACGCGGCTTGCGGCGATAATCTCTGCATTGAGAAATGAGAGAGAGTCCCCTGTAACAATCACTATTATACTGAGTAAAAATGATAATAATATGATATTTACACAGCCGATTACCAGACCGCTGGCAAAACCTGCCATACGATTGGCTGTACCCAGTACAGGTACTTTGTTCACTGTTTTAAACATACCAGCCAGCAGTGAGCATACTATACGCACGGCGGCAAAGCACACCAGAAACAGCACTATGGACAGGCATGCTGTAACCACAGGTGCGATAAATTCATTCACCAGGTAAACTGCAGAATCCATGGTAGGCACCAGAATCTGTGCCATTACTTCCTCAGCTTTTACCAGCACTGTATCCAGAAAATCCTGGGGCCAGTTACCAATGACTGATGAAAGAGCTGTTTTTATATCTATGTCCCGGCTGGCCTGTACAAGAAAGTTGTAAGCGCGTTCTGTGAGAGGCCGGCGGAGATAATTTTCGAATATATAGCCGGTGTAATTCTGTGAAACATACCACCCGGCAAACACGCTGCCCAATGTGCCGGCAAGCCTGATTACAGATGTAAAAAAGCCGTCTATCCAGGCACGGATAGCAGTTATCAAAAGTACAGCCAGAAAAATAATATCAATAATCATAGCTGTATCTGTCATGTTTATCACCTACTTTTTGTTTTTTCCACCTTTGTCAGTGCAGTGGAATCCATCAGGATTGTACCGTTCCATGTGACCAGACCGTGAGTAAGGCTGCCAGTATACACAGTGTTCAGCAGTGTGGCAGCATAGTCGTATTCGTACAGATTTTCTTCTCCCAGTATATACAGTCTGGAGTGTGACAGTGACAAATCCTTTACTCTTTCAGGTATTTCAAGCTTTAATTTTTCTTCAAAAGTCCGGGACAGCAGAACAGTATAAGATGTCTGGCCTCCGGTATAGCCGCCAAAGGTAGCGGCGATATAAGGCGAGGCGTTTTCCACAGCCAGCAGGCTGCCGACGCCAGGCCGGTATGTGGCCCGTATCTCACCGGACCGTGTGTTGTAGATAACCAGTCTGTCAGAATAGGCTACCAACATATTGTCATCATCAATAAAAATTATTTTATGCGGGTATGCGCCGCCGGAAACTGTGAATTTTTCCCGGCCTTTGGCTGCATCTATAACGTAAATATCGCTTTGCAGCAGACCGTTTACAGTCTGCACTGCGCAGACAGCCATGGTTCTGCCGCTGTCAGACAGCACACTGTACACAGGGAAACCCCGGGCACAGTACCACACAAATCGCTCCTCCATATTGTAGTTGTATACAGTCACTTCTCCATTGTAGCTGTCGGAACGGGTGGTAACTGCTACGCGGTTGGAGTCGGAAATATCTGCGTGGATAATACTGTTTGACATTTCCTTGTGAAAAAGAATATTGTGATTATTAGCTATTTTCAGAGATGTCCGGTTGCGTTCATATATGACCGCCCTGTTTTCTGATGAATCCATGGCAGGGTTCTGCATAGAATGGCTGTAGCTGAAAACATTTTTACCGGTGGGAGAGTACACCAGAAAGCTGTCCTGTGTCAGCACAGCCAGGCCGCTGCCCATATTGCCGCCCTGAAGAAAGGTGGAAAAATCATCCTCCACAGGGAAACCCTTGCCTATTTGCAGATAGGTCATGCCGCTGGCCACAAAATCGCCCAGATAAGCCAGTGACGCACCATATATACCGGTGATATATACCAGCACCGCAGTGATGGCAACTATCATCAGTGTACGCAGGTTTTTGCGTCTTTTATTCTTTTTTCTGTTCTGTTTTGCCAGTTCTTTACGGCTTATCCTTTTTTCACTCATTAAAAATCCTTTGGGCTGTGGTCAGCCATTTTATTTTGATACATATACGGGACGATGAGGGCATCGTCCCCTACGCGGGGTGGTGGAATGGCGGGGTGCAACGCCCGCCTTATATAAATATGTATTTGCCGATAATATAATAAACATTTGTGCGCGGTGCACGCGGAATTGCGTGCAGTAGCGCTGTAGTATGTAAGGCAGTTATGTACATATTCCGCGTTGGGGTTAAGCGTAGCTTACGCCGGTGATGGCGCAGCCATCATGCCGCCATGCGTCACCGCGGCAAGGCATGGGCGAGTCGCCCCGCTACACTCGCAAGGACTAACTCGTGTTTCGTCTTTCAGACGAACCGCTCTGGCGCTACGCTTACCCCCGGGACTTTTGGTTACTTTTGGTCTCAAAAGTAACAACGCTTTCAGCGTTTTTTCTACTATAAATCATAAAACACTTTTGTCAGAAACAGGCCCTGAGGTGGGACTGTGGCACCGGCCCGTAACCTGTCGGTGGCGGCGATAACCTGCTGCACATGGTCCGGTGTGGTGATGCCTTTGCCCACATCCAACAGAGTACCCACCATAATGCGTACCATATTGTACAGGTAGCCGTCAGCGGACACGATAAACTTTATCATATTCCCTTCCCTTTCCACACGGGCAGAATAGACTGTGCGCACACAGTCAGTAATTTTTGATTTTGCCGCCATAAACGAACGGAAATCATGGGTACCCACATAGTGCTGTGCTGCCCGGTGCATCCGTTCAGCATCAAGTGGTGTGGCCACTTTATAATAGTATTTATTCGTAAAAGGGTCATCAATATGGCTGTTGAGTATATAGTATGTGTACTCTTTGCCTTTTGATGAATAACGGGCGTGGAAATCGTCCTCAACCTGCAGCGCTTCTTTCACTCGGATGTCTGCCGGAAGATTGGCATTCAGTGCCAGGGGCAGGCGGTGAAGATTCAGCTGCTTTTCAGTTTTAAAGCTGAGGCAGAATTCCTTTGCATGAACACCGCTGTCTGTTCTGGAACAGCCTTTTATATCAGTGGTGTGGCCCAGTATTTTCACCAGAGCATCCTGAAACACTCCAAACACTGTGGGCACATCATCCTGTATCTGAAAACCGCAGTAGTCTGTGCCATCATAGGCCAGTTTTATAAGTACATTCACCTTAAATCACCCGTGTAAAGAAAAGTTTCATGGAAAGGATAACTGCAAAAGTCACCATGCATACAGCTGTATATCTGATGTCGTCATTGGTTATTTTCAGCTGGCGCAGGCGTGTGCGGCCCTCACCGCCGTGGTAACAGCGGCATTCCATAGCGGTGGCCAGTTCTTCGGCACGGCGGAAAGCAGAAATAAACAGCGGCACCAGAATAGGTACAAGAGCCTTGATTTTATCTGAAAAACTGCCGGAGTCCAACAGAGCGCCGCGGGATTTCTGGGCGTTCATAATCTTTTCTGTTTCTTCAATCAATGTAGGAATAAAGCGCAGTGCAATGGTCATCATCATGGCCATTTCATGTACAGGGAAATTGATTTTATTAAGAGGTTTCATCAGCGCTTCCAGACCATCAGTCAGCGCGATGGTGCTGGTGGTGTAGGTAAGCAGTGATGTGCCGCAGATAAGCAGCAGGATACGGGAAATCATAACTATAATAAACATCACTGCTTCAGGGTAAATTTCCACAAATCCCAGCTTTATCAGCGGTGTTTCACCCTTGATAAAAAACAGATTGAGAATAACCGTGAACACAATCAGAGGCATCAACGGTTTGATGCTTTTTTTCAGCATTTTCAGCGGAATTCCACTGAGTTTGTACATAGCCAATACAAACACGCCGGACAGTATAAGGCCGGGGAAGTTTGTGCTCATAAACCGGACTATCACAAACAACACTGTGATAACTATTTTCAGTCTGGCATCAAGGTTGTGTACCGGACTTTTGCCTGGAAAATGCTGACCAATGGTAATGTCTTTAAGCATTTTTCTCACCCCTCTTTGCCTCTTTGTATTTAAGCAGCGATTTCACTGCATAAGGTATGGTGTACACATCGGTGCCCACATCCACACCCATTTCCTTCAGTTTCAGAAAAACCTTTGTTATATCGGGAATACCCAGACCCATTCGCGCCAGATTTTCCGCATCAGCGAAAACATTTTCGGTGGTGTCATAATTATACACCTGACCGTTTTCCATAACCAGCACCATGTCAGCATAGTTGGCGATGTCTTCCATGGAATGGGAAACAAGAATAACTGTGCTGCCTGTGGTCTGCTGGTAGTTTTTCACCTGGGAGAGAATCAGTTCTCTGCCCTCAGGGTCCAGGCCGGCACAGGGTTCGTCCAGCACCAGAAGTTTAGGCATCATAGCGATGATACCCGCAATAGCCACACGGCGTTTCTGACCGCCGGACAGGTCAAAAGGTGAGCCTGCCAGCATTTTTTCTGTAACTCCACAGAATTCTGCCGCCATTTTTACTCGGCGGTCGATTTCCTCTTCATTCAGCCCCATATTTTTAGGACCAAAAGCTATATCTTTGTAGCAGGTTTCTTCAAACAGCTGATATTCCGGATACTGGAAAACCAGACCTACACTGAAGCGCACCTGACGGATATCGTCGTAATCTTTCCAGATGTCTCTGCCGTCCAGCAGGATTCTGCCGGACTGCGGCTTGGTCAGGCCGTTGAAATGGCTGATAAGTGTACTTTTACCACAGCCTGTGTGACCGATAACACCTACAAAAGTGCCCGGTTCGATTTCCAGGTTGATGTTGTCCAGTGCTTTTGTGGCACCCGGCATACCCTCGTTGTATGTGTAGGAGAGATTTTCAACTTTTAATATTGACATAATTTACTCCTCCAGAAATTTATAAAGCTGTGCGGCACATTCATCGATGGAAATAGCCTCGGTGGACAGATTGAAACCGTGTTTGTTGATTTCATAAGCAAGGGCGCTGGTCTGTGGCACATCCAGTGCCAGTGACTGCATGTATTCCACCTGGGAAAAAATTTCTTTCGGTGTTCCCATTTTCTCTATTTTGCCCTTGGTCATTACAACGATACGGTCAGCCTGGGCAGCTTCTGTCATATAGTGGGTAATCAGCACCACAGTGATGCCGTACTCTTTGTTCAGTTTTTTTACTGTGTTGATTACAGCTTCGCGGCCGTAAGGGTCAAGCATAGCTGTAGGTTCGTCCAGAACGATACAGTCAGGTCGCATGGCAATAATGCCTGCAATAGCCACACGCTGTTTCTGACCGCCGGACAGCTGGTGAGGGCCTTTTTCCCTGTGCTTATAGATGCCGGCGGACTGCATGGCTTCATCAATTCTGGTGCGGATTTCCCGTGGCGGAACCCCCATATTTTCCAGAGCAAAAGCCACATCTTCCTCTACTACAGTGGCAACAATCTGATTGTCAGGATTCTGAAAAACCATACCCACTTTCTGGCGGATATCCAGCAGTTTTTCCTCTTCCTTTGTATTGATTCCTTCCACAATAATATCGCCCTTTTCAGGCAGGAGAATGGCATTAAACAGCTTTGCCAGTGTGGATTTGCCGCAACCATTGGAGCCCAGCACCGCCACAAACTCACCTTTTTCAACCTGCAGGGAAATATCTTTCAGTGCCCAGTCCCCTTCCTGTGAATAGCGGAACCAGACATTTTCTGCATTTAACATAATGCTCATATTATTCATGACCTTCTTTTTTCCAGAATGCTGTACTGCCGCATGGCAGAGCCATGCCGGTAGATTCTACTTTAAGACCGATTTCCTGGGCGGAAACATGGCCTTTATATTTGTCTCTCATAAGCACATCCAGCATATATTCCATTACGCTCGGGGACACGCCGGTGGTGTAGCTGTTTACGGCTACAAAGAGAGGGTCGTCAGAAAGAATCTGAACACAAAGCTGTAAGAGCTGGAAAATATTGTCTTCCAGTTTCCACACTTCGCCATTAGGACCGCGGCCGTAGCTTGGCGGGTCCATGATAATGCCGTCGTATTTGTTGCCGCGGCGGATTTCTCGCTGTACAAATTTGATACAGTCGTCCACTATCCAGCGGATAGGTCTGTCGGCCAGTCCGGACAGCTGTGCATTTTCTTTGCCCCATGCAACCACGCCTTTGGATGCGTCCACATGGCAAACCTTTGCACCGGCTGCGGCACAGGCCAGTGTAGCACCGCCTGTGTAGCCGAAAAGGTTGAGTATATTCAGTTCCCTGCCCTCTTTGGCAATCATACGGGCATATTCGTCCCAGTTTGTGGCCTGTTCAGGGAAAATACCGGTGTGTTTGAAACCGGTAGGAGTAACCTTGAATGTCATATTATCATAGCCGATATTCCATTCTGCCGGGAATTTTTTGCGGTATTCCCACTGTCCGCCGCCTTTTGTGGAACGATGATACACGGCGTGAGCTTTGTCCCACATAGGGCTGCGTTTGTCAAATTTCCACACAACCTGAGGGTCAGGGCGCACCAGAATAACGCCGCCCCAGCTTTCCAGACGGTAGCCGTCAGTGGCATCCAGCAGTCTGTAATCCTGCCATTTATTGTCTGCTCTCATTATAAAGTCCTTTATCTGTCAATTTTAGTAATATGTAGTGATATTTCTGTGATTATTTTGCCAGACGTTCTCTGATTTTGTCTGCGATTTCTTCTGCTACCTTTGTGATAACATCCATATCCTGACCTTCAACCATTACACGGATGAGAGGTTCTGTACCGGACAGGCGAACCAGAACACGGCCTGTGCCCATCAGCTGCTGCTGTTTGGATTCGATAAAACCTTCGATATATTCGTCTGTTTTATATTTTGCTTTGCCTTCGTTTGTTGTTTTCACATTGATGAGAACCTGTGGGTATTTGGAGAAGCAGCCGTTGAAGCCGGAAGCTTTTTTGTCTGTTTCTTTTGCAAAGTAGTTCAGCAGGCTTACAGCTGTCAGCTGACCGTCACCTGTTGTGGCAAAGTCTGTGAGAATAACATGACCGGACTGTTCACCGCCCAGGTTATAACCTTTGGCCAGCATTTCTTCCAGAACATATCTGTCGCCAACTGCTGTAACAGCCACGTTGATTTCTCTCTTTTTCATGTGGTTCATAAAGCCCAGGTTGGACATTACTGTGGCAACAGCTGTATCTTTTGCCAGTTTGCCTTCCCATTTCATACGTGTGCCAAGGATAGCGATGATTTTGTCACCATCAATCAGGTCGCCTTTTTCGTCAACAGCCAGACATCTGTCAGCGTCGCCGTCAAAAGCGATACCGCAGTCGTAGTCGCCGTTTTTAACCATTTCTGTCAGTTTTTCCATATGTGTGGAACCGCATCCGGCGTTGATGTTTGTGCCGTCAGGCTCTGTGCCGATAAATGTGCAGTCGATGCCCAGTTCGCCAAACAGCAGTGGTGCTGTGGCAGCAGAAGCGCCGTTTGCACAGTCAAACACAACTTTCATGCCGGACAGGTCCTGTGTGCAGGCTGTTTTGATATGGTCCACATAGTCTCTTACAGCAGTATCAATTCTGCTTACTGTGCCCATGTCGCCGCCTGTAACATTCACCAGTTTTTCAGGTGTATCCAGGATAAGTGCTTCGATTTCATTTTCCACATCGTCAGGCAGTTTGTAGCCTTCGCCTGAGAAGATTTTAATGCCGTTGAATTCCATTGGGTTGTGGGATGCAGAGATTACAACGCCTGCATCACAGCCGTATTTTTTAACCAGATAAGCGATGGCCGGTGTAGGCACAACGCCTGCCAGCTGAACATCAGCACCTACGCTGCACAGGCCTGCTGCCAGCGCTGTTTCCAGCATATCGCCGGAAATACGGGTGTCTTTGCCGATGAGGACTGTAGGTTTATGGTTTGTTTTGCCAGTGAGAACCTGTGCTGCTGCACGGCCTATATTGATTGCCAGTTCAGGTGTCAGTTCGCTGCCTGCTACGCCGCGAACGCCGTCTGTACCAAAAAGTCTGCCCATAGTTTTTCTCCTTAAAGTGAAAATATATTATTTTGTGTTTATATTGTTTTAATTAAATCTGCGGGGTGGTGTAAGGAGGGATGCAGTGCCCTCCTGATAATCAATATGTACTTGCCGGCGGTTTGAACAACATTGATGTGCGTTGCGTGCGGAATGCACGCAGTAGCGCTGTATATTTAAGGCAGTTATGTACATATTCCGCGTTAGGGGTGTGGGGCGAGTCGCAACGCCCCACGTTTTGGGCACTTTGTCGCACAAAGTGCCAACCAATCTCGCAAGAGATTGGCAATTGCCACCGCTTCTCTGTGACATCTCCCTTTAACAAGGGAGGCTTTTATTTTTTACAAATCCTCCAGACTCTGCTGCACTATGCCGCTGTCAGGAGCATTGGGATTTTTTATATTAAGATGCTGATACGCCAGGTTTGTCACTATTCTGCCGCGTGGTGTGCGGGAAAGGAACCCCAGCTGCATCAGGTATGGTTCGCACACATCTTCCAGGGTGATGGCTTCTTCACCGATGGCCGCTGCCAGTGTTTCCAGACCTACAGGTCCGCCGGAATACATATTGATGATGGCACGCATCAGTGTGCGGTCCAGATTGTCCAGCCCCAGAGAGTCGATTTCCATTCTCTGCAGTGAGGCCATGGCTATATCGTAGTCAATAACGCCATTGCCTTTAATCTGTGCAAAATCTCTTACACGGCGCAGCAGGCGATTGGCCACACGAGGTGTACCGCGGGAGCATTTTGCCAAGGCAATTGCGCCGTCGTGGGTGCAGTCAATGCCCAGAATACCGGCGGAACGCATAATGATTTTTGCCAGTTCTTCGTGGCTGTACATCTCCAGCTTCAGCTGTACGCCGAAACGGTCACGGAGAGGTGATGAAATCTGGCCTGCACGGGTGGTTGCACCGATAAGGGTGAACTGTGGCAGGTTGATTCTGATAGACTGTGCTGACGGGCCTTTGCCGATGATAATATCCAGGGCAAAGTCTTCCAGGGCAGGATATAGAACTTCCTCTACCTGACGGGACATACGGTGAATTTCGTCAATAAACAGCACATCACCGTCCTCAAGGTTTGTCAGCAGGGCTGCCAGGTCGCCCGGTTTTTCAATGGCAGGGCCACTGGTAACACGGATATTTACACCCATTTCATTGGCTATTACCCCGGCCAGTGTGGTTTTACCAAGGCCGGGAGGGCCATACAGCAGTGTGTGGTCCAGAGCCTCGCCGCGCATTTTTGCAGCCTGGAGATATATCTCCAGATTGTCCTTCAGTTTTTCCTGACCGATATATTCGCTTAATGATTTCGGTCGCAGGGAGTTTTCATTTTCATTGTCTTCCTGCATTGCACGGGTGCTGACCAGCCTGTCAGCATCCTGAAAGCCGATAACATTCATTAAAGTTTACCTCCTGCAATCAGTTTAAGCGCCTGTTTGATAAGTGTCTGCACATCCTGTGTGCCGTCCAGTTTGGAAACTGCCAGCGCCGCCTGGCTCTGATTGTAGCCCAGTGCCACAAGTGCGCTGATAGCCTGGCTGACTGCGCCTGCAGACTGTACCACTGCGCTCACGCCGGACATTTCCACACCAGCAATGGAATCATTGGAAAATTTGCCCTTCAGTTCCAGCACTATTCTCTGTGCCACTTTAGGACCTACGCCGTTGGCCGCTGTGAAAGCTTTGTAATCGCCTGTGGTCACTGCCAGGGCGATTTTCTGCGGCGAAAGCACCGACAGAATGGCAAGGCCAGCTTTAGGGCCTACTCCGGAAACGGAAATAAGGGTTTTAAAGGTTTTCTGTTCTGCCCTGTCGGCAAAGCCGTACAGATCCAGGGCATCTTCCTTTACTGAAAGATAGGTGTACAGAGTGCATTTCTGACCTACATCCGGCAGCACACCCCGCACTATGGACGGAACAGCCAGCACAAAACCAACGCCCTGTACATCTATAACCACCGTATCCGGTGTTTTTTCCTGTAAAATACCTGTAAGACTGTATATCATAATGTTTTTCCTATCTGTGTAAATAATTTGGAGCGGTATGAGTAACCGTGACAGATCGCCACCGCCAGCCGGTCGGCAGTGTCGTCGGGTTTAGGCACTTTTTCCAGACGGAGAATTCGCTTGGTCATATCCTGCACCTGTGTTTTAATGGCTTTGCCGTAACCGGTAACCGACTGTTTTATCTGCAGCGGTGTGTATTCGTACACCGGTATGCCGTTGATTGATGCCGCCAGCAGTATAACGCCGCGGGCCTGAGCCACCTGAATAACAGTTTTCTGATTGGTGGTGAAAAACAGCTTTTCAATAGCCAGTGCTTCCGGCTGTGTGCGTTTCATAACCTCGTCCACGCTGGTAAAAACCTCTTTCAGCCTTTCCTGAAAGTCGGTGTGAGCCTGGGTGGTGATGGCACCGTATTCCACCGGCCAGAATTTATTTTTTTCATATTCCAGCACGCCATAACCCACTATGGCATAGCCCGGGTCAATACCCAGAATTCTCAAAATTACACACCTCTCCATAATACTTATAATTTAACTAATTAATTATAGCATATCTGTAATGCAAATGCAAAATATATTATAAATAATATATCTGCAATATTTGTGTAGCTGTCCAAAATATCCGCTTCTTTCATTCTACCTTTCAAATATTAACAGATTTTTATTGTTGCAGTATAAAAATGTTAATTTTTTATAAAATAAACTTTCGGGACGATGATTTTAGCATTTTCACCATAAAACCACAAAAAATTCTCTGTTTTGAACGAAAATATCTTGATTATATGCGCAAATAGTAGTATTATAAAGTGTAAATGTTTTGAAATAGTGTTCTTTTTAGTATAGTGGAGGTTATATGAGAAGAGAAGATTTAAGAAATATAGCTATTATCGCTCACGTTGACCACGGTAAAACTACTCTGGTTGACGGTATGCTGAAGCAGAGCGGTACATTCAGAGAAAACCAGGTGGTAAACGACCGAGTAATGGACTCCGGCGATATCGAAAGAGAAAGAGGTATCACCATTCTGGCTAAAAACGCTTCTTTCACCTACAACGGTGTTAAAGTAAATATTGTTGACACTCCTGGCCACGCCGACTTCGGCGGCGAAGTTGAACGTGTACTGAAAATGGTTGACGGCGTACTGCTGCTGGTTGACGCTGCAGAAGGCCCAATGCCACAGACCCGTTTCGTTCTGGAAAAAGCTCTGGCACAGAACCTGTCAATCGTAATCATCGTAAACAAAATCGACCGTCCTGACGCACGCATCAAGGAAATCATTGACGAAATCCTGCTGCTGCTTATGGACCTGGGCGCTACAGACGAACAGCTGGACAGCCCAATGCTGTTCTGCTCCGGCCGCGAAGGTATCGCAAACTATTCACCTGAAGTACGCGGTACAGACTTCAAACCTATTTTCGACACAGTACTGGACTATATCCCTGGCCCTGAAGTACAGCCTGAAGAATCCTTTGCAATGCTGGTTTCCAACATTGACTACAACTCCTTCGTAGGCCGTACAGCTATCGGCCGTATCGAAAAAGGCAGCGTAAAAGTTGGTCAGGAAGTTGTAGTATGCGACTGGCACGACGAAACTGTACGCCGCCGCGGCAAAATCACAGCTCTGTATGCTTTTGAAGGCACAAACAGAGTGGCAGTAGAAACAGCCAGCAGCGGTGACATTGTGATTGTTTCCGGTCTGGAAGATGTAACAATCGGCAACACAATCTGTTCACCTGACTGTGTACAGCCTCTGCCATTTGTAGCAATCGATGACCCTACAGTTGAAATGACATTTGCTGTAAACGATTCACCATTTGCAGGCAAAGAAGGTAAATTCGTAACAAGCCGCCAGATTCGCGAAAGACTGCAGAGAGAACTGCTGAAAGACGTGGCACTGAGAGTGGAAGACTCCACAAGCAGCGAAAGCTTCAAAGTAATGGGCCGTGGCGAAATGCATCTGTCCATCCTCATTGAAAATATGAGAAGAGAAGGCTATGAATTCCAGGTTTCACCACCAAGGGTTCTGATGAAAGAAGAAGACGGCAGAAAACTGGAACCATTTGAACATGTGGTTATCGATGTGCCAACAGAATTCCAGGGCAGCGTAATCGAAAAACTGTCCAGCCGCAAAGCTGAACTGGTAAATATGACACCACAGGGCGAAAACAGAATGAGAATTGAAATGAAAATTCCGTCCCGTGGTCTGTTCGGTTACAGAAGTGAATTTCTGACAGATACAAAAGGCAGCGGCGTAATGAACACAATCTTTGACGGTTACAAAGATTACACAGGCGAACTGCCTACAAGAAACACAGGTTCTCTGGTTGCATTTGAAACAGGCACATCCATCACTTATGGTCTGTACAACGCACAGGAAAGAGGCGTGCTGTTTATCGAAGCAGGCGTACCTGTATACGCAGGCATGGTTGTAGGTTACAGTCCAAAATCTGACGACCTGACAGTAAATGTATGTAAAACAAAGCACCTGACAAACACACGTGCATCTGGTTCTGACGATGCTCTCCGTCTTATCCCACCTAAAAAGATGAGTCTGGAAGAATGTCTGGAATTCCTGGCACCTGACGAACTGGTGGAAGTAACACCAAAGAGTCTGCGTATCAGAAAAGCTATTCTGGACCACGCTGAAAGAGCAAGAATCATCTCCAGAGCAAAAAAGAAATAATAAACAGATAAAAGTAAAAGCTGCGATTAAACCGCAGCTTTTTTGCTTTATATTATTCCGCTTTACATTCTTTCAGTATATGCAGTACATCATTCATAACCTGCAGCGGTGGTTTGCCGGATGGTATCCGGGCTGAAATATACGGTTTATCGGTGGAATTGATACCGATTTTGTACGGCACATCTTTCAGGAATTTCATCATATCTATTTCGCCATATCTGCTGCCATAGAATATAATATTGTCCTTGCGCTGGACAATTTCGGTAATACCCAGTGATGCAGCCAGCACACGCAGCAGGGATATATCCACCAGACCCATTACGCTGTCCGGCACATCGCCGTAGCGGTCCACCAGTTCGTCAATCAGGTCAGAAACATCATCCTCTGTTTCCAGAGAGGCGATACGCTTATACGCTTCTATCCTGTTGGCAGTTGATGTGATAAAGCTGTCAGGAATGAATGCATCCACAGAAATATCGATGACACAGTCAGATTTTTCTGTTTTCACTGTTTCCCCTTTTTCGATGGCGATGGCCTGGTTCAGCAGTTTGATATACAAATCATAGCCGATGCTCATCATAAATCCGGACTGGGTTTTGCCCAGAATACTGCCTGCGCCACGAATCTGCAAGTCGCGCATGGCGATTTTAAAGCCCGAGCCAAAACTGGTGAACTCTTTGATTGCGTTGAGACGCTTTACCGCAATTTCATTCAAAACTTTGTCTTTTCTGAAAGTGAAGTAGGCATAGGCTTTGCGGGTGGAACGGCCTACGCGGCCGCGTATCTGATACAGCTGTGCCAGGCCCATATAGTCTGCATCTTCAATAACAAGGGTGTTGGCGTTGGAAACGTCAATACCTGTTTCAATAATGGTGGTACACACCAGAATATCGATTTCGCCGTTCATCAGCTGCTGCCATACTGCAGACAGGCTGGCTTCGTCCATTTTGCCGTGGGCAACGCCGATACGGGCCTCCGGTGCCATTTTCTGCACGCGCTGGACACACAGGTCAATGGTTTCCACACGGTTGTGGAGATAGTAGCACTGGCCTCCGCGGTTCAGTTCCCTGTTGAGTGCAGCCGCAATAATGCTTTCGTTATATTCACTTACATAGGTTTCGATAGGGATTCTGTCCACCGGTGGCTGTTCAATGGTGGACATATCGCGGATGCCGTTGAGCGCCATGGACAGTGTACGGGGGATAGGTGTGGCTGAAAGTGTGAGCACATCCACACCGGTGAAGCCTTCCACCAGTTTTTCTTTGTGGGCAACACCGAAACGCTGTTCTTCGTCGATGATAACCAGACCGAGGCGTTTGAATTTTACACTTTTCTGTATCAGCGCGTGAGTGCCGATAACAATATCAGCCACGCCGTCATTTATATCTCGGATGGTGGCCTGGCGCTGTTTCGGTGAACGGAAGCGGGACAGCAGCTGGATATTCACAGGGAAACTTTCCATACGCTGGATAAAAGTATTGTAATGTTGCCAGGCAAGCACGGTGGTAGGCACCAGCACAGCCACCTGTTTTCCGCTCATAACTGCTTTGAAAGCAGCACGGAGGGCAACTTCTGTTTTGCCTACGCCAACATCACCGCACAGTAGACGTTCCATAGGATAGCCGGATTCCATATCGCGTTTGATTTCGGCAATGGATTTCAGCTGGTCTTCTGTTTCTTCGTAAATAAATCGGGACTCAAAGTCACGCTGCCATTCTGTGTCAGGGTCGTGGGCAAAGCCCTTTGCCTTTTCACGCCGCGCATACAGCTGAATAAGTTCTTTGGCCATTTCCTGAGTGGCTTTTCGCGCTTTCTGCTTTGTTCTGTTCCAGCTTTCACCGCCCAGCTTGGACAGTGTTACTTTCTCGTCGTCTTTGGCATAAGTGTAGCGGCTGATAAGGTCCAGCTGGGTTACAGGAACATACAAACTGTCCTTGCCGGCAAATTTAATCAGCAGATAATCTTTTGTTACGCCCTGCATACTTACATTGTGGATGCCGTCATAAACACCAATGCCGTAGTTCTGGTGAACAACATAGTCACCTTTGGAAATCTGGTCGATGGAGGTAAGGGCATTTTTGTCTTTTTTCTTTGGTTTCTGTGGCAGAACATTCCGTTTGTGACCTGTGATAAGGCACAGCTTCTGCAGCGGCAGTTCAAAGCCCTGATGGGTTCTGCCGGCAGCCACGGCCACAGCGCCCGGTTTCAGCAGGGTGTCTTTTTCGATATAGATGGCGTCAAAGCCCATATCCTGCAAATCCCCTGCCAGAGTCTGGGCAGATTTTGGCGTACCTGCAAGGATAACCACCTTGTAGCCCTGGCCGGTCATATTTGTAATATCTTCCGCCAGCACCTTGTATTCACCGCCCCATCCGGCAGTGGCGTGGCAGGACACGGAGATAATCTGTGACAGGGCAAAATCTGCAGTGGTGCGGACAAAATCTTCCGCCACAATGGTGGCGTTGTTTTTAAACTGTGAAATCAGGTAAGGCTGTGGGGCATAGAATTCTTCCATACCTTTGGCGATTATCTTTTCAGTCAGCAGACTTTCTATATCCTGATTGTTCTGCCAGATAATATTGGCGTAGCTTTCCTTTACCGCACTCCAGTCATCAAGGAAAATCACAGGATTGTCCAGATAATCAAAAAGTGTGGCTTTGTTTTCATAACAGATGGAAATATATTTGTCCATTGACCGCGGCATCATACCGTTTTCCAGAGTGATAACCTCTTTTTCGCTGGCGATGTCAAAATTTTCTCTCTGCTTTGTGGTGAGAGTTTTTCTGAATGTGTGAATTGCCTGCAGGGCATCGTCACAGTCGGTGAACAGCACTTCCTTTACAGGAGATATGTGCACTTTTTTAATCTGCTCCCGTCGGCGCTGGGTTTCGATATCAAAGGTATTGATACGGTCTATTTCATCACCCCACAGTTCGATACGGACAGGGGCTGTCATATCAGGGGTGTACAGGTCGATAATATCACCGCGCACAGCAAACTGACCGGCACCTTCCACCATTTCACGGCGGATATAGCCGGCATTCACCAGGCTTTGCACCAGACTGTCACGGTTGACAATATCAGTGTCTTTTATAGTCAGTGTATTGGCCAGGAATTTTTCCCTTGGCATGGTATACATCATTGCAGCGTCCACTGGACTGATAACTATTTTGGCTCTGCCGCCAACCAGGTTGCCCAGCGTCTTTATTCTGCGGTATTCGTATTCACGGGAAAAGCTTTCCAGCGGGCGCAAGGTAAGGTCACGGGTGGAGAAAGCCTGGGCGCCATCAGTGAAAAAGGACACATCGTCCACCATACGGCTGGTGGTGCGCTCGTCCTTTGTCAGCACCAATACATGGCGGCCGGTCACCTGGGCCACAGCCGCAATAAAGGCGGCACGGGCAGTGCGGGACAGACCGAAAAGAGCTATAGGCTGTCGGTAGCTGTTTACTTCCTCCATCAGTCTGGAGAATTCAGCAGTGCGGATAATTTCTTTTAAAAGCATTTTATATCCTCTTTAACTCAAGATTTTGCTTTGTATATATTTTATTGCATTATTGATGTCTTAATTGTCAGAAATATCTGTTTTTCTTTGCAGGTGTGAACTCGCTGGCCATTGTGGCCCCCAGCACCAGCACCGCACCCAGTATTTCTGCCAGACCCATGGCATCTCCCAGAACTGTAGCAGACAACACAACCGCCAGAGCAGGGTCGATATAGCTGTAAAGCGCAGTTGTGGTGGCCTTTACCTCACCCATGGCGCCGAAATACAGCCGGTATGCCACGCCGGTGTGGACAACGCCCACAACCACCAGCATTACAGCAGACAAACCGGTGAACTGTAAAGATGCCATTTCCCCTGTCAGCAATGTGTAAGGCAGCAGCACCACCGCCGCCACCAACAGCTGGACTATTGTTTTGTCATAGGCAGAAATTTTGTAAATGGACTTATTAAATATCATAACCAGTGCATAGAAAACAGCGGCGCACAGACCCAGCAGAATTCCCTTTGTCTGCACCTGACCGCCGGGAGTAAACACACCGGAAACCAGCACCATACCCAGCACTGCCAACACCACGCAGGTGATTTTTCTCACTGTCAGTTTTTCACCGAACAGCACAGGTGAAACCAGGATAACAATTACAGGCGCCATATAATAGGCCAGAGTAGCAGTGGCCACAGAAGTGTGGCGATATGCTTCAAACAGCAGTATCCAGTTGATGCCCAGCACTGTGCCGGAGGCTATCAGCGCCACAGCATTGTTTTTCACCGCCCGGCGGGAAATACGGCCGCCGCCCAGTTTTACAAGTATAAACAGGAACAGTGCGCCGATAAAACCGCGGGACATGGCCAGCACCCCTGAAGGCAGCGGTATATATTTTCGGAAAATTCCGATTGTGCCGAATATGGCCATGGCAGCTGCCAGCATTATTTTAGATGATTTTGATTCTCTCATATTACTTTCCCATTCTGCTGCCTGTGACAGACAGCAAGATATGCCGTGAAATATCCTCGGGGGAGGGTATCTCACGGCTGTGATTATCTGTTATATAAATTCATGGCTTTATCGGTCTGGCCGTCCATAATCAGCTGGACTGACCGGTATGCGCTTTCAAATTTATCTGACAGTGTTTTTCTGTCAGCATCTGAAAATTTGCCCAGCACCCAGTCGGCCAGGTCATACTCCGGATGAGGCTTTTCTCCAACTCCCAGCTTTATGCGGGGGAACGCATCGCCTATATGGCTGATAATACTTTTTATACCGTTATGTCCGCCGGCAGAGCCTTTGGTGCGGATTCGCATTTTGCCCACCGCCATGGACACATCATCATAAATCACTATCACATTTTCAGGCGGGATTTTGAAAAATCTGGCCGCCTGCCCCACTGCATCGCCGGACAGGTTCATGTATGTCTGCGGTTTCAGTATTATTGCCTTTTTATCCTTGTACTTCCACACGCCGTACAGCGCTGTGAATTTGGCCTTGTCGGTTTTTGTACCTGTTTTTTCACAGATATAGTCAACAGCGGCAAAGCCTATATTGTGGCGCGTATTGTCATAAGCGGAGCCGGGATTACCCAGCCCCACTATAAGAAAATCGCTGCCTTGTGTATTTTTCAAAAACATAGTGTATTACAGGTTAAACAGTGTGGAAACACTCTGGTCTGCGTAAATTCTCTGGATAGCCTGTGCAAAGATAGGAGCAACTGTTTCCACTTTGATTTTGTCCAGTTTCTTTTCGTCTGCCAGTGGGATTGTGTCCAGCAGAATCAGTTCTTCCAGTGCGCTGGCTTCGATTCTTTCAACTGCAGGACCGGACAGGATGCCGTGTGTAGCACAAGCTCTTACAGATTTTGCACCGCGTTCTTTCAGTGCGTTTGCTGCGTTGCACAGTGTACCGGCTGTATCGATGATGTCGTCAATAATCAGCAGGTTTTTGTCTTTGATGTCGCCGATGATGTTCATAATTTCAGAAACATTTGGTTTTGGACGGCGTTTGTCGATAATAGCAATCGGCACATCCAGTCTGTTGGCAATTTTTCTGGCTCTGTTTACGCTGCCCAGGTCAGGGGAAACGATAACCAGGTCTTCCAGTTCTTTTCTTTCGATGTATTTGGACAGGATAGGCATACCTTCCAGGTGGTCCAGAGGGATGTTGAAGAAGCCCTGAATCTGTGCTGCGTGCAGGTCCATTGTCAGAACTCTGTCAGCGCCTGCTGCTGTGATAAGGTCAGCAACCAGTTTTGCACTGATAGGGTCACGGGATTTGCTCTTTCTGTCCTGGCGTGCATAGCCGAAATATGGGATAACAGCTGTGATACGGCCTGCAGATGCGCGTTTCATTGCGTCAATCATAATCAGCAGTTCCATCAGGTTGTTATTTACAGGTGTGCATGTAGACTGAACAATGAAAACGTCGCTGCCGCGAACTGTTTCGCCGATGGAAACTGTGATTTCACCGTCGGAGAATGTGCCAACTTCACATTTGCTCAGTGGCAGACCCAGCTGTGCTGCAATTTTTTCGGCCAGTGGTTTGTTAGAGTTTGCTGCAAACAGTTTGATATCCTTGCCATGAATATTCATTTCATTTACCTCTTACTTTTCTATGTTTTGTTTTTCTCAATGATAAAAGCAGCACAGACCATATAATATAAACGATATATTATTATCTATTCTGCATAATTACCTAATTATATGATACCTTATTTATAAACTTTTTCAAGGGGCAAAGAGCGTTTTAGATAAAAATTGTACGATTTATTCAAAAAGACAGTTGCCTTTTGCTGAAAATTTGCACTTATTGTCAAGATATGGAAAAGATAGGTTTTTATCCGGATAAAAAGGGGAAAATCTACTCTTATCCGGAATCAATTTTACATAAAATTATGTTGTAAACAGTGAGTTTTAGGTGTAAAATATAAAAGTTAAGAGAATAACGGAGAAAAGAGGAGAAAAAATGAAACTGATAGCTAAATACAAGCTTACTTTGTTTTTTGTTATTTACTTTTTATATACTTTTGTATCAAACTTTGTACACCCTGTAACACCTGCATTCCTGCAAATGATAAACTGTTCCAACAGTATGTTCGGTTTTGCATTTGCAGCCATGGCACTGGGCCAGTTTCTGGTAAGTGCCCTGTGGGGTAAGGTTGGTGACAGAATAGGCTATGCAAAGGCCACTGCCTTCGGTTTTCTGGGCTACGGCGTGTCTGCCATTATCTTTTCCATGGCCACCAGCTGGCATCTGGTAGTACTGGGCAGATTTATCGGCGGTATCGGTCTGGCCAGCGTACAGGTAAACAGTATGGCATACATAGCTGCGCTGGACGCACCGGCTGAAGACAGAAACAGTCTGCTGGTAATCTACTCATCCATGATGGGTATCGGCGGCGCATTCGGCTTCCTGGTGGGCGGTCTTATCGGTGACATAAACCTGTACTACTCCTTCTATGCACAGGCTGGTGTACTGTTTGCAATGACAGCTGTGACCTACTTTATGGTGAAAGAGCATTCCACATTTGAAAAAGTGACCGAAAAGCTGACAATGAAGGACATAAACCCATTCACTGCCACAATGGCCAGCATGAAGCTGCTGAATGTGACCATCACAGTTTTCCTGGTAAGCGCACTGCTGACATTCTTTGCATCCACAGGCTTTGACCAGAACTTCAACTACTTCCTGAGAGCAAAATTCAACTTTGCACCGTCATCTTCCGGTATGTTCAAAGCTGTGGTTGGTATAATTTCACTGACCATCAATATGACAATCAACATGTGGTTGGTAAGAAAATTCAACATTTCCAAAGCCATGTGTGTGACAATACTGATGGCGGCAGCCGCATTGTACGGCGTGGTGCTGGCACCAAACCAGACAGCAGTTATGGCATTTGCGCTGATGTATTACGCCGCTTATGCAATGTACACACCGCTGCAGCAGGCGGTTATGCTGAAAAACGATGATGATTCATCAAAAGGAGCAGTTTCCGGTCTGTTCAACGCAGCAAAGAGCGTGGGTATGATGACAGGCCCTACATTTGCCGGTCTGATTTTTGACATCAACCCTAACTATGCATTTATCGCATTCGCCACAGCACTGGTGATTTCCGCAGCAGTAGGCTATAAAAACTACAAACAGCTGAAAGAAAAAGGCGTGTATAAAGACTGATAACTGCAAACAGAATATAACAGCCAGAGGGCACAGCAGATAAGACTGCTGTGCCCGTTATTGTGTGATTTACTGAATTATGATAATATGTAAACAGTTAGGAAAATTTGAATTTGACGAAGGAGTGTGATTGTATGAAAAAACAACTGCAAGGTATAGCAATAATCTTAGTTAGTATTCTCTTGATAATTGGTTTCGGCAACGAACCTGTATTTGACTTCAGTTTTAGATGGTCTGCAATTTTTACCATCATTGGTATCGTAGGTGCTGTAATAACTTTCTTGCCCGAAAAGAAGTAAGCAAATCCCAATTTATCAAACAGCAGGCGCACTGTACATATTCTTACATATCTTACAGTATACCGTTTTTGATATGCATAAACAAAAAAGACAAGGTTTTTACGCCTTGTCTTTTGTTTTACATTATTACAGGTTTTCCAGAGCAGCTTTTACTCTTTCAACTGTTTTTTCTTTGCCCATAATGGCAGCCAGTTCTACGCCGCCGCCCGGTGTAAACTGTTTGTTGGACAGTGCCACACGCAGTGGGTACAGCACCAGACCGTTTTTAACGCCCAGTTCACCGATAAGCTTGAACAGTTCTTCATGGATAACTTCCTGTGTCCAGTTGTCGATACCTTCCAGTACAGGCAGGATATGACCCAGCATTTCTTTGGAGTTTTCCGGATTTGTTTTCATTTTTTTGTTTGTGTACAGAGACACATCAAATGCAGGCAGTTCATCAATAAAGTCTACCTGTTCAGGCAGTTCATTGAGAACATCGCAGCGTTTCTGCAGCACTGTGCACAGCAGGTCAAAGTCACATTCGCCTTTTACAGTCTGTCTGATGTAAGGCATAGCTTTTTCTTTGAATTCTGCAACTGAAAGTTCACGGATGTATTCACCGTTGAGGGATTTCAGTTTGTCCATATCAAAGATAGCAGGTGATTTGGAAATATTGGCAGGGTCAAATACCTGTGACAGTTCTTCCAGTGTGAATTTTTCCTGTTCGGATTTTGGTGACCAGCCCAGCAGAGCGATATAGTTCAGGATAGCTTCTTTCAGATAACCCATTTCCACCAGGTCTTCGTAGGAAGCGTCACCGTGACGTTTGGACAGCTTGTGCTGTGCATCTCTCATAACAGGTGGGCAATGAACATAGTCAGGAATATCCCAGCCGAATGCCTGGTACAGCAGGTTATATTTAGGTGCGGAAGACAGATATTCAGCACCGCGGATAACAGGATTGATAAACATCAGGTGGTCATCAACAACGTTTGCAAAATTGTATGTTGGCATACCGTCAGCTTTCAGCAGAATCTGGTCGTCCAGAGTGCTGTTTTCAACTGTGATACGGCCGTAAACCAGGTCATCAAAATATGTTTCGCCTGTTTCAGGAATTTTCTGACGGATAACATAAGGAATGCCTGCGTCCAGGTTTGCCTGGATTTCTTCTTTTGACAGGTTGCGGCAGTGGTTGTCGTAGCCTGGAATCTGGCCTGACAGCTGTTTGATTCTGTTTACTTCTTCCAGTCTTTCTTTTGTGCAGAAACAGTAATAGGCTGCGCCTTTTTCCACCAGCATTTCTGCATATTTTTTATAGATATCTTTTCTTTCAGACTGAACATAAGGACCGTATGGGCCGCCGATGTCCGGACCTTCATCCCAGAAAAGTTTGGTTTCTTTAAGAGTGTTGTATATAATTTCAACAGCACCTTCCACCTGACGGGACTGGTCTGTATCTTCTATTCTCAATAAAAAATCGCCGCCGTTTCTGCGTGCAGTAAGGAATGCATACAGAGCTGTACGCAGATTACCAACATGCATGTAGCCTGTAGGGCTAGGGGCAAATCTGGTTCTTGTTCTTTCTAATGCCATGATAAACCTCCGAAAATAATATACATATATATTATTATTAATTTTCAACTTTGTCAATTGCAAAACATTCAAAAATATGCTATTATGGGTTATATTATCTTTATCACTGCACAGATGTCCTTTAACAGTGTACAAAAAAACTATTTAGCGGTACACTTGATGTCTGTGTAAATACAGCAAGGAGGCACAGTATGGAAAAAGATAACGCAAAGAAAATAGTATTCAGCGGCATTCAGCCCACAGGCTCATTCACACTCGGTAATTACATAGGGGCTGTTCGTAACTGGCCACTGCTGCAGGATGAGTATAACTGTATTTACTGTGTTGTAGACCAGCACGCCCTTACAGTAAGACAGGACCCGGCTGCACTGCGCAAACGCACATATGAAGCGTATGCGATGCTGCTGGCCAGCGGTATTGACCCTGAAAAAAGTATGCTGTTTGTACAGAGTCACAACCCCGTTCACTCTCAGCTGAACTGGATTCTGGCCTGTAACACACAGTACGGCGAACTGACAAGAATGACACAGTTCAAAGATAAATCGGCCAAACACCCTGAAAATATCAATGGCGGTCTGCTGACATATCCCGTTCTCATGGCTGCTGACATTCTGGCATACAACGCTCACGGCGTACCTGTAGGTGCAGACCAGAAACAGCATGTGGAACTGGCAAGAAACATTGCACAGAGATTCAACTCTGCATACGGCGAAACCTTTGTTATGCCGGAAGCATTTATCCCTAAAGTAGGGGCAAGAATTATGTCTCTTCAGGACCCTACAAAGAAAATGTCCAAATCCGATGAAAATGTAAACGCCACAATTCTGCTGTCTGATGACAAAGACACCATCATGCGCAAATTCAAACGCGCAGTGACAGACAGTGACGGCGTGGTGAGATACGATGTGGAAAACAAACCGGGCGTATCCAACCTGATGGGTATTTATAATGTATTCACAGGCAAATCATTTGAAGAAATTGAAAAAGAGTTTGAAGGTCAGGGCTACGGTGTGCTGAAAGAAGCTGTAGGTCAGACAGTTGTGGACGGTCTGGCACCAATCCAGGGCGAATACAACAGACTGCTGGCTGACAAAGCCTATCTGGAAAGCGTTATGAAAGACGGTGCTATAAAAGCACAGCGTTACTCCCAGAGAATTCTGGACAAAGTTTACCGCAAGGTTGGTTTTGTACAACTGAAAAACAAATAATCTAATGTTCAGAAAGCAAGGTGAAATACACCTTGCTTTTTTATCGTGCATTATATTCCACAATACAACAAAAAGCCCCACTGTATATAAATATAATTAAACTATATTATATGAAAGTGCGGTGTAAAAAATGACTGCTGTATCAAAAAAAGTACAGAAATTTACAGAAAATAAAAATAAACTGCTGAAAAATACAGATGCTGCCGGGGTGATAATCAGCCTTTTTCTGGCTGTAAGCCGGGCGCAGGCTGTGTGGGCAGATGTACCGGTGGCTTTTCTTGCCTTTGTGCTGATTGCCGCCTGCAAAGATGTATTTTACAAATCAGTTATGGCAGCCGGAGCTGTGGCAGTCTTTGCCGTTATGACTTTGGGCGATATATTTTATCTGCCATATATGCTGGGTGGCATTGTATACATAACCGGATGGAGTATAACGGGAAAAGAAAAATATCGGCTGGGTGGAAATATGGCGGTGTTTTTCCTGGCAAAAGTAGTGCTGTTCTGTCTTTCACGCTCCTTCCGGTACAGCCTATACACCGTGATGGAATGCTGCCGGGTATGGCGGCTGAGCGGCATACTGGCATCTGCTGATGATGTGCCGGGCAGCAGTGATGTTTTATCCTTTGCCGATACTGTCACACTGCTGCTGACCGGGCTTACGCTGACTGTAGTGTTGTCAGCTTTTGACAGCATGTGGCTGTACACCGGCACAGCCTGTGCCCTGGCGGTGGCATGGCTGTATTCCCGGCAGGGACAGTTTTTTTACAGTATACTGGGGCTTGTATGTACATTTGTCTCCATGCTGGACAAAAATGAGTTTTCCCTGCTGTTTATATGCGGTGCAGCGGTATGGCTGGCGGGGGCTGTGTTCAGCGAAAAGACATCTGTACTGATATATCCGGCCACAGCGCTGACAGCATTGGGCATGAATCTGGCATTTCTGCCACAGCTGAAAGGCTTTGCAATAACAGGCACAGCTCTTGGAGCGCTGGTGGTGTACACTGTGCTGCCCCGGCTGATGAAATTCCCGCAGATGAAAAAACCGGAATTTTTCTGCCGGGAAAAGGATTACCGACAGCTGATGCTTGGTGTAAAAAAGCTGGAAAGCAGTTTGAATTATCTGGGCAGCTGTGCAATAGATATATCCGGCCTGAATGAAAAAAATCTGACGGGACGGACCCTGGAGGATATGGTGGCAGAGGATGTTTGCAAAAATTGCGAAAAGTCCTCTCACTGCTGGCAGGAAAAATACTCCTACACAGCACAGCAGTTTGCAAAATACGCCAAGAGTATGAACTGGGCCGAAGAAAAGGGCTTTGAAATGGGTTTCTACTCTCAGTGCATATGCATAGAAAAAGTGAAAAAGTCCTTTGAAGAAAATTCCCGACTGCTGATGAGCCGCAGATACACTATGCAGTCACAGAAAAACAACCAGAAACTGCTGCAGACAGCATTTATGTCCATAGCGGCAGCCATAGGCGATCTGGCGCACCACAACCGGAGCAGCCGACTGGTAAACAGCACCATAACCATGCAGACCAGCCGACTGCTGGACAGTATGGATATTGCCCACAGCTATTGTCTGTGCAGTCAGAACCCGGACAAGGCCACATTTGCAGTTACTTCTCCCCTGCCGGAAAGCCGGCTGTACAAAATAAAGCTGAAGCTGGAGCAGCTGTACGGAGAAAAATTTTCTGACGGAGAATACGAAAATCAAGGGAATGAGCTGATATATTCTTTTTACTCCAGACCTTTGTTTACTTATGATTATCGGGTTGAAAGCAGTGCTTTCCGCCAGGTAAACGGTGACGGATACACCCTGTTGACCGTAGGCAATGTGCTGTATGTACTGCTGAGCGACGGTATGGGAACCGGAGCTGCAGCCGCCGCGGAAAGCCGGACGGTGCTGGAGATGACAAAAAGCCTGCTTACAGCACAGACCAGTGTAGCCAGCGCCATAAATATAGTAAACCTGGCCATGAATCTGCGAGGCAGCAGTGAAAGTGGCGCATCACTGGATATTTTGTCCATCGACCTGTACACCGGCAAAGCCGCCCTGACAAAGGCCGGTGCCGGAGTGACTGCCGTAGTTGGCAGTGACGGCAGCCTGAACAGATATTACAAAGACAGCCTGCCCCTGGGTGTGGTAAAGGATACAAAGACAGCCACAGAAGAATTTGTCCTGAAAAAAGGGGACACCGTCATAATGATGAGCGACGGCGTGGGAAATGTATCATCAAACATCAAAAACCTGTACGACGCATCCTGTGAGGAAATAGCAAAATTTGCCATAAATGAAAACAAAACCCTGGACGATAAAACAGCAATCGCCATCAGAATAAAAATATTGCAATAAACAACAACCACCTGCCTGCTTATCTGCAGTCAGGTGGTTATTTATATTTTATAAGTATCAAATATTAAAAATCCTGTCGAGCTGCGCACCGTAATCAGCGCCGCAGTTTATCTACCAGCCTTTTTTGCTTTTACAATCAGCATCATAGGTCTGCGCATTTCGTCAGGCATAATGGTCTGCCATTCTTCCGGAGGTACAACCTCTCTGACTGCCTCAATGCGAAAACCGGCATCAATCAGCCCCATGACAATCTGTGTCAGAGTGTGGTGATATTTGGTGACAGTATATCCCAGAAAATTTGTATTGCGCTCTCCCGGGTAAAAGTAATCGTCCACAGGCCAGTGCAGATTATTTCCGTCAGCTGTCCGCCATTCCTGGTTTACTCCGGAGGTGAAAACCGGGTGCTCGATATTGAAAACAAATTCACCGCCCGGTTTCAGTGTATCGTACACACTGCGGTAAACACTGTCCAGGTCCTGTACATAGTGCAGAACAAGATTTGAAATAACCATATCATAGCACTGCGGCGGATAGTCAAAATCCTGAAGGCTGCATACGCGGTATGTAACCGCTGCTGCAGGATTTCTTTTTTCAGCTTCGGCTATCATCCTTTCGCTCCGGTCAATGCCCAGAACAGATGCCGCACCGCGGTCAGCCGCATATTTGCTGTGCCAGCCATAGCCACAGCCCAGGTCAAGCACAGTTTTACCGGTCAGGTCAGAAAGCATAGGCTCCAGAAGGTACCATTCACCTGCCGCCGCCAGACCGTCTTTGCTGCGGGGCATTTCTGCATAGGCTTCAAAAAAAGCTTTATTATCATATAAAGTTTCCATAAAACACCTCCACATCAAAGTATAGCACGGTTTTACTGTTTTACAAACTGTTTCATTTTACCGGTATTGGCCAGCATCAGTTTTATTCTGTTTTCCTGATTGATTTTTGTGGCACCGGGGTCATAGTCTATAGCCACAATGTTGCTTTCAGGATAATCGTCTTTTATTTTTCTTATCATGCCTTTGCCTACAATATGGTTTGGCAGACAGCCGAATGGCTGTGTGCATACGATATTGTTGGTGCCGTCATTGATAAGCTCCAGCATTTCGCCGGTCAGCAGCCAGCCTTCGCCCATTTTGTTGCCTGCGCCCAGATAATCCATGGCCAGATGTTCCAGATGGCTGAAGGTACCCGGAGCACGGAAGCCCGGATATTTATTGATAACATCAATCATTCTCTGCTGATAGTCTTCAAAATACTTTTTCATCACACGGCACACAGTTTTCTTAATCCATTTGCCGCCGTAAAGGTTTACATCCACTTCACGGTTGTAGATTTTGAAAATCATAAAGTCCATCAGACCCGGTACGACAACCTCACAGCCTTCATTCTGCAGGAATTCTTCCAGATTGTTGTTGCCCAGAGGTGAATATTTAACATAGATTTCACCTACGATACCCACGCGGGTTTTGTTCTTTTCTGTCACAGGGATTTTTGCAAAGTCTGCGCAGATTTCGTCCATTTTGGCAACTACGCGTTTTTTGCTGATTTTTACACCCTGTTCAAATTCTTTTACCAGTTTGTTCATCCAGTAATCAACCAGCCGGTCAGTTTCACCTTTGTTGATTTCATAAGGGCGTGTCTGATTAGCCAGCAGCACAATCAGGTCACCGTAAACCATAGCATACAGCATTTTGATACCCAGATTGATGGTCAGTTTGAAGCCCGGATTCTTTTCCAGACCGGACAGGTTCAGCGAGATTACCGGCACCTGTTCCAGACCTGCTTTTTTCAGCGCTTTTCTCAACAGGTGAATATAGTTGGAGGCACGGCAGCCGCCGCCTGTCTGTGTGATAAGCAGGGCAACCTTGTCTTTGTCATATTTGCCGCTCTGTACAGCGCTCATCAGCTGGCCGATAACCAGCAGTGCAGGATAACAGGTGTCGTTATGTACATATTTCAGGCCGGTGTCCACGATTTCGCGTGGGTTGCCGCCCAGAGTTTCACAGTTGTAGCCATAGCTTTCCAGAATCTGTCTCATCATTGTGAAATGTACAGGCAGCATCTGGGGAACAAGAATGGTATATTCTTTTCTCATTTCTTCTGTAAACAGAAGTCGACCGGTTTCGTCATAAATAAGTTCAGCCATTTAATTTTCCTCCTTTGCCTGCATTGCAGCGATAAGGCTGCGGATTCTGATTTTTACTGCGCCCAGATTGGAAATATCGTCGATTTTCAGCTGGGTGTACAGCTTGCCACCGGCTTCCAGAATGTCGCGCAGTTCGTCTGTGGTGATGGCGTCAATGCCACAGCCGAAGCTTACCAGCTGTACCAGCTGCATATCAGGCTGAGAACAGATGTAGCGCGCTGCCTGATACATACGGGTCTGATATGTCCACTGGTTTAGAACCTTTCTCGGTTCTTTGTCCAGGATATGGGACAGACCGTCTTCACTGATAACCACCAGGTCAAAGGATGAAATCAGCTCATCGATACCATGGTTGATTTCAGGGTCAATATGATAAGGTCTTCCGGCCATAACGATAATATTTTTGCCGTTGGCACGGGCAAAATCTATGTATTCCTGGGTTTTTGTGCGGATTTCTTCTTTATAGGCATTGTATGCTGTGTAAGCCTTTCTTACAGCTGCTACAGTTTCGCGTTTAGGAATACCAAAAATTTCCAGCATGTGCTGGGAGAATTTCTTTTCAAATTCTTTTGGCTGATGCAGACCAACATAGAAATTCATAAAATTGATTTTCTTCACATCAGGCATGTTTGCAGCCAGCAGTTCAGGGTAATAGGCAACTACCGGACAGTTGTAGTGGTTGTCGCCTTTGCCCTCGTCAAAGTTATAGGACATACAAGGGTAGAACACATTTTCCACGCCCATATTTATCAGCCGCTGCAGATGACCGTGCATCAGTTTGGCAGGGTAGCACACAGTGTCTGACGGGATCGTTCTCTGGCCCAGCAGATAGGTTTTTCTGTCGGAAACCGGTGACAGCACAACATCAAAATTCAGCTGTGTGAACAGTTCATACCAGAAAGGCAGGTTTTCGTAAATATTCAGACCGAAAGGCAGGCCCATTTTACCACGGGCGCCTGTGCCGTTGCCTGTACCCTGCATTTCCTGCAGGCGTTTCAGTTTGTACTGATAGATATTAGGCAGTGTGGATTTGTCCTTGCCCAGAGGGCGTGAACAGCGGTTGCCGGAAATAAAGCGGCGGCCGTTGTCAAAGGTATTGACTGTCAGTGAGCAGTGGTTTGTACACAGGTTGCAGGTCACAGGGCGTGCTGTGTGTACAAAGTCTTTCAGCTGCTGTGCTGTCAGCAGTGTGGTTTCTTCCCTGTTCATATCCTGTGCATAGAGGGCTGCGCCGTAAGCGCCCATCAGACCGGCAATGGTAGGACGGATAACCTCACGGCCGATTTCCTGTTCAAAGGAACGGAGAACAGCATCGTTGAGGAAGGTGCCGCCCTGAACAACAATGTGTTTGCCCAGGTCATCAGCGTTTGCGGCACGGATAACTTTATAGATAGCGTTTTTAACTACAGAAATGGACAGGCCGGCAGAAATATCTTCCACAGATGCGCCGTCCTTCTGTGCCTGTTTAACGCTGGAGTTCATAAACACTGTACAGCGGCTGCCCAGATTAACAGGTGTTTTATCAAAAATGCCCAGTTTTGCAAAGGTTGCTATATCATAGCCCAGTGCCTTGGCAAAGGTTTCGATAAAGGAACCGCAACCGGAGGAACAGGCTTCGTTCAGCATAATGCTGTCGACGGCGCCTCCATGGATTTTGAAGCATTTCATATCCTGGCCGCCGATGTCGATGATAAAATCAACTTCTGGCTGGAAATATTTGGCGGCACGCAGATGTGCCACTGTTTCAACCAGACCATAATCAGCATTGAAGGCGTTTTTAATCAGTTCTTCGCCATAGCCTGTGGTGCCGCAGCCGCAGATTTTTATTCTGTCACCGCATTTTTCGTAGATGATTTCCAGCTGTTCTCTCACAACAGAAACGGGATTGCCCTTGTTGGAGCTGTAGTAGCTGTAGAGAATACCGCCATTTTCTGCCATCAGCACAATCTTTGTGGTAGTGGAGCCGGCATCGATACCCAGCCAGGCTTTGCCTTTGTATGTATCTATATCCACTGTGGCAGGGGTTGCTTTTGCGTGTCTTTCAGAGAAGATTCTGTATTCTTCTTCGCTTTCAAACAGCGGTGGCATAGGGTCACTGATTGAGGAAGCTGTCACAGCGTTTTCCAGATAGGAAATCAGGCTGTCATAATCTGTTTCGCCGTACTGGTCAGAACAGATAGCAGCGCCGATAGCTGCAAAAACCTGGGCATTTTCAGGGAAGATGCCGTGTTCTGCATCAAGGTGCAGTGTTTCGATAAACCGCTGGCGCAGGCCTTTCAGAAAAAACAGCGGGCCTCCCAGAAATACTATGGTGCCGTCAAGGTCACGGCCCTGGGTAAGGCCGGCGATAGTCTGGTCCACAACTGCCTGGAAAATGGAAGCTGCCACATCCTCCTTTCTGCCGCCCTGGTTCAGGATAGGCTGGATGTCACTTTTTGCAAAAACACCGCAGCGGCTGGCGATAGGATAGATTTTTTCGTGGCTGAGACTGAGGCGGTCCAGTTCGTTTACATCCACATTCAGCAGTGTGGCCATCTGGTCTATAAAAGCACCTGTGCCTCCTGCACAGCTGCCGTTCATTCTTTCTTCCAGTGAACCGCGGAAGAAGATGATTTTTGCGTCTTCGCCACCCAGCTCGATTACTGCATCAGCCTGTGGCACATATCTGTTTACAGCGGCGGCTGTGGCGTAAACTTCCTGTACAAAAGGAATGTCAGCTGCTTTTGCCACACCCAGACCGGCGCTGCCGGTAATAGCTACTGTCAGAGGATTGCCTTTGAGAAAATCTGCCGCTTTTTTCAGCTGTTCGGCGGCTTTTTCACGGACTTTGGCAAAATGTCTTTCATAGCTTTGATACAGCACATTGTCATCTTTGTCCAGTATCACTACCTTGACAGTGGTGCTGCCTATATCAATACCCACTCTGATTTTCATTTTTATCTCCAATGTATTTAATAATTTCAATGTAGTTTTTGAATTTATATTACATAATAATGCATCTTATATTATATTCTTTTAAATGTAAAATCAGTGTGAAATCTGCTTTTTTCACAATATTTTGTAGAATTAAACAATTTAAGCAAATAATGGTTCAAAAGTTTATATTTTTACAACAAAAATTATGTTTGGTGCAAAAACACAATGGCGGACAATAGTCCGCCATATATTATTTGTATGTGTTATTCCATGTTATTATTGCCGTCCATCAGCATAGGAATGCACAGAAGTGCTGACACGCCTACCAGAGTATATACCGCTCTGGCCAGCAGTGATGCCTGTGAGCCAAAAATAAAAGCCACCAGGTCAAAGCTGAGCAGACCTATCAGTCCCCAGTTTATGCCGCCTACAATCAATAAAGCCAGCGCAATTTTACCTAACATAACATTACTTCCTTTCGCTTTTTGGGTTATTATTAAGCACATCCCCCCTGTTTATACAGCATATGTAAATTTTGCCTGTGGCGTTTATTTTGCACAGATAATATGGTATTATAATATAATAAATGTTTATTTGGATTTATTCATAGAGGTTTTTATGCTGAAATTTGTAATCGGTACAGCCGGCACCGGCAAAAGTACCTACATAACCGAAAAAATAGTATCTCTGGCAAAGCATGGGGAAAAATGCCTGCTGATAGTGCCGGAGCAGTTTTCCAAAACAGGTGAAGCGGTGCTGTTTTCCGCACTGGACGACACACAGTCAAACCTGGTGGACCTGTTCAGCTTTACTTCTCTGCTGCGCGATGTAAATTCCAATCATAAAAAGATTTCCTCCACTGTGCTGACCACTGCCGGCAAAGCTGTGCTGGCACGCCGCAGCGTGGAAAATGTAAAAAAAATGCTGACACTGTATTCCAGACAGCGGTCAAATTTCGGTTTCAGCTTTTCTCTGGCAGAAACCTTTGACGATTTCAAACGCAGCGGTATAAGCCGGGATGTGTTGTATACACTGGCGCAGAATGCACCACTCAAAAGCCGGAAGCTGAAAGAACTGGCGTTGATTTATTCTGAATATACCGGACTGATGGGGGATAAATTCTGTGACAGCGAGGACTTGTACCGTAAACTGGGTGAAATGCTGCCTTTTGAGTACACTTACAACACCCATATTTTTATAGACGGGTTTGAAAGCTTCAGTCATGGACAGCTGAAAATAATAGAAAAAATGCTGGCGGATGCGCTGGATGTAACCATAGCCCTGACCTGCGACAGTCTGTACGACACCACAAAAGGCACAGGCAACTTTTCCTTTGTACAGAATACTGCCTCACAACTGATACGCATGGCAAAAGCCATAGACAAACAGATAGCACCGCCGGTGGTAATGAGAGAAAATTACCGTTTTTCCAACAGCGACCTGACCAATGTGGACCTGTTTTTACAGGGTATGGACACAGAACCCTGCGAAAACAACCATGTGTTTGTGACAGAGTTTGAAAACCAGTTTGACGAGGTGTGCTATGTGACAGCACAGATAAACAGGCTGGTGCGACAGGGTTTCACCTACAACGACATTACTGTGGTGTGCCCGCAGATGGACAAATACGAAAATCAACTGCAGGAAAGCCTGACGCTGGCCGGCATACCATACTTTATAGATGCAAACAGAATCATATCCTCTTCTGCGCCTGTAGTGCTGTTCCGCAGCATACTTGCAGTGATGGCCGGCGGTGTAACACCGGAAACCGTAATGCCTCTGCTGAAAACAGGGCTGACCTGTTTTGATGATGAAGATATAGCCACGCTGGAAAACTATCTGTATGTGTGGCAGGATTATGATTTTGATTTCCGGCAGGAATTCAGCCTGTCACCGGGCGGTCTGAAGCCACAGCCGGAAGAAGATGAGCTGGAAACACTGACAGCCATAAACGGAATACGCCGTTATCTGACGGAGGTTTTTGCTCCTTTTGCTGAAATTGACAGCCCTACAGGGGCACAGATACTGGAAAGCTGCTATTCCATCGCCCTGGAATTAGGCTGTGACGAAAAGATAATGGCCATCGCACCAATGCTGGAAAAAGAAGAAGACCGCCAGCTGCTGCTGCGCCAATGGGAAACAGCCATAGACTGTCTGGATGAACTGCACAATATATCCGGCGAAGATATAATTCCATGTGCCGATATGGAAACATTGTTCACTCTGATAGCCGAGGGAGTACAGATAGGCTTCGCCCCACAGACCCAGGACTGTGTGATGATTACTGACCCCAAAAGAATGAAGCTGGACAGCGTAAAAGCGGTGTTTATCATCGGTGCTGCCCAGGATATTTTCCCTGCCATTGTCAACGAAAGCGGACTGATTTCATCATCTGACAGAGAATATCTGAAAGAAAACAACTATCCGCTGAAAAACAATTTTGAAAATCTGTTCAGCTTTGAAAATCTGTATTATTACAAAGCGCTGACCAGTGCCGGAGAATACCTGTATATCTCAGGATGTAAAAAAAATATAGACAGCCGCCAGATACTCAGTGCCCAGGTACAGCTGCTGAAAGAAAGGCTGCAGCTGCCACAGGTAAATCTGTCGGTGGAAGATTATGCGGTGACAAAGGAATTTTTTACCGATTATGTCAGCGGTCAGGCCACAAACCTGACACGCCGCAGCTGGCAGAGCCTGCTGGAGTCGCTGGAAATCACTGTGGACGGTCTGCGAACAAGACAGTTTGAAATCCGAGACCTGTCTCTGCTGGAAACTGTGCTGGGGGACAGTATTACCATCTCCCCTACCCACGCACAGAACTATTTTCAGTGCGCATTTATGTACTTTTTACAGCGAATACTGCGCATAAAACCTTTGGAAAAAGCGGAGTTTGATGCCCGCATAGCCGGTGACTATCTGCACTTTATCGCCCAGACCGTAATGGAAAAGTACGGCGAGGAATACTACCGGACACCATGGACAGAAATTGAAAAGGACATTGACACTGCAGTGGAAAAATTTATACAGGAAAACTATCCGCCGGAAATTTCACAGGATGTGAAATTCACTGCACAATACGACAATATGAAAGCCAATGCCTTACAGCTGCTGGAGTATATACACACCGAGCAGGCCCACAGCCTGTTCCGTCCGGTGGCCTTTGAAGAAAAAATAGGCATGGGAGGCAGAGTACCGCCGCTGCACATCGAAGCAGAAAACGGCAAAAGCGTAAATGTAATTGGCGTGGCAGACAGAGTGGATGTGTACCGCGGAGAGGAAAGCGACTATCTGCGCATAATCGACTATAAAACAGGCAACCAGAAATTTGACCTGGACGAAGTGTACAATGGGCTGTCCACCCAGCTGCTGCTGTATATGAACGCACTGCTGGAGGCCGGCTTTGCCAGAGGCGACAAACCGATGAAGCCGGGGGCTGTGGTTTATCAGCCATCAGATGCACGGTTTAAGTTTGACAAGGACGAGGAAAGCCTGTACACCGCTGTGGGCATGGCACTGGACAACCCCGAAATCAGCCACGCCTTTGACACCAGCCGCCAGGGCCGCTACGGACTGCTGATGGGCGATGACAAAATCAAAAAAATAGCCGGCAGCGAAATAGCCGGTGAAAAGAAATTCAATGTTATTCTGGATTATGTAAAAGATGAAATAAAACAGATGGCAGACGGCATTTACTCCGGTAAATTTGACAGTATGCCCCTGGAAAACGAAGGAGGTTTCCGTCCATGCCGCTGGTGTCGGTTTGCATCGGTATGTCAGAACAAAGGCAAAGCCAGGGAAATGGCGGACAACCAGTTTGACAAAATGGAAAAGGAGGAAGAATAAATGCCTGAATGGACACGGGAACAATTGCAGGCTATGGCCCCTGCTGACAGGCTGACTGTAGTCAGTGCTGCCGCAGGCAGCGGCAAGACCACTGTGCTGGTGGCCAGGGCGCTGAATCTGCTGCTGGACGAACAACATCCTGTTTCAGCAGAAAAAATGGTGATGACCACTTTCTCCAACGCCTCTGCCGCCGAATTTAAAAACAGAATTGAAAAAGGTATAAATGAAAAGATAAGGGAAAATCCACAGAACAACTATATAAAAATGCAGAAGGTAGCGTTACAGAAAGCAAATATTTCCACAATACACTCTTTCTGCATTAAGCTGGTGAGGGAAAATTTCCAAAGTCTGGACATCAGCCCCGATTTTACCATCTGTGACGAAGCCCAGAGTGATGCTCTGCATAATCTGGCCATAGACAGGGCCATGAATTACGGCTACACTCTGCCGGATTTCAAAACCTTTGTTTCTTTTTACGGCAAAAGCAGCCGTGATAACATCATCAGGGAATTTCTGCGTCAGATGGATTATTTTTTCTCTGCCTTGCCTCATCCTGCACAGGCAGCGGCAAAAATGGCAGAGGAATACGGCAGTGTGGATATGAAAGACTCCCCTGCTTTTGACCGCATAATGAAAAGCATGGAACTGCAGGCGGACTATCTGGTATATCTGGCCGGAAGAATGGAAAAGCTGTATATGGCAGCGGATTTTGAAGGCTATGACAGCGGTATACCACTGGTGAAAAACCAGGCCGCTGAAATTCTGGCGGCAGTGCAGTCCCAGGACCTGGACAAGCTGAAGCAGCTGACGGCTGCAAAGGCCGTTTCATTGGGGCGTGCAAAGCCCAAATGTGCTGAAAGTGTGCTGATAAATGAAAAAATCTACACTGATGTATACAAAAAACAGGTCAAAATCATAGCCGGCCTGCTGGAATACCTGGACGGCGACCAATACCGCCGTGATATGGATATGACAAAACGCTATGTGGATGTGCTGTTCACCGTTTATCTGAAATATCAGGAAATATTGCTGGGGCTGAAAAAAGAAAGAAAAATGTTTGAATTTTCTGATTTTGAGCATTTTGCACTGCAGCTGCTGCAGAATGATGATGGCACGCCAACCTCTCTGGCACTGGGTCTGCGAGATGAATTCGAATATATTATGGAAGACGAATTTCAGGACACCAGTTATGTGCAGGACGCTATTTTCACCATGCTGGCAAAGGAAAACCAGAAAAACCTGTATGTGGTGGGCGATGTAAAGCAGAGTATTTACGGCTTCCGCAAGGCAAGTCCACAGATTTTTCTGGACAAAAGACAGATTGGTCTGGATGATGGTGAAAGAGGAAACACAATTTTCCTGCCACATAATTTCCGCAGCAGTTACAGCGTAATAGAGGGCGTAAACTATATTTTCCGCCGTCTGATGAGCAAGGACTGCGGCGGCGTGGACTATGATGAACATGAAGAACTGCGCACAAAGAAAGCACCCGATGATACTGTGGGGGTAAAGCTGAATATCTATGCCGAAAACGAAGTGGAAAATGTGACGGCAGAAATCAGCCGAATGATAAAAGAAGGCTATGAAATCAACGACAACGGCACACTGCGCCCTGTGCAGAGTGGGGATTTTGCCATTCTGTTAAGGGACAAGGCAAAATTCGGCCTGTACAAAGACGCGCTGGAAAAGCTGGGTTACGAAGCCTTTGTCCGCGATGATGAACTGATATTGCAGAAACAGGAAATACAAAGTATCATAAACCTGATGCGCGTGGTGGCTAACCCTCTGCAGGAGGTTTACCTCACTGCCACAATGTTCGGTGATTTATTTGATTTTACTCTGGACGACATTCTGAAAATCCGTTCTGACAACCCGAAAATAAACCTGTACAAAGCATTGGCCCTGTCACCGAAGAAAAAGGCCGCAGACCTGCTGGCTGTGCTGAAAGACCTGACATATATTGCCGGGGTTTACTCTGCCGATAAGCTGATTGACTATATATGCAAAAAAACAGGATATTACAGCAAGCTGTCCTTCAGTGAGGACGGAGTGGAAAAAAGGGAAAATATACGCTGGTTTATAGATTTTGCCCGCAACTGGGCCAAAACTCACCCCAGCGACCTGGCCGCATTTCTGCGCCGGGTGGATATGTACCTGGAAAAAGGCAAAGGCAACAATCCCGAAGGACAGAAAAATAACAACGCCATATCCATTATGACAATGCACACCTCCAAAGGGCTGGAATTCCCGGTGTGCTTTGTACCGGGACTGGACAAAAAGTTCAACACATGGGACAGCATTAAACGACTGTTGCTGGATACACAGCTGGGCATAGGCATGTACGCCAACAGCCGCTTTGGATATAACAATTCCACATTAAATATACACGCCATAAAAGCGGCTATAAAAGACAATATGCATAACGAAGAAATGCGACTGCTGTATGTTGCTTTTACCAGAAGCAAAAATCTTCTGGTGCTGTCTGCCCAATACAGCAGAAACTTTTCACAGTCAGTCATAGACAGAGCTGTGGCCTGTACCGATGGTGTACCGCACCCGGCACAGCTGCAGAATGCAACCTGTCCGGCACAGTGGCTGGCGGCAGCCTTCAGCGGTCACCCTGCCATAGCGGATATGTATTCCTTTGGCAGCGAAGACAGAAAAATTCCACAGACCATAGAAATAAATTTCCTGGACGGTACAGCTGACACATCAGAGGCGTATGAGGAAGATGTACAAGTGGAAATACAGGCCAACACCGGGAAAATAATGGAAAACCTGGCGTTTGTTTATCCACATACCCGGCGAACAAAGCTGCCTATAAAAATGAGTGTCAGCGAAATATCCAAATCCACACCGCTGGTGCTGGCAAAACCGGACTTTATAAAAGGCGAAAAGGCTTCAGCCGCAGAAAAAGGCACAGCCATGCACCGGTTTGCACAGCATGTTGACATTCTGTTGGCAAGAACAGACCTGGAAACAGAGCTGGCCCGTCTGGAAAACAGCGGAATGGCAGACAGAAAACTGCTGAATATACCGGCCATAGAAAAATTTATTTTCAGCGATGTGGCTGACATGATACTGAACAGCGAAAAGGTTTACACTGAAAAAGACTTTCTGGTGCCGTACAACGCCGCGCAGGCGCTGGCTGATGAAAGTTACAGTGATGATGAAGTGCTGATACAGGGCGTAATGGACTGTGTGCTGCAGAACGGCGACGAAATAACTATCATCGATTACAAAACAGACTTTATCTACACTATGGACACCCTTTTCCGCCGATATGAAAAGCAGCTGGAGCTGTACCGCTACGGTGCAAAACAGCTGTTCGGCACCGATAAAGTGAAATGTATACTGTATTCATTCTGTCTGGATGATTATATGGAGTTCTGATTTTATAGCAGGACGGGCGGCAGATTGGCGCCCCTACGCGATATAACAAAACAGTCACTGTTCTTTATTTTTTCACATTTATATGTTATAATACAGATAACAGGAAACTGTTGTCTGTATTATTTTGTAAAGGAGGCAGGGTTATGGATGCAAAAAAGAAAGCCGAAAAAACAGAACAAGCTGTAGCAAGGTTGAGCAAACCATATAAAATGTGGATGATTTTTCCTGTATGGATTGCTGCCAATCTTGTCATGACTCCGTTTTTTGGTAATCGTCCGTTTACGGAAATGCTGCAGCTTACACTGAACCCTGTGGCGCTGACAATGACAGCTGTAATGATAGTTTTCGGTATAAAGTTCGATAAAGATTCCCGGCGTCTGTATCAGGCTCTGTGCGCTCCGACAGATAATTTAAATATTGATTATGTCAAAAAGCTTGACTATATACGCACAAAAACAGGTTTTTCAATCATACTGGTATGTATTGCAGCATGGGTAATAGCACTTATGTATACAAATCGTCTTGCAAACACTGATACAGCCTGTTTTTTGACAGGAATAGAAACATGGTGGTTTATAAAAGATGGCGATTATGTCATAGAAAAACTGGAAGATGATATAGTATCTGAAAAAAGCAATATTTAAAATAAACATATAAAAAGGACTCACCGCAGTGAGTCCTTTTATTTATGCAATATTAACTGTTACAGTTCTTCGTCTTCTTCCACAACAGCGATGTGTACATCGTCCAGCTGCTGGTCTGTAACAACGCTTGGTGCGTTCATCATCAGGTCCTGTGCAGCGCCGTTGAGCGGGAATGCGATAACGTCACGGATTGTGTCTTCTTCTGCCAGAAGCATAATCATTCTGTCAATACCAGGTGCCATGCCTGCGTGAGGAGGCGCACCGTACTGGAATGCTGTGTAGAGAGCACCGAATTTCTGTGCCACTTCTTCCTCACCATAACCTGCGATAGCGAAAGCTTTTCTCATGATTTCAGGATTGTGGTTTCTTACAGCACCGGAGGACAGTTCCACGCCGTTACATACGATGTCGTACTGGTAAGCGTAAATATCCAGTGGGTCCATTGTTTCCAGAGCTTCCAGACCGCCCTGTGGCATGGAGAATGGGTTGTGTGTGAAGTCGATTTTCTTTTCGTCTTCGTTCCATTCGTACATTGGGAAGTCCACAATGTAGCAGAATTCAAATCTGTTTGTATCAATCAGGTCCAGAGTTTCACCCAGCCATTTGCGGATGCCGCCTGCCAGACCGTCTACAACGCCTTTTGCATCGGAGATAAAGAAGATTGTATCGCCGTCTTTCATACCTGTCATTTCAATCAGGTGACTGCGCTGTTCTTCGGAAAGGAATTTGTCGATTGGGCCTTTGAACTTGCCTTCTTTCAGCATCAGGTAACCCAGACCTTTCATACCGATGGACATAGCGTGTTTCAGGCTGTCTTCATAGAACTTTTTACTTCTGTCCGCGCATGGTGCAACAATACCTCTAACCGGTTTACCTTTGAATGCAGGGAATTCAACACCTGCAAAGAATTCTGTCAGGTCTTCGATAATCAGAGGGTTGCGCAGGTCAGGCTTGTCAGAACCGTATTTCAGCATAGCATCTTCAAAACGGATGCGTCTGAATGGTGCAGGGCTTACTTCTTTATCTGTAAACTTTTTGAATGTGTTGTACAGAACTGTTTCACCTACTTTGAATACGTCTTCCTGTTCTGCGAAAGCCATTTCAAAGTCCAGCTGATAAAATTCACCAGGTGAACGGTCACCACGGGCGTCTTCATCACGGAAGCAAGGTGCAATCTGGTAGTATTTGTCAAAGCCGGATACCATCAGCAGCTGTTTGAACTGCTGTGGAGACTGTGGCAGAGCGTAGAATTTGCCTGGATGTTTACGGCTTGGTACCAGATAGTCACGGGCACCTTCAGGTGAAGATGATGTGAGAATAGGTGTGTGCATATCCATAAAGCCCAGTTCTTCCATCTGCTGACGCAGGAAGCTGATAACTTTGGAACGGAATACGATATTTTTGTGCAGTGCAGGATTACGCAGGTCCAGATAGCGGTATTTCAGACGAACATCTTCCCTTGTTTCTTTGGAAGATTCAATTTCGAAAGGCAGCATGTTTTTGCTTGGGCCCAGAATTGTCATTTCTTCTACGTGTACTTCCACAGTACCTGTTTCCAGTTTAGGGTTTACTGTTTCTTCTTCTCTGGCAACAACAGCACCTTTAACCTGGATAACTGTTTCTTTATGAACATTTTTCAGCATTTCTGCATCGTGGAAAACAACCTGTGTCATACCGAAATGGTCGCGCAGGTCGATAAAGATAACACCGCCGTGGTCGCGGATAGTGTTAACCCAGCCGGACAGTGTAACAGTCTGGCCGATGTGTTCGTTGCGAACTTCGTTACATGTATGTGTTCTTAACATACTCTTTTTCCTCCTGAAAAAATAAAAAGTCCCGGAAATTCTCTTTGTCAAAAAATTTCCGGGACGAGTCTATAAAAATATATACCCGCGGTGCCACCCGCATTGGTGCAAAAGCACCCACTTTAAAATATTGGATTTTCCGGTTAAGTCACGATAATACGCCTGCCCTGCTTACAGCCGGTGGCAAGGGCTCTCTGAAAAAGCGTGCGGTAAGAGTGTTCCTTACAGAAAAAGTTTAATTGTGCTTTCAGCCGGTGGCACAACTCTCTGGTTAAACCCGGACTTCTGCAAAGTCTCTATTTGATAATTATAATAACAAAAAGATAAAAAGTCAATAACAATCTATTGTTGTAAATTGTCTGTTTTTCCCTATGTCTACAGGTTTTCTTCCAGCCATTCCGCTGTGGTGGCAATAACATCCAGAGCGATAGAATTATCATCTGTCAGTGAATTGAATGTGTGGTCTGCATCGTCGTATACAATCACAGTGGCATTGTCATTGGTGGCGGCGATTTCATCAGCATGGCCACAAGGCACCAGTTGGTCATCTCTGCCTGCAACACACAGCAGCGCTCCTTTATACTTTTTCAGCGCGTCCAACGGGTTTGTATTCCGTATATCTTCAAACCACTGCAACGGAACTATAAAGTCTCTGCGCCAGTCCATAGGCATGGCAATATAGCCATTTTCCTTTGCTTTTTTGTGATACATCATAAACCATACTGCAAAAACGCCTACGCCGTTGTGACAGGCACCGGACCAGGAAACAGCGGCTTTCATTCTGTCGGCGTGGGTGTCCATAAACTGTGCCATTACCCTGCCGCCCTGGCTGAAGCCGATAATACCGGCCCTGGCTGTGTCCACATTTTCGTTGGCGCACATATATTCATATACCTTTATTGTATCATCCACCTCAGCCATAAAGGTCTGATTAATACCTGTGTCGGTACTGTCACCACAGCCTGCAAAATCAAAACGGACGCTGGCAATGCCCTTCTCTGCCAGTGCTGTGGCCAAATATGCATACATATTGCCTGCTTCATTTTTGTCGCTGGCTGTGCCGTGACACATAACCACAAAAGGCAGTTTTTCGCCGGAAGGCATATTTACTATTGCAGGAATGTCATATTTTTCGCTTCTTATCAGTATTGCTTTTTCCATAATATCACCTGTATTTATTATTTACTGCCGTTATTATATCATAATATATATTGCGCAAACAATAAAATTGGGGTAAAATAAGATATAATAACAGAAAATGAGGTATATTATTATGGCAATGATGGATGATGTACGCGCCGGTATGATGGCCGCCATGAAAGAAAAAGACAAAGTGAAAAAAGATGCACTGTCTGCACTGCTGGCAGCGCTGAAATCAAAAATGATTGATAACCGCGGTGAACTCAGCGAAGATGATGCTATCGCAGTAGTATCAAGAGAAATCAAACAGCTGAAAGAAACAATGGAAACAGCACCTGCAGGTTATGAAGCAGTAAAAGAAGAATGCAAGGCAAAAATCGAAATTCTGTCTGCATTTATGCCAAAACAGCTGGACGAAGCTGAAATCAGAGAAATTATCACAGGCGTTCTGGCACAGCTGGGTCTGGAAAAACCTGAAGCAAAACAGAAAGGTATCATTATGAAAAACCTGATGCCACTGGTAAAAGGCAAAGCTGACGGCAAACTGGTAAACGAAATTCTGGCAACATTCTTTGCATAAACAAAACAAATGAGGGTGGGCATCTCCCACCCTTTTTTATAAACTACAGGAGATTTTATGGCACACAGGGATTTTATGCTGCGTGCGGTGGAGCTGGCACAGAAAGCCTATGAAATGGGCGAGGTGCCGGTGGGTGCCGTGGTGGTAAAGGACAACAGAATAATCGGCGAAGGATACAATTTCCGCGAAAGTCAGCAGAGCGCCCTGGGTCACGCTGAAATAATGGCCATAGAAAACGCCTGTAAAACTCTGGGCAGCTGGCGTCTGGAGGGCTGCACACTGTATGTGACAATGGAGCCATGCGTGATGTGTACCGGTGCCATTATAAACAGCCGTATGGAGAGAGTAGTGTATTCGCTGATAGATTTCAAAGCCGGCGGGCTGGGAGGCAGAATCGACCTGAACCAGGCAAGACTGAACCATACTGTGGACACCATTATGGGTGTGTGTGAAATGGAAAGCGCCGCACTGGTGGATAAATTTTTCAAAGAACTGAGAGAAAAGAGGAAATAATGTCCAACGCAAAAAAGGTATTTTTGATTTATATATTATTCGGCATGGCAATAGCCGCACTTATCACCGCCAGCGGTGGCTATACCTCTCTGGTGGTTGAAGGTGCTTTCCTGAATACCGCTATGAGTGGCGGAACATATATGATTCTAATGGGTATAGTTACTATAGGCTGGCTGCCGGCACTGGTGACAGTTCTGATATCCAAACAAATCTATGTAAATCTGCCCGGCGGCAAACTTATACCTGCGGCAATACTGTTTGTATTTATGGTGTTCAGCAGATACTGCACAAAAGGAAATAAACCAAAAATCCGACAGATTAGATAAATATAAAAAATCAATCCGGCCTGTGAGCGCAATCACAGACCGGATTTTTTTGTATCTGGCAGATAAATTGGAATTCTATGAATGGTTCAGAGAAGCCAAAAGGCTCCCCTGTGTATGGCCCAGGCCAGCTTCTCTTGTCCCTTCGGGACAATTCATCTTCAGGGGAGCTGTCGCTGAAAGCGACTGAGGGGTTGTAATGGTTGTTTTATCCTGCGGCAATGCATTTCTTATGCCCAAATTTCAGATTGACAATCCCTCCGTCACGGCTTTGCCGTGCCACCTCCCTTTACACAAGGGAGGCTTTTTTATCTGTAAGACAAATTGGGATTTTCCTGACTGCATTATACTGCATATCAGTCAATATTCATAAACACTTTATCAAATACCTTTACTTTTTCCCTGTTTAAAGAATCATCATAGATATCGGATTCATAATATTTGCCGCCTGAAGCATTAGCCAGATAGTCGGGAATCAGTTCCATTGCGAAAAATGCAGGTGAAGCATGGCCATCAGCGTCTGTTATACCATAGCCTGATGCTGCGACAAAACCGAATTGAGGGTAATATTCTGGTCTGCCCCAGAATATTATCGCACCATGTCCCAGTTGTTTTGCTTTTGCAATCATTTCAGTTATCAGAATCTTACCCACACCTTTTCTCTGGTATTCAGGCAATACACTGATTGGGCCAATATTAAGCACAGGTATTATTTTACCATCCGTTCTCACTTCTGCTTTACTACAGATAATATGACCCACAATTTCTTCATCAACCGTAGCCACAAGACTTAATTCTGTGTACCCATCTCGGCGGCGTAATTCATTTACCATCCAATGCTCATAAGGGCACCCGATTCCACCACGTTCTACCCTGCCAGGATATGAAAAAGCAATTCTTGTTATTTCTTCCACGCGTCGGAAATCTTTTTCATTTTCGATTCTAACTTTTATATTCACACTTTTCTCCTTCACATATGGTATTATGCTGATTGTATCATGCTTTAACAAATACTGTAAACAAACACAACAATTAGACATATTCAAATTTTCCTAACTGTTTATTTGATTTTAACATATATTGCCATCCTATACAATAACAGTCCCGGCAGAGTATTCTGCCGGGACTTGAATGTTTTCAGCTGTTATTATTTATTCCACACCTGTCAAATCAAAAGGTGGGATAAAGCTTTCGCTGGCGGATTCCCCTTCCTGAAGGAAACCGTTTTCCACGCCGATTTCCACGGCGTAGTCCACCACTTCGTCATATTCTCCGTCAGTGATTTTCCTGTTGATTTCAGGGTAAGCCTCAAGGTCGGTGCAAGGGGTGTACTGGCTCATAATGCTGATAAAAATACTGTCACCATAGCGGTTATACAGATACTCCACCGCATCCTTTGCGGCCTGTACCTGACCCGGCAGCACCAGATGGCGCACAATAACACCTTTCTGTATAATGCCATTATCGTCAAAAATACATTCAGGCTGCTGGCGCACCATTTCGTCAATGGCGGCGGTTGCATACTGTACATAGTCCCCTGCCTTTGAATAGCGGGCAGCGGCAGTATTGTCAGTATATTTGAAATCAGGCAGCCATATATCCACCACATCTTTCAGCAGTTTTATGGTTTCCGCTTTTTCATAGCTGCTGGTGTTGTACACTACAGGCAGTGTCAGGCCCTTTTCACGGGCCAGCTTTACAGCATCAATAATCTGCAGTGTGTAATGGGTAGGTGTGACCAGATTGATGTTCAGCGCACCTTTCCCCTGCAGTTCCAGAAATATTTCAGCCAGCCTGTCCACTGTAATTTCCCTGCCGAAACCGCCGGTGGATATTTCTTTGTTCTGGCAGAACACACATTTCATATTGCAGCCGGAAAAGAACACTGTGCCACTGCCTTTTTCACCGCTGATGCAGGGTTCCTCCCACATATGCAGTGCGGCACGGGATATTTTCACAGTGTCTGTCATTGAGCAGAAGCCCGGTTTTACACTTCGGTCCACATTGCAGTTGCGTGGGCAGATGTTACATACACTCATACTAAATCTCCAGCTCAAGCATTACAGGACAGTGGTCACTGCCCAGAATATCAGAGTGGATTTCTGCTTTTCTGATTTTGTCTTTCACACTGTCAGACACCACAAAATAGTCAATACGCCACCCTGCGTTCTTCTCCCTTGCTTTAAAGCGGTAACTCCACCAGCTGTAGGCACCCTCCAGGTCAGGATACAGATGGCGGAAAGTATCAGTGTGGCCGCTTTCCACCAGCTGAGTAAATTTTGCTCTTTCTTCATCGGAAAAGCCCGGATTTTTGCGGTTTGTTTTAGGGTTCTTAAGGTCAATTTCCTTATGCCGGACATTCAGGTCGCCGCACAGGACCACAGGTTTGGTCTGTTCCAGAGTGCATATATATGTACGCAGTTTATCCTCATATTCCATACGATAGTCCAGACGGGCCAGTTCTTCCTTGCTGTTAGGTGTATAGGAAGTGATAAGATAAAAATTATCATATTCCGCTGTGATAAGCCTGCCTTCGTCATCCACATAGTCAGGCATACCGAAAGTCACATTCAGCGGTGCGTGTTTTGTAAAAATTACAGTGCCGGAATAGCCCTTTTTTATGGCTGAATTCCAGTACTGGTGATAGCCCGGCAGTTCCAGGGAAATCTGGTCCGGCTGAAGCTTGGTTTCCTGCAGGCAGAAAAAGTCTGCATCCATGCTGTTAAAATAATCCATAAAGCCTTTGCCTATACATGCGCGCAGGCCGTTTACATTCCATGATATAAATTTCATAAAAATACCTCGTCAAAAACTTTGGATATATTATACACGATAGTGCATAATATTTTCAATATTACCGTTATTGAATAAAAAAGATATATGTGGTAATATATTTATTAGTCTATAAAATGAATACGGAGTGATAAAAAATGGGCGTACCAATGGAAAAACGCGCAGGTATAGAAGAAATGCTGACTTACCTGCCATACTTTGAAAATCTGGAAGAAGATAAAATCTGCAAAATCGTTACAGAAGAGCTGGCAGAAGACGGCACTATGCCGGTGGAACACCTGCTGTACCGGTCACCTCTGCTGGGCTTTATCGAAGATACATATGTGGCCAATGTACTGATTCAGAATTATGTGGACATTATGAATCTGGAAGCTATGGGCGAAATTGAGCTGGAAGTACTGGTTTACGGTCTGGAACAGGCCAGCTATGAGCTGACAATGGCTGTTCTGACATGCATTATCGTTCAGGAAAAATATGCCAAAGGTATCTGGCAGATTGCCGCAAAAGAAGGCTGGTTTTTGAAAATTCTCCAGCGTCTGCAGGAACTGATGGAAGAAGAATAATACAAATAAAGGCAAAGACAGGCTGATGCCTGTCTTTTTATTTATTATCCATTGGAAAGCATTCCTTGTGTAAAGGGAGGTGAGCAAGCAAAGCAAGCCCGGGTGGATTTAAGCACAATCAAATATTTATGGGTTTATAGTTTACATAATTCCCAAATCCACCATCAGCTGGGAAGCCACTGTCAGAGCGCAGCAAATGGCAGCCAGCACCAGAACAGGACTGCGGAACACCTGTGCAAAAGAGGCGTTTTTTTCTGTTTTATCTGACAGCACAGACATTATATGAATATCTGCCTTTCTCATATACATTTCGGCAGCAATACCGCAGGAGATTATCACCGCAATAAGAAAAGCCGCAAAGCTGACCGAGGACACAGCGTTTACATTCTGCTGCATATACATCATTATGAAAGAATAGGCGTTGTTAACAAAATGCAGTGCCATGGACACATATATATTGTTTGTATACAGATACAGACAGGCCAGTAATATTCCTGCACCCATCACTGGTATAAAGCTTTGCACCTGGGTATGCATTATCATAAAAATAAAGGCAGATGTAATTACCGCAAAGCGCCTGCCGTTTGGAAGCAACAGGTTGAGAATATAGCCACGCACCAGCAGTTCTTCAAATATAGCCGGTACTACAGCAGTGAAGATAAAATAAATCAGCAGGGTTATAATATTATCGGTTTCATGCAGCTGCTGCACAGGAAAAACTATGCCGGCTTTTTGCAAGGCACCCAGCACAATACTGTTCACAATGGCCAACCCGATAAACACAGCCATGCAGTGCATAACCATGGCAGGTTCGGCTATGGTTATTTTTTTCTTTTTCAGCAGCACGGGATGGAAACCGCACATTTTTTCTATAAACATTATCGGCATCATGCAGGACAGCGCCAGTGACAGTATGCACACCAGCAGCCACAGGGTAAAGTTATCGTTCAGTCCCATTCGTGAAGCCGCCATAGGCAGATATGTTCTGACACACAGAAATACTATCAGTGCCGCACCGATTACATTCAATCGATATTTAAGAGGTAATTTTTTCATTTTTCACCAAAAAAGTATTATTAATACTACTATTCTACCACCAATGTAAAAATTTAACAATATCAAACAGTCATATATTAAACTATATTGCGGTTTTGTCTATCTTCGCTCGTTCCTGCGTTTTTCCGCAGGTTGCCATAACAGACCTTTTTCTGATATAATTTCATCTATAAATGACGAAAGGCTGATGAATATGATAAAAGAACTGGTGCATGACCCGATTTTTCTGGCGATGAAAAGCGAAAACGCCACGGCAGACGATTTGCAGACAGGCCGCGACCTGTTGGAAACACTGATTCATCATCAGGAGGGCTGTGTTGGCATGGCCGCCAATATGATAGGGGTAAAAAAGAGAATAATTGCCTTTGACAATGACGGTGAGTACATGGTGATGTACAATCCCGTAATACTGAAAAAAGACGGCCGGTACGAAACAGAGGAAGGCTGTCTGTCTCTGCTGGGCGGACCGCGAAAAACAAAACGCTACAAAACCATAAAGGTTCAGTGGCAGAATGAAAAAATGCAGACAAGAATAAAAAACTTCACAGGCTTCACCGCACAGATTATCCAGCACGAAGTGGACCATTGTGACGGTGTGCTGATATAAAAACGAGGTGATTTTATGAAGGTATACGACTGGAAATTATTGATTTTAACTGTAATCATAGGCTTCGGCGGTATGCTGTACTATCTGTTTGATTTATTCAATGACGGCGGTATAATGTCTGTTCTTTGGATTGCACTTTTTGCTGTACACAGCTACCAGGGATTGCGCGCTGCCCTGACGGAAGAAGGTCACCTTAAAGATAAAGAAAATGTCCGTCGAAGCAAAATCGTCAGCCAACGCCTTTTTGGCAGGTTTGCTCCGTTGGTATTAAGCGGATATTTTATACTGCTGGTTGCATCAGTTGTTATACTATTCAGATGGCCTCTGAAAATAAGGCTTGCACTTTGGATTTTTGTACGGGCACTGATTTATGCAACCGTAATCATTATATTGACCTTTATGGAAGAAGAAAAATTAAAAGCAGAAGAAAATGCAGAAAAAGCAGAGAAATAACTTGTGCTGAATTGCAGTTTTATTCAGAAAACACAAGAAGAGATCCTTCGACGCGCTACGCTTGCTCAGGATGACAGAGTAGTAGTTTGTTCAGAACATACGCGTAGGGGCGGATGCCCACATCCGCCCGAAGATAGATACAATATATTTATAGTTTTCCACAGAAAGTATAAGAAAAGATTCCTCGGCTCATTACATTCGCTCGTAATGACAGTGCTGCAGTTTTGTGCCAAACCAGAATTAAAAAAGCTCCCCGAGGGGGAGCTTTTTGTTTTCGTAATATCAGCCACCGAGGTAGGCTTTTTTGATTTCGTCACTGGCGGCCAGTTCTTCACCGGTTCCGGACAGCACCACGCGGCCGCTTTCCAGAACATATGCTCTGTCTGCGATGGACAGGGCCATTTCTGCGTTCTGTTCAACCAACAGGATTGTAGTGCCGCTTTCGTGCAGTTCTTTGATAAGGTCAAAAATCCGCTGCACCAGAATAGGTGCCAGACCCATGGATGGTTCGTCCAGGATGAGCAGTTTCGGGTGGCTCATCATAGCACGGCCCATGGCCAGCATCTGCTGTTCGCCACCGGAAAGTGTACCGGCAATCTGGTTTTTTCTTTCTGCCAGACGCGGGAAGCGCCGATAGATGTCTTCCAGGTCTTTTTCAATGTCACTTTTGGAAGTGTATGCACCCATTTCCAGATTTTCCTGTACAGTCATCTGCAGAAAAATTCTTCTGCCTTCCGGTACATGTGCCATACCTTTGGAAACCAGCTTGTAGGAATCAGTTTTGCTGATATCCTCTCCGCAGAAGGTCACGCTGCCTGTTTTGGAGCGCAGCAGGCCGGAGATGGTTTTGAGGGTGGTGGATTTGCCGGCGCCGTTGGCGCCGATAAGGGAAACTATCTCCCCTTCCTTAACCTCAAAGGATACATCTTTTATGGCGTGGATTTTGCCGTAATATACATTTATATTGTCAACTTTTAACATACTATTCCGCCTTTTTACCCAGATAGGCTTCGATAACCTTCGGATTGTTTTTGATTTCGTCCGGTGTGCCTTTTGCAATGATTCTGCCGTAATTCAGCACACATATACCTTCACAGATACCCATAACCAGATTCATATCGTGTTCAATAAGCATAACAGCAATATTGAATTCATCACGAATCCGGCGGATATTTTCCATAAGTTCAGCAGTTTCAGACGGGTTCATACCTGCAGCAGGTTCGTCCAGCAGCAGAATGCCCGGTTTTGTGGCCAGAGCACGAACGATTTCCAGACGGCGCTGTGCACCGTACGGAAGAGCACCGGCCTGATGGTCTTTCAGATGCTCCATATTGAAAAATTTCAGCAGTTCAATGGCTCTTTCATCAGCTTCTTTTTCAGCTTTTGAATAGCCAAAACCGTGAGTGATGCTGGAGAGGAAGCTGGTTTTCATATTAGCGTGAAGACCTGTTTTTACATTGTCCAGAACAGACATATTGGAAAACAGACGGATATTCTGGAATGTACGGGCAATGCCCATTCTGTTCACCCGGTCAGGTGACAGACCTTTTGTGTCGTAGCCGTCCAGCAGGATAGTGCCGCGGGTAGGCTGGTAAACATTGGTCAGAAGGTTAAAAACTGTGGTTTTGCCTGCGCCGTTAGGACCGATAAGACCGCAGATTTCGCTGGGGCCGATGGCAAAGTCGATGTCGTCAACTGCTTTCAGACCACCGAATTCTATGCCCAGATGATGAGTTTCAAGAATAGGGCGTTTACCCACATCTCGTGAAGGTATAATCGCTTTTGGCGGTACAGGTACCATTATGCGTTCAGCCATATTTTCTTGCCTCCTTTTCATCTTTTCGGTTCTGTCTTTCCTGCAGCGCTCTCTTTATCAGGCGTTTTGGTGCCAGACGGTAGCGCAGCATCATAAATTTTTCACTGGTTCCCAGCAGCATCATGGCAATAAGTACCACAGCGTAAATCAGCATACGGTAATCAGCCAGGCCACGGAGCATTTCCGGCAGAACTGTGATAAGTACCGCAGAAATAATGCTGCCGCGGATGTTGCCCATACCGCCCAGAACTACCATAACCAGTATTTCGATAGATTTGTTGTAGTCAAATGTGCCTGCAGTCATAATAGAATAGTTATGACCGTACAGCGCACCGGCCACACCTGCAAAAAATGCGGCCACTGTGAAAACCATCAGTTTGTAACGGTTGATATTGATACCTACTGCAGATGCAGCGATGGCATTTTCCCTGATGGCCATAATTGCACGGCCATGACGGGAGTCAACCAGGTTCATAACAACAAACAGTGTGATAACCACTGCTATAAAACCCCAGTTAAAGGTGGAGTCCTGTGGCATACCTTTCAGACCTGATGCACCGCCGGTGAACTCCAGATTGATAATAATACTGCGGAGGATTTCGCCGAATGCCAGTGTAACAATGGCCAGATAGTCGCCTTTCAGTCTCAGCACCGGTATACCAACCAGCAGACCGAACAGACCGCCGGCGATACCGCCGATAAGCATAGCCAGAGGGAAACGTACCATAACAGGCAATGTTTCTTCAAAGGCGATGGAGAAAAGACAGGCGGCATAAGCACCTACAGACATAAAGCCTGCGTGGCCCAGGGAAAGCTCACCCAGAAAACCTATAACCAGGTTAAGGGAAACAGTGAGAATAATATTTATACAGATAGGTACCAGCAGACTTTTCATATGTCGGCTGGCGTTGCCAGTGGCAACCATAGCAGTGACAAACCCGAAGGCTGCAAGACACAGCGCAAGGGTTATCATATTGCTTCTGGCGGACTTTTTCAGTCCGCTGAATTTATTGAAAAAACTTTTCATAAAGCACCTCGCGCTAAACTTTTTCGTTTATTTTCTTGCCCAGAAGACCAGTAGGTTTTACCAGCAGAACCAGAATCAGTACGCCGAAAACGATAGCGTCGGACAGTTCTGTGGAGATATAGGCTTTGGCCAGATTTTCGATGATGCCCAGCAGTATGCCGCCCAGCATAGCACCCGGAATGCTGCCGATACCGCCGAAAACAGCGGCAACGAAGGCTTTGATACCAGGCATTGAGCCGGTGTAAGGGCCGATAAAGCTGTAGGTCAGACCGTAGAATGAGCCGGCCACGCTGGCAAGGGCACTGCCGATGGCAAAAGTGATGGTGATGGTTCTGTTTACACTGATACCCATCAGCTCAGCAGCCTGTCTGTCTTCAGAAACAGCGCGCATTGCCTTGCCCATACGGGTTTTGTTGATGAACAGTGTGAGAACAACCATTATTGTCACTGTAACAGCCAGTGTCACGATGCTTTCGCCTTTGATGGTCAGTTCGCCGATATGTACAGGGGCTACCTGAATAAACTTTGGAAAAGCTTTCTGGTTTGTACCGAAAATCAGCTGTGCAAGACTCTGTAAAAAGTAGCTTACGCCGATGGCTGTAATCAGTACAGAAAGAGGAGGTGCATTTCTCAGAGGTTTGTATGCTATCTTTTCCACCAGAACACCCACTGCGACACACACCACAACACTGAGCAGCACGCCCAGTATCATAGGCAGACCCAGATTGTTGATGAAAACTATAGCCGCAAAAGCACCTACCATAATAATGTCGCCGTGTGCGAAGTTGAGCATTTTGGCTATGCCATATACCATTGTATAGCCCAGTGCTATAAGGGCGTATATGCTGCCCAGGCTCAGTCCGCTGATAAGGTTGGAAAGGAAGTTCATAATTACACTCCGGTTAAAAATTTTACAGCCCGGGCGGATAAACCGCCCGGCTGCTTATATTTATAATTCTTTAATAAAATACTTTATTTATTTTCTTATTCTTTATTAATGTTCAAAAGTAACATCGATTTACTGGAATGCTACGTAAGCGCCGTCTTTGATAACAACTGCTGTAGCATTTTTGTCTGGTTCACCTTCTGGTGTCCATGTCATTGTACCTGTTGTACCAACAACTTCGATTTCTGTCATTGCTTTTACCATTGCTTCATTAAAGCCTTCTGTTTCTGGTTCAACGCCTGCTTTTTCAAATGCTGCAACGATTGCGTATACTGCGTCGTAAGCATCTGCTGCAAACTGGTCAGGTGTAGCACCGTATTTAGCTGTGTAAGCTTTTGTGAAGGAAGCTGTAGGTTCTGTTGCGCTGTCTGCTGCGAATGGTGTCAGCAGCATAACGCCGTTTGTAAGAGCTTTGTTTTCTTCGCCGATTTTTTCAAGGATACCGTCAAGGCCGTCGCAGCCAAAGAATGTTACGTTCAGTTCCATGGATGCTGCCTGTGTGATAACATATGCTGCTTCCTGTGCGTAGAGTGGGAGGAACAGCAGGTCTGCGCCGGAGTTTTTAACTGCCTGCAGCTGTACGGAGAAGTCTGTGTTGGACTGGTCTGTAAATGCTTCTTCACATACGATTTCCAGACCGTTTACTGCTGACTGTGCAACAAAGCTTTCTTTCAGGCCGTTGGAGTAGTCGTTGGATTTTTCGTAGAGAATTGCCACTTTTGTGCCAACATTGTTGTCTTTGATAAAGTCTGCAGCGTAGAGACCCTGGTTGGAGTCTTCGAAACAAACGCGGAAACAGTTGTCATACTGTGTGCATTCCAGCTGGCTGCCGGATGGTGTCAGCATCAGAAGACCGTCTTTTTTAACTTCTTCTGTAATTGCGATACAAGCGCCGGATGTTGTGCCGCCCAGGGAAACATCCATGCCATCGTCCATCAGTGTGGCGTAAGCCTGTACTGCCTGCTGTGGGTCAGCCTGGTCATCTTCAACAACAACTTTCAGTGTGTAGCCGTTTGTGCCGCCTTTGGCATTGATTTCTTCCATTGCCAGTGTAGCGCCGTTTTTAACGGATGTGCCGTATGTGGCGTAGTCGCCTGTAAGTGGGCCGGAGCCGCCGATGAAAAGAACTTTTTCGCCGCTTTCGGTTTCAGTTTCAGCTGAACCGCCGCCGCATGCTGTAAATGTACTGAGCATCATGACTGCTGCTAAAAGAACACTTAATAATTTTTTCATAATCTGTACCTCTTATTTTTATTTTTTATAACGATTTTATATAAAACGGTTTCCCGTTCTGTACCAAAAAATTACGGCCGCACCCCAAAGAGTACAGCCGTGTTTATTCTCAAAAACAAACTACGATAAATATACCTCTTTGGCACATATGGTGTTATTACGGATAATAATGCTAATAATAGCAACGCTAATAATGACGCTAATAATAGCGCCGATGTTAATAATAACAGCCATTAGAGCCAAAAGAAAAGCGCATACCGCACCAAGAGCAGCACACGCATTGATAACATTATCTGCACAGGAAGAACTACCGCACTGATAAGCGCAGTCTGCATAATTATAACCAGCTGTAGTATAAGCGTATGTCATAACTGTTCTCCCTTTCATTTTCTTTCCTGCATTATATTCCTAAGAAAAAAATTTGTCAACTGATTAACTATGTTTTGAATAATTATTGTAAATTGCTACAAAATCAATGTAATTTTTTCTGTGAATTTTGCACTTTGTACAAATAATCTCACTTTACAAAACAGGTGTTTTTCATCGAAATACATCTTTTTTATTCACTGTTTATCTGCCGCAAAAGCAATCCGTCAGAATAAAAAACAGCTGCCCATAAGGACAGCTGTTAATTTATGCAACAATTTCAATTAAGCTTCCAGAGCTTTTTCAACTGCAACTGCGCAGGCAACTGTAGCACCAACCATTGGGTTGTTGCCCATGCCGATGAAGCCCATCATATCTACGTGAGCTGGTACGGAGGAAGAACCTGCGAACTGAGCGTCGCCGTGCATTCTGCCCATTGTATCTGTCATACCGTAGGAAGCTGGACCTGCTGCAACGTTGTCTGGGTGCAGAGTTCTGCCTGTACCGCCGCCGGATGCAACAGAGAAGTATTTCACGCCGTTTTCAAAGCACCATTTTTTGTATGTGCCTGCAACAGGGTGCTGGAAACGTGTTGGGTTTGTGGAGTTACCTGTGATGGAAACATCAACATGTTCCATTTTCATGATGCCAACGCCTTCCAGAACATCGTTGGAGCCGTAGCATTTAACTTTTGCTCTGTCACCGTTGGAGAATGCTTTTTCTCTTACTACATTAACAGTATTTGTTTTGAAGTCGTATTCTGTTTCCACATATGTGAAACCGTTGATTCTGGAGATGATGTAAGCAGCATCTTTGCCCAGACCGTTCAGGATAACACGCAGTGGTTCTTTTCTTGCTTTGTTTGCGTTTCTTGCGATACCGATAGCACCTTCAGCAGCAGCAAAGCTTTCATGACCTGCCAGGAAGCAGAAACATTTTGTTTCTTCTCTCAGCAGCATAGCGCCAAGGTTACCGTGGCCCAGACCAACATGTCTTTCGTCAGCAACAGAACCAGGAACGCAGAAGCTTTCCAGACCTTCGCCGATAACTGCAGCTGCATCAGCAGCAACTTTTGCACCTTTTTTCAGTGCCAGTGCAACGCCGTATGTGTAAGCCCAAACTGCATTTTCAAATGCGATTGGCTGTACGCCTTTTACGATTGCTTCAACATCGATGCCGTGTGCCAGGCAAAGTTCTTTTGCTGCGTCCAGGCTTTCGATGCCGTTTGCGGCCATAGAGGCCTCAATTTTGGCTATTCTTCTTTCATAACCTTCAAAATGTGCCATAATTTTGCCCCTCCCTATTATTCTGCACGTGGGTCAATGTACTTAACAGCATCATCATATCTGCCGTACTGACCAACATTCTTTTCAAATGCTTCTTTAGCGTCAACGCCTTTGCGGATAGCTTCCATCATTTTGCCCAGCTGAACAAATTTGTAACCGATAGCTTCGCCGTTTTCATCCAGACCTACAGACAGGATGTAACCTTCTACCATTTCCAGGTATCTTACGCCTTTAGCGCCGCTGGAGTAGATTGTACCTACCTGGCTGCGCAGGCCTTTGCCCAGGTCTTCCAGACCTGCACCGATTGGCAGACCGCCTTCGGAAAATGCTGTCTGTGTTCTGCCGTAAACCAGCTGTTTGAAGATTTCTCTCATAGCTACGTTGATAGCGTCACAAACAAGGTCAGTGTTCAGAGCTTCCAGCAGAGTTTTGCCAGGGAGGATTTCGCCTGCCATAGCTGCGGAATGAGTCATACCGGAGCAGCCGATTGTTTCAACCAGGGCTTCCTGGATAATACCGTCTTTAACATTGAGTGTCAGTTTGCATGCGCCCTGCTGTGGTGCACACCAGCCCACACCGTGAGACAGGCCGTTTACATCTTTGATTTCATAAACTTTAGTCCATGCGCCTTCCTGTGGGATAGGAGCAGGACCATGGTCACAGCCTTTTGTTACTTTGCACATTTTTTCAATTTCATGTGTGTATACCATTACTGTTCTCCTTTAATATTTGATATTTTTTTAACATTGTTGCCATTATTATAACCTAAGTACAAAGATAAAACAATATACTTTTGTTACTTATTTATAACATTTTTGGATTAAAATTGCAACAAATTCACAAAGTACATCAATATTTTTAGATTTTTGTCCATAATTTATTATATTTATTTTTAGTATTATAAACAGTTTGACACAATTCTCACATTATATTAAAATAATATATTACAGAGAAAATCTGTAAAAGCAGTAAAATACAGTAAAATACTGATTTCAATAAAGAAAAGATAAGGAGTCAAAATGTCTTTTATCAAGAAACTTTTCGGCAGCTACGAAACAAAAGAGCTGAAGAAAATAGAACCAATCAAAAACTCCGTGCTGGCATTGGAAAGCAAATATGCAGCTATGTCCAACGCCCAGCTGCGCCGGCAGACACAGCTGCTGCGTGACAGACTGGCAGCCGGTGAAACACTGGAAGATATTATGGCAGATGCCTATGCTGTGTGCCGTGAAGGCGCCAGCCGTGTTCTGCACATGAAGCACTACCCTGTACAGATTGTAGGCGGCATAGTACTGCACCGCGGCAATATAGCTGAAATGAAAACCGGTGAAGGTAAAACACTGGTGGCCACACTGCCGGTATATCTGAACGCCCTGACAGGCAAAGGTGTACATGTGGTTACAGTCAACGATTACCTGGCAGAGCGCGACAGCATGTGGATGGGCAAGCTGTACGAATTTCTGGGCCTGACAGTAGGTCTTATCATGCCGGGCATGGAAGCAAAAGAAAAAAGAGAAGCCTACAACTGCGATATTACTTACGGTACAAACAGCGAGTTCGGCTTTGACTACCTGCGCGACAACATGGTTGTATACAAAGAAAGCCAGGTACAGCGTCCGTTTTACTTTGCTCTGGTGGACGAAGTGGACTCCATCCTCATTGACGAAGCAAGAACACCGCTGATTATCTCCGGTCAGGGTGAAAAATCATCCGATAATTACCGTCTGGCTGACAGATTTGCAAAAAGCCTGTCCTATTATGTAATCGCTGAACATGACAGCAAGGAAGACCTGGACACAATCGAACAGGATGTTATCGTGGACGAAAAGGCACGCCAGGCCACACTGACAAAACACGGTATTGAAAAAGCAGAAAAGTATTTCAACATTGAAAACTATTCTGACCCTGAAAACATGTCCCTGACACATTACATCACCCAGGCACTCCAGGCCAATGCCATTATGAAAAAAGACATTGACTATGTAATCAAGGACAGACAGATAGTTATCGTAGACGAATTTACAGGCCGTCTGATGGAAGGCCGCCGCTATGGCAACGGCCTGCACCAGGCTATCGAAGCCAAAGAAGGCACCAGCGTTCAGAACGAAAACAAAACCGTAGCCTCTATCACCTACCAGAACTATTTCAGACTGTATCCTAAACTGGCCGGCATGACCGGTACAGCTATGACCGAATCAGAAGAATTCCTGGAAATTTACGGTCTGTCTGTGGTGGAAGTACCTACAAACAAGGATGTAAAAAGAATTGACCACAACGATGTGGTTTACAAAACAGAAAAAGCAAAATTCAACGCTGTTATCGACGAGGCAATCGCTGCCCACGAAAAAGGTCAGCCGGTGCTGATAGGTACAGTTACTGTAGAAAAATCACAGGTGTTGTATGATATGCTGAAAAAGCGCGGTATCCGCAATGCCAATCTGCTGAACGCCGACAGAGCAAAACAGGATTCTGAATCCAAAATTATCGCTCAGGCAGGCAGACGGGGCGCCATCACTATAGCCACAAACATGGCCGGCCGTGGTACTGACATCAAGCTGGGCGGCAACCTGGAGTACGACCTGAAAGCAATGCTGACAAACAACCAGGTGAAGCAGTTCCTGAACTGGGACAAACTGGATAAAGCTACAAAAGAGGCTGTTGACCGTCTGAAAAGCAACTACAGCCGGGCGCGACTGGAACGGGCCACATCCTTTATCGATATAGAAGAGCTGGGCAAAACAGAGGATATCAAAAAGCAGCTGTATGAAATCAGAGAAAAATACAACGCTGCAACAGAGCTGCTGAAGCCTGTTTATGACCAGGAGGCTCAGCTGGTAAAAGAAGCCGGCGGTCTGCTGATTCTGGGTACAGAAAGACACGAGTCACGCCGTATTGACAATCAGCTGCGCGGTCGTTCCGGCCGTCAGGGTGACCCAGGTGAGTCACGCTTCTATGTTTCACTGGAAGATGACCTGATGAGACTGTTCGGCGGCGAAAAAACCACCCGGATTATGGAAAAACTGGGCTATGACGAAACAATGCCTATCGAAAACAAAATGATAAACAGCACTATTGAGTCAGCTCAGAAGAGAATAGAAGGCAGAAACTTTGACATACGTAAAAATGTTCTGAAATATGACGAGGTTCTCAACTCACAGAGGGATATAATCTACAAACAGCGCAGTGAAGTGCTGAATGACGGCGATGTGTCTGAAACAGTGCGCAATATGCTGACACAGACTATCACCGACACTGTAAACTCATTCTGTACAGAAGAAGACCCTGCGGAATGGAACCTGACCAGCCTGAAAAACACATTTATAGGCTGGAGACTGCTGAATGAAAATGACTGGAACTGGACAGATGCGGAAAGAGCCACGCTGACAGCCGACGGTCTGACAGAAAATCTGATTACACGCGCAATAAACCTGCTGAAAGTAAAAGAAGAACTGGCCGGTGCTGATGTGATGCGTGAGCTGGAAAGAATTGTTCTGCTGAAAGCTGTAGACAACAAATGGACAGACCATATGGACGCAATGGAAGAGCTGCGCCGCGGTATGGGGCTGAGAAGCTACGGCCAGCATGACCCGTTCACAGTGTACCGCACAGAGGGCTTCGCAATGTTTGACGAAATGATAGAAGACATACGCAACGAAACAGCAAAAATGCTGGTTCTCCGCCCTATACCTGTAAACCCTGAAAACCTGAAACGCCAGCAGACCACCGTAATCACCGGCACAAACGATGCCAGCCGGAGAGCACGGAAAAAACAGCCTGCAAAGGTACAGAAAATAGGCAGAAATGACCCATGTCCATGCGGCAGCGGCAAAAAGTATAAACAGTGCCACGGCCGTCCAGGCGCAGGCCCACTGCCACAGTAAACAAATACTGGTATAGCAATAGACAGATAAGCGGCCTGATGAAAGGGCAGCATTTATAAAACAATTAACAGGCATAGCAGAGTGTACTGCTGTGCCTGTTCTTGTGTATTCGGCTCGATTATGATAATATACATTATATATTCGATTATACAAATTTGAAATTGAACAGCAAATACCAGGGTCTGATGTAAATACAGCTTTCACACCGGATGATATTTATATTGGTCACATCCAAAATATCTATGGTAATGGAAATTTACGATGTCTGCACAGATATGGAAAATAACGCCGATAAATCGCAACAAAATTAGAAAAGAAAGAGGAAATAAGGGATGGGATTAAGAGACAAATATGCAAAAAAACTCGCTGAACAAGGCTTCAAGCCGCTGGAACTAACCGAAGAAAATGTACAGGCAATATTTAACAGATGTTTGGCAACAAATGACACTCCAAAAGAAAATATATCAAGAAGTATAATATTTTCACGAACATTTGGTTATAAGCAAGAGGATCAAATTGTTTTTTCCTTTGACAAAGACAAATTACTTGCGAACAGTAAAAATATAAAGTATTTGTATGGTCAACTCAAAAGTATTCACAGTGAAAAAGGAAAAATGTCTTTCGATGAAACCTACTTGAACTATTCTGGTATAAATTGGACAACCAATAAAACATATGTAGTAGAGCTTTTACATTTGGGATGTACACATGAAACTTTATTGGTTTCACCCTTTAATGCAGAAACAAATTCAACATTAATAGCGAGCTCCCTTGTAACACCTACTCTCTCCACAAAAGACTCCAACTTCCCGCTGTGGTGGGAACAGCATAAAGCTGAGTGGGAGTAACTATTAAACAAAAAACAAGAAAACAAATTATAAGATAACTTACAGATAAAATCTGAAAATAATTTTGTCTATTTATAATTTGCTATACAATACACACCACAAACACAAAACCACAGCGTAAAGAGCAATACTCATAGGACAGTCAAACAAATGAGGATTTATATAATAGTAAGGGCGCACTTATATACACCTTTTGGGGTATCGTGCGGTGTGGGTTATACATACACCAAAGCCTCCCTTGTGTAAAGGGAGGTGGCACGGTGCAAGCCGTGACGGAG
>JAFUNP010000006.1 GCA_017473015.1 Oscillospiraceae bacterium | reverse complement strand
TCCCTCAGTCAGCTTCGCTGACAGCTCCCTTTACACAAGGGAGCCTTTCCGACTACGGTACACATTACAGAAAACCGACCTGTGATTACAATCACAGGTCGGTTTAACTGTTTTACGAACACTGCCGTAAGCCACGGCTTTTGTTGTGCAATGAAAAACCAGGGTATAAACCCTGGTTTTATTTTTTGGTTATTGATTATTTGCCTGATTTTCTCTGTATTGCTTTTACCACTTCCATGATTGGGATGATGGATACAGCGATAACGATAGCCACGATACATTCCATTGGGGAAATGTGTGTGAAGCCGAATGCATCGCTGAGGAAAGGAACATAAATAGCTGCCAGTGTTGTCAGGAATGTGCCTGTCAGTGAGTACAGCAGATATTTGTTCTGATGAGGGATTTTCAGCAGGGAGCCACGGCGGGAACGCATGTTTACAGAGTGCAGCATTTCCATAAGTGACAGTGACAGGAAGGCCATTGTTACACCGTGGGAGGAATCTGTGATTTCCCAGATGCCTGTTTCCATCCAGTGACCCATCATAAATGACAGGAATGTGAGAGCTGCGATTACAGCACCTTGATAAATTATATCAAATGCCATACCGCCGGCAAAGATACCTTCTTCAGAATCACGAGGAGGTCTCTTCATACTGTCGGCTTCTGTTTCTTCCATGCCCAGAGCGATAGCTGGCAGGGAGTCTGTAACCAGGTTAATCCACAGCAGGTGAGCTGGTTCCAGGATTGTGAAGTTCAGCAGTGTTGCAAAGAATACAGCCAGAACTTCGGCTACGTTTGTGGACAGCAGATACTGGATTGTTTTACGGATGTTGTCGTAAATTCTTCTGCCTTCTGCTACAGCTTTTACGATTGTGGCAAAGTTGTCGTCTGCCAGAACCATATCAGCTACGTTCTTTGTAACGTCAGTACCGGTAATACCCATACCAACGCCGATGTCAGCTGTTTTGATGGATGGAGCGTCGTTTACGCCGTCACCTGTCATAGCTGTGATTTTGCCTTTTGCTTTCCATGCGGAAACAATTCTTACTTTGTGTTCAGGCTGTACACGGGCATATACAGAGAAGGATTCGATTCTTGCTTCCAGCTCTTCGTCGCTGAGTTCGTTCAGCTGTGCGCCTGTGATAGCATGCTGGCCTTCGCCCAGGATGCCCAGCTGGTTTGCAATAGCAACAGCTGTATCTTTGTGGTCACCTGTAATCATGATAGCGCGGATACCGGCGTTTTTACATTCAACGATAGCGTCTTTTACTTCTGGTCTGATAGGGTCAATCATACCGGACAGGCCCAGGTAAATCATATCCTGTTCCAGGTCACCGGCTTCGTTGGAAGCTGGTTTTTCGCTGTATGTTCTGTAAGCGGAGCAGAGAACACGCAGAGCCTGGTCAGCCATGGATTTGTTTGCAGCCAGGATGGAATCTCTTACTTCCTCAGTCATTTCCACCACTTTGCCGTTTACAAATGCTTTTGTACAGCGTTTCAGAATTTCGTCAGGAGCACCTTTTGTAAACTGTACAAAGCCGCCCTGTGGGTCAGCATGTACTGTACTCATCATTTTTCTGCCGGAGTCAAATGGAGCTTCGCCCACACGTGGGTAGTCAGCTTTCAGCTGTGCTTTGTGCATGCCTTCTTTGAAAGCATCGTTAACCAGAGCACATTCTGTAGGTTCGCCCACTGCGCTTTCGCCTTCCATTTCGGCGTCAGAACAGAGAGCCATAGCTTTTACATGGAGTTCGTCATTGTCTGTATGACGCTGAACAACTGTCATTTTGTTCTGTGTGAGAGTACCTGTCTTGTCAGAGCAGATAATCTGTGTACAGCCCAGTGTTTCAACAGCTGTCAGTTTTCTGATGATAGCCTGGTTGTTACTCATTTTTGTAACGCCGATGGACAGCAGGATAGTAACAACAGCAGACAGACCTTCCGGAATGGCTGCAACAGCCAGTGATACAGCAACCATGAATGTATCCAGCATCATTGTGCCTGTAATGCCTGTGGAGAAGTTTCTGAAAATATCTACTGCAAAGATTACAGCACAGATACCCAGAACGATAAAGGACAGGATTTTGGACAGTTCGCCCATTTTAACCTGCAGAGGTGTGTCTTCGTCTTTTGCCTGTGTGAGGGCATCAGCGATTTTACCCATTTCTGTTTCCATACCTGTAGCTGTAACTACAGCACGGCCACGGCCATAAGCAACTGTAGAACCCATGTAAACCATGTTCTTTCTGTCGCCCAGAGGTACTTCGCCGTTTGCTTCAGCTGTCAGCACATCAGCGTGTTTTGTAACAGGTACAGATTCACCTGTCAGGGCAGCTTCTTCGATTTTCATGCTGGCGCTTTCGATGATACGGGCATCAGCAGGTACGCTGTCGCCGGCTTCCAGCAGGATGATGTCGCCAGGTACCAGTTCTTCACTTTTGATTGTCAGCTGGTGACCGTCGCGCATTACTTTGCTTGTAGCGGCTGCAATCTGCTGCAGTGCTTCGATGGCAGCTTCAGCCTTGCTTTCCTGGTAAACACCCAGCACAGCGTTCATGATTACAACAAACATAATGATAAATACGTCTGCATAGCCTTCGCCGGAAATAGATGCTGTAACAGCTGAAATAACAGCTGCAACAATCAGGATGATTGTCATCGGGTCGGAAAGTTCTTTTAAAAATTTTGAAATCAGGCTTTCTTTTTCGCCTTCTTTCAGCTTGTTAGGGCCGTATTTTGCCAGTCTGTCGGCAGCTTCGGCCTGGGAAAGACCTGCATCTGTAACGGAAAGGTCTTTCATAATTTTTGCAAATTCTTCAAGATAGTGTTTCACAATTACTCCCCTTTTCTTATGGTGTATTTGTTCAGGGCTATGGGGATAAGTCATAAAAAAAGGACCTATCTGCCCTTGTTTGTGCAGATAAGTCTCGTCATTTCATACATCGCCAGCGGCTGATGGCAGCTGCGGTTGTTGGCCATGTAACAGGTAATCTGTCGACTACTCCCTTATTAACAACTAAATTTTACCACAGCGTTTTTGCATTGTCAACAAAAACAAATGTAAAAAGTTAGTGAAAGCATATATTGACAAATGGAAAATTTTCACATTTAAAATATGTATGATACTGGGAGAAAAGTGTGATTGCCAGACAGGGGGAGGCTTTCAACTGACAAAGCCATAATTGGTGCATTTATCACCAGATATTAAAAACCTCCCCCGTTTATCATAGGGGAGGTCCGGCTGCTTTAATATACCATAAGGTCACTTATCCATACCGGCAGCAGGATGCTTCCGCATACAAACAGGCAGACCAGCACTGCAAAAGCAATAAGTGCAGTACGCTTTGTACCTGTGGAGCGGCGGTATATTGTGGGAATCAGTGCCGCTGTGGCCACAATCATAGCAATACATCGCAGTATATCCCATTTGGTAAGAACCGGCGAATAAGCCGGCGCCGTAATCAGAAAAAACGGTACAGACATAATAAATCTCCTTTTATCACCACATTATAAAGTCAAACAGATAGTCCAGCGGCATGGCAAAGCCGTAAATATACAGACCTGCAAGAAAAGCCATCACAAACACAGCCAATACCACAAAGATAATCCGCCATACCAGCAGTTTTCTGATACCTTTGTCTGTTTCGGGGTCGTTTTTGTCCAGAAATCTGAGTATAGCCAGTATACCCAGCGCAATCACAAATCTGCCAGCCACGCCCATTCCTCCCAGCAGAGGACTGAGCAGAAGTCTGAAAGAATAATCCATAATATATCTCCCTTTAAATCAGTTAAGAATAAGCCGTAGCCGCTATCTCAGCTGCCGGCTGAGCTGAGGATAAAAGATACGCAACAGTTGTAACAATGGTAGTCACCAGCAGTTTTATCAGCGGCATAAGGACTGCGACAGTCATTGTAAAAGCTCACTTTCATATATTTATATAATTATACTATTTTTTCACAGCGAAATAAAGAGCCTCTGCCGTGGCAGAGGCCCGTAATATTTTATTTGTGACGGTTTATTTTCTTTACCCGCAGCATAAAGGTAACCTCTGTGCCGTCAAGAGCCATGTGGCTGCCGTCCTCGTACACATTATAACCCAACCGGGACAGGGCTTTTTCCATATCCAGGGACTGGTATATCGGGATAGTCTTTGGCAGATTGCTGCCCCGTGAGCTGACAAACCCAAAGGCCAGATTGTCCACAGGGGTAAGCAGTGATGAAAGGGCCCGCAGTGTTTTCCGGATGTATTCCGGTGTGGCAGTCAGAGGCAGCAGCCCCAGGCTGAAATAAACAGGATTGTCAAAGGCAGTTCTGTTCCACAGGTTTTCCAGGCTGCCGGCATCGGTTATATCAGCAGCGCATATCTGAATACCTTTTTGCAGCTGCATACCGGAAGCTGTAACGCGGTGTCTCAGGTCCTCCGCCATTTCTTCGTCGGCCACCACCAGCACATCGCCGTGGCGGTCAGCATAGCTCCAGCGGCCGGTGGCGTTGTAAGGTGTGACAAAGGTCACCTGGCCCCGGTGCAGGGCAGCCTTCAGAGACGGCATAATGAAATTATTATAATCAGTCATCAGACGGCTCATCCGGCGGGAAAGGCTGATTTCGGGTTTTGTTTCATCGCGGAAGAAAGGGAATTTTTTAGCTTTTTCTGACATATCCAATGTCATCTGGAAGTATTCGCCCGGTGTATACAGGGAGGAGTAACCCATTTCCTGTATTCTGCCGGCGTAGTACATCATGGCCCACTGCCAGATATATTTATCATAAGTATTCATAAAATATCACCTCTTATATATTTAATACTATATATTAAACACAAAAACAAGACTTGTATTTTTTCTGCAGTGTGGTATACCACAGAAAAAAATTTTTGCAAGTGTTTTTTCATTCTGAACGCAGTGACGCCTGTCCTTCAGGGTAAGAATCTCATCGTAAATGACGACAGGGACTGATATGAAACCAGGCGGCGGATTGCAGACAAACCGCCACGGGACGGAAAATCCGTCCCATACGGAGAAAGCCACCCATATGGGTGGCTTTCGGTATATTGCAAGGGGAATTATTCTTTTGTAAGTTCTGCCAGGAAATTGCAGAGGTATTCGTAGATTTCCTTAAAGGATTTCAAATCCAGCCATTCGTCAGGTGTGTGTGCTCCGCCGCCGCGAGGACCGAATGTAATAATGTCCATTTCAGGTTCTTTGCCGCAGAATACGCCACATTCCAGACCGCCGTGACCTGCGTTGATTGTCATTTTCTGACCGAATGTTTCTTCAAACAGTCTCATGTGCAGTTCGCGCATTTTTGAAGCCGGATTGTATTTCCAGCCGTTGAAGTTGGAGCCTACTTCCACGCTGTAGCCAAAAGCATCTGCCATGGCTTTAACTTCTTCGCCCATGGCTGCCTGACGGGAGTCGTCACCGCTGCGGCCCATTGTCCATACAAAGATTTCGTCTTCACGGAGATGTACTGCAGCCAGGTTGTTGGAGTTCAGAACCAGGTTTTCAATTTCAAAGCTCATGTCTCTTACACCTGCAGGGATTGCAAGGATAAACTGAATCAGGCGTTTGGACTGGGCAGTTCCCAGCATTTTTTCAGGTGCTTCACATTCAGCCACTTCGCACACAAAGCCTGCATCTGTCACGCGCAGTTCTTCTTTGATGTCGGCCACTGTTTTGGCAATTTCTGCCAGGGCAACTTCTTTGTTTTCCACGCTGATAACAGCCGTCATGTCAGACATGATGGCATTCATCTTTTCGCCGCCGTTCATTGCTGCCACAGCCACAGGTGTAAACAGATTTACATGGTTGAGGATTCTGGCCATCAGTTTGCCGGCGTTGCCGCGGCCTTTGTCAATAGCTCCTGCGGAATGGCCACCCTGAAGACCGTGAATAAACAGGGAGATAAAATTGCCTTCAGCTTTCTGCCATTCAGGTTTCTGGCGCATTTTCAGCTCCAGGCCGCCTGCGCAGGAAACTGTGGTAGATGGCGGGTCGCCGATGCCGCCGTCCAGGTTAATCATGCGTTTGCCTGTGAAAGCATCTGCAGACAGCTTGTCAGCACCGATAAGGCCGATTTCTTCGCTGGAGGTAAAGATACATTCAACAGGTGGATGTACCAGTGTGTTGTCAGAAAGAACGCCCATCATATAAGAAACAGCGTTACCGTTATCAGCGCCCAGTGTGGTGCCTTTTGAACGGAGAATACCGTTTTCCACATAGATTGGCAGTGGGTCTGTCAGGAAGTTGTGGTCGGATTCAGGCAGCTTTACAGCTACGATGTCTGTATGGCCCTGGAGGATAACAGGCGGCAGGTTTTCACAGCCTGCGGAACCAGGTTTTTTCAGCACAACATTGTTGGCTTCGTCTTTGTAGGCGTCCAGACCCAGATTTTTACCCCAGTCGTAGATGTACTGCGCTACTGCGGCTTCGTTTGTGCTGCCGCGAGGGATACGGGAAATATCTTCAAAATACTGAAGAACTTTTTTAGGTTCATAACCTTCTGTTACATATTTCATAGTAAATACTCCTGTGTGTGATTTCAATGAATTCATTATAATTGATAAATCATAAAAATACAATAATTTTGTATTTAATTGAAACAAATGGTGCTGTCATAATAACCAATCCGCTGCCATAGCTAAAAAGTTATCTTTTGTTCAGCAACATATGTTTTTATATTAAATACAAATTTGTATCAATACACAACCATAACATCTAAGGGAATGAACTCGTATAAAAAACAAATGTTTTATATACAATTACAAAGCAAACAGAAATTTCGTTAAAAATCACAAAAATATACAATTTTCAGCCCTTTTGGTATGCACAGGTCACAAAAAATATTGGTTTTATAATTTTTATTTTTAATTGCCGTTGTGCAAAAAGACGAATTTAATACTTTTTTCCCACCGTAAAACTGGTCACTTATTTTTTATGCAGAAAATGCATTCCTTGCAAAATACAGAAATGATGCTATTATATAAAACATAGGCGGCAAGGCCGCCTGGGATAAAGTATTTTAAATATATCAGCATTTGAATATGCCGTGGCTGGAAGGTTTGCCGGTCCATTGTGACATACCTGTGTAGCATGTTTTTTCATTGGTAGTTCCGTATAAGTACATTTTCCTTCGTTCATAATAACAGGTGTTATATATCATGTTAAACCTACCACCCAATAGCAAAAAAGCAGAGATTTAATCTCTGCTTTTTTGTTTTGCGGTATTCTGTGTCGCAGTTTATGTTTGATTATTAAACACTTGTGGCGGCTACCGCTGCTTTTGCAGCAGTGTGGAAAGCCGGGAGAGTATATCACCGCCACTGTTTACTGTGATATTGCCCACATTTTCGCAGATTTTTTCGATGTATTCCAGTTCTTTCAGGCGGTAAAGGGTCTGGTTTTCATCCATAAGACGGGCAGTGTTCAGCAGTGAACGTGTGGAGGCCACCTCCTCACGGCGAGTGATAACATTGGCCTGGGCGCGTTTTTCTGCGATAAGAACGGTGTTCATAATATCGCGGATTTCACCAGGCAGGATAATATCTTTCACACCGGCATCGCAGAACTGCACAAACAGCTGCGGCTCTTTTTCTTTCAGGCTGTTGAAAACAAACTGTGCGATTTCTTCCTTGTTTTCAAGTATTTCGTCCAGCTTGTGACCGCCTATATACCGGCGCAGGGCCAGCTGTGCCTGCAGGCGGAGCTGCTCTTTGTAATTGTCTATTTCGTGGGCGATTTTTACAAAATCTGTGATGCGGTAGTTTATCACAAAATTTATACGCAGTGTTACCTTATCCGCTGTCAGCATTTCCTGGCCGGAAATATCCATGGACATCACACGGGTGTCCACCGGCTGGCAGGTAACAGTAACGCCATTGCGCCAGAAATAGTATGTGCCCGGTTCCAGCAGACGCTGGAAAACGCCGTCAAAGTACAGGCGGCCTTTCTGGTAAGGCTGTACCTCTGCTTTGGTATAGTACATCACAGGTATGTAAGGGAACAGATATTCAGGTATATCTTTACCCACCTCAGGAGATGTGGCATCCACAAAGGTGAAGGAATGCCGGCCTGCATCCTTCCAGTAGGCGTGGTCGCCTTTTGGCAGGAAGTGGGCAAAGCGGCCGTCCACAAAATGCAGGGCAAACTGGCCGTCCGCCACCTGTACAAATTCTGTCTGAGCGGCAAAATCAGGATTGCTTATCAGCTTTTTCACCGAGCTGTTACCCGAAACAACAGCTTTTTCCACATTCAGCACCTCGGCTGTATGCTTTGAAGTAAGGATATGACGGCCTGAAGGGAGAACTTTTACAAATTCGCCGTTTTTGAAAAGGAGTGCTTTCTGATTTTCGTTGATAACTATTTTTCTCATATATAAATACCTCCGTGGTAAGAAAAGTCGGATAACCGTTCATACTGCAGCTGCGGCCGCCGGTGTAAGGAGCATTCCCGGCAGGCGGACAAAAGCTGGCCTGAGGGGAAGGGCACCGGTATCTGCCAGGCGGACAGGGCAGGTGCTGTATTTGCCTCAGATACCCCGACGGCAGAGCCGTACAGGGAGTCCGGGCGGAACGGTTAAGTTTAAAAAAAATCATCCAATTGAGCTTACAGTGCTATTATAAGTATCTGTGGGGAGTTGAACCCCGTCGCCGCAGCGATTGCCCATTGCAAAGACAGCAGCTGCCGGTATACACAACGGGTACGCCCGTGTGCACCGCGGTGGCAATGCCAGAATTACGCATTTCCCATCTGAGGGCCCAGCCACCAGCGCTGGCAATTTTTGTCTTCATGTATGTTATACCACGGAAGAAAGTATCAATCACGGAAAAAAGTCTGCGAGGTCGGGACAGGGATTGAAATGACAGCATAAAACAAAAAGCACCCTGATTGGGTGCTTCTTGTTTTTTCTAATATTATACTGGGATTTCGATAAGCTCTTTTGTGCATTTGTTCAGCACTTCTGTTTCGCCTTTTTCGTTGATGATTACAACATCTTCGATACGGATACCGATTTCACCGCGGATATAGATACCAGGTTCACAGGAGAAAGCCATGCCAGGAGCCAGATGCATTTTGTAGTCGCCGTGGATGTATGGTGCTTCGTGACCTGCATAACCAATGCCGTGGCCCAGGCGGTGGTTGAATTCATAGCCGTAGCCTGCATCTTGGATAACTTTTCTGGCGGCCATATCCACATCAGGAATCCATGCACCGTTTACAGCAGCAGCTTCACCGGCCAGGTTAGCCCGGAGAACAGTGTTGTACAGCTGTTTTTCTCTTTCGGTGGCTTTGCCCACGATAACTGTACGGGTAATGTCGGAATACATGCCCTTATATGTACAGCCGTAGTCCATTTCAACCACAGCATGTTCACCGATTACGGCGCTGTCACCGAAGTAGTGTGGGTTGGCAGCATTTGCGTCAACAGCAACGATACCGCCGTGGCAGTCTTCACCGCCGTATACCTTGCACAGACGGGCGATTTCGTTTTTCACATCTCTTTCTGTCATGCCAGGTTTGATAAATTTAACAATGTCTTCAAAAACCTTGTCAACAATCAGTGAGGATTTGCGCAGGTTTTCCAGTTCTTCCGGTGTTTTGATAATTCTGGTCAGTTCCAGATAATCTTTGCCGTTTACAGCTTCAAAGTCAATGGCTTTCAGCAGTTTGATAAGATTGAAAGCTCTCACTGTACCGTTTACAGCGATTTTCTTGCCGATAAGGCCGAAATCTTCAAAAGCCTGTTTTGCTGTGGCTTCAAAGCCGTCGGAATCCATCCACTGATAAACCTTGTTGCCTTCCATAAAGCCGATGGCTTCGGCTTCGGTCAGACGGTTGCAGATGTAGAACAGTTCTTCCTTGTCTGTAACTACCAGAGCCTGGAAGCGTTCACACAGGTAAGGCTTGTGACCCAGCAGAAATACAAGGTCACCGCTTGGAGCTACCAGCAGAGCGGAAACTCCGTCAGCTTTCAGCTGTGCGGAAAGTTTTTTTACTAAATCACGGTTAATCATATATATTCTCCTTTTGTTTGATTTACAAAATGATATGAGTACTATAGCTTATCATATCATTATATCCTTTTTTTCGCAACGGGTTTTGGGTATGCATAAAGGTGAAAATTCTGTCCACAATCTATAAAAAACGGAGATGAACCGATGAAAACAAGCAAAAAAGAATATTCCCGCATGGTGGAGAAGGCTTCGCCGCCGTCACGGCTGGTGAAAAACTGCACATGGGCATTTATGACAGGTGGAAGCATATGCGCACTGGGCGAATGGCTGTACCGATTTTATATGAATATGGGATTTATTATCAGTGATGCCAGGCTGATGTCCAGTATTACGCTGGTGGGGTTGTCCGCCCTGTTTACCGGTCTGGGGTGGTACAGCCGACTGGCAAAAAGGGCTGGAGCAGGCACGCTGGTGCCCATAACCGGCTTTGCCAACGCAGTGGTAAGCCCGGCCATGGAGTTCCGGTCAGAAGGACTGATTACCGGTGTGGGGGCAAAGATGTTTGTCATAGCCGGGCCGGTGATTGTGTACGGTGTGCTGGCATCGGTGGTTTACGGACTGATACTGTTTTTTGTAAGTCCCATGGGGAGGTAGGATATGAGCAGGGTTATTACACTGAAAAAGCCGGTGGCCATCACCACCCACAGCTGTGTGGGCGGTAAAAAAGAGGGAAAAGGGCCGCTGGGAGACTATTTTGACATGATAAGCGATGACGATTATTTCGGTCAGGACACATGGGAAAAAGCGGAAACCGAAATGCTGAAGCGCTCTTTTTACACCATACTGAAAAAGAGGGATATAAAACCACAGGCTATTCAGGTGGCGTTGGGCGGGGACCTGTGCGACCAGATAACCAGCACCGCTTTCTGCTACAGGGATATTACAATACCCTTTCTGGGGCTGTACGGAGCATGCAGTGCCATGGCGGAAAGCATGGCCATAGGGGCATGTCTGGTAAGCGGCGGAATTGTAGACAACGCACTGTGCAGTGCCAGCAGTCATTTTGCCACAGCGGAAAGACAATTCCGCACACCGCTGGATTACGGCGGCAAACGCACCCCCACAGCCCAGTGGACAGTGACAGGGGCAGCTCATTCACTGCTGGAAAGAGAGGGCAAAGGACCATTTATCACCAGGGTTATGTTTGGCAGGATAGCCGACCTGGGTGTAAAGGACGCCAACAACATGGGAGCAGCCATGGCTCCGGCTGCAGCGCTGACGCTGAAGGAGTTTTTCAGGGAAACAGGAGAAAAGCCGGAAAACTATGATGCCATATACACCGGGGACCTGGGAATGGTGGGCAGTGTGCTGCTGAAGGAGCTGCTGCAGAAAGAGGACATAGAGCTGACAAACCACCAGGACTGCGGGCTGATAATATTTGACAGAGAGAGCCAGCAGGTACAGGCGGGGGCATCGGGCTGCGGGTGCAGCGGATGTGTGCTGAGCGCCCATATACTGCCGCAGATGGAGCAGAAAAAAATAAACAGGATACTGTTTATGGCGACAGGTGCGCTGCTGAGCCCCACCACCACAATGCAGCAGGAAAGCATACCGGGGATTGCACATCTGGTGGAGATACAGACAGAAAGGAATTAGCTATGGATTATATTGCAGCCTTTATTACCGGGGGATTAATCTGTGTATTGGGACAGATACTGATAGACCTGACAAAAATGACACCGGCCAGAATATTGACAGCCTTTGTGGTGTCGGGAGTGGCACTGTCTGCACTGGGGCTGTGGGAGCCGGTGGTGGATTTTGCCGGAGCAGGAGCGTTGGTTCCCATTGTGGGGTTTGGTCATACGCTGGCTCAGGGCATGAAAGAATCGGTGGCAAAGGAAGGCTTTATAGGCATATTCACCGGAGGCTTTACGGCCTGTGCCGGCGGCGTGCGGGCCAGCCTGGTGTTTGCATTTATCGCCGCCTTGCTGAAAAAGCCAAACAGCCGGGAGTAGAGGATAACGACAGTAATATGCACAATTTACCATGGGCGGCAGCTTGCCGCCCATTTGCGTGTCATTTTATCTTGGCTGTCATTCGGGGGGAGATTCTTCGCCGTTGCACTTCTCAGAATGACATTCATATTTATTGCTTTATATTGATATGAAATTTGATTTGATAAAAAGGATAAAGCATAAAATTGAAGGTCTTTATTGCCGGGCGCACTCCCTTTTCATCTTATGAAATTTATGTAAAGTTTTTCCGGTCCGCATTGAATCTTTTCCAGCTGTATGATAGAATTTAAAGGATTTTAAAAAAACGAAAGGGGAAAGAGAAATTATGACTTCTCTGAAGATATACACAAAGGGATTTGAGGCAAAAAACTTTATGATGCTTACAGTGGCCGGTATTATAAACGCATTCGGCGTTACATTTTTTCTGTCACCTGTAAAGCTGTACGACAGCGGTATTTCCGGTACAAGTATGCTGCTGTCACAGATGAGCGGGCTGTCTTTGTCCACCTTGCTGATAATACTGAATGTACCGCTGTTTATCTACGGGCTGAAACGCCAGGGCATAAAATTCACTGTTTATTCCATTTATGCGGTAGGCGTTTACTCCTTTATGGCATGGCTGATTACCGATGTGCTGCCAGTGGATGTAAGCGTGGTTTCACCGCTGGCCGGGTCTGACCTGCTGCTGTGCGCTCTGTTTGGCGGCATGATTTCCGGTACCGGCAGTGGTCTGACAATGCGCTGGGGCGGTGCCATGGACGGCATCGATGTTCTTGCAGTTATTTTTGCAAAGAAAATGGGTATTTCTGTAGGCACCTTTGTAATGCTGTACAATGTGGTGCTGTATGTGGTTTGCGGCGTGGCGCTGGAAAGCTGGATACTGCCGCTGTACTCTATCGTTACATATATGGCAGCGCTGAAAACAATAGACTTTATCGTAGACGGCTTTGACAGGGCAAAATGTGCCATGATTGTAACTGAATGTCCAAACGAGGTTTCCGCCGCACTTTCACAGGAGTTTGAATCGGGTTCCACCCGTGTAAATGCTATAGGCGGCTATTCCAACCGGCAGAAAACAATCGTATGGTTTGTGGTAAACCGTTTTCAGGTTACAAAAATGAAGGACATTATTCACCGGATAGACCCGAAAGCATACATCACCCTCCACGAAGTAGCTGACGTATTCAAAGCAAGCATCTGACAACCAGGCACCCTGAGGGGTGCTTGTTTTTTTGATATAATTAGGCTAATATATAGATATAAATTCAGAGGAGGCAGATTATGGTCAATCTGGGCAACGAATGGGACAAGGTGCTGGAAGGCGAATTTGATAAGGAGTACTATCTGAAGCTGCGCCAGTTTCTGAAAGAGGAATACACCTATCACACCATCTATCCAAACATGTATGATATTTTCAACGCGCTGAAATACACATCCTACAGCGATGTGAAGGTGGTTATTCTGGGGCAAGACCCATACCACGGACCCAACCAGGCCCACGGGCTGTCTTTTTCGGTGCAGAAAGGGATAATGCCGCCGCCATCACTGGTGAATATATATAAGGAAATTGAAAACGAATTCGGCGTAGAGATGCCAAAAAACTACGGCAATCTGACCAAATGGGCCAAACAGGGCGTGCTTCTGCTGAACACCACACTGACTGTCCGCGCCCATAACGCCAACAGCCATAAAGATGCAGGCTGGCAGATTTTTACCGACAATGTGATTAAAAAGCTGAACGAAAGGGAGGACCCGGTGGTTTTCCTGCTGTGGGGCAGCCATTCAATAAAGAAAAAGTCTCTCATTGACGAAACAAAGCATCTGGTGCTGACCAGCGTACACCCCAGCCCGCTGTCGGCCTACAGGGGCTTTTTCGGCTGTGGGCATTTCAGGGCAGCCAATGATTTTCTGATAAAAACAGGCAGACAGCCAATCGACTGGACCATTCAGGAGGAATGATATGGACACTTTCATAGGTGTGACTGCATTTACAACTGCCGCGTTGCCTGACTGGGATTATATCATCAGCATTCTGATGGTCATTATCGGCTTTGTAATAATGAAAAAATGCAGGAAATCCCTTTTTCTCAATATTGGCAGGCTGATATTTGCCCTTGGCTGGGGAATGATTGTATGGATGATAATGTGGCAGATTACTCCGGTTATAATGGCCGAAATTATCTACGGCGTACGGGTCTGACAACAGATTTTCAGCAGGCGGCTGTTTGCCGCCTGTTTTTATTTGCAGTTTAAACAGCGGCAACTGCTGTGAAACCGGCATAAAAAAGGCTGCGGCGTATAACTGCCGCAGCTTTTGCTGTTTTTTATTCTTTGTCCAATATCCATTCTTTTATAGCTTTTGTCACGCCGTCTTCGTTGTTGCTGGCGGCCTGATATGGATATTTTGCTTTCAGTTCGTCAGTGCCGTTGGCCATTACAAAGGCGTAACCTGCCCGGTCCAGCAGAGGCACATCGTTGTAAAAGTCACCAAAAGCCATGGTTTCTTCCTTTGTCACATTCAGCATAGACTGCACCCGTCTGATAGCGATGCCTTTATCAGCGGCGGTGTCCATAATATCCACCCAGATATTGGCAGACATGTGTATGGTGTAATCTTCACCAACCCGTGCAGCCAGAGGGTCGTAGGTGTGGCCCTTTATATCGCCGGTGGCGTCGTAAACAGACACTTTGAATATTTCATCGTCTATTTCGTAAAGATTGTCCACCCATGTAAGCGGTGAATAGTGTTTTGCCATTTTTTCCATAAAGGCAGGGCTGCCTGCGGTCACATAAGTGCCTTTTGTGCCACACAGCATAGGGTCAGCGTTTTCGATGCCGTCAATCAGGTGCAGCAGTGTGTGAACTCTGTCACGGGGGATATTGTGGGTTTCCAGCAGCTGACCTTTGTCATAAATATTTGCGCCGTTGTCGCAGATAAACATCATTTTTTCAGCTAAAGGACCGAAAAAACCTGCCGCGCCATTGTAGTCTCTGCCGGATGCCGCCAGAAACACAATGCCCCTTTCATTCAGGCGGTCCCACACTTCCTCCAGGTCTTGGGGTACTGCGCGTGTGATGCCGTTTATCAGAGTGCCGTCCAGGTCAGTTGCTATCAGTTTAATCATTTTATCTCTCCGTTGTGTGGTTTTTTCCAGTATACCATATATTTGGAGTTTGTACAAATTATAAGTTGTATTTTACCATTGCTTTATTTATAATTAAAGTAATTAAATATGTGAAAATACAGGGAGGACAGAATGGAACTGAAACTTGCTCTCAAAGTGGATGATGCAGACAATGTTGCAACCATATTTGCCAATGGTATCACCGATGGCATGCAGGTGGAAATGCGCGACAAAAAGGGCATCAGTGAAATAATTACAGTCAGCGGCGATGTGCCATACGGCCACAAAATAGCTGTGGCAGATATAGCAAAAGGCGAAGGCATAATCAAATACGGCGAAAGAATAGGCCGTGCCAGCTGTGACATTAAAAAAGGCGACTATGTGCATGTGCATAATCTGGAAGCAATGCGCGGCCGCGGCGATTTGTAGGAGGTAAATTATGTCATATACATTTATGGGTTATCCGCGCCCCGACGGAAAGTATGGCGTGCGAAATCTGGTGGCGGTTATCCCCAGCGTAGTGTGTGCCAATGATGTGGCCCAGGCTGTGTGCCGCCAGGTACAGGGCACCATAGGCTATTTTCATCATCAGGGCTGCTGCCAGCTGCCGCTGGACCTGAAAAGAGTGACCGAAACTCTCAGCCGGCTGGGTCAGAGCCCCAATGTAGGCGCGGCACTGATAGTTTCACTGGGCTGTGAGGGCACTGACCACCAGAAAATTTACGAAGAAATCAAAGCCACAGGCAAACCTGTGGAAATCATACATATTCAGGAACTGGGCGGCACATCCCGTGCAATCCAGGCCGGAATCGATGCGGCACAGCGTCTGGTACAGGAAATCAGCGGTATTCAGAGAGTGCCGGCGGATATTTCCAATCTGGTTATGTCAATCAAATGCGGCGGCTCTGACACCACCAGCGGTATGGCATCCAACTGTGTAATCGGCTATGTGGCAGACAAGCTGGTGGACCTGGGTGCAACAGTGGTGTTCGGCGAAACCACAGAATTTCTGGGAGGCGAACATATATTGGCACGCCGTGCTGTAGGCGGTGAAAACGGTCCTGTGGGACAGAAAATCTATCAGATAGTGGACGAAATGGAAAAGAGAGCCATGTCGGTAGGTGAGGATATGCGCGGCGGACAGCCTACACCGGGCAATATTGCCGGAGGTCTGTCCAGCATAGAAGAAAAGAGTCTGGGCGCTATAGTAAAATCCGGCCACAGACCTATCCAGGGTGTGATGGAATACACCGAAATGGTGACCGACCACAAAGGGCTGTGGATAAAAGATACTCCGGGCAGAGAGCCGGAAATTCTCACAGGTATGGCGGCCACAGGTGCACAGGTGATGATGTTCTCCACCGGACGCGGCGCACCACAGGGGTTCCCGTCCATGCCGGTTATCAAAATATGCGGCAACCCAAACACATATGAAAGAATGCAGCATGATATGGACCTGAACGCAGGCCGCATTCTCACCGGTGAAAAGAGCATTGACCAGGTGGGCGAAGAAGCATTCCGGATGCTGCTGGACACTCTCAACGGCAAAATGACAAAAAACGAAGCACTGGGATACTTTGGCAGTATGGACATTTTCTGCCTGGGTCCTGTTATTTAAACAATAATCAAGGCACCCTACGGGGTGCCTTGTATTGACATTGGACCGGCAGTGGTGCAGATGCCAAATCTGTCTGTATCATATCAGTCAGTGCTGTCATCTCAGTTAAAGCAAGCCGCTGCGGGCGGCGCTGAATATTACAGAATTGTAATATTGCAGTCACTTTAAAGTAATATTGACGGTATATAATAAAACCATAAACTAAACCGGAGGGTAAAGATGGAAATATTGCGTGCAGAAAATTTATGTAAAATTTACGGACAGGGCGAAAACAGGGTTGTGGCTCTGGACAATGTTTCCCTTACCGTAAAGCAGGGAGAATTTGTGGCGATAATAGGTGCATCCGGCAGCGGCAAAAGCACACTGCTGCACATTCTGGGCGGTGTAGACACCCCTACATCCGGCAAAGTGTTTGTGGACGGCAGGGATATTTACCGGCAGAGCGATGAACAGCTGGCCATATTCCGCCGCAGGGAAGTGGGGCTGATTTATCAGTTTTACAACCTGATACCGGTTATGAATGTGGTGGAAAACATCACAATGCCGGTATTGCTGGACTCACGCCAGGTAAACCGGGAAAGGCTTGACCGGCTGCTGGAGCTGCTGGAACTGAAGGGCAGGGAAAAACATCTGCCAAACCAGCTGTCAGGCGGTCAGCAGCAGAGGGTATCCATCGGCCGTGCGCTGATAAACGCCCCGGCTATAGTACTGGCAGATGAGCCAACGGGCAACCTGGACAGCAAAAACAGCCAGCAGATAGTGGACCTGCTGCGACTGTCGAACAAAAACTATAACCAGACACTGATAGTTATTACCCATGACGAAAACATAGCACTGCAGGCGGACAGAATTATCGGTTTGCAGGACGGCAGAATAGTGCGTGACGAGGTGATAAGAAAGTGAGTATTCTGGGCAGATATACATTGAAAAATCTGGCCGCCAACCGCAGCCGCACCATCGTCACCATAATGGGGATTATACTTTCACTGTCTATGATGACCAGTGTTACGGTGCTTATCAGCTCCAGCCAGGAGTATCTGATGAACAGCGCAAAGGCCAGCTATGGCAACTGGCATGGCATAGTACAGCAGACCACCCCGAAAACCGCTGAACATATAGTGTCGGACAGTGTGATAAAAAATTATTTCACCACTGAAAGCATAGGCTACGCCATGCTGGAGGGCGGGTCAAACAGCTATAAACCGTATATCTACATCGGCGCTGTAAACAACGACTTTTTTGACAACATGCCGGTGAAGCTGGTGTCCGGACGATTGCCGGAAAATAACACTGAAATACTGCTGCCAGAGCATATAGAGTACAACGGCGGCGTGGAATTCAGCCTGGGACAGGAAATCACCCTGGATGTGGGACACCGTGTGATGCAGAGGGGCGACAGCACACAAACTCTGTGGCAGTACAACGAGCTGGACGCCGGAGAGGAACTGATTATTGATGAAACCCTGACCTACACTGTTACCGGGTTTTATGAAAGACCGGCCTTTGAAGACTGGCCTGCGCCGGGCTACAGCGCACTGACAATGTCAGGCATACCGGGTATGTACCCGGTGAATGTGTACTTTTCCACCTATGACCCATACGATGTTTACACAATAGCAGACATCTGCGAAGCAAAGGGAGTACACAGTACTATAAATTCCACCCTGATGCGCTTTACCGGCGACAGCCGGGAAAAGGGGCTGAACAAAGTGCTGTACGGACTGGGCAGTGTGCTTATGTCCATTATAGTATTTGCATCAATATCGCTTATTTACAACGCATTTACCATTTCAGTAAGCGAAAGGACAAAGCGGTTCGGCCTGCTGTCCTCCCTGGGCGCAACCCGAAAACAGATATTCGGCTCTGTGATATACGAGGCGCTGACCCTGTGCCTGGCAGCTGTACCATTGGGAATAGCATCCGGGCTGGCAGGTATCGGTGCCACTCTGTACCTGACGCAAAATCTGTTCCGCATAGGCTTCGAAGAGCTGGTATTTATGGGGGCCGATGATGTATATTTCCGAATGGAGGTATCATGGCGCTCTGTTATTATTCCTGCTATAACCGGTGTAATCACGGTACTGGTGTCCGCCCTGATACCGGCGTGGAAGGCGGTACAAGGGTCAGCCATAGAGGCTATACGCCAGACAAATGAAATAAATATAGGGGAAAAGGATATAAAAACCTCTCCTCTGGCAGCCAGGATTTTCCGTTTTGAGGGAATGATAGCCGCCAGGAACTTCCGCCGCAGCCGTCGCCGCTACAGAGCCACTATTATCAGCCTGTTTATCAGCATTGTGCTGTTTATTTCCGCTTACAGCTTTTCCACCGAACTGAAAGGCAGCATAGACGACCTGGTGGACAGCACCGATTACGACCTGTCCTACACATTTTATCCTGATGACCAGGGGCCTGCCATGGGAGAAATCTACAGCAGGCTGAAAAAGCTGAACGGCATTTATAAATCCGGCTATAACATCACTATTATGGCAGATGCCGGTGCGGCCCGGTGGTGCATAAATCCGGATGCTGCAAACAAAAATATGCCGCAGGACGACCAGACTTATTTCCAGTCTCTTATTGTGTTTGTGGACGATGAAAACTATAACCGGTGGCTGGAGAAAAACGGCTACAGCCCGGCAAGGTATATGGACGGAGTACCTGTCGCTTATACCACCAACTGTATGGAGCTGTGGGACAGCGGAGGTGCCGGAGCGTACTATGTAAACACATTGAAGCAGAATCCTGTTACAGTTTCTCTATATCAATACGATACGAAACTGTATATTGCTGATTTCTGCGACAATGTGCCTTATGGTATATCAGATATGAAAACCCAGATGCCGCTGATAATGCCTTACAGCATGATAGAAAAGGTTATACCGGGAATAGAGCCATATATGCATTACACAAATATGGTGTTTTCAGCAAAGGACCCTTATGCCACAGAAACGAAAATGTACAGTACGCTGGGCGGTGGACCGTCAGCAGCCCGCATTCAGAATACCTATCAGGAATACCGGCGCAGCAGAGCCATTATAAACATTGTAAATGTGTTTACTCTGGGCTTTATAGTGCTGATAGGGCTGATTGCGGCAGCCAATGTGTTCAACACTGTTTCCACCAATATAAATCTGCGCCGCAGAGAGTTTGCCGTAATGCGCAGCGTGGGCATGGCCCGAGGCGGCATGGGCAGAATGATGATGTACGAATGTATGCTGTGCGGCATCAGAGCCATCGGACTGGGTGTGCCGGTGGGGCTGGGATTCAGCCTGATTATACATGATATTGTCAGCAGTGGTTATTCTTCCGGCTATGTGCTGCCGCTGAAAGGCATAATAATCGCCGTTACAGTGGTGATGACAGTGGTGGCGGTCACTATGTATTACGCCGGACGCAGAGTGAGCCGGGAAAATACCATCGACGCACTGAAAAATGAAAATCTGTAAAACAGACAGTTATAAAAGCAAGCCCCGGCAGCCGCAAGGCACCGGGGTTTTGTTGTATGAGAATGATAGGCAAAATACTAATGGCGGAGAACTGCACCCTACCGCGTGTCATTCATATCTGGGCTGTCATCTTGGGGGAGATTCTTCGTCGTTACACTCCTCAGAATGACAGTGATTTTAATTTACTGTTCTATATTAATTATGAGCTTTGATTTTTGTTATAAAAATACGAAATACAAAACTATAATCTGCTGTTCCTGCTGAACTAACGCCGTATGTCTGCGAAACAAAAACCACTTTCACAGGTGGTTTTGATTTTCCGTTTTATTTCTCTATTTCTATTGTGCCGTTTTCCTGTTCATATTTTTTGATACAGTCGCGGATAAGTATAAGCACCTGACTGTTGGCAGAGCGCCCTTCATAGTCGGCAACTACATGAAGTTTGTGCAGCATTTCTTCATCAATTCGTATAGATAAACTTTTAATAGCCATAAAATCACCTTATATAAAATGTATTTTGTATTTATTTTGCATCTAAAATAAGTTATAATGTTGGTAATGAATACAAAATGTATTTAAAATATATCCAAAGGTAAGATTATGAAAGAGAAGGAAAAGATTATATACGAGGACAGCTTTTATATAACCAAAATTGTGGACGGCAACAGAACCACTTTTTATAAAACAGATGTGCCGGGAAAGGATTTGTTCCTGGACGGGGATGCGGACGGCAGTGAAGATGCTGTGCCTTATAAAACCAACTGTCAGCCGGAGGATAAATAAAAAACCACCCTTAGCCGGGGGTTCGTAAAACAGTTAAACCGACCTATGGTTACGATCATAGGTCGGTTTTTGTGTTATGCACTGGCGTGGGAGCGCCCAAGGCTCCCTTGTGCAAAGGGAGCTGTCAAAAATCTTTTGATTTTTGACTGAGGGATTGTTACCGCAGTACGATTTCGCCGAAGGGTTGCCTTTGGGGTAAGTGCCTGCTGCACAATCCCTCCGAGCCGCCTTTCGGCGGCCCACCTCCCTTTACACAAGGGAGGCTTTGGTGCGGTGCAAGACCGTACATCGCACGGTATACGCAGTAAGTGTATAGAAGTGCGCCCTTTATCCGTTCGACAAAATGGAATTTACCTAATTGCAATCCACTACGATTATATTACACTCTTTGCATCCATAGCAAGGTGACACTTGATTAACCTTGCTATTCGCCTTAATAATCATTCCACCTTCATTTTCAACGGTTTTCTTTGTGTGAGTATACGGAAAAGCCCAATGCTTATCTATAAAAGACTGTGGTAGCCAGTAAAAAGACATATCTCCACGATGATTAGCAAGTTCTCCCAATATCATATCTTTTCCACATTTAGGGCACTTCATTTTCGTTCCTCCTGTCAAATTCAAGTTTATCGTTCTGTTTAGTTACATGTTACCACACCAAAGCAAATGATACAAGAACAGTCACAGCAGATCAGGCTGTTGTGACTGTTAACTGTCTTATGAGCACCACCCTTGCGGGTGGCTTTATTTTATCTTTTTATCACATAACCATTGCGGCGATAGGGTAGCCCATAAATGTGGCCAGAAGCACGCCGGCTGCCATCAGAAGGAAGCCGTATTTTGCAACCTGGGTGGTGGTTGTCCAGCCGGAGCCGATAGCAAAAACGATGGTGGCCATGGCCGGTGGTGTGGCGAATGCATAGGAGGCCATCATACCGATAATTGCGGCGATAGCTGCAGTGTTTACGCCCGGTGTAGCCATACAGATAGGCAGAGCGATGGCGCATACCACAGTAACTGTAACCATATTTGAGGACAGGTTGGTCTGTACCGCTGCCCACAGCGCAAAGAGGAATGCCAGAGCCATTACGCCCATACCTGCTGTAACAGGGGCTATTTTGTCGCTTATCCAGGCTGTCAGGCCAACATCAGCATTGGTCATAACGCTGCCCAGTGCCAGTGTGGCAGAAACCATAATAAGACTGGCCCATGGGATACCTTTGCTTGTGGCGTCCTTGAAGCTGAGCAGAGGCTGGCCGTCAACTGTAACGATAGCCATTGCCACAGCACCCAGCAGAGGGGGCATAGCGGTGCCAAAGCTGTTGATATAGTTATATACTTGAGGCAGAAATGGTCTTACCACGCCAGGAACAACCCACAGGGCAACCACGCCGAAGAAAATGGCCAGAGAGTATTTTTCTCTTCTGCCCATAGGCGGGAGAGTTTCTTTCAGTGAGGAAACATCCAGTGATTTCAGGGCAGACAGGTCAGGTTTCAGTATAAATCTGAACATCAGCACCATAATCACCGCTGCCACCAGGCCCACAGGAATACCCATAGCCATGTAATCAGCATAGCTGATGGTGTTGCCGCTGGCTGTGGTGTAATAACCCATAGCCATAAGAGGGAACACATGGGCGATAGGTGTCATACCGGCAGAAATAGATGAACAGAAAACCATACCCATCATCATCATATCCGCAGTTTTGTCGCCTTTTTCCAGACCGAGAACAGCGTAGATTTCTTCTGTAATAGCTATCATTATAACCACCAGAACAGTTGGTGACATAAATGAGCCAAGGAACAGCACGCTGGCAAAATAGAGAATAATAAATCTCCACGGGCTTTTCTGGGCTGTTTTTGTTGTCAGAAAAGCAATAGCACAGCGACGGATAAACGGTGTCTGGCTCAGGGTGTATGTACACATGAATGTGAACATAAGGAATGCAAATGTGGCGTTACCCATGCCAGAGGACAGAATACTGTTCATGCTGATGCCCGGCACAAAAGCCAGCGCAGCCAGACACAGCATACTTGGCCAGTCGATGGAAATGGTCATCCACATAATCAGTACGCCTATAAAAATACCTGTTACCTGCATTGCGGCGGTGGTCATACCGGCAGGGGCAGGCAGATATTTGAAAAACAGAATAAAAATCATGGATATTGCAATAATCCATGCTCTTTTTGCAGCTGAATTTTTCATTTTTTCTCCTTCTCTATATTTATATATGTTGATTGAATTTATTATTTATGGTTTGGGAAATATTTCTGTGGGACGATGTGGGCATCGTATTGGCTTGCTCGCATTTCGCCACAGCTCGCATTTGCGCACGGTCGGCGAATAAATCGCCTTCCGCGGCAAAGCGCCAACGGGACGATGTGGGCATCGTCCCCTACGGATTTTCCCTTAACTTAATTTTGCACAGCCGGGTGACTGTGCAAAAATAATATTCTTTACAGAATAATCAGGTCGCGGGTAGTACGGGTCAGGTTTTCTGTACCCATGGAGGAAATATACAGCAGGTCTTCTATTCTGATACCGAATCTGCCTTTGATATATATGCCAGGTTCCATGGTAACCACATTGCCCACAGTGAGAACATCTGTTGAATCCCGTGCAAGATAAGGACCTTCGTGAAGCTGGATACCTATGCCGTGACCCAGTGAGTGACGGAAATAGTTTCTGTAGCCGTTGTCCTCTATGTACCGGCGGATTTCTCTGTCTGCCGCACGGCCGGAAACACCTTTCCGGATATATCTCTGACCGATAACACATGCATTCTGTACTATCTGATAAGCTTTTCTGAATTCATCAGAAGGCTGGCCGATAGAAATGGTACGGGCCATATCTGAACGGTAACCGTTGTACACTGCACCGAATTCCAGCATAAGGTTGTCGCCTTTTTCAATGCGTTTGTCTGTGGCAGAGCCGTGCACCAGGCTGGAGTTTGCACCAGATACACAGCAGATGTGGAATTTTTCAAGGTCAGAGCCGTTTTCCAGCATCAGCTGTACCAGTTTGGCCTGTACCTGTTTTTCTGTCATGCCCGGTTTGATATAACCCAGCAGGTCCTCAAAGCTTTTTTCATTTATTCTCTGGGCGGTTTTTATATTTTCCACTTCAGCCAGGTCTTTTACCATGCGCAGTTTATCCAGCTGGGTTTTCAGCGGCAGCACTCTGGCGTAAAGAGCATTTTCCAAGGCCAGGTATTCTTCATGGCTGATACCGTTTGATTCCAGCAGTGCCACTTTGATTTTGTCTGCCTGGATAATTTCATTGATAAACATGGCGTATTCCGCCTGCCGGCCTACAGTTCTTACTGTAAAGCCCTGTGGTGACAGTGAACGGGTGGCCATTTCTTCATAGCTGGTGTCCGTGAGAAAATATCTGTTGCCGGCACGGGTGATTACCACCATGCCCTGGCTGGTGGTGATACCTGTCAGGTAGCGGCGGCTTTCTTCGCTTTTTACTATGCAGGCGTCAGCTTTGATAAGCTCCAGCACTTTTCTCAGTCTGTCTGCCCTTACTTTATGTGAAAACATTAAAATTCCCCTTTATATTTTGTATATTTTCTGCCTTGATACCGATGGTGGATTGTCGTATAATTAATTGTATCAGACAGACGGCACCAAACATTTGTGCCCAATAAAATATAATACTATATTTATAAAAATAAAACAATACTAAATTATTGTTTTTTCTGCGAAAATAAAGGAAAAATCAGGAGAGTATAAGCTATGTACAGGCTGGTTACTGAAAGAATGTATCTGACACTGGCTAATCCCCGTATGGCAGCAGAGGTGGCCGATTTTAATATGCGCAACAGAGAGGCTCTGATGGATGTGGAGCCAATGCGCCCATCCATGTTTTTTACAAAAAAGGGACAGAAGGCCTACCTGAGAATGGACTACAAGGACGCTATGCACTGCAGAGAGTTCCGCTATTATATGACGCTGAAAGGCGAAAAAAAGGTGATAGGCACAGTGTGCATAGGAATGATAATGTTCGGCAGTGTGAAAAGCTGTACACTGTCATATAAAGTGGACAAAGACTACCGCAATCAGGGCTATTGCAGTGAGGCGGTGGCAGAGATAATTGATTTTGCTTTCAAAACACTGGAGCTGCACAGAATAGAAGCCCAGGTTATGCCAAGAAACGCAAAAAGTCTGCGGATAATGAAAAAATTCAACTTTGAAAACGAGGGACTGTCAAAACAGTGTCTGGAGATAAACGGCAAATGGGAAGACCATTACCGTTTTGCACTGCTGAACCACAAAATCAGCCGGTGGCAGAAATATGACTGAGGAAAACAAAGGATTACAGGGGGAAACAATATGGCTGTTATAGATATTTCAGGCTTTGCACCAAACAGTATTACAGACGGACCGGGGCTGAGATTTGCAGTGTTCTGCCAGGGGTGTATACACAACTGTCCCGGCTGCCACAACCCGGAAACCCATCCTTTCGGCATCGGTGAAAAATACGATGTGGAGGATATTTACAAAATGATTAAAAAAGACCCTCTGGTGCGCGGGGTCACCTTTTCCGGCGGTGAACCGTTCTGCCAGCGGAATGGATTTTATGAGCTGGCAAAGCTGCTGAAAGCCGACGGATATGAAATAGCGGTATATTCCGGTTTTACATACGAACAGCTGACAAAAGACAGCTCAAGCGATGAATACCGACTGCTGGAGCTGTGTGACATACTGGTGGACGGACCTTTTGTGCTAGCCCAGCGCACACTGTCCGGCGGTTTCAAAGGCAGCAGCAACCAGCGTGTGATAAATGTGCCACGGTCACTGGCCGCAGGCGAAGCTGTGTGGGAAATCAGCGCCAGATGGCAGACATTGAAATAAAAAAAAGACAGGATTTTATCCTGTCTTTTTTATTGAAATATACAGGGACTGGTTCTGCGCTTATCTGCCGTTATAATAAATTTCCAGGTTTCTTTTCAGAACCGGTAGTCCACGCCAGCCGAAAGGACGGTTTTTGTACAGACTTTCCACATTTTCCGTGGTGATTGTTGAAATAATATCCTGTGAAAACAGGTTTTCGGTTTCTTTTACATTTCTGTTCATTGGGCAGACAGTCTGGCATATATCACAGCCGAAAACGGTGTGGGCACGGGAGAGAATATCAGTTTCTTTTTCTGTCAGTTCACCTTTTTTCTGGCTGATATGGCTGGCACAGGTTTCTGTATTAACACGGCCCTCTGCTATGGCACCGCCGGGGCAGGCAGTGGCACAGCGACCACAGTGCAGACAGCCGCGGTCAGCATGACAGGTGGAGGCAAGGGGCAGGGTGGTGAGGATTTCACCTATAAACACATAGGAGCCGAAAGTGGGGGTAATCAGCAGACCATTGTCCCCCTTTACGCCCAGACCGGCCTTCACCGCCATGTCCACTTCATCTACGGGAGAGGAGTCTACAAAAGGGACAAAGCTGTGACCGGGATATTTTTCCGACAGTTTCTCACATATGGATTTTAGTTGTTCCATAACCACAATGTGATAGTCCGGGACACTGCAATATGCACTGATGTTTCCCATAAAGGCATTTTTGTTGTAATAAGGAAAAATTATGGCGATTGCTGCGGTACAATCCGGTGGAATTCTGGATTTTGAACGGACATTCAGAATGTTTAAATGTTGAAAACTTACGACGCCAAAATGGTAAATTTGTTGAGAAAATAGCAATTTTTCCACAGTTTTTAACATCCCCTTAACTTTTAATCTGATTTTTATTTTACACTATATATAGAATGTTTTCCACATATTTTTGCCAAAATATTGGATTACGGACCGGATTTCCAGTTGAAAATGTAGTTTTTGGGTATAGTTTTCCACGAATTCAACAGAGTTTTCAACAATTTAATGATAAAAACTTAATTTTTTCGTTGAAAACTGAGAAAATGTTGAAAACTCTGTTGAAAATGTTAAAAACTGTGGAAAATTACAGATAGTAAAACGGCGAAAAAATTTTCAACTGCCATTTTTTACCAAAATCAGTGTTTTTGCCCAAAAATAAGCATTTTTATTTAATTTTAGTTTTCAACATGGTGTTGAAAACTTTGTTTAAAACTTTACAAATAGTAAAACCGGTGGTCAATTTTGTGCCAAAGTGTGAAATTATGTATTATATAGTTATGTATTATTTTCTCATTTCAACATCTAAAAGTTTAAAAATGTTTAAAAAGTTGAAAAGTTATGGAATAAAAAAATACCCGGTGTAAAACCGGGTAGGGTGGAGCTTGTGATGAGATTCGAACTCACGACCTGCTCATTACGAGTGAGCTGCTCTGCCAGCTGAGCCACACAAGCGTAAAAATTTTATTAATCGGGCGGCAGATTGCCGCCCTTATGCATCAATACTATTTTAATTTATTGCTAATCCAGCGGAGGAAGTCTTTTTCATTACCGTAGGTGAAGCTGCCTTTTTCCACACGGAGAACTATGTTTTCATTGCGGTACAGCAGGAAATAACCCTCGTTTTCGGATGCCCATTTGTAATCGGAGTAGGCGAAAACAGAGGAATTGTTGCCGTCGGCCACAGTGATTTTATCATCAAATGTGATGGTGCGCACCCATTTTTTATCCGGCAGCAGGTCAACTGTTTCGGCATATTTCTTCTTTATAAGGTTTTTTCGCTGGAAAAACAACTGATAAGCCATCACCAGACCAAACACTCCGCTGATAAGTGAAAATTCGCCCATGCCGGAATTAAGGGCCAATCCTGCGATAGCAGCAGAAACTGCGATTCCGGCAATTTTTGTGATTTTCCAGCGGTTCAGGTCAGCACGGGCCTTTTTGCCCAGAGGCCTGTTGCTTATTTCCATATATTTTTCCAGAGTTATTTCAGTTTTTGATATATATGAGGTCATTAATTATGTCCTTTACAAATTTATTTATAAGATATTTTATCACAACGGACAGGGAAGTTAAAGAGGAAAATAATTTTTAAGTGTTGGTAAGCGCCGGGATATGAAATAAATTTTGCTTCGTAAAGTGCTTTGGGCATATCATTTATATCTGTTCTGTCATTTGGGCGGAGATTCTTCGCTGCGCTCAGAACGACACTGATTTTATATTTGTATTTCTGTATTTGTTAAATAATCTGATTTAAAAGCTGAAACAATACGGAGAAAATAAAAAGGACACCGGGTGGTGTCCTTTTATTATCTGCGATTACAGGTCAATTTTGGAGTAGAGGCCGAAGCTTGATTCGTCCACCAGCTTTTCAGTGCGTGTTTTCTGTGCCTGTGGAGCTGGTTTTTCTCTGCGGTTTGACTTGTTGTAAGGCTTTTTGCCGCCTTTGTTTTTGTCGTAGCGTGGTTTTGGGTTAGTGGAGTAAACCATTACACGACGGCTGGCGCCTTCGCCTTTGGATTCGCTCTTTACACCGTCAATCTGACCGATAGCTGCGTGGATGATGCGGCGGTCGTAAGGGTTCATTGGTTCAAAACCGAACGGACGGCCTGTTTTCAGCACTTTTGCTGCTGCTTTTTTGGCGGAAGCCACCAGGTCTTTTTCGCGTTTCTGACGGTAGTCAGCCACATCTACGCTGATTTTTTCAAAGCTGTCGTCGGAGCGGTTTGCAGCCAGGCCTGTCAGATAGGACAGGGCTTCCATTGTTTCGCCTTTGCGGCCAATCAGTGCGCCTACATCGTCACCGCTGATTTTGATAACATAACCTGTTTCAGTTTTCACCGGTGTCAGTGTATAGTTGCCTTTGTGGAACTGGCCGATAATACTTTCCAGAAATTCCATGGCGTATTTTGCTTTGTCGCTCAGTTCTTCCACAGAAACAGCTGTTTCCACAGGTTTTGCTTCAGCTTTGATTTCTTCTTTAACCACTTCTTTTACAGCTTCTTTAGCCGGTTTTTCCTGTTTAGGAGCAGATTTTTTGTTTTCTTTCTTTTCCTGTTTAGGCTGTGGTTTTCTTTCTTCTTTTGGCTGTTCCTTTTTAGCTTTAGGAGCAGCTTTTTCTTCTTTTTTCACTTCTTTGGCTTCTTCTTTGCCAAAGAGGGATTTTACATCAAAATCTTCTTCTTTTTCGTAAATGCGAACCTGGGCAGGTTTGCTTTTGAAAAGGAAGAATTTCTTTTCAGGCATCTGGAGAACTTCGTATGATACACTGTCAACGGAGAGGCCCAGTTCCTGCGCGCCAAGCTGTACAGCTTCTTCAACTGTAGCAGCTGTTTTAATTACTTCTCTCATTGTATTAATCACCGTATTTTTCTTTATCCAGTGCTCTTGCTTTTTCCAGACGTTTTCTTACTCTTTCAGCTTCTTCTTCTGATTCGTAAACATCTGCCACATATTTGTCCTTGGCTTTTTCTTTAGCCTTGGCTACTTTTGCAGGGCGCTGTTTTTCTTTTTCTTTTCTTGCTTTGCGTGCTTCGTAAATTTCTTCTTCGATTTTTGCTTTTTCTTTTTCAGGGTCAATAAAGATGCGCAGTACCAGTTCCTGAAGGATGCCGAATACGCTGGAGAAAATCCAGTAGATAGAAACACCTGCAGGCATCATAAATGCAAAATAGCCGAACATCAGTGTAGTCATGCCCAGCATAGCTGTTGTCTGGCCGTTGGACTGCTGACCGTTGAGTTTCTGTGTGAGATACTGCTGCAGCAGCATGAATATAACAGACAGCACAGGGATAAGCAGCAGGGAGTTGAACACTTTCAGGCTTGGTGTAGCGGAAAGGTCCATGCCCAGGAAAGTCAGGTCCATTTCCTGAACTGTAGTGATTGTAGCTGCATCCAGTACATCTGCGAAAGCTTCTGGAGCCTGTTTGATTGCTTTGATAATATCTGTCTGTGGGCTGTATCTGGAAAGAGTGCCCAGCATTTTTTCCGCCATTGGTGTAAGTGTGTCAGCAATCAGATTTTTGTTTACACCTACGATATGGCGCAGAGGTTTGTAGATAACGTCAATCAGACCGAACAGGATAGGCATCTGGATAAGCATAGGCAGACAGCCGCTTGTCATGGAGAAATTGTGTTCTGTCTGCAGGCGTGTCAGCTCTTCCTGCTGTTTCTGTGTGTCTGTAGCGTATTTTTTCTGAATTCTCTGAATTTCTGGCTGGAAAGCATTCATGCGTATCATGGATTTTTTCTGCTTTACAGTCAGAGGCATAAGGATGATTTTTGTAACCAGTGTGAAAAGGATAAGTGTCACACCATAGTTGCCCACAAAATTATAAATCCGGCGCATCAGCCAGCCAAGTGGGGTTGCAATTAATTCCATAAATTTTCCTCCGGGCCGTAAATTTCTTACGGCTGTTTAATATTTGTCCACATACCTTTCGGCGGGACAGGGTCGTAACCGCCCTTTGACCAGGGGTTGCAGCGCAGTATGCGCCATGTGCCAAGAAGCAGACCTTTGGCGGCGCCGTGAATTTCGATAGCCTGTATCATATAACTGCTGCAGGTAGGCCAGTAGCGGCAATGATGGCCCAAAAGGGGAGAGATGAATTTTTTATAAAGCCTGATTGGAAATATCAGTAATTTTTTCAGCATTTATAACTCCCGCATCTGTAAGCCGTTGTTTTATCAGGGGTTCCAGCTGCCATGATTTGCAGCGGGTTGTTTTGCTGCGCGCCACAAAGATAATGTCATAGCCCTGGTTCATATCCAGGTTCAAAGCACGCACTGCAGCGCGGATAACACGACGCGCTCTGTTGCGCTGCACCGCGCCGCCTATTTTTTTGCTGGAGGTGATGCCTATACGGACATGGCCCCAGCGGTTTTTGATAACATAAGTAACCAGCAGAGGGGTAACATAAGAAGCCCCTTTGCGGTAGGCCCTGATAAACTGTGTGTTCTGGTTGATAGATTTGAACTTCATCTTTTTCCTTTCTTTCAATGAAAGGTTTGGGAAAATCTGTTGTCTCTTTTTCTGAAAAAATGATTTTTACTTTACAATCCCTCAGTCAGCTTTGCTGACAGCTTCACTACGCTCGCAGGACAAGCTCACGTTTTTGCCTGCGGCAAAACCATTCATTCGGCTACGCCGACTTTACACAAGGGAGCCTTTTAAAGTAAATAAAAGCATTGAATATTTCATCTTTTATTCTTTATACAGATAAAAAATCTGTAAATAGAAACAAAGACCACGCGAGGTGGCCTTGCTAAGTTTATTTTCAGAAATAAGAGAACAAACAAAGGCTGTGAGAATTAAACTGCGAGTTTAGCTCTGCCTTTTGATCTTCTTTTAGCGATTACTTTTCTGCCGTTTTTTGTAGCCATTCTGTTCAGAAAGCCGTGTACTCTTGCGCGAGTTCTTTTCTTTGGCTGATAAGTTCTTTTCATTGTTTTTGTCCTCCTGTCTTATTATTTTTATATATGCAAACGGAAAATCCGCTGCCGACTGTATCTGTCAAGGTCATAACCTTGCAAGATAAAAGTATATAATAAAAGAAGGTAAATTGTCAAGTGCAAAAAAAGGTGAATTTGGGTAAAATATTATATTTTAAAACAGAAAAATAGTGGAAATGACGGAAAATACAGGAGAAGGCGAGCAAGCCAATACAGGCTCCCCGTCCCGCGGAGATTTGAATAAACAACCCCTCCGGCCGCGTTACACTCGGCCACCACCCCGACGGTGAATTGCCCAAAGGGCAAGAGAAGCTGGCCTGGGCCATTGCACATGGGAGGCTTTTGCATTTCGCGTAGGGGATGGCCTCTGGACATCCCGTTGCCGCTTGTAGCGGCAAAGATCCTTGCTCGCCGCCAAGAGCCTCACTTTCGTTCGGTTGCGGCTCTGCACACCTGCTGCGGCAGGCGTCGACGCGCTACGCTTGCTCAGGATGACAATACTCTGATTTGTGCGCTGCCTCGCGTAGGGGCGGACAGTATCCGCCCTTGGGACGTCGAGGACGCCGTCCCCTACGGTATACTATGAGCGACATCAACCGGCCGCAATTACAACAAAACAAAGGAAATCTTTTTATAAGTGGTGGGATGTGGGCATCGCATTGCCTTGCCTCGATAACGAAACTCGGCATCTGCACATGGTCGTTTCGCTACGCTCACTTCCACGGCAGACCGGCAACGGTGCGATGTGGGCATCGCACCCTACTCTTAAGTTTTTAAAAAGGAACAGTTTTCAACATTTTATGGGGGAAATGTTAGTTATTTTAGATAAATATTGTTTATTTATATATTTATGATTTAGATTATTATACTTATATTAAAATGTTGTTTTTATGGGTTAAATATGGTATAATTTTAGTTATTAATGTAATAAGTCAGGAGAGTATAAATGGAATCTTTCAATGATGTATTTTTAGCTGTAAAAGACTACTGTGCACAGCGCATGGTGCAGGCGTCTTACAAGCTGTTTTTGGACCCGATGGAGGCCGGCAGCATGGACGGTGACACTGTGACACTGTATGTGGCCAACGAATGGCTGCAGGACACTGTAAACAACAGATTCAAAGGGTTATTGACAGAGGCTTTTGAGGATGTGCTGGGTTTCACAGTTCTGCTGAACATAGCCATAAAACCAACCGAAGAAGAAGCAGCCGAAGAAGTAAAACCTGTAAACAGCGGCGAATACGCTTTTACTTTTGATACTTTCATAGTAGGTTCTTCCAATAAATTTGCCCATGCGGCAGCGCTGGCTGTAGCACAGAACCCGTCCAATTCCTACAACCCGTTGTTTATACATGGGGACAGCGGTCTGGGCAAAACCCATCTGCTGAATGCTATCAGGGCGGAAATTCTGAAAAATAATCCGGGGGCAAACATTGTGTATGTGTCCGGTGAGGATTTCACCAACGAAATCATCGCAGCAATCAAAGACAACAAAACCAGTGAATTTAAAAACAAATACCGTCAGGCAGATGTGCTGCTGGTGGACGATATTCAGTTTATAGCAGGCAGGGAAAGTACACAGGAAGAATTTTTCCACACTTTCAACGCACTGCACAATGCCGGCAAGCAGATAGTACTGGTATCTGACAGACCGCCGAAAGAAATCAAAAGTCTGGAAGACAGGCTGAGAAACAGGTTTGAATGGGGTCTGATAGCCGACATACGGCCACCGGATTTTGAAACAAGATGCGCCATCATCAAAAGAAAATCTGACCTGCTGGGTATGGACATCAAATTTGAAGTTATTGAATTTATTGCTTCAAAGGTGAAAACCAACATCCGTCAGCTGGAAGGCGTGGTTAAAAAGCTGGATGCAATGCAGAAGCTGGAGGGCAAACCGCCGATTATGGCAAATGCCCAGGCCGCAATCAAGGATATTCTCAACGAACAGATGAGCACACCGGTGACAATCGAAAAAATAATCACCGATGTATGCAAGGTATACAATGTGACAGCTGCTGATGTGAGAAGCCAGAAGAGAAAGCGGGAAATCAGCGAAGCCAGACAGATGGCCATGCATGTGGTGAAGGAAGTGTGCGGTCTGACCATGGAAGAAATAGGCAAAGAGTTCGGCGGACGCGACCATTCCACAGTTGTATACACACTGAAACAGGTGGACAAGAAAATAAAGACAAACTCCTTCTTCCGCGACACAGTGGAAGATATTATAAAAAATGTAAAAACACTGTAACTGAATATAACCCCTCAGTCGCCTGAATGGGAGCCTTGTATACGCAGGTTCTACGCGTAGGGGCGATTCACGAATCGCCCGGAAGCCGACACAGCATATTTTCAGGTTTGTGCAGAAAGAGCAAGAGGAGATAAGCGTAGCGACTGAATGGTTTTGCCGTAGGCAAAAACGCGAGCCTGTCCTGCGAGCGTAGTGGGTTCGTCAGACAAAGTCTTCCTCAGGATGACAGAACTCTGATTTGTGGGATTACTGTATATCGATGAAAACCTGGAAATCTGTTATTCAGAAATACATGAAAAATGAAATAAATTTATAATTTTTAACTGAAATAAAACAAATTGTTGAAAAATGTTGAAAAACATATGTCTTTTCAGGGTGAAAATTGGTGGAAAGTAATTTTAGTGAATATATATTCATTTTAAATTCAACTGTATGAATAATCATTCAGAATTTGATGAAAATTTTTTCAACAAAGTTTTCAACATTCAACAATAAGTTTTCAACAGTTTCAACAGGCAAAAATTTTGTCAACAGTGTTTAAACAAATTTTAAACAGATTTTCAACAGTGAAAAATGTTGAAAATTTCCAGTGTTCATAAGGGTTTAGGGAGAGTTTCAACATTTCAACCGCCCCTACTACTACTGCTGTTTAAAATATATAGCAAGTGGGAAACTTTTTTCCCATTAAGAAGAAAAAATAAAAAGCTGATAATAAAAAATTGTTAAAAAGCTGAAAGGAATAAAAATATGAAAATAGTTTGCGACAGAGACAAGCTGAATGAAGCTATACAGATAGTTTCAAGGGCAGTGGCTGCAAAGAGCAATCTGGCAGCTATCGAAGGCATTCTGCTGATAGCCGAAAATGACAGCCTGACACTGACAGGCTACGATTTTGAAATGGGCATCAAAACCACTTTTGAATGTGAAGTGGAAAGAGAAGGTGATGTGGTTCTGTCAGCACAGCTGCTGGGCAACATTGTAAGAAAAGTAAACAATGATACCATTTCCATTGATTGCGACGAAAGAATGAACTGCGTAATCAGAAGCGGTATCACAAAATACAACATCAAAGGTATTGATTCCACAGATTATCCTGATTTTCCATCTGCAGGCAAGGACAACAGCGTAAAAATTGAAAACAGCCTGTTTACAGAAATGTGTGACTATGTTATTTATGCTGTTTCCACAGATGAAAAAAGACCTGCACACACAGGCGTGCTGATTAAACTGGAGGACAGACAGCTGACAATGGTTGCTCTGGACGGTTACAGACTGGCTGTGTGTGAAAGAGAAGTGGATTTTGACGGCAATTTTACCATGATTGTACCGGCAAAGGCCATGAACGAAGTAAGAAGAATTGTGGGTGACAAGGACGGCAAACTGACAATTTTTGCATCCCGCAGATATGTTATGTTTAAAGCAGGTGATTTTATTGTGTTGTCCAGATTGCTGGAAGGCGATTTCCTGGATTATAAAAAAGCTATCCCTGCAAACTACATGACAGATGCAGTTATCAACACAAAGAGCCTGCAGGAAGCAGTGGAAAGAGTTTCACTGATTATCACAGAAAGACTGAGAAACCCTGTGAAGATGAATATTGCAGAAAATACTCTCAGTGTAAAATGCGCTACAGAGCTGGGCGATGTTTATGACGAAATCAGCGTGGGACAGGTAGGTCCTGACCTGGAAATCGGCTTCAACAACAGATATATTCTGGATGCACTGAAGGCCAGCAAGAAAGAAGAGCTGATTTTTAAATTCTCCGGCCCTCTGGCCCCATGTAAAATTATTCCTAAGGAAGGAGACGACTTTACCTATCTGGTACTGCCGGTAAGATTTAAAAATGATTGAGATTGCAATTAGTACAGAATTTATCAAACTGGACCAGTTTATGAAATTTGCCGATATGGTTTACACAGGCGGCGACGCCAAAGGTTTTATCCAGGACGGCGAAGTGAAAGTAAACGGTGAAGTGTGTACACAGCGCGGCAAAAAACTGCGCGTAGGTGACGTGGTATCTTTCAACGGTGATGATTTTATCGTTGTAGCAGAATAATATGCCAAAACAACAGATAAACAATATAGAAATAACAGGCTACCGCAACCTGAAGCAGCTGAAAGCGGAATTCAGCCCGGGTATAAACATTATCCGGGGTGAAAACGCCCAGGGCAAAACAAACTTTATGGAGGCGGTATGGCTGCTGAGCGGGGGCAAAAGCTTCCGCGGTACAAAAGACAGGGATATGATAGGGTTTGGTCAGGATGCTTTCCGCATTGTGGGGGAAGTTTCTGACGGTGAAAGGGATGAAAAAATCACCATAGCCTGTTCAAAGACCAACCCGAAATTTTCCGGCCGTATGGCAAAGCTGGGCGGCGGTGAGTTTACTTTGCCCTCCAGAATAGCAGGCAGTTTTTACCGGGTGATATTTTCACCGGTGCATCTGACTATTGTCAGCGGCGGTCCTGCCCTGCGCAGAAAGTTTGCCGATGCCTGTCTGTGCCAGATGTATCCCAAATTTATTGAGGACTACAGAAAATACAACCATGTGCTGGACCAGAGAAACAATTTTCTGAAAACCATAAAAAATTATGACAGGGAACAGCAGGAGGCAATATTTGATACCTTTGATATGACTTTGTCTGCACTGGGGTATGAAATATACCGCATGAGAGTGGAGTTCTGCAGTCTGATGCAGCAGTTTGCCGGGGATTATTATGACAAAATCTCCATGGGGAAAGAACAGCTGACCTTTGTTTACCGAGATATGGGAAAAACAAGGGACGAAATTTTTGGAAGACTGGTGTCTAATAGAAGCAGGGATATTGCTCTGGGATATACCAGCGTGGGTGTGCACCGCGAGGATATAGAAATACTGCTGAATGGTATGCCGGCCAAGGAGTATGCCAGCCAGGGACAGCAGCGCAGCATTGTGATAGCCATGAAGCTGGCAGAGGGCGATATTATGGAGCAGTGCACAGGCACCGCCCCGGTGGTGTTGCTGGACGATGTGCTCAGTGAACTGGATTTTTCCCGACAGGATTACCTGCTGAACAATATCAAAGGCAGACAGGTGCTGATAACCAGCTGTGACGAAGGCAGGATACAGCAGTCAGCCAGCAAAAAGTTTTTTGTGGATGATGGCTGTGTGACGGAAGGGTAGAGTATATTTATATATGCTCTGTCTATGTAAATATTTTTCTAAATAAAAATAAAAAAAAGTTGACACCTGCGGTGTCAAAGATTCCTCGACTACGCTCGGAATGACAGAATTTTAGTTTTATTGTCAGACTATGATTTGATAATTATTTTAGTTTTACAAATAAAAGTAAAGGAACTGAAAAAGAGATAGTTAAGAAGAATCAAATATTAAATAGAGTTGACACCCGCGGTGTCAAAGATTTCTACCCTGAAGGGCACGCGTCCACGCGCTACGCTTGGTCGAAATGACAGAACTATAGTTTTTATGTGATAAAAATATCTGCCTTATACAGCTTTAGCAAAATTAGATATACAGTTGGTTAATGGTATAATGATAAAATCAGAGTTATGTCATTCCGAGCGAAGTCGAGGAATCTTTGCCGGAGGCAATAAAAAAGGAGAAAAGATATGTATTACGTATACATTATGTCCAACTGGAATGATAAAGTAATATATATCGGAGTAACCGGAAATCTGGAAAAAAGAGTGTATCAGCATAAGAATAAAACAATGGAAGGCTTTACAAAGAAATACAATGTAAACAAATTGGTTTATTTTGAAGATACAACAGATGTGAAAGCAGCGCTGGAAAGGGAAAAACAACTGAAGAAATGGTCAAGACAAAAGAAAAATGACCTGATAAACAGTATGAATCCCACCTGGGCTGATTTAAGTAATGAATGGTATAGATAATTAATTTTATGTATATTGATATTTTTACGGATGTTCTGGTGGACAGTGAGAAAATAGTAGGTATTTTTGACCTGGACAACACCACTACAAATAAATTTACAAATGACTTTCTGAACACCCTTCAGAAAGAAAACAAAATCACTTATCTGGTAAGTGATATTCCAAAAAGCTTTATTCTGATGGAGGACGGCAGTGTTTACATTGTGGAGCTGTCCAGTCAGATACTGAAAAAACGATTTGAAATAATTTAAAAGGCGGAAAAAATGGCAAATATTGAAAACAAGGTAGAGAACAACTACGGCGGTGAGCAGATTCAGGTTCTGGAAGGGCTTGAGGCTGTAAGAAAACGCCCTGGTATGTACATCGGTTCCACAGGCCCTAAAGGTCTGCATCATCTGGTGTATGAAATTGTGGACAATGCGATTGACGAAGCGCTGGCAGGCTATTGTGACCATATTGAAGTGGAAATACTGCCGGGCAATATTATCCGTGTAAGCGACAACGGCCGTGGTATTCCGGTGGGCATTCAGCCAAAGCTGGGCATTCCTGCGGTTACAGTAGTATTTACAATTCTTCATGCCGGCGGTAAGTTCGGCGGTGAAAACTCCGGTTACAAGGTTTCCGGCGGTCTGCACGGTGTAGGCGCGTCTGTAGTAAACGCCCTGTCCGAATGGCTGAAAGTAACTGTGTACAACGGTGAAGGCCAGTACGAACAGAGTTTTAAACGCGGTGTGGCTGACGGTAATCTGATAAGAGTGGCTGACAGTGACCGCAAAGGCACAGTGGTTGAATTCAAGGCTGACAGCGAAATGTTTGAAACCTGTGAATACGAATACGAAGTGCTGGAAACAAGACTGCGCGAACAGGCATTCCTGAATGCAGGTGTTCGCATCACACTGTCTGACACACGCGATGCCGAAGCGGAAATAAGCGAAAGCATGTGCTACGAAGGCGGCGTGAAGAGCTTTGTGGAATTTATCCACACAAAGAGAGATATGACAGTGCTGCATCCGGTTATTCATATCAAAACCGAAACAAGCAATTCCACAGCGGAAATTGCAATGCAGTACAACGACAGCTACAATGCAAACATTATTTCTTTTGCCAACAACATCAACACTCCTGACGGCGGTACCCACGAACAGGGCTTTAAAACTGCGCTGACAAGGGTATTCAATGATTTTGGCAGACAGAAAGGCTATATAAAAGAAAAAGACGACAACCTGTCCGGCGAAGACGTGAGAGAAGGCATCACAGCCATTATCAGCGTAAAGGTAACCGAGGCGCAGTTTGAAGGCCAGACAAAAGCAAAACTGGGCAACACAGAGGTGCGCGGACTGGTGGAAGGTCTGGTATACGAAAAGCTGAAGGACTTCCTGGAAGAAAACCCAGGCACAGCCAAGGCTATCTATGAAAAGGCACAGAGCGCACAGCGTGCCAGAGAAGCTGCCAAGAGAGCCAGAGAGCTGGTGAGAAGAAAATCAGCACTGGAAACAGCAAGAATGCCGGGCAAACTGGCAGACTGTTCTTCCAAAGACCCTACCGAATGTGAAATTTACATCGTTGAAGGGGACTCTGCCGGCGGTTCTGCCAAAAACGGCAGAGACAGACGTTATCAGGCTATTCTCCCTCTGTGGGGTAAAATGATAAACGTAGAAAAAGCCAGACTGGACAAGGTGTACGGCAATGAAAAACTGACACCTGTGGTAACAGCACTGGGCTGCGGCATAGGCGAGGACATTGACCTGGAAAAACTGCGTTATCACAAAGTGGTTATTATGGCCGATGCTGACGTTGACGGTCAGCATATCAGAACACTGATGCTCACATTCTTCTTCCGCTTTATGAGACCTCTGCTGGAAGAAGGCTACATCTACATCGCAATGCCTCCTCTGTACAAAATCAGCAAAGGCAAACAGGTGAGATACGCCTATGACGAAGAAGAAAGAGAAGCTATTGTGGCACAGTTCGGCAACGGCTACAAAATTCAGCGTTACAAAGGTCTGGGTGAAATGAACCCTGAACAGCTGTGGGAAACCACACTGAATCCTGAAAACCGCGTAATGATTCGCGTGGAACTGGAAGATGCACAGAAAGCAGACGAAACATTCACCATCCTGATGGGTGACAAGGTAGGCCCAAGAAGAGAGTTTATCGAAAAGAATGCCAAGTATGTAAAAAATCTGGATATTTAAGGTGATGTTATGGAATATCCGTTGAAGATTGATGTGAATATTTCCCAGGACGACTATATCCAGGTGGAAATTCTGGAGCAGGAGCTGGAAGCACAGCTGTGGAAAAAAAGCATAGTGAAAACCTTTATCATAGAATCTGTGGTGCTGGCACTGGCTGCTGTACTGGTAATGACACTGGCAGCAAAAAAGATAATAGTGATTGAAACCATGATTTTTGTGGTGGGCGCATGGCTGATTTTCCTTTTCCTGTTTGTTTACAACTATTTCTGGGGTGTGAAAAGGGAGTTTAATCTGGCTGTGCAGCATGTTCTGCGCAATAAGGACACCCATGAGTTTTTCACTCCTGAAAAAGGCATGATTTACTTTTACGAGGACAGATGCGAGTTCCTCACAAATGAACAGAGAAGATATTTTGACTACAGTCTGATAAAAAATATCAAGGTTATAAAACATCTGTACATTTTTGTGATGAAACGCAGTAAGGAAAAAAATCTGCGTGGCTTTGCATATATGGTAGTACCGAGAAGAGATATGTACCCTGATGAAGATGCCATGCTGGCAGAAATATGCGACGGCATTGTGGAAAAATACAAGCTGGAGCCTTGGGTGGAAAGCGAACTGCTGAAATAGTGAAAAGAAAATTAAACTATTTATATTAACAAAGACCTTATGGCTTTTTGGAGATAAAAATGATAGATAACACAAGATATATAATTAAAGATATTGAAAAGGAAATGAAAGGCAGCTTTCTGGATTATTCCATGTCTGTTATCGTTTCCCGTGCGCTGCCGGATGTGCGTGACGGTCTGAAGCCTGTTCACCGCCGTATCCTGTACGCAATGTATGAAAATAATCTGGACGCAAGCCACGATTATCAGAAATCCGCACAGACAGTTGGTGAAGTGCTGGGTAAATTCCACCCGCACGGTGACGCATCTGTTTACGATGCCATGGTTCGTCTGGCACAGGATTTTTCACTGAGATACCCTCTGATTGACGGTCAGGGTAACTTTGGTTCTGTGGACGGCGACCCTCCTGCTGCTTACCGTTATACAGAAGCACGCATGGAAAAAATCACAGACGAAATGCTGCGCGACATCGACAAGGAAACAGTTGATTTTGTAAACAACTTTGACGATTCCCGTCAGGAGCCTGCTGTTCTGCCAAGTAAAATTCCAAACCTGCTGATAAACGGTTCTTCCGGTATTGCTGTAGGTATGGCCACAAACATTCCGCCTCACAATCTGGGCGAAATCTGTGACGGTATCGAATATCTGGTGGACCACCCGGATGCAGAATTTTCTGAACTGATGGAGCTGATTCCAGGCCCGGACTTTCCTACAGGCGGCATTATCATGGGCAGAAGCGGCATCCGTTCCGCATATGCCACAGGCCGTGGCAAAATCACTCTCCGTGGCCGTGCTGTGATTGAAGAAAAGGCAAACGGCAGATACCAGATTATCGTGACAGAAATTCCTTACATGGTTAACAAAGCAAGACTGATTGAAAGAATTGCTGACCTGGTAAAAGAAAAACGCCTGGAAGGCATCAGCGACCTGAATGATGAATCTGACCGCGATGGTATGAGAATTGTAATTGAGCTGAAAAGGGAAGCAAACCCACAGATAGTGCTCAATCACCTGTATTCTCTCACTGAACTGCAGGATACCTTCGGCGCAATTATGCTGGCGCTGGACGGCGGCGTACCAAAGGTTATGGATCTGAAAACAATGCTGCAGAAGTACATTGACCATCAGTGTGATGTTCTGGAAAGAAGAGCCAGATTTGACCTGAGAAAAGCAATGGAAAGACAGCATCTGCTGCTGGGGCTGAAAATCGCCTGTGACAACATAGATGAAGTAATCAGAATTATCCGCGAAAGCTATGACAATGCAAAAGAAAGACTGATGGAAAGATTCGGTCTGTCTGATATACAGGCCACAGCTATCCTGAACATGCAGCTGAGAAGACTGCAGGGTCTGGAAGTGGAAAAAATAGTAAACGAACTGGCTGAACTGGAAGCAAAAATTGAATATCTGAACAAATTCCTGTCTGACCACACAATGGTGCTGGAACAGGTGAAAACAGATATCAGAGAAATCAAAGCAAAATACGGTGATGCCAGAAGAACAGAAATCGCCCATGTAAACGGCGAAGTGGACATCGAAGACCTGATTCCTAACGAAGAATGTGTATTTACATTTACAAACTTCGGTTACATCAAACGCCAGCCTAAAAACACATATCAGGCACAGCGCCGAGGCGGCCGTGGTATCAGCGGTATGACACGCCGTGATGAGGATTATGTGAAAGAGCTGTTTATGGCTATGACACATAACTATATTATGTTCGCCACAGACAAAGGCCGTGTGTACAGACTGAAGGGTTATGAAATTCCGGAAGGCTCAAGACAGTCAAGAGGTATCAATATTGTTAACCTGCTGCAGCTGCAGCCTGACGAAAAAATTACAAATGTTATTCCGACAGAGGAAGGTTTTGAAGGCAATCTGGTTATGGTTACACAGAAAGGTATCATCAAGCGTACCCCTGTGGAAGAATACAAAAATGTGCGCAAGAGCGGTCTGATTGCCATCACTCTGGACGAAGGTGACGACCTGGCATGGACAAGAGTGACCGGCGACAACGATGAACTGATTGTAGCTACACGCGGCGGCCAGGCAATAAAATTCCATGAAAATGATGTTCGTCTGGTGGGCAGAAGCGCCCGTGGTGTAAAGGCCATTGAACTGGCTGAAGGCGATATTGTTGTTGGTATGGGCGTGGCCAAGGAAGGCGCTAAGCTCTTGACAATCACTGAAGACGGCAAGGGCAGAAGAACAGATGTAAGCGAATACCGTCTGCAGACCAGAGGCGGTAAAGGCGTAAGAAACTATGACGTGGAAAAAGCAGGTTATGTGGCCGGTGTAAGGATTGTAAACGATGATGACGATATTATCCTGATTTCCATGAGTGGTATAATTATTCGTATGCATGCATCTGATATTGCAGTGCAGTCCCGTTACGCCAGCGGTGTAAAGGTAATGCGTCTGGATGCAGAGGACAAGGCTGTGACATTTGCAGTGACAATGCGCGAAGACGCCGAAGCTGATGAAACGGCTGAAGAAACAGCAGAAACTGTGACAGAAGAAGCTGTGGAAGAATAAAAATAATTAAAGGGGCGGAAAACCGTCCCTTTTTTATATTAATAATTAAAACGGGACGTCCGGGAGGCCGTCCCCTACGCGTGTTTTAAGATACTGCCACGGGACGGGAAACCCGTCCCCTACGCGGTAAAATAATTGCAGGAAATAACATATTGTTAATATATATTTAATATACCGTAAATAATTTTCTGGTATAATATAACATATAGTTAAGATAAAATGAATTATTTAATTTACTTATAGTTATATTTATATAAAATATAAAGGAATGTAAAATATGATTTATTACTTTTACTCCAGAGATATAGGTTTGAAAGGTGCTGTCAACTACAAAAGGATAAAGGCACTTTTGGCTGACACAAGGGAAAAAGCGGTAAAGCTGGCCGAGGTAAAATACGGTATAAGCCGGGATAAACCGGTGGGATTTGTGTACAGCTGTCGTGTGATGAACATTACCAACGGCGGTGCCAGTATAAATAACGCCTACAAAAGCGAGATGCCTGTTGTGATTACAGGATGTGAATATGTGGAGGATATTTATACAGAAATAAACACTGCAAGGGAAGAAGTGTTCAGTGCGGCTTTTAAAGATAATGATATGAAAAAGGAACAGTGAGAGGGGAAGGTGAACCCCTCCGGATTGCTGTGCAATCAATTTGAAGGTGAATTGAAATGGAATGTCTGGTTTGTGACAGAATAGAAAAAATAAAGAAAGGCGTAAATCCGTATTTTGTAAGAGAGCTGGAAACAGGGTATGTGGTTATCGGTGACCATCAGAAATTTTATGGATATACCCTGCTGCTGTGTAAAGAGCATGCAACAGAATTACATCAGCTGGACAGAGAATTTAAAATAAAATTTCTGGAAGAAATGAGCCTTGTGGCCCAGGCTGTGTACAATGCTTTCCCTTGTGACAAGCTGAATTACGAACTGCTGGGGCAGGGCGTGGGAGTGCATATGCACTGGCATATTTTCCCCCGTATTGACGGCGATGTGAAAGGCCCTGTGTGGAGAGTTCCGGCAGAAGAAATGTATAATGAAAAATATGTACCCACACCTGAACAGCTGGAAGAAATGAAGGCAAAGCTGAACAGGGAACTGGATAAAATACTGGATATGTAATAAAAGGAAATCAAAAAATGCTGGAACATTTTGCTGCAATATTTATATTGTTTCTGCCGAAAATTTTATTCTGCATTTTGTATATTCTTTTTATGACAGGAAAAAATGGTATTATAACCAGACTGTTCAGGACAGAGACAGAAAGCAAAATAAAAAGATTTTTCACAGGGGTATTGACTGCATTGCTGTGTGTATCTGTAGCAGTCCGGGCGTTTTATGGTGTGATAATGAATACAATTCTGCTTATACTGAATCTGATACCGGGAATAGGAATATAATAAAATTAAAAGCACACCGTGTGGTGTGCTTTTGTTTTGCAGTATAGTATTCAGAGTGGTATCAATAGAATTTCTGGAAATTGATATTTCCGTCTGCATCATAGGAAGTATCGCTGATTTTGTTGCCGTTTTCATCGTATTCATAGGTCCACAGTCCTGCATAGCTGCCATCAGCATTGCGGTGGTCTTCGCGGATAACATCACCGAAAAGGTTGTAATCGGTGGTGGTTGTGTTGCCATGAATATTGGCTGTGATAATGGAATAAGGCTGGCCTTCGCCGTTGAAAATCGGCTGGGCAGTGGCGTTTACATTGGCGGTATTGTTGCCCCACAGTTTCTGTCCGTTTTCATCAAAGGTAGTGATGTTCAGTGAAACAGAGGTGATGTGGTATTTATATTTGAATTCTGTCTTTACTGTACCGTCAGGGTAGTATTCAAAGGTGTAAAGATAATCATATCTGCCCTTGGTATCAAATTCCAGTCGGCGCAGAACTTTGCCGTCGGCATCAAATTCTTCGATGTAATAGCTGCCGTCATCATTGTCGGTACGCCGGGTGTTTACCACGCCCTCGGCTTCCGGAATATGGTGAGGTACTGGCAGGTCCTCCTGAGGGGTAGGAGATGGTGTAGGCTGTGGTTCAGGTGTGGGCTCAGGCTGGGTGGCCTGTTCCACCTTCTCTATTGCGGCGGACAGTTCATCGGTCTGACCGATTTCGGTCACGGCTTTGTCCAGAGTTGCCCGGGCGGAGGTGTAGTCACCCTGCCGCACATAAGCTTCTGCCAGGGCGATATAGACAGGGGCCTGTTTGGGGTCAATTTCCAAAGCCTTAGTGAAAGAAAGAATAGCTTCTTCGTATCTGGCTTCGTTTACATATTTTATACCCAGGTCATAATGCTCCTGCCAGCCGGCCGTGGCTTTGCTGCCGCAGGCGGTGAAACAAAGTACAAAAGCGAGAGAAAGTATAAAGGAAAGCAGTTTTTTCATAGTTTTTCTCCTTGATATTGTTAATTCAATTATAAAAAATATATGGCGGTAATTCAAGATATAAAAGTAAAACACTGTGGTAGAAAACAATAATATATAATAAAATACCTATTGTTATAGAAAAATAATTATGATAAAATGATAAGTTAGATAAGTATGTTAAAAGGAGAGGGATTATGAGTGAATGTATAGCCGCAATGGCTACCGCACCGGGCAAAGCAAGCTTGTGCAGTATAAGAATTTCAGGCGATGAAGCTTTTGAAATTGCAGAAAAAGTATTTGTTCCTTTCAGTAAAAATAAAAGTGTAAAAGATGCCAAGGGCTACACAGCCATGTTTGGCTCTTTCTATAGAAAAGGTGAGGAAGTTGACCAGGCGGTTGCCCTGTTTTTCCGCGCACCACGCAGCTACACCGGTGAAAATGTGGTGGAAATCAGCTGTCACGGTGGCTCTGCTGTGGCTGACCAGCTGCTGAAAGCCTGTTACGAAGCAGGTGCAAAGCCTGCAGGTGCAGGTGAATTCACCAAAAGGGCATTTCTCAACGGCAAAATGAGCCTGACACAGGCCGAAGCTGTAATGGAAATGATAAACGCCACATCAAATCAGGCGCTGAACGCTGCAAAAAGCGCTCTGGAAGGTCACCTGTACAAAAGAGCGGCAAAAATCCGCGACGACCTGCTGGTGCTGGTGGGACATATCTCCGCTTACACCGATTACCCTGAAGAAGCAGTGGAGGATGTAACTGACGAAGAGGTAAGTGAAATCCTGACAAACGCCGAAAACAGCCTGAAAAAGCTGATGGACGGTTACGACAACGGCGCGAAAATCCGTCAGGGTGTAAATACGGCTATTGTGGGCAAGCCAAATGTGGGCAAATCCACATTGCTGAATGCTCTGTCCGGTTTTGAAAAGGCAATTGTTACACCTATTGCCGGCACAACCCGTGATGTGGTGGAACAGGAAGTTATTCTGGGTGGTGTGAACCTGATTCTTCAGGATACAGCCGGCATCCGTGCCACAGATGATGTGGTGGAAGCCATGGGCATTCAGCGCAGTCTGGACAGACTGCAGGGTGCAAACCTGGTGTTCTGTGTGTTTGACGGCAGCAATGAAATCACAGCTGATGACATAGAACTGGCGGAAAGATGTCGCGACCTGAACAGCGTCGCCATTATCAACAAACAGGACCTGGAACAGAAATTTGATGTTTCAAAGGTGGAAGCCAATTTCAAAAAGGTGCTGTATATCACAGCCAAGGATTTTTATATGTCCAAGGAGTTTGAAAACGATGTGATGGAAGTGCTGGGTGTGGCAGATATTGATGTAACCACCGGTGCAATCGTAAACGAAAGACAATATGAAGCTGTAAGAACAGCGTATAATTCCGTAAAAGATGCCAACGACCGATTCAAAGAAGGTTTCAGCCTGGATATTATCGGCGTGGCCGTGGACGAAGCATTATATGCAGTGTATGGTTTGACCGGCGAAAATGTTTCCGACGAAGTAGTTAATGAGGTGTTTTCCAAGTTCTGTGTTGGTAAATAATGTCAGTTATGGTTTATGGAAAAGAAAACTTTGGCTAAGAGAAAGAAAATGCGCCTGAAAGATTGGGATTATAATTCAGACGGGATGTATTTTATAACTATATGCACTGTTGGTAAAAAGCATATTTTAAGCAAAATACGCGTAGGGGGCGGCGTCCTCGACGCCCCGTTTATTGAACTGACGGAATATGGGCGTGTTATTGATGAACAAGTAAAAATAATGAATGATATTTATGAAAACATAAATGTAGGACATTATGTAATCATGCCCAATCATATACACATGATAATTGAAATAAAAAATGCTGGCGGGACGTCCGGGAGGCCGTCCCCTACGCGTGAAAATTCTTTGATTTCACAATATATTTCAACCTTCAAGAGGTTTACAAATAAGAAATGTGGAATTGATTTATGGCAACGCTCATATTACGACCACATTATCCGCAATGAGACGGATTATATGGAAAAGGTGGAGTATATTCTGACTAACCCTGCAAAATGGCGTGATGATGAGTATTACAGTAAAATATTATAAAAAAATACTTATAGTAATATAATTAAAATAAATATTACAAAATGTAATATTGTTGATCTTTCGAAAAATCTTTAAAATCCGGGTTTTATTGCAGTTTTTCTTTAAAAACTGTGAAAAATATAAGAAATTCAACATTTGTTAAAAATAATGTTGAAAATATAAGAGCAAATCTGTATTTATATCAAAAACAGATTTTAATTCAGTCAACCATCCGGGAAACCGGTGGAATATATATTTTAGTTGCTTACAATCGGTGAAAGGGATTGCAAAGTTAACAGACATTTAAACCTAAAAGGAGCTATTTATGGTATTAGGAAATTATGATGTAATTGTTATCGGTGCGGGTCATGCCGGAATAGAAGCGGCTGTGGCCAGCGCAAGACTGGGCTGCAGAACCGGTCTGTTCACACTGACTCTGGACGGGGTGGGAAACCTGCCCTGTAACCCTGCCATCGGCGGTACAGCCAAAGGCCATCTGGTAAGGGAAATTGACGCTCTGGGCGGCGTGATGGCCATAGCTGCCGACGCCTGTGCACTGCAGATGAGAATGCTGAACCTGGGCAAAGGTCCTGCTGTTCACTCTCTGCGCCAGCAGACAGACCGTATGAAATATCATTCATATATGAAAAATCTGGTGGAAAAAGAGCCAAACCTGGACCTGAAACAGGCAGAAATCTGCGAAATCAAGTTCAATGAAAACAACGAGCCTGTTGCTGTTGTAACCCAGCTGGGCACACAGTACGACTGCAAGGCGGTAATTATCGCCACAGGTACATATCTGACAGGTAAAATTTATGTGGGTGATGCGGCCTACTATTCCGGTCCGGACGGCCACCACAGCGCAATGAAGCTGTCTGACAGCCTGAAAGCTGCAGGCATTGAACTGCGCCGCTTTAAAACAGGCACACCGGCCCGTGTAAACAAACGTAGTATCGACTTTTCTGTAATGGATGTGCAGGAAGGTGATGAAAAAACAGTGCCTATGTCATTTATGACAAGACACGAAATCAAAAACATCCTGCCTTGCCATATTCAGTACACAAACCTGGATACACACAAGGTAATTATGGACAATATTCACCGCTCTCCACTGTACGGCGGCAAAATCGAAGGTATCGGTCCAAGATACTGTCCGTCTCTGGAAGACAAAGTAATGAGATTTTCTGACAAGCCAAGACACCAGTTCTTCGTTGAGCCTTGCGGTGCTGATACTGATGAAATGTATCTGCAGGGATTGTCCTCATCACTTCCGGAGGAAGTACAGGTGGCATTTTACAAGACAATCAAAGGTCTGGAAAATCTGGAGGTTATGAGACCTGCATACGCCATTGAATATGACTGTGTGGACCCTCTGGAACTGAAAGCTACTCTGGAATTCAAAAAATATCCTCATCTTTACGGTGCAGGCCAGTTCAACGGTACATCCGGTTATGAAGAAGCTGCTGCACAGGGTCTGATAGCAGGTATCAACGCTGCAAGAAAGCTGCAGGGAAAAGATGAGTTCACTCTCACACGCCAGTCCTCTTATATCGGCACACTGATTGACGACCTGATTACAAAAGGCGTTCTGGACCCATACAGAATGATGACCAGCCGCAGTGAGTACAGACTGTATCTCCGCCAGGACAATGCTGACGAAAGACTGACACCGATGGGCAGGGAAATAGGTCTGGTAGACGACGAAAGATGGGATTATTACAACCATGTGCTGGAAGTGAAAAACAGAGAAATCGAAAGAATTTCTTCAATCACAATCAAGCCTGGTCAGGTGAAAGAGCTGCTGGAAAGCAAAGGACTGCCGCCACTGTCCACAGGTGTAAGAGCCAACGAATTCCTGAAACGCCCACAGATTACCTATGAAGAACTGGTAAAAGTAATAGGTGAAGGAGAAGAAGTGACACCGTTTATCGGCAGCAAGGTGGAAGTGGACATCAAGTATGACGGCTATGTAAAACGCCAGCAGGCACAGATTGAACATACCAAAAAGCTGGAAAATACACTGATTCCGGAAGATATTGACTACAGCACAATGAATGGTCTGCGCATGGAAGCCAGAGAAAAGCTGATTAAAATACGCCCCGCAAATGTGGGTCAGGCATCCAGAATTTCCGGCGTAAGCCCAAGTGATATTTCTTCACTGCTGCTGGAGCTTAAAATGCGAGAAATGAAAAAATAATTAATTTAGGAGTAAATATGATTGACAGAATTCGTTTTGTACAGACTCTGAAAGAATATGATATAGAACTGACAGAAAAACAGCTGGACCAGCTGGACAAGTATGCCGAAATACTGGTGGATTACAACGAAAAGGTTAATCTGACAGCTATTACTGACCCACTGGGCATTGAAAACAAGCATTTTCTGGACAGCCTGCTGTTTGCAAAGCATTCTCTGGTAAAAGGCAAAGTGGCTGATGTTGGCACAGGCGCAGGCTTTCCGGGTATTGTAACCAAAATTTACAAACCGGAAATTGACCTGACTCTTATTGAGCCAACAGGCAAACGCTGCACATTTCTGCAGTATGCTCTGGATACTCTTGGTCTTGATGGCCATGTAGTAAAGGAAAGAGCGGAGGAAGCAGCCAGAAAACAGTGGAGAGAACAGTTTGATGTGGTAACTGCCCGTGCTGTGGCAGATATGAGAGTGTTGTCTGAATACTGCATCCCGCTGGCAAAGGTGGGCGGCCATTTCATCGCCATGAAAGGCGACGGCGAAAAGGAGCTGACACCTGCGCTGAAAGCCATTGAAAAGCTGGGCGGCAAATATGAAAATATGGAAACTTTCACATTGCCTGATGAAAGCAAACGCTGTCTGATTGTTTCAAAGAAAATAAAAGAAACACCAAAACCATACCCACGCAACGGCGGAAAGATAAATAAAGCACCGCTGTGATAATAGAAATGTAATAGAGAACTCCCTGTATTGATAAATATGGGGAGTTTAATTATATTTGTCTATTTATGAATAGAGCGGATGTGAGTATCTGACTTATAGATTTTATTTGTTCCACGTGGAACAAGGTTGATACGGAAACACAAAAGGCACCTTGTAAAAGGTGCCTTTTGTGCGGTTAATAGGAATGGTGAAAAACTGTATATTAAAAACACCGGGGTGTTTATTAACTATATTTTGGGTACTGTTATCTGCCAGCGGATAGCGGTGTCGTCTTCGGTCTGCTGACAGCCTGCGTTTATTCCGGCAGTCTGCATTATCTTTACTGCCTTTGCGATTGTGTTTGAAAATATGCGTATATCCTTTATATTTACTTTTACAGTCTGCTTGTGCTTTTCTTTTGGGGCCAGCAGGCTGTTCACATATCTGTCGGTGGCGGAAACATTCAGATTGTTGCGGATTATGTAGTCCAGGGCTTTGTCCTGCTTTTCGGCAGGCAGACGGGAAATAGCGCGTGCGTGGCGTTCAGACAGATTGAAAGCCAGTATCTTCATCTGCTGTTCTTTGGAAAACTGCAGCAGTTTCAGTTTGTTGGCTACTGCCGGCTGGGAAAGGGAAAGCTTCTGGCCTACGGCGGCCTGGGTAAGATTAAGGTTGGTCATCAGTGACTGTATAGCCATAGCCTGTTCAAAAAAGTTTAAATCCTCACGCTGCAGGTTTTCTATTACCGCCAACACCGCCACTTCTTCTTCGGTTTTATCCAGAAGGATGACAGGCACGGTTTCCAGTCCGGCCTTGGTGGCGGCCAAAAGCCTGCGGTGACCAGCAATCAGCTGGTAGCGGCCGTCAGACAGTCGGGTGGCAGTCAGCGGCTGAAGTATGCCGTTTTCCTTTATATTTTCTGCCAGGTCTTCCAATGCCTGACGGTTTATAAGCTTTCGCGGCTGATAAGGACAGGGGACAATCTGTGACAAGGGTATCTGCATGACTGTGTTTACTTCCCGGCGTGGTCTGAATGCTGTGGCGAACATTGGCAAAACTCCTTTCTTTGATTTTACAATAACATATATAAAATAAAAAATATACCTTTATATATCGCAGAAAAACAGAGAAAATTACATTATTTTCGGTTTATTTTGTAAAAATATAGGGAAGAAAGGGGAAGGGTGGTGGAAATTGGTGGATTATGTGATGGAAAGTTAGGGTTACCGTTTATCGCTAACAGCCTCGATTATATAGATAAAACTTCAAAAGAAGTTTTACGTACTTTCAGGGTGAAAGTACCAAAGCCCCGGGGCGTTGCGATTCGCCCCGGTCCCCTAACGCGTAGAAGGTGTGCGCGTCACTATTGCCTCCAAAAAATGCTGCGCATTTTCAAATCGGCAACTCAACGTCACGCGCTTATAAAAAATCGGGAGGTGCGTTGCACTCCTCCCGATACCCACCCCGCGTAGGGGACGGCGTCCTCGACGTCCCGAAAAGTATATTAAAAACTACGTTTAATTTTATTATTGAGGTTTTTGAAATGGTATATATGTTCCACATGGAACAAAAAATTACTCTTTAAAAACTATATGTTATATGATAAAATAAAAATATTGACGATAAATTATTTATTACAGCAAAAGGTGGGGTAACTATGGCAAAAATTATAGCGGTGGCAAACCAGAAAGGCGGCGTGGGCAAAACAACTACAGCGGTAAATCTGGCCGCGTGTATAGCCGCAAAAGGTAAAAAGGTATTGCTGGTAGACCTGGACCCCCAGGGAAACACTACATCCGGCTACGGTATAATGAAAAGAGGTCTGGAACACTCTACCTATACAGTTATTTTGGACGGTGATGATGTAAGGGACGCTTTGGTAAAGACAAAATTCGGTGTTGATGTATTGCCGTCATCTACAAAGCTGGCAGGGGCTGCAGTTGAGCTGGTGGCTCTTGATAACCGTCACGCCCGTTTGCGCACAGCGCTGAACAGAGTCAGCGACAACTATGATTTTATATTTATAGACTGTCCGCCGGCCCTTGACCTGCTGACAATCAATGCGCTGTCAGCGGCTGACACAGTGCTGGTGCCTATCCAGTGCGAATTCTTTGCTCTGGAAGGTCTTTCTGAACTGATGAATACCATCCGTCTGGTTAAGCAACACTATAATAAATACATTGATATTGAAGGTGTTTTGCTGACAATGTATGATTCCCGTCTTAACCTTACCTTACAGGTGGTGGCAGAGGTTAAGAAGTATTTCCCAAATAAGGTGTACAAAACCACAATTCCAAGAAATGTGCGCCTGTCCGAAGCCCCAAGCTACGGCGAACCTATCAATTTTTACGATGCCTCATCCAAAGGTGCAAAAAGCTATATGGAACTGGCCGAGGAAGTGTTGGGACAGAACGGAAGGTAGCCAATGGATAATCTGCCGCAAAGAAAAAGTATCCGTTTGAAAGATTGGGATTACAGCACAGCAGGTATGTACTTTATCACAATATGTACCAAAGACAGGAAAAATTTATTCTGGAAGAATGCGGATAAAAATAAAACTGAATACCGGAAAATTTCCCGGATTCGCGTAGGGGCGGTTCACGAACCGCCCGAAAACAGATTGTCTTCCTGTGGGCGTATAGTTGACGAAATAATATGTGAACTGCCTGAAAAATTTAATATAGAGATTAACGAATATGTAATAATGCCAAATCATATACATCTGCTTTTCACTATAAAAGAAGAGCGGGCGATTCGTGAATCGCCCCTACGCGGTAAACGCTCGGTTGTATCAAAGGCAGTTGGATATCTGAAAATGAATTCATCAAAGAAAATTCATTATCTGATGCCAGAAATTGATGTATGGCAGCGCTCATACTACGACCATATTATCCGCAATGAGGCGGATTATATGGAAAAGGCGGAATATATTGCCAACAACCCTGCCAACTGGTCCACCGACATTTATTATATATAATAATGTATATAAAAGATGTTCTATGTGGAACAGGCGGGGGAAGAATATAAAATTTCCTATCTGACATGCAACCAAAGCCGCAACAGCTATATTTGGCAGCACAAATGGAAAAATCAATAAAACACTTGAGTTATTTTTCATAAAGTAGTATGATAATAGAGTACAGTAATTTGCGAAACTGTATTTTCAGGTAATACAAGTGTATATGTACAAAATCCGAAAGAAAGGAAGATGCCCATGGCGAAGAAAAATACCGGTTTAGGGAGAGGATTAGACTCGTTGTTTTTATCCAGCGAGCAGCAAATCTCGGATGCCTCGGCATCCACTGTAAAATTATCGGACATAGATGTTGACCCGTATCAACCACGCAAGACTTTTGAAACACAGAGTCTTGAGCAGCTCAGCCGGTCCATTCTCGAACACGGCGTGCTGCAGCCTATTGTGCTGATGCCAAACGGCATCGGCCGCTACACCATTATCGCAGGGGAAAGACGCTTCCGTGCCGCCAGAATGGCAGGCCTGACAGAAATCCCTGCAATAGTAAAAGATGTTTCCACCCAGAGTGCAAAGGAAATAGCCCTGATTGAAAATCTGCAGAGAGAAGACCTGGACCCTGTTGAAGTGGCTCTCGGTTACAAAAGCCTGATGGAAAGCTTTAATCTCACACAGGATGAAATCAGTAAAAAGCTGTCTATACCGCGCTCATCCATAGCAAACAGCCTGCGCATACTCAATCTGCCACAGGATATTTTGCAGATGGTAAAGGAAAATAAAATCAGTCTGGGCCATGCAAAGGTTATCCTGTCGGTTACAGACGAAGAAAAACAGATGGAGCTGGCTGTGCAGACAGCCGAAAAACAGCTGTCAGTCCGCCAGTGTGAACTGCTGGCAAAACAGCTGCAGAAAGTTCCGAAACAGCCCAAAACCCTTAATGTGCCTTCCATAGTAAAGGAAGTGGAGATTGCCCTGTCAGAAATGCACGGAACTCCGGTAAAAATCAGTTACAAGGACGGCAAAGGGTCACTCAACATTACATTCAATAGTCAGGAACAGCTGATGGAACTGGCTAATTTGCTTGAAAAGAAATAAAAGGAGTTTATCATGTTAGACATTAAATTTGTCCGCGAAAATCCAGAAATCGTTAAAGAAAACATCAAAAAGAAATTCCAGGATGAAAAACTTCCAATGGTTGACGAAGTTATCGAACTGGACGCTGCCCGTCGTGACATCCAGGGTAAAAGAGATGCTCTGCGCGCAGAAAGAAACAAACTGTCCAAAGAAAACGGCCCACTCTTCGGCGCTCTGAAAAAAGCTGCTACAGAAGAAGAAAAAGCTGAAATCCAGGCAAAAATCGACGCCAATATGGCAGCAGTTAAAGCTGACGAAGACGAACTGACAGCTCTGGAAACAAAACAGGCAGAACTGGAAGAAAGAATCCAGACAATCATGTACACACTGCCAAACATCATCGACCCATCTGTACCAATCGGCCGTGATGACTCTGAAAACGTTGATGTTCAGCACTTCGGTGACAATGTTGTTCCAGAATGGGAAATCCCATACCACGCTGACATTCTTGACAGCCTGGGCGGTATCGACCTTGAATCCGCAGGCCGTGTAGCAGGTTCCGGTTTCTACTACCTGCTGGGTGATGTAGCCCGTCTGCACGAAGCTGTTCTGGCTTACGCACGTGACTTTATGATTGGCAAAGGCTTTACTTATGTAATTCCTCCTTTCATGATGCACGGTAATGTTGTTAAAGGTGTTATGTCCTTCCCAGAAATGGAAGCTATGATGTACAAAATCGAAGGTGAAGACCTTTACCTCATCGGTACATCCGAACATACAATGATTGGCCGTTTCATCGACCAGACTCTGGACGGCGCTAAACTGCCTCTGACACTCACATCTTACAGCCCATGTTTCAGAAAAGAAAAAGGCTCCCACGGTATCGAAGAACGCGGTATCTACCGTGTACACCAGTTTGAAAAACAGGAAATGATTGTTATCTGTAAACCAGAAGACCACATGGAATGGTACAACAAAATGTGGAACTACTCTGTAGAACTGTTCCGCAGCCTGGAAATCCCTGTTCGTCAGCTGGAATGCTGCTCCGGTGACCTGGCAGACCTGAAAGTTAAATCATGCGACATCGAAGCATGGAGTCCACGTCAGCAGAAATACTTTGAAGTATGTTCCTGCTCCACACTGGGTGACGCTCAGGCACGCCGTCTGAACATCAAATACAAAGATGAAGAAACAGGCAAAACTCAGCTGGCTTACACACTGAACAACACAGTTGTTGCTCCTCCACGTATGCTGATTGCATTCCTGGAAAACCACCTGCAGGCTGACGGCTCTGTAACAATTCCAGAAGTTCTCCGTCCATACATGGGTGGTCTGGAAAAAATCGTTAAAGTTAAATAATTTTATTTGCTGACGGTTGACAATTAAATAGCTTTTAAGCACCCCTCCCGCTGGACACAGTACTGACCGTATGGTTTCCTAAACAATGCTGGAGGGGTGTTTTTTGCTTTGCAAAAAACACCCGTGCCGGTAAGCGTAGCGACGGAATGGTTTTGGCGAAGCCAAAAAGCCGAGCTTGTCCTGCGAGGCTAGTGAGGCCGCGGAAGGCGATTTATCGCCGACCGTGCGCAAATGCGAGCTGTGGCTAAATGCGAGCAAGGCAAAAGAAAAACAGAGTTTTGCAGAGGTGTAGGCTTTGCAAAAAACACTTGTCAGTTTATGCTGTGGTTTATGTAGGGGACGATGCCCACATCGTCCCGTGACGGTAAGCATATCGACAAGGAAGAAACCCCTCAGTCAGCTACATTGACAGCTCCCCTGCAAGGGAGCTCTTCAAGTGCAGATTTTTTCGCGTAGGGACGGATACTATCTGCCATAATCATCTGTTTTTTATTAAATAACAAATTGTAAATTAAATTTACAAAATTACAAAATGTAAAATAAATATACTGAAATATATCTTCAATTCTTTTATAATCGCATAAATCTTCCTTTATGGACCCAAAATCCACAGAGGTGTTTTTATGAAAGTACCGTTTTTCTCCCGTGTTGCTGTGGGTGTTGTATGGGCAGCTGGGGTGGTTGCCTTGTCCTTTTTAACGGCTGATACACTTACTCTGGCTGTTGCTGCAGCAGCAGGAGTGTGGTTTCAGTTTTATCTGGCAGGTCAGAGAATAGAGATTGCCGGGGACAAAATCGTCAGACACAGCGGCAGACTTTTCACCCGCAGAACTATTATTATAGTAAGTAATATATCCTGGGTACAGACGGCTGTGTTCAGAGAAAGCCTGCCTGGGATAATGAAAATAATATATCCCGGCGGAAACCTGTACATCATCGGTTTTACCGGCAGGCAGCTGGCTTTAATAGAAAGGGCAATACTGAAAGAAACAAAATAATATCTTGAAATATTGATATATTATATATATAATACATTATATAACAGTAAATTACCCACGCAATCTGCCTATGGCTTATTACCCACTGGGACAAACGGTTTGCTGTTTACACCGGCCCTGCCCCTTGGTAGCGGGTACTTGTGCACCCAAGGTTTCCGGATATAACAGGACGGAATAAATAATCAAGGGAGAGACAAGATGAATTTTTATGTAACAGAAAAAGTATTTGAAAAAATGCCAAATGTATGCTTCGGTCTGGTAAGCGTAAAAGGTGTGGACAACAGCAAAGGTTATGATTTTATCGATGCAATGCTGGATGAAAGCATCGCTGGCTGCGAAGCACATTTTGAGGGCAAAGTGGTAAAGCAGGAAAAAGAACTGCTGCCATACCGCAACGCATTTACTGCCCTGGGCATCAATCCAAACAAGTTTATGAGCAGTATTGAAGCACTGCTGACACGTATTGCGAAGAAAAAAGGTATGCCACACATCAATGCAGTGGTTGACCTGGGCAATGCCATTTCTCTGAAGCATTATCTGCCTGTAGGCGCTCACGACCTGGCCACAATGGACGGCGAATTCTGCGTGCGCACAGCCACAGCGGAAGATACCTTCCTGCCTTTCGGCGCAGAAGAAAGAGAACCTGTTGATATTGATGAAGTGGTTTATGCCACAGGTACAAAGGTAAGAACACGCCGCTGGATATGGCGTCAGAGTGAAGAAGGCAAAATCGGTGCTGAAACAAATGAACTGTTGTTTATCCTGGATGGCTTTACAGAGAACCTGGAGGAAATTCTGGCAGCACGCGCAGAGCTGGATGATATTCTGAAAAATAAAATGGGCTGCAGAACAAAGGTGGGCCTGATAGACAAAGACAACCGTATCTTTGATATGGATATTGAATAATGTACAACTTATAGGGCGGCTGTGCCGCCCTTTTTGTATAAAAGGCTGTTTTTACATTTTTTTGTCATAAATTGCAAATTTTAGCAAAAAAAGTGTTGACTTTTACCAAAAGCAGAGTTATAATAATCAAGCTGTCTTGAGAGAGACAGTCAAAACCACAAGAAACCGAAAAAAGAGAAAGAAAAGGGTTGACAAATCCCAGGGATGTGGTATAATAAATGAGCTGTCTCGGAAGGGGTAGCAAAACACACAAAGAAGTTTGAAAAAACTTGTAAAAAAGATAAAAAAGTTGTTGACAAACGGAACTGA
>JAFUNP010000005.1 GCA_017473015.1 Oscillospiraceae bacterium | reverse complement strand
TCAGTTCCGTTTGTCAACAACTTTTTTATCTTTTTTACAAGTTTTTTCAAACTTCTTTGTGTGTTTTGCTACCCCTTCCGAGACAGCTCATTTATTATACCACATCCCTGGGATTTGTCAACCCTTTTCTTTCTCTTTTTTTCGGTTTTTTGTGGTTTTTACTGTCTGAATGGCAGTTTTTATAGTATACTCCCGAAACTTCATTTTGTCAACAGTTTTTTGCTCCCGCAAAGATTTTTATCTGCTGACATCTTTCCATTCGGTTGTATTATATATCTTACCACCGTTTTTTAATTTTTCTATAGTAATTTTTTATCATTTATTGTCGAATATTTTGCCATTGTCATTATTACCACATAGTCCTGCTCTATTTTTACATATTCTACAAAACTATTTACTTTTTATTGAAAAAGACAAAATCTAAACTATAATAAGCATAGAATATATTTTATATATACTATTTATATAATGAGAGGTAATTATGAGAAGCAGTGGTATTCTTATGCATATTTCCAGCCTGCCGTCCCCCTATGGTATAGGCAGTTTTGGTAAAAGCGCTTTCGACTTTGTTGATTTTCTGAAAAACAGCGGTCAGGAATTCTGGCAGGTGCTGCCGATGGGGCCTACAGGTTATGGCGACAGCCCGTATCAGTCTTTTTCAACCTTTGCAGGTAATCCATACTTTATTGACATGGACACTCTGGCAGATGAAGGACTGATTGCCAAAGACGCACTGGACAGTTTTGACTGGTTCTGGTCAGCGGACCATGTGGATTACGGAAAAATCTACAATGCCAAATTTGCTGCCCTGCGCATAGCTTACAATAAATTCACTGAAAGTCCTGATGCAGAATTCACAGCTTTCTGCGAAGAAGAAAAACAGTGGCTGGATGATTACGCTATGTACATGGCAATCAATACACAGACCAAGAAAGCCTGGCACGACTGGGAAGATGGGCTGAAACTGCGTGACGGAAAGGCTCTGGCTGAATATTGCGATGAAAACAAAGTAGAAATAGATTTCTGGAAGTTCATGCAGTATGAATTTTTCAAGCAGTGGAACAAAGTAAAGTCATATGCCAATGAAAACGGAATTAAAATCATCGGTGACCTGCCAATTTATGTTTCTGACAACGGCAGCGACGTGTGGGCAAATCCAAATCTGTTCGATATGAACGAAGACCTGTCTCTCCGTCAGGTAGCAGGTGTGCCACCTGATGCATTTTCTGCTGATGGTCAGCTGTGGGGCAATCCCGTGTACAAATGGGAAGAACACCGTAAGACAGGCTATGACTGGTGGAACAGAAGAATGCAGGCTGCGCTGAAAATGTATGATGTGGTGAGAATTGACCATTTCCGTGGTTTTGAAAGCTTTTTCTCTGTAGATGCAGATGCAAATACCGCCAAAGACGGCAAATGGGTGCCAGGTCCTGGTCTGGAGTTATTTGAAAAACTGGGTCTGGTGCAGACAGAGGATTTCCGCGTTATCGCAGAGGACCTGGGTGTAATCACACCGCCGGTAAGAAAACTGGTGGATGACTGCGGTTATCCGGGCATGAAAATACTGCAGTTTGCTTTCGGCATTGATGCTGACACCATGGACGGCGAATATCTGCCGCACAACATAGATGAAAACAGCATTGTTTACCCTGGCACACATGACAACAACACAACCCTGGGCTGGTGGAAATCTGAGCCAAAGAGCAACAGGGAGTTTTGCCTGGAATACGGTGCATGGGAAAGCGACGATGATATTTGTGACAAAATCATCACCATGGCTTTTGCCAGCAGAGCAAAACTGGCTATAGTTGCCATGCAGGACTGGCTGGACCTGGGTGAAGAAGGCAGAATGAACACACCATCCACCTCCAATGGCAACTGGGGTTGGCGTGTGAAGGAAAGCGAACTGACAGACAGGCTGTCAGAAAGAATCCTGCGCAAAACAAGAGTTTACAACAGATGCCCTAAAAAAGTGGTTGAGCCCGAAAAAAACAAATTTACAGATGAAGCTCTGACAGAAGAAACAGAAACCGCAACATCTGAAGTATAATTATATAATATATATATTTATATAAGTTAAAATCCCCCTGTGCTGTACAGCATAAGGGGATTTTTGTATTTTATTGATTTTTAGTCACTGTATATTCACTGCTGATTACTGCCCGTATTGACTCCGGTGCTTCACGGCAGTCATTGGCCAGCCATTTTTTGATAACGGCATTCAGACCATTGCGGAAAAATTCCACATGGTATTCTATATTTTCGTCTCTGTAGTATTCGGTAGCAGCAGCCACATCATATTCGGTCAGCCTGAATTTCCCATCCACTCCCAGCTTGAAATAGGTTTTATAAAAAAGCTGGTTTTCCTTTATATGGTAAAAAAGTTTGAGAAAATTGTCTGCTGTGAAATTGTGCTGACCATTAAAACCATACAGTTGCAATATATCCTCCTCCAGGCGCTTCTGGACAGCATCCGCCAGGTCATAAATATCAATATAGTTGGCGTAAAAGGTAGTTCTGTTCACTTCAGCCAGTTTGCATATATCTGTAACTGAAATTTTGTTCAGGTCCTTTCCTGTAAAAGCTTCACAAAAGCATTTATCATGCGGTCCTGGCTGTCTCTTCTGCGTTTGTTGTTAGGTGTATTCATATATTTTTCTCCATTAACTCAACACTTGTTGGGAAATTGTTGATTGTTTTTCTCAACACATGTTGTTATAATAATCTTGTAAATCGACAACTGTTGTGTTAATGATTATAACAGAAAAATTAAATTTATCAAGTATTAATTTTTAAGGAGATATAACAATGATTGAAAATAAAGGCAAACTGGACAAAGCTCTGGAAGAAAATTATCTGGCTGACAACAGCGAAAAAACAGAATACACACTGAAAACCGGCGAACTGGGTGAAAAAGTGGTAAACGCATACAAAAAAATTGAAGATACTGTTGTAGACAACTACAAGAAGATTGAAAACAGCTTTACTGACAATGTGCTGGATGAAGAAGGAAATCTGAAAACAGGCGGCATTGCAGAAAAAGTGGTGTCTGCATATCAGAAAATCGAAGACACCGTTGTGGACGGCTACAAAAAAATTGAAGATAAATTTGTAGAAACATTTCTCGAGAAAAAATAATTTACACAGATAGGAGGAAATAATTTGAAAAACATTCTCATAAAAGCAATAATGGTTGCCATTGTGGTAATCGGTTTCGCATTAATATGGAAAGTTGTTATTCCTGCCATCGGCGGAATATTTGCAGCAATGTTTTAACCGAAAGGAGATTTATGAATATGGAAAACCTTAATATTTTACATTACATTCTTATGGGTATAGGTGCCGCAGGCGGTCTGGCTATCATCTGGAAAATCGTTATCCCATTTATTGGTAAAGTTTTCAGCTGGATGTCCGGCAACAAATAAAACAGACTGATTAAAGCTGCAATAACTGCAGCTAAATCATCTGACTTCCCTTATTTATATCAAAAAGCAAAACCGCAGGCTGAATCAGTCTGCGGTTTTGCTTTTCAGTATATTTTCAGGAGAAGAAAATGACAATGATGTTTTTACTCATATCTTAAAGCTTCTATAGGGTCCAGCTTTGCAGCTTTGTTGGCGGGGTAATAGCCAAAAAACACGCCTATTACCATGGAAAAGCCCACCGCAATCAGCACCGTGGACACTGAAACTGTGGCACTGTACCCCAGCAGGCCGGCCCCAATATTGCCTATCACCAGGCCCAGACCGATGCCTATAAGGCCGCCCAGCATACAGATAACTATAGCTTCGGTGATAAACTGCAGACGGATAGAGCCATTGGTAGCGCCCAGGGCTTTTCGTGTGCCTATTTCTCGTGTGCGTTCTGTAATGGACACCAGCATAATATTCATTACACCTATGCCGCCTACTACCAGTGATATACCGGCAATTACAGCAATGGCCAGTGAAACAGTGGACAGCATTTCAGTCATAGATTCCACCATACTCTCCATACTGGAGGCTGTAACTGTATAAGATTTGTTTCTGGAATAAACCTGGGAGAAATACTCATCAGCCAGATTCATAAATGCGGTGGTGTCTGTTCCGTTGGCCGGTACCACCGTTGCTGACTGGTAGCCGTTGCCCGAACCGGACAGTTTTCGGGCTGTGGAAGCCGGTATATACATCTGTGTCATGGAAGAAGCCGAAGAAGATTCGCCATCATAAACTCCCACTATGTAAAAAGTCTGCACAGTATTGTTTATAACCATATCCAGCTGCTCACCTATCGGGTCCTGCATAGGCATCAGCTCACCACACAGCACAGAGGATACCACACACACATTTTTTTCTTTTTCCTCATCGTGGTCACTTATAAACCTGCCTGTCAGCATTTCCAGATTGCTGGCCGCCACATATTCCCGGCTAACCGCGGTGACAGAAACATTGCTTTCATTCAGATTGTATTCCGCTGTACTGCTGCCTACAGATTCTGTGGTATAGATATAGGATATGTAATCATTGTGCAGACTGCGGAATTCGTTAAGCATTTCGTCAGTCATCAGGTCACTTTCATCGGGAGATGAGCGTCCGAACATAAAGAAATTACCGCCGGAAGTATTGTCGTCGCTTTTCTGTGTAAGAGTCAGGGTTATGTTGTTCACACCCATAGTCCGCATGCTGGTGCTGATACCGTTTGTCATGCTTTCCCCCACATTCACAATACCAATAACACTGCCGATACCGATAATAATGCCCAGCATGGTGAGAAAGGCTCTCATTTTGTTGGCACGCAGCCCGTTCAGCGCCAGAAGTATATTTTCAATAAGAAGCATGGCCCAGCCCCCTTTCCTCTTTAATTATCACACCATCTTTCAGAGTAATAATTCTTTCACACTCCTGAGCCAGTTCTGGCGAATGGGTTATGAGCACTATGGTTTTGCCCTGCTGGCTGTGCAGGCGGTGAAAAAGGTCCATAATCATGCGACCTGTCACACTGTCCAGAGCACCGGTTGGCTCATCGGCCAGGATAATACCCGGGTTGTTGGCTATGCTGCGGGCAATAGCCACGCGCTGTTTCTGCCCGCCGGACAGCTCGTTGGGGTTGTGATACATTCTGTCTTTCATATCCACCTGTGCCAGCAGCTCTTTTGCTTTCCGGTTTGCCCGGCGTGAAGGCATGCCGGCGTACAGCATAGGCAGGGCCACATTTTTCACTGCGTTTGTACGGGGAATAAGATTGAATGTCTGAAAAACAAAGCCTATTTTTCTGTTTCTTATTTCGGACAGCTGTCTGTCCTTCATACCGGCTATATCTTCACCGTCCAGAAAGTACTCCCCTGTTGTGGGGCGGTCCAGGGCACCGATAATATTCATCAGCGTACTTTTACCGCTGCCGGATGCACCTACTATGGCCACAAATTCCCCTTCATACACAGTCAGGTTGATTTTTTTCAGCACTTTCAGTTCTTCATTGTCTGCAATCCAGAAAGATTTGCAGATATCTTTCATTTCAATCACTTTTTTCATGGCTTAACCTCTGCCACCGGGGCCACCCTGCATACCGCCGCGGTCAGGCATATTTCCTCCCTGTGGCATATTGCCGCCTGATGGCATACCGGTCATGCCACCCATACCAAAGCCCATTCCGCTGTTTTCTGCTTCTTCGCCGTCTTCAGTAAATACCATGCTTTCACTCCGGTCAGCATCAGCGGATGAGCGGATAACCATACCCTCTTTCAGCTCAGAGGAAGAAATTTCAATATAGTAGTCAGTTTCCATACCTGTTGTTACCACCACAGGGTCAAAATCTTCGCCGTTCTGTACATAAACCACCTTTTCTCCGGATTCGTTTGTACCCACAGCATCATAAGGAACCACATAAACATCATCTGTACTGCTGAGTATAACCTCCGCTTTGGCGTTCATACCTATAAGCAGGCCATGGTCTGTTCCATTGATGGTGATTTCGCCGCTGAATGTTACATCAGATGAGCCCATGCCCGCTGTGGAGGCCACGGGAGAAATCTGGGACACATAGCCGGACAGCTGTTTGTCATTGGCATCGCTGGTAATAACGCACTTCATGCCTATTTTTATATCCTGAACATCATATTCCTGGAAAGAAGTACTGATTTTCAGATTTTCTGTATCTTCAATTACCGCGATAACAGAATTATTGCCGCCTGTCACATCACCTACCTGGGCATTGATTTTTGTAACTGTGCCACTGATAGCCGCTGTGATAATGCAGTCATTGTAATCTTCATACAGCCGTTCCAGCTCATCACTGGTGGAGGCGTTTTCCAGGCTGTCCTTTGCATTTTCACAGGCTGTCACAGCATTTGAATAGGCTTTTTCTTTGTTGTCAAGGGTTGTTCGTGCGTTTTCCCGCAGTCTTACTGCATTGTTGTATTCACTTTCTATTTTGTTATAGTCGGCATTCTGCTTTGCAGCGTCAAGGCTGGCTTTTGAGCCTGTGGTGTTTTCATCGCCGTTCACTACGCCCTGTGCAACATCATATCTTTCTGTTGCTGTCTGCAGGGCTGCAGCGGCTGTGTCCAGTGCTGTCTGCGCATTAGCCAGCGAGGCCTCAGCATTTGCCAGCCGGGTGGTTGCATCGTCAAGTGCTGTCTGTGCCGCAGTTTTTGCTTCTTCTGTTGCTTCCCGGTCTGCCATAACGCTTTCATATTCAGTCTGTGCAGCCTCCAGTGCCGCCTGTTCATTTGTTTTTACACTGTCCCGTGACTGCCATTCTGCAAAAGCTGTGTTGTACCGGGCAGTGGCGTTGTTTTTGTCATTCGTGGCAGCAGTCAGCTCAGCGGCAGCAGTGTTGTAAGCTGTCTGCTGCATGGAAACCGCTGCCTTTGCAGCCTCAAAATTGGTATTGCATACATTCTGCCAGTACACAGCGGTGTTGTATTCTTCCTCTGCATCTGCAGCAGCATCGTATGCTTCATTCATATCTGTCACTGCCCGGTCATATTTTTCCTGTGCCCGGGTGATATTGTCTGTCAGCTTTTCTTTTACTTTTTCAATGTTTTCCAATATATCAGCTGTGTCCAGCTTTGCTATCACATCGCCGGCAGACACCTTGTCACCGGCCTGGACCAATATTTCACTGATGGCCGCACCTGTGACTGTGCTGGTCACATTTACTGTCTGGGTGCTTTCCACTGTACCTGTTACAGAAACACTGTCAGTCAGTGTTGACAGCTGCAGCACTGTGGTGCGCACCCCCATCGTCATCGGCATATCACCGCCTGTGGGCATACCGTCGCGGCCTTCGCGTACAAAAATCACACCCGCTGCCACTGCCAGCACTACCGCCGGCACAATCAGCTTTTTAACTTTTATTTTTGATTTTATATTCCGTAAAAGACTTTTTTCTTTTTCCATATGCACTCTCCTTCCATTATCTATTGGAATTATATTCCGCCAAAGTGACGGCAGGTTGAAGAAAGGGTGAAACAAAAATGGAAAATCATCAAAAAACTGTGAAAATCCGTGCCGGTACACAGAATGTTTACAACTGTACCGCTTGTAAAAAGCTGTCAATAATACTATAATAAAAAGGATATATACCAATTGCAAAATATAATAAGGAAAATGATTTTGAATAACAAATATAAATTTCTGATTTCAAACACAGGGTTATTTTTTATCAGTACCTTCAGCAGCAAATTTCTGGTGTTTCTGCTTATGCCGATATACACCGCTGTACTCACACCAGACCAGTTTAATGCGGCCGACCTGGTGACACAGACTGCCAACCTGCTGATACCGCTGGTGTCCCTGGGCATACCAAACAGTATTATCCGCTTCGGTCTGGATAAAAAATATTCCAGAAAAGGCGTATTTACCGTAGCTGCCCTGACCTATCTTTTCGGCTTTATGGTGCTGCTGGCATTTTATCCGTTGATAGTAAAAATATCCTTTGTACAGTATTATGTACGCTACCTGTACCTCTATCTGCTGTGCAGCTGTCTGCGCACACTGGTTCAGCAGTACACCCGTGCCAGAACATACACCCGTCTGTACGCAATAGACGGTATTCTGGCCACAGTGAACACACTTATTTTTGTATATCTGTTCCTGGTTAAATTCAATATGGGCGTGAAGGGCTACATTATGGCCACCATCGCAGCAGACTTTGTCAGCTTTCTGTTCCTGTTAGTGTTCAGCGGCGCATGGAAAAGCTTCCGTCTTAAAAGTGCAAAGCCCCGGCTGGCAAAAGAAATGCTGTCCTACTGTCTGCCGCTGATTCCTACCGGCGTATTCTGGTGGGTGACCAATGTGTCCGACCGCTATCTGGTAACAGCCATTTCCGGCGCATCCATAGCCGGTATATACGCCATCAGCTACAAAATACCGTCTATTGTAAACCTGTTCTCTACTGTGTTCACCGAAGCGTGGCAGATTTCCGCTGTACAGGAAGGCCAGGAGAAAAATCCGGAAAAATTTTTCAAAAATGTGTTCAGAGCATACCAGAGCATTATGTTTATGGCCGGCGCAGGGCTGATACTGCTGTGCCGCCCTATGACAAGCTTTATGGTGGCAGCTGAATATTATGAATCCTGGCGCTTTATCCCTGTGCTGATTATGGCTACCATATTCTCCAGCTTTTCCGGCTTTATGTCCAGCATTTACATGGTACAGAAAAACGGCAAAGCCAACCTGTACACTATGATGGCCGGTGCCTTTTCAAATATAGGCATGAATATGCTTTTAATCCCGAAAATGGGCGCACAGGGTGCGGCTATCGCCACATTCCTCAGCTATCTGCTGGTGTTTATACTGCGCGCACTGGGTACAAGAAAATTCATCAATATCAGCATTTCTCCTGTGTTTATGGCGGTGAATGTGGTACTTATTGCCGCACTCAGCTATGTGATGATAAACGAAATGACACATTGGATTATCATCAGCACCGTGCTGACAGCCGTGATAGTTGTTTACAACTTCCTGCCGCTGTTCAATTTTATAAAACCGCTGATAAAAACAGTTCTGCGTAAACTGAAAAGAGCATAAAAAGTGTTAAATCCATGTGAAAATTACATGGATTTTTCTTTTTTCTATTTTAAATTTTTCATGTGAGTTATATAATTAAAATCAGATAATACTATGCTTCAATAAACGGAGGATACTATGGAATTACAGTTTATAGGTGCTACGCACGGTGTGACAGGCTCAGCCCACCTGCTGACAGCCTGCGGCAAAAAAATTCTGATTGACTACGGTATGCGCCAGGGCCGGGAAGAACATGTGACTTACGACCTGCCGCTGCCGGTAAATGAACTGGATGCGGTACTGGTCACTCACGCCCATGTGGACCACACAGGCTATCTGCCGCTGCTGGCAAAAGGCGGCTACACCGGTAAAATCTATTCCACCGGAGCAACTTTTGACCTGTGCAAAATTATGCTGATGGACTCTGCCCATATCCAGGAACAGGAAGCAGAATGGGAAAGCAGAAAAAACAAAAGAAGCGGCAAGGGCGAAGTGGAACCGCTGTATACCCAGGACGATGCACAGCAGACACTGCGAATGTTCCGCACCCATGAATACCTGGAAAGCTTTGAAATAGCTGAAGGCGTGACAGCCACATTCTACGATGTGGGCCATCTGCTGGGCAGTGCCGCCATTGAGATAAAGATAGATGAAAAAGGCGTAAAGAAAACTGTGGTATTTTCCGGCGACGTAGGCAACATTGACCAGCCGCTGATAAAAGACCCACAGTTTATAAAATACGCCGACTATATAGTGTGCGAAAGCACCTATGGTGACAGACTTCACGATGTGGTGGAGGATTACCGCGCTGAACTGGCACAGGTTATACAGGAAACCTTTGACCGCGGCGGCAATGTGGTTATACCTGCCTTTGCAGTAGGCAGAACACAGGAACTGCTGTATTTTCTGCGTGATATTATCACCAAAGGTATGGTAAAAGGCCATACTGTACCGGTGTATATAGACAGCCCTATGGCTATCGAGACAGTAAAAGTATTTGATGACAATATCTACGGTTACTTCGACGAAGAAGCCATGGCGGTGGTAAAATCAGGCATTGACCCCATCAACTTTCCTACACTGAAAACCGCAGTAACCAGCGACGAAAGTAAACTGATTAACTTTGATAAAAATCCAAAGGTCATTATTTCTGCCAGCGGTATGTGCGACGCAGGCCGTATACGCCACCATCTGAAGCACAATCTGTGGCGCAGTGACAGCACCATAGTGTTTGTAGGATACCAGGCCGAGGGCACTCTGGGCCGCAGGCTGCTGGACGGTGTAAAAAAGGTAAAGCTTTTCAACGAAACTATCGAAGTAAACGCCAGAATAATCAAGCTGGATGGTATCAGCGGTCATGCCGACCAGAAAGGTCTTATCCGCTGGCTGAAGGGATTTGAAAACAAACCGCAGAAGCTGTTCCTTGTTCATGGCGACCGGGATGTATTCCCTGCTTTTGAAGAAAAAATCACACAGGAGCTGGGCTGGCCGGTGTACAGTCCGTACTACACAGACAAATTCAATCTGGCTACAGGTCAGCAGACATTCACTGCACCGAAGACAATCTACAAAAAACCGGACAGACAGTCTGCATCCGGTGTTTCCCGTGCATACACTCTGCTGCTGCAGGCTCTGGAAAAACTTACTGCTGCAGTGAAAAAGCGGAGCGGCTACCCTAACGGTGATTTGAATAACGCCCGCCGCGCTATAGAGGATATAATCGAAAAGCTGGAAAGATAAACTGACAGCATACCTTTCCAGTCAACAAACACAAACAGCCACGGCTGATGCCGTGGCTGTAATTATTTTTATCTGATTATTTTTTGTGTTTTTCCAGTGCTGCTGCCATTTCGTCAATGTTCACACCGTTGTCAGCAATGAATTTTCCCTGGGACAGACGTTCGTCCAGGTCTTTCACATGGCATGCGGAAGCATTGCGTGATACAGCAACATTACAGTGTTTGTTTGTGAAAACAGCCATTGTTTCTGTCTGGCCGTATTTTTTCACGCCTTCTGCGCGGTAGATATCACGGAACAGTTTTGTGGAGCCGGACATAGCCACCAGTGGGTTAAGGAAAGGTGTGCGTTTGCCTTCAAAAATAGCAACCCATTCTTCACCGTTCATTTCGCCGTAAATGTCACCTGCATATGGTTCAGCCTTGATGGCGATTGTACCGAAATAAGTAATCAGGATACCGTCAAAAGTATATGTGGCACCTTCAAATTCCAGTGTTGTTCTGCCCATCATTTTGAAGCCCTTGCGGCTTGCATATTTTGTAAGTGCTATTGTCAGGTTTTCATCAGATTTAGGGTCAATTTCGTGTCTTACCTGTCTGAAAAAGATGATGTCTTCGCCGCCTACCAGATACAGCAGCATAAACATCAGGCCCATGATTGGCACTACATAAGCATATCGAGCAATAAATTCTAACATTTTTTCCTCCGGAATAATTAATAACTATATAATTATATCAATTCTTACTTCAAAAAACAACAAAAAGTATTATTTTTCACTGTTTTTTAGAAATTGTTGTATATAAAGCTGGCCGATGCGCCAAAACCGCCGTTGTTCATAATAAAGCCGGCCATAATCAGACCAATCATCACATAGTAGCACAGCCAGCGCACCACAGGTTTCTGTCTGTCCAGACCGTTGGTCAGGCATTTGCCCTTCAGACGGAAGTGGCGGTACCAGTCCATAAACATCAGAATGCCCAATGTGAGAATGTTGTAGGCGATATATGCGTAAATCAGCATTGGTGTGGCGTCAAAGCCGGATTTCACCGCATTATATATACCTGTGCCGAATGTGGACAGGCTGAAATCGCCCAGCATATTTGCGATGTAGTAGAGGGATGACGGAATATCCTTGCAGCGGAAGAAAATCTGGCTGAAAGTAACCAGTGAGAACACCCACACAACCTTTGACCAGAATTCCAGAGGTTTGGGATGTTTGTTTGGTTTTTTACGGCGGCGCATAATTTCCTCTGCCATACGATATACCGCATGGCACATACCCCATATAACAAAATTCCATGTGTTGCCATGCCATATACCGCTGGTGATAAATACCAGAGCCACAGCCACCAGCACAGGTGGATTTTCGAAAAATTTACCGATTACAGGTATCTTTTTCAAAGGATTTGTCCATACAAAAGGTGTGAAAATATAATCCTGGAACCAGGAGGAAAGGGAGATATGCCAGCGTGACCAGAACTGTGAAAAGGAAGTGGACAGGTAAGGCACATTGAAGTTCTCAGTGATGTCAAAGCCCATAATCATGGCACTGCCGCGGGCAATATCACAATAGCCGGAAAAGTCAGCATACAGCTGATATGAATACATAAAGGCCACAAACACCAGAATAATACCGGTGTAGCTGTACAGGTCGGAATGAACCTGATTGATAAACATAGCCAGCACATCAGCCACCGCAATCTTTTTGAAAAAGCCGATGGCCATCAGCTGCAGGGCCTTGCGCACGCGGTCGTAATCAAACTTATGCTCTTTGTCCAGCTGTGGGATAAATTTGTTTGCCCTGTCGATAGGCCCCATAAGAATATGGGGGAAGAAAGTGATGTAGGCCGCAAACTTCACCACATCCTTTTCGGCGTGGTATTTTTTCAGATACACATCTATCAGGTAGCTGGTCGCCATAAAGATATAGAAGGAAATGCCAGATGGCAGCAGCCACCAGCTCAGGTCAATCTGTGCACCGGTCAGCGCAGAAATTTTACCCAGGAAAAAGCGGTTGTACTTGAAGAATACCAGCACGCCCAGATTTGCAAACAGACCGCCCAGAAACAGCAGGCTGCGCTTTTTATCTTCCCGCTTGTCCACTGCCAGCGCAAAACCGTAGGTAATCAGTGTCATGGCAGGCAGCAGCAGAAAGAATCTGGCCTCGTTGCAATAATAGAAATAATAGCTTACTGCCAGCAGGTAAAGATTTTTAAACTTTTTGGGCACTGCAAAATACAGCCCCGCCACCACCGGCAGGAATATCATATAATTAACTGAATTGAAATTCATAATAACCTCATAGCACTATAATCTGTATTACATTTTAGCAACAATTAATGTGAAAATCAATAACTGCGCTTTATTTACATTAATTATTATGCTATACTTTAGGATAACTTAACTCATCGGAGGGTCAGATGACACTGCACACAACAATACTGGCTGTATACATTGCATTGTGTATGGCAGGTTTTTTGTTTTTATATAAAAAAGAGAATTTTGAAATAAAGCCGTCACCGGTGTATATTTTCATTATTCTTGCTGTTGGCTTTGGTATCAGAAGCCTGCTGGCAGCCCGTGACTATGCATTCTGGTACGATGTGGGCTGTTTCAAAGCCTGGGCGGACTGCACCACCTATTACGGTCTGGGGGAAATGTATCACAGCGGCATATTTCTGGATTATCCCCCGGGATATATGTATGTGCTCTGGTTTACAAAGCTTTTCCAGACGCTGTTTAAAATCGATTACAACAGCGTACTGTACACCTATATAATCAAACTGCCGGCAATGCTGGCAGACGTAGGCGGTGCATATTTTATCTACCATCTGGCAAAAGAGAAAAAAGGCGAAAAATGGGGGCTGTTTGCCGCCGCCTGTTTTGCTTTCTGTCCTGCCACAGTATACAACAGTGCCGTGTGGGGACAGATAGACAGCTATTATACACTGCTGCTGGTGGCCGCCCTGTATTTTGTTTATAAGGATGACACTGTAAAAGCCGCCGTGACCTATGCTCTGGCACTGATTACAAAACCCCAGTCACTGCTGTTCGGCCCTGTGCTGCTGTTCTATATTCTGGAAAAGAAAAGCTGGAAGGAATTTTTCAAAGCTGTAGGCACTGGCCTTGGCTGTCTGTGGTTGTTGGCACTGCCATTCGGCAAAACAATTTCACCGCTGTGGCTGATAAATCTGTACAAAAACACCTTTGGCGGATACAAATATTTTACTGTAAACGGCTACAATCTGTTTATGCTGTTTGACAAAAACTGGACTCCTCTGGATTCCGTACCCTTCTCCGGCATAATCAATATAGCGGTTATCGCCGCCTGCTTTGTTTTCTGTATGTACGGTTACTTCCGTCAACAGGACAAAAGTAAGATTTTCTCATCATCATTTATTTTTATCACTGTATTTTTCTCCTTCTGCACCATGATGCACGAAAGATATATGCACCCGGCCATTATTCTGGCTCTCATATGCTTTGTGCTGACAGACAAAAAGGAATATTTCTATCTGTTTCTGGGCAGTGCGGGGGTAAACTTTATGAATGTGGTGGCCAGCATGCGCAGTCAGTATGACGGCTACTATCCCACACCGCTGATGTATAAAACAGTCAGTCTTGTGACAGTATCCGTTTGTATTGCCGGACTGGCAGTTTATCTGAAAGCCACACTGAAAGGCAGGCCGCTGAACCTGACCGCAAAAACAAAAGAATGGCTGGCGGTAGGTGCGATAACTGCTGTGTACGCCTTTTTTGCTTTCTATCAGCTGGGTGCAACTGACAGCCCACAGACTTTCTGGCAGACACAGACTGCCGGTGAATGGGTAATAGTGAATTTTAACCAGACTGAAAATGTGAAAGAGATACGGGCCTTTTCCGGCATGGGGGACCAGTATTCACCACAGGGCAGCAACACCCAGAAAATGGGCTGTGATTTTGAAATACTGTACTGGACCGATGAGGGTATGTGGCAGAACGCCACTGAATTCAACCACGACTATGTTTTCACCTGGCAGATAAAAAATGTGGATTTCACTACAAAAAGCGTGCTTATCAGAGCAAAACGCACCGACCAGGTGCTGAATGAAATAGTTTTTACCAATGAAAAAGGGGAGATTATCCGCGGTACACTTCAAACCGGTGAGTTTAACTACAATGAAAACGGACCATATCAGGCAGTGGACGAAAGTGAAACCCTGCCTGCTGACAGCGGTTATTACTCATCAATGTATTTTGACGAGGTTTATCACGCCCGCACCGCCTACGAACAGCTGAAGGGCTATTCAATTTACGAAACCACCCATCCGCCTCTGGGCAAAATCCTGATTTCCATCGGCATTGCCATCTTCGGCATGACACCCTTCGGCTGGCGCTTTATGGGCACTGCCCGGGGCGTTGTGATGGTTGTAATAATGTATCTGCTGGCAAAACAGCTGATGAAAAACGAAAAGACCGCACTTTTGTGCTGCTTTATATTCGCATTTGACTTTATGCACTACACCCAGACCCGACTGGCCACTGTAGACAGCTACCTGGTGCTGTTTGTAATGCTGATGTTCCTGTTTATGCTGAAATATGCTGAAATTCCATTGACCGAAAGAGTGTATGAACAGTTTTTATACCTGCTGATAAGCGGTACATTTATGGGCTGCGCCATAGCTGTAAAGTGGAACGGTGCTTACGGCGCTGCAGGCTTGGCGGTATATTACTTTATCACCCTGTTTATAAAATATCGCACAGCCGCCGCGGAAAAGGACAAGGCAGAACAGAAAAAACTGGCGCTGAAAGCCTTTGACACCTGTGTATGGTGTATTGTGGCATTTGTACTGGTACCTTTCATCATATACTTTGCCTCCTTCTCCCCTGTGCTGAGAGAAAGCGGTATTGCCGCAAAAGTCAGCGAATTTTTCACTTATCAGGTGAATATGTTCAATTATCACAGCCAGCTGGTGGCAGAACATTTCTTCTCTTCACCGTGGTACACCTGGCCCTTTATACAAAAGCCGATATGGTATTCAGCCACATATATCGGCAGTAACATCAGCAGTATTTCCGCCTTTGGCAATATAGCAGTGTGGCCGTTGATGCCGTTTTGTCTGGTATATGTGCTGATTAACAGCATAAAAGAAAAGGACCGCCGCGGCATACTGATTCTCACCGGCTATCTGGGCTGTTTTCTGCCATGGGTGCTGGTGACCAGACTGGCATTTATCTACCATTACTTCCCGGCCACAGTGTGCGGTGTACTGGCCATCGGCTACCGGTGGCAGAAGCTGTCCGAAAAGCTGGGCTATAAACAGAAGTATATGATTATTTACCCTGTAGTAGTATTTATCTGCTTTATGATATTCCTGCCGGTGCTGTCCGGCGTGGCGGCCAGCCAGGAATATGTAAATGCACTGGAACTGCTGCCCACATGGTACTTTGCCTGATGGCTCAAAATAAATAAGAATTTTTTCATATATCAAAAAGGCTATCTCACACAATGTGAGATAGCCTTTTGTTTATTCAGTGTATCTTATTTAACACCGTACTGTTCGTAGTATGCATCGATAGCTGCTTTGATTGTGTCATCAATGATAACTTCGCCGTTTACTTCTTTGTTGTACAGAGCTTCAACAACGTCATCCATATCAACGATAGCTGCTGTTTCAAAGCCATACAGGTCTTTTACTTCATCCAGAGCAACTTTTTCGCCGCCTTTGCCAACTTCCATTCTGTTCAGGGAAACCATCAGACCTACGATTGTAACATCTGCTGCACCTCTTACCTTTGGAACTGTTTCTTCCATGGATTTACCGGATGTTGTAACGTCTTCAATCATAACAACTCTGTCGCCATCCTGCAGTTTGCTGCCCAGGAAGCTGCCTTTGTCTGCGCCGTGGTCTTTTTCTTCTTTACGGTCAGAGCAGTAGCGGATTTCTTTACCGTACAGTTCGCTGAAAGCCATAGCTGTTACAACTGCCAGAGGAATACCTTTGTAAGCTGGTCCGAAGAGTACGTCGAAATCATCACCATATTTTGCATAAATAGCTTTTGCATAGTATTCGCCCAGTTTTTTCAGCTGTGAGCCTGTTACGTAAGCGCCTGCATTCATAAAGAATGGGGATTTACGGCCGCTTTTCAGTGTGAATTCACCGAATTTGAGAACTTTGCTGTCTACCATAAACTGGATAAACTCTTTTTTATACTGTTCCATAATAATTATCTCCAATTATATACAAGTTTTATTTTATATTACAAATGTTTTAAATATACAGCGTACTTTGATGTGGTTATTATTCAGCAAAGTCAGCCATGCATCTTCTGTATGCAGCTACTGGGTCTTCTGCTTTTGTGATAGGACGGCCTACAACAATGTAGTCTGTACCGATTTCTTTAGCCTTTGCAGGTGTAGTAACGCGAACCTGGTCGCCTACATCACCATCAGCAAAGCGAACGCCTGGTGTAACTGTCAGGAATTCTTTGCCTACTGCTTCTTTTACCATGCCAGCTTCCAGTGGGGAACAAACGATACCGTCAAGGCCTGCTTCTTTAGCGTTTTTAGCATAGTGAACGATTGTTTCGTTGATGCCAGCGTTAATCAGCAGTTCTTTCTGCATTCTTTCTTCGCTTGTGGATGTGAGCTGTGTAACAGCGATAACCAGAGGACGTGTGCCGTCTTCTCTCACTACGCCTTCCAGAGCAGCTTTCATCATATCGATTGTACCTGCAGCGTGAACATTAACGATGTCAGCGCCCAGACCGGACAGGCTGCGCATGCCGCCTTTTACTGTGTTTGGAATATCGTGCAGTTTCAGGTCGAGGAAAACATTGTGGCCTCTTGCTTTGATTTCTTTAACGATAGAAGGGCCTGCTGCATAGAACAGTTCCATACCGATTTTTACAAATGGTTTTTCTTCTGTGAACTTGTCAAGGAATGTAAGGGCTGTTTCTGCATCTTTGAAGTCAAGAGCAATGATTACATCTCTTTTCATTGGTGTGGTCTCCTTTATTGTGATTTTTATTGTGGTTGATTAAGCGATACCGATGATATCGTTCAGGTCTTTGATACCGTATTTTTCCATTACGCGTGGCAGGTCTTCGATGATTTCCTTACATGCATAAGGGTTTACCAGGTTTGCAGCGCCAACCTGTACAGCTGTAGCGCCGGCCATCATCATTTCGATAACATCTTCTGCGGAAGATACGCCGCCCATACCGATAACAGGAATGTTTACAGCGTGGGATACCTGATATACCATTCTCAATGCTACAGGGAAGATAGCAGGACCGGAGAAACCGCCCATTTTGTTGGCGATGATTGGTTTCTTTGTTTTCAGGTCAATTCTCATACCCAGCAGAGTGTTAATCATACTGATACCGTCTGCGCCGCCTGCTTCAGCAGCTTTTGCGATTTCAACAATGTCTGTAACATTTGGAGAAAGTTTGATGTATACAGGTTTTGTAGTAACAGCTTTTACAGCCTTTGTCACTTCATAAACATTTTTAGGGTCTGTACCGAAAGCCATGCCGCCGCCGTGTACATTAGGGCAGGAAACATTTACTTCGATAATGCCAACCTGGTCTTCTTTGTCAATCAGCTGGCAGTTGTATACATACTCTTCAACAGAGTAACCGGAAATGTTTGCGATAACTTTTTTGTTGAAGATTTTTTTCAGTTCTGGCAGTTCGTGTTCGATAACTGCATGGATACCAGGGTTCTGCAGACCTACAGAGTTAATCATACCCATTGGTGTTTCTGCGATACGAGGTGTAGGGTTGCCGAATTTTGGTTCTTTTGTAGTACCTTTGAAAGAGAAAGTACCCAGAATGTTGATGTCATAGAAATCGGCAAATTCTTTACCGAAGTTGAATGTGCCGGATGCAGGGATAACAGGATTGTCCAGTTCCCAGCCGGAGAGAGTTACTTTTGTGTTTACCATATGATTTCCTCCTTCACAAGTACAGGACCTTCTGTACAGATGCGTTTGTTACCTGTGAGAGTTTTGCAGCTGCAGCCCATACAGCCGCCAAAACCGCAGCCCATTCTTTCTTCGAAGGACAGCTGGCCGGAGCATTCTGTAGCGCCTGCAATAGCTTTCAGCATTGGCAGCGGACCGCATGTGTAGAAGTAGTCGTAGCCTTCCAGAGTTTTGATAACATCTGTTACAAAGCCTTTTGTGCCGTAAGAGCCGTCGTTTGTTGTAACATAAACATCACAGCCCAGAGCTTTGAATTCTTCTTCATAGAATACATCGTCTTTGCTTGTAAAGCCAAGGATAACTGTAGGTTTGGCACCTTTTTCAATCAGGTGTTTTGCCACGCCGTACATAGGAGGTGCGCCAACGCCGCCGCCGATAACCAGCGGTTTTGTGCTCCCTTCCTGTGCAGTAAAGCCGTTGCCCAGACCAGTGAGAATATCCAGTTTTTTGCCGGCTGTCATTTCAGCCATAGCTTCTGTACCTTTGCCTACTACTTTGTAGATAATGGTAATTGTTTTGTCGTCCCAGTCACAGATGGAGATTGGGCGGCGGAGGTAGAAGCCTTCTACCAGGATGTTGATAAACTGTCCAGGTGCTGTGATGTACTGTGTGTCACCTTCCAGAACCATCAGGAAAACATCTTTTGCAATTTTCTTGTTTTCCAGAACAGTATAAATGTCTCTTTTATACATAGCCTCTCCTTTTTTATATTTACCGGCCGCCGCAAAGCGGCCGGGTATTTGGTGTGTTGTTTATCTGATTTCAGCGTCGATTGTGGAAACCTGCATTGTGATTTCTTCCAGAACATTCAGCAGTACATTTACTGTGGACAGGCTGGAGAACAGTGCAACGTTGTTTTCAACTGTGTAACGGCGGATAAGGAAGCCGTCTTTCTGGCTGTCGCCATTCATTTCCTGTGTGTTGATAACATATGTTACATGGCCTTTTGTCAGGGATTCGATAATGTTGTTACCGCCTTCAGAGATTTTTGCCATTGTTCTTGTTTTGATGCCGTTGCGTTTCAGGAATGCTGCTGTACCGGAAGTAGCTTCGATGTTGAAGCCCAGGTTGTAGAAGCGGCGAACCAGCGGCAGTGCGCGCTGTTTGTCTTTGTCAGCCAGTGTTACGAATACAGTACCGTAGTTCTGTACTTTGATGCCGGAAGCCTGCAGTGCTTTGTAAACTGCGCGGTTCAGGGATTTGTCGTAACCGATTGCTTCACCGGTGGATTTCATTTCCGGTGACAGGTAAGCGTCCAGACCTCTGATTTTGGAGAATGAGAATGTTGGAGCTTTTACATAGTAGCGTTTGCTTGGTTCCTGCAGGTATGTGCCGTAGCCCAGTTCCTTCAGGCTGTGGCCCAGCATTACTTTTGTTGCAATGTTTGCCATTGGAACGCCTGTGGATTTAGACAGGAACGGTACCGTTCTGGAGGAACGTGGGTTTACTTCGATAACGTAAACATTGTTGAATTCGTCAACGATGAACTGAATGTTGAACAGGCCTTTGATGCCGATACCCAGACCCAGACGAACTGTGTAGTCGATGATTGTCTGTTTTACAGATTCAGGGATTGTATATGCTGGATATACAGAGATAGAGTCACCGGAGTGAACGCCTGTTTCTTCAACGTGTTCCATAATACCTGGGATAAATACATCTTTGCCGTCGCAGATAGCGTCTGTTTCCAGTTCTTTACCGATGATGTATTTGTCAACCAGAACAGGCTGGTCTTCGTCAACCAGTACAGCTGTCTGCAGGTATTTTTTCAAATCGTCATCAGAGTGAACAATCTGCATTGCACGACCGCCCAGAACATAAGATGGACGAACCAGTACAGGATAGCCTATTCTGTTGGCAACTTTGATACCGTCAGGAATGTTTGTAACAGCCTGGCCTTCTGGTTCAGGAATACCCAGAGTATGCATGATTTTTTCAAAGCTGTCACGGTTTTCTGCTCTTTCGATAGCGTCAACATCTGTGCCTACGATTGTAACACCCAGTTCTTTCAGGTCGTTTGCCAGGTTGATAGCTGTCTGACCGCCCAGGGATACGATAACGCCGTCTGGTTTTTCCATGTCGATAACGTTCATAACATCTTCAACTGTCAGCGGTTCAAAGTACAGCTTGTCTGCTGTTGTATAGTCTGTGGAAACTGTTTCAGGGTTGTTGTTGATGATGATAGCTTCGTAGCCTGCTTCTTTGATAGCCCACACAGCATGAACTGTGGAGTAGTCAAATTCAACACCCTGGCCGATTCTGATAGGACCGGAACCCAGAACCAGGATTTTCTTTTTATCGGTGATGATGCTTTCGTTTTCACCGTGGTAGCAGGAGTAGAAGTATGGTACATAGTCCTGCTGATGTTCCACATTGTCAACAATGCGGTAGATTGGCATTATGCCGTTTTCTTTTCTGAAGCGGTAAACATCCAGTTTGTTCATACCCCATACTTTTGCGATGTAGCTGTCGGAAATGCCCATATCTTTGGCTTTCTTCAGAACTTCCACATCTTTTACATTTGCAGCCAGAACAGCTTCGTATTCCACAACTTCTCTCAGCATCTGTACAAATTCGATAACGATTTTTGTAGCATCTGCGATTTCTTCGTTTGTAGCACCTTTTCTGATGGCTTCACACAGTGCAAACAGTCTTTCGTCTGTTGGTGTGGCGATTTCAACCATCAGGTCTTCTTTTGTCCAGTCTTTGAATTTTTTCATTTCAAAGTGGTCAACACCGATTTCCAGACCGCGAACAGCTTTCAGCATGATTTCCTGTACAGACTGACCCAGGGACATTACTTCACCTGTGGCTTTCATCTGTGTGGACAGCTGTTTGGAAGCAGATGTGAATTTATCAAATGGGAAGCGGGCAACCTTTGCTACTTTGTAGTCAATTGCCGGTTCGATGGAAGCAGGGATGCCGCTGATATCGATTTCGTCCAGTGTAAGACCTACAGCGATTTTTGCTGTAACACGGGCGATTGGGTAAGCTGTAGCTTTGGAAGCCAGAGCAGATGAACGGGATACACGAGGATTGATTTCAATCAGGTAGTATTCCATTGTGCCCGGTTTCAGAGCGAACTGTACATTACAGCCGCCTGCGATTTCCAGATGGCAGAGGATTTTCAGTGCAGATGCTTTCAGCATTGCTTTCTGTTCTTCTGTGATTGTCTGGCATGGGGCAAATACGATGGAGTCACCTGTATGAACGCCAACAGGGTCAAAGTTTTCCATATCGCAGATGGCGATAGCCTTGCCTGTGGAGTCACGCATTACTTCAAATTCGATTTCCTGGTAACCTTTTACACTTTTTTCAACCAGAACCTGATGAACAGGAGACAGTGAGATGGCGTGTTCGATTTTTACTCTGAATTCTTCTTCGTTGTCAGCAAAACCGCCGCCTGTGCCGCCCAGTGTGAACGCAGGACGGAGAACTACAGGATAACCGATAGCTGCAGCTGCTTTTACGCCTTCTTCAATTGTGTGTACAATTTCTGAAGGGATAACAGGTTCGCCCAGTTCTTCACACATGTTTTTGAACAGCTCTCTGTCTTCAGCTTTTTTGATGGATTCTACTTTTGTACCCAGTACTTCCACCTGACATTCTTCCAGAACGCCTTTTTCACCCAGCTGTACGCACAGGTTCAGGCCTGTCTGGCCACCCAGACCAGGAACGATAGCATCAGGTCTTTCGTAACGGATAATTCTGGCCACATATTCAAGTGTCAGTGGTTCCATATACACTTTGTCGGCCATTTTTGTGTCAGTCATGATAGTGGCAGGGTTGGAGTTGATAAGAACAACTTCATAGCCTTCCTCTTTCAGAGCCAGACATGCCTGTGTACCGGCATAGTCAAACTCTGCAGCCTGACCGATTACGATAGGACCGGAGCCTATCACAAGGATTTTTTTAATATCTTTTCTCTTTGGCATAATATTTTCGGGTAAAATACCCTTCCTCCCTGTATATTAATATAAACTATTATAAACTGCTTTGCCGTCATAGGCTGTAAACACCACATCACCTGTGAGTTTTACGCCCTCAAACGGAGTGAATTTGCCCAGTGAGACAAATTCCTGTGGGTTTACAACCCATTCCTTTTCCCTGTCAACCACAGTGAAATCAGCCTTGTCGCCTACTTTGATGCCGGCTGGCAGACCGAAAATCTTTCTCGGGTTGATTGCCATGATTTCCACCAGCTTTTCAAATGTGATGTGACCGGCGTTTACCATGTATGTATTCACAGCGGCGAAGCTGGTTTCCAGACCTACAACACCCATATTGGATTTTTCCAGACCTTTTGTCTTTTCTTCTTCAGAATGCGGTGCGTGGTCGGTGGCAATCACTTCGATAGTGCCGTCTTTTATACCTGCAATCAGTGCGTCTCTGTCTTCTGCGCTTCTGATTGGAGGGTTCATTTTCCATCTGCCGTGCTCCTGCAGGTCCATATCGCAGAAAGCAAGGTAGTGCGGACCTGTTTCACAGGTTACAGGCAGGCCTTTGGCTTTGGCCTGTCTTACTATTTCCACAGTTTCCTTTGTGGAAATGTGGCATACATGATACTGTACGCCGGATTTTTCCACCAGTTCAACATCGCGTTTAACCTGGCCCCACTCGCTTTCAGAGCAGATGCCGCGGTGACCATGAAGTTTTGCATATTCACCGTCGTGGATATAACCGCCAAACAGCAGGCTTTCATCCTCACAGTGGGCCACGATAGGTTTGCCGCTGGCCTTGGCAAGTTTCATAGCCTGAAGCATCATTTCTTCTTTCTGTACGCCCTTACCGTCATCAGAGAAAGCAAAGCATTTGTCTGCCAGTGAATCAAAGTCCACCAGCGTCTGGCCTTTTTCGCCCAGTGTGATGGATGCATAAGGCAGCACTTTTATCACTGCGTTTTCATCGATGATGTCCTGCTCCGCTTTCAGGTTTTCCACGCTGTCAGGAACAGGGTTCAGGTTAGGCATGCTGCACACAAGTGTGAAGCCTCCTCTGGCTGCTGCCGCTGTGCCTGTTGCAATGGTCTCTTTATAAGAAAAACCAGGCTCACGCAGATGCACATGTACATCTGCGAAACCTGGTAAAATATATAAATTCTCAACGTCAACAGTTGGAGTATCGATGGACTCGATACCCGCTCTAACATCGGCAACTATACCGTCTTTAAGCAATACATCCGCCTTTTTCAAAGCGCCGTCAACATAAACTGTACCGTTTTTCAGCAAAAGATTAAGCATAGTTGTTTCCTTTCCGTATGTTTTTACACACCAAACTCACTGTCGCCTTTTTTACATTTTTTTGTAATCAGATACAGTGATAAGTGTATTTTTTATTATGACAGGATTCGCTAAAATCCTATCTAATTTATTCTATCCCATTTTTGAATTAATAGCTATTGTTGTCTGAACAAAATTTACTGGTATTTTTTTGTATAACACAGCATTTTGTTGCATGGCAAAGGGCAAATGTGATATTTGCCCTTTATATATGTAAATATTTAGTATTTTTATCAACCTTTGAGAGCGCGTTCCACTACAGCCATTCTTACGAATACACCGTTGGACATCTGTTTGAAAATTCTGCTCTTTTCGCATTCCACGCAGTCATCGTTGATTTCAACACCGCGGTTGAATGGAGCCGGGTGCATAATGATAGCGTGGTCTTTCATAGCTGCAACTCTTTCAGCGTTGAGACCGAACTGTCTGTTGTAGTCTTCTTTTGTCATAACCATTGCAGATGACAGTCTTTCGTGCTGGATTCTCAGCAGCATGATAACATCCATTTCTTTTACGGCTGTGTCAAAATCGATATAGTTCAGACCGTCTTCTTTGAATTCATCCGGACCGGATGTGTAAACCTGCATACCCAGTCTTTCCATAACTTCAATGTTTGTGTGGGCCACACGGGAGTGGATAACATCCCCAACAATACAGATTTTCAGACCTTCGAATTTACCGAATTCCTGTTTGATTGTCAGCAGGTCCAGCAGGGACTGTGTAGGATGGTTGCCTGTGCCGTCACCACCGGACATGATAGGCATGTTGATGCCTTCCAGCTGTTTGTAGTATTCGTTTTCGCTGTGGCGGATGATAGCGCCATCACAGCCCAGTGCTTCAAAGCATTTCACTGTGTCGTAGAAGGTTTCGCCTTTTTTCATGGAGGAAACTTCTGTGTTGAATGTGATTACCTGACCGCCCAGGCGCATTACTGCCATGGAGTAGGAGTTCTGTGTTCTTGTGCTTGGTTCAAAGAACAGGCTGGCGATGATTTTGCCTTTTGCAATATCGCTGGTTTCGCCTTCTGCAAACTGCTGTGCGCGGTCGAGAATGGCGTTGATTTCTTCAACTGAAAGACTGGAAAGATTGAACAGATTTTTCACTTTAGAATTCCTCCTGATATATGTAATTTTTGATTATAAAAAAATAGGCACACTGCCAAGAGCAGTGTGCCGGTGCCGTCTTGGCATTTCGATTAATTATATCAAAGGAATATACAAAAAGCAAGAAAAATTTTACCCCCTGTTTACAGGCGAAATTTAGGTAAGTTATACAAATGATTTACATTACAGCTGATGTATATCCCGTAGGGGACGGGTTTCCCGTCCCGTTGCGGTGAGGCATAATACGCGTAGGGGACGGCCTCCCGGACGTCCCGAAAATATACCGGGCGGTCGGGGACGCCGTATTGGCTTGCTCGCATTTAGCCACAGCTCGCATTTGCACCAAGGTCTCCGTTTCACTGCGACCAAGGGCAAACCGCCACGGGACGTCCGGGAGGCCGTCCCCTACGTGGCAATGAACAATAACTCCGTCGGTTATATCTGCTCTGTTACAAAACAGTCACATTCATCCCCTGCCGATTGACAACTGTTTCATATATTTATAAAATGTAATCAGAGATATACTGAAATTTTATGGAGGTGGACTATGGACAAAGAAAAAATGCTGAAAAAATACACAATAAAAATGATTGCCGGGCATATTTTTACCGGGTCCGTGCTGTTTGTATGGATGTATGCTTTTGTATACGATATAATCGACCGGTCAATGTGGGTAAAAAGCGGTATTGTTATGATTGTGGTATCGATTATATTTGGCTGGCTTGACAACAAAATCAACGGCGAAAAAGACAAAGCAGAACTGCACAGTATTATGCCACTGATTATAAGCATACATGACACCCCAGAAAGTCTGGAGAAAGAAAAGAAGATACTGTCCGCCATTGACCTGGGCAGCTTTGTCATAGGTTTTTCCTTCAGGGAGTTTTCATTTATATTTATCGTAATTATGGCTCTCGGCCCGCTTTTCAGGACACTGGCCGGAATTACTAACGAAAAAATCAAATATCTTGAAAACAAACCGGAGGGATTGTGATGACTGATATGACAGTGGACCTGACATACAAATTCCATCCGGGGAAATTTGATATATTCGGTATGGAAAGCTTTTACAAAAGTATGGCTGCACAAGGACTGCATCTGGTGGACAGAGGCGTATTCTTTTCTTCTTTTGCCAAGGGTAAGCCGGCGGATATGGACTACCGCGTGGAAGCTTTGACCAGCGGCGGCTTTATGTGGAAGCTGACTGACGAAACAAAGCAGAAATATACCGACTGCGGCTGGGAATATGTGTGTATGATGGGGTTTACCGCTATATTCCGCGCACCTGCCGGCGCTGCCACAGAGGTATACGCTGACAGCAGAGAACAGGCGGCATCAATAAAAAAGGTGATAAAGGAAGCTTATCTGACACTGATTCAGCTGCCGCTGCTGTGGCTGATACTGATTGCCATTGAAACAGTAACTTATGGCAACAGCCTGCCGTCAGAATTATTTCTCTCCTTTATAACCCGTACCACAGGTATTGTCAGTGTGTTTGCGGCACTGGTCGCCCTTGAGGTGCCTGATATTATTTCTGCATTAAAGCTGATAACAATTCACCACCGGATGAAAAGAGGTAAACCTACAGACCACAGCCCTGTGAAGAACTCAAGAATGTACTGGATTGTGGGAGTGATGATTTTCGCTTTTGCAGCTGTGGGAATTTTCACCGAGAGTCAAAACAAAGAAATTCCCCTGCCGCTGGAAACTGACGGAGGGTATATCACCCTTTCCCAGTTGGGATATGAAGGTGAAAGAATACTTCATTACCAGTTTGAGAGCGATATACTGCACACAGACACAATTTTCTGTGAATACTGGGAATGTTCAGAATATACAACAGGAGACAATAATGAAAATCTGTGGCTCAACCAGAAAGTATACCGCATAAAAGGCGGCGTAAAGCCCGAAACAGTGGCAAAGGCGCTGATGAAAACCGCTATCTTTGCCCATGAGGGAGCAGATTTCAGAGAAATACAGGTGAAGGGTCTGGACAAGGCATACTCCACAGGAAATATGGAATGTATAGCTGTAAAAGGTAATATGGTGGGTATTTTCATAACTACCTTTGAAAGTGAAAATGAAATAGCTGATACTCTGACTACAGTTGCCCGGCACTGGGAAAAAGCGGAATAAAACGCCTCCATGCTCAGAGAAAACATAAAAAAGAGCGGTCGATGACCGCTCTTATATTTTTATTCTGTTTTCAATTATGCATTGAATTCAGGTCTTGCGCAGTTGGATGTTCTTTCGTTTTCTGCTGCTTTTGCCTGCAGGTCAGCCTGCCACATGGAGTACCACATCCATGAACCGAAGATGTTGTAGCAGTTGTAACCCAGGTTGGACAGAATTCTTTCGCCAACATAAGCTCTCAGACCGGACTGACAGTGGATGTATACAGGTTTGGATTTGTCCAGTTCTGCATATCTTTCGCGCAGTTTGTGGAGAGGAATGTTGATAAAGCCCGGTACCATGCCGCGTGCACATTCTGCTTCTGTACGAACGTCCAGCTTGATAACTTCGTCGCCCATAGCCAGCACTTCTTCAAATGTTGCCACTTTGCTTTCACCCAGAACAACGTTTTCACCTACATAACCTGCCATGTTGATAGGGTCTTTTGCAGATGAGAATGGTGGAGCGTAAGCCAGTTCCAGCTGATGCAGGTCAAATACTGTCATACCTGCGCGGATAGCTACTGCCAGAATATCAATACGTTTGTCAACGCCTTTGTAACCTACAATCTGACCGCCCAGCACTTTGCCTTCGCCTTTTGTATACAGCAGTTTTACTGTCATCATTGTTGGGCCTGGGTAGTAGCCTGCATGGCTGTTTGTAGCAGAGAATGATTTGTGGTAATCAATGCCCAGACGGATGCAGTCTTTTTCTGTCAGACCTGTGGAAGCAACAGTCATATCAAATACTTTGGCGATGGATGTACCCTGTGTGCCGTTGTATTTTGTTTTTCTGCCTTTGATGTTGTCAGCAACGATACGAGCCTGTTTGTTTGCAGGGGATGCCAGTGGGATGATTGTCTGTTCGCCGGAAACAAAGTGTTTTACAGCGATAGCGTCACCTACTGCCCAGATGCCGTCCACATTTGTGTGGAGATAATCGTCAACCAGGATTTCGCCGCGTGCGCCCAGTTCAACGCCGCTGCCTGCCAGGAATGCTGTGGCTGGTTTTACACCGATGGACAGCACTACCATTTCTGCAGGTACGAAACCGCCGTCTGCCAGCACTACGCCGTCTTTTGTGATTTCGCTGGCCAGTTTGCCTGTAGCCAGAGTTACACCTTTTGTACGGATATGACCGTGGAGACCATGAGACATATCCTTGTCGATATTAGGCATTACATGTTCGCCTGCTTCGATAATTGTTACATCAACGCCTGCTTCTTTCAGGTTTTCTGCAACTTCAACACCGATAAAGCCGCCGCCGATAACAGCAGCTGTTTTTGGCTGATGTTCATCAAGGAAGTCTTTGATAGCATAAGTATCAGGAACGTTTCTCAGTGTGAAGATTGGCATTTCTTCGCTGATTGGCATTTTTGGAATAACAGGAACAGCACCTGGTGACAATACCAGTTCATCATAGGACAGGTCGTATTCTGTGCCGTCCTGATGGTTTTTAACGCGTACTGTTTTGTTTGCGCCGTCGATTGCAATAGCTTCGCTGAAGATGCGAACATCTACATTGAAACGGCCTGTAAAGCTGGCAGGTGTCTGAACCAGCAGTTTTTCTTTTTCGCTGATAACACCGGACAGATAGTATGGCAGACCACAGTTGGCAAAGGAGATGTATTCGCCTTTTTCCAGCATGATGATTTCAGCCTGTTCATCCAGTCTTCTCAGTCTGGCTGCTGCACCGGCACCGCCGGCTACACCGCCGATAATAACATATTTCATAATATTTTCCTCCATAGTGCTTGGTTTTACACACAATTAGATAATTATATTATCCTTTATTAATCATCTTTTGTCAATCTTTCCTGTGGGGTTTTACATTGGAAATTGTATACAAAAATACCTGTTTATTTTTTAATCTGTGCTTCTGTGACGCACAGCTGTGTATTGTGAAATATGCGGAGAAAACAGCCTGAAAAATTTACAGTTTATTCAATTTATATTACCCCGGTTAAATTGACGATATGGATGGAAAAATGTATAATATATGGTAAGTTAGTATGCTCTTTTTTACAGAGCGCAGAAAAGGTGAATTTTATGAAATCTCTGGTTGGTTACACAGGCTTTGTGGGCAGCAATCTGGCGGCCTCGGCAGACTTTGACGGTCTGTACAATTCAAAAAATATACAGGATGCCTTCGGCACTCAGCCGGATGTGTTGTATTATTCCGGTGTGCCTGCCGCCAAATTCATCGCCAACAAATACCCGGACCGGGACCTGGAAATAATAAAAAATGCAGCGGAGAACATCCGAAAAATCGTACCGAAAAAACTGGTGCTGATTTCCACTGTGGATGTGTATAAAGAGCCAAACGGCAAGGATGAAGATGCGGTTATGGAAACCGACGGTCTGGAAGCCTATGGAAGAAACCGTCTGTATCTGGAAGAAAAGGTAAAGCAGATTTGTCCTGATTACCACATTATCCGTCTGCCCGGTCTGTACGGCAAAAACATCAAGAAAAATTTTATTTATGACTATATAAACTATATTCCTGCACTGCTGAACGAAGCCAAAATGACAGAATTGTCTGCTAAACAGCCACAGCTGAAAGAGTATTACTCTCTACGCGAAGACGGATTCTGGGCAGTGAAAGCTGATATTGACCGCCCTGCTCTGAAAGAGATTTTCAGACAGGTGGGCTTCTCTGCGCTGAATTTTACCGACAGCAGAGGGGTGTTTCAGTATTACAATCTGAAATACTTGTACGAAAATATACAGACTGCAATTGAAAACAATGTCCGTGTGCTGAATATTGCCACCCAGCCTATTACAATCAGCCACCTGCACAAAGTGCTGACAGGAGAAGATTTTGTAAACGAAGTGACAAAAAATGTGCCTTACTACGATTTCCGTACAAAGCACAGCGGTTTGTTCGGCAGAAACGACGGATATATCCAGTCCGCTGACTTTGTTTACAGCGATATAAAACAGTTTACAGAGGAAATGATATGAAATATTCAATTTCAAATATAGCCTGGGGCGCTGAACAGGACGGCGAAATGTACGCTTTTCTCAAAGCCAACGGCATCGACGGCATCGAAATCGCTCCTACACGCCTGTTTGCAAACCCTTATGACAATCTGGAAATGGCCCACGAATACGCAATTATGCTGAAAAACAAATACGGTCTGACAGTTTCCAGTATGCAGAGCATTTGGTACGGCGTACAGCAGAGCATCTTCGGCAGCGATGAAGACAGAGCCTATCTGCTGGCTTACACCAAAAAAGCAATTCTTTTTGCAGAGGCCATGGGCATAAAAAATCTGGTTTTCGGCAGTCCACGCAACAGAAATATGCCACAGGGCGACAAAAAGGAATATATGAAAATCGCTAAAGCCTTTTTCAAGGAACTGGGTGACTTTGCCGCCCGGCACAACACTGTGCTGGCCATTGAGCCAAACCCTGTGATTTACAACACCAACTTCCTCAATTACACAAAAGACGCCTGTGAGTTTGTAAAAGAAGTGGGCAGCGACGGTCTGAAAGTAAATGTGGATATGGGTACAGTGATTTACAATAAGGAAAACCCTCATCTTGTAAAAACCTACAAAACAGTTATCAATCATATTCACCTGTCAGTACCTCATCTGGAATATATCGGTCCATGTAAGGAATACTCCACACTGAAAAAGGTGTTGGGCAAAATAGAATATGATGGCTACCTGTCCATAGAAATGAAAAATCAGAACGATATTGAAAAGGTAAAACAGGCTGTTTTATACATGAAGGAGGCTTTTTAATGGAAATCAGAAAAGATTATAAAAACATAAAAGGCGTACCTGATTTTGAATGTGTGGAATACAACGAAAAAACATCAAAATACTGTCTGTGTATTCCTATTATCAACGAGCGTGACAACATCCGTCTGGAGCTGGTGCGCGCCCGTTTGAACAAAGTGCATACCCTGTGTGACATCATCATCTGTGACGGTGGCTCCACAGACGGCGGCACTGACGATGACGAAATGAAAGCTCTGGGTGTAAACACTTTGCTGACAAAAAAAGGCCCGGGCAAACAGGGCGCACAGCTGAGAATGGGATTTTTCTGGGCGCTGCGCCGTGGCTATGAAGGCATTATCACCATCGACGGCAACAACAAAGACAGCATCGAAGATGTGGATATATTTATCGCCAAACTGGAGGACGGCTATGACTTTGTTCAGGGCAGCCGCTTTATTGCAGGCGGACAGGCTATCAACACACCGCTGTCCCGTCATCTGGCTGTGAAATTCATTCACTCTCCGGTTATCTCCCTCACTGCCCGTGAAAGATTTACCGACACCACCAACAACTTCCGTGCATACTCCCGCAAATATCTGACTCATCCCCAGGTTCAGCCATTCAGAAGCGTATTTAAAACATATGAACTGCTGGCATACCTGTCCACCCGAGCCAGCCAGCTGGGACTGCGCACCTGTGAAGTGCCGGTGACCAGAGCCTACCCCAACGACGGCAAAATCCCTACAAAAATCAGCCCAGTGAAAGGCAATGCAGAACTGATGAAAATACTGCTGGCCAACGCCGCCGGAAGATATAATCCGAAATAGGATGGTGACTGACAGCCTCCCTTGTCAAAGGGAGGGGGACCGCCTTTGGCGGTGGAGGGATTCATACAGAATATGAATTTCATATTATAATGCTGATGTTTGACTACTTTTGGCATCAAAAGTAGCAATGGCTGATAATATCAGCCATTAAAGCAAAATAACATAAAACGATAGAGTTGACTATGAACTACGATAAAATTATAATCGGCGCGGGGCTTTACGGCCTGTACAGCGCTGTATACTGCGGCAAAAAAGGTGAAAGCATACTGGTGCTGGAATGCGACAGTGTGCCTTTTGCCCGTGCCACATACATAAATCAGGCCCGTGTCCACATGGGCTATCACTATCCGCGCAGCCTGTCCACAGCAGGCAAAAGCCGCGGGTATTTCGACCGTTTCTGCCGGGATTATCCCGACAGTATCAAGGACGATTTCACAAAAATCTACGCCACCAGCGCAAATTTCTCATGGACAGACAAGGACCAGTTTGAAAAATTCTGCCGCGATACCAATATTCCATGTGAAACCATCTCCAACACAAAATACTTCCGCGAAGGTATGTGTGACGGCACTTTCCTGACAAAGGAATACACATATGACTGGCAGATTTTGCGTGACACACTGATGGCAGATATTGATAATTTGGACAATGTGACCATCCGTTACGACAGCTTTATCACCGCCATTGACAAAGGTGAAGATGTGTGGACCATCACACTGAAAAGCGGCGAAAGCTTCTCCGCACCGTATGTGCTGAACTCCACCTACGCCAGTGTAAACCAGATAAACAGTCTGGCAGGTTTTGATACATTCCCTATCAAATACGAACTGTGCGAAATCATCCTGTGCAAAATCAATGATGAACTGCGCGATGTGGGCATCACAGTTATGGACGGCCCTTTTTTCTCCATTATGCCTTTCGGTAAAACAGGCTACCATTCACTGACCAGCGTAACCTTTACACCTCATGTGACCTGTTACGACAAACTGCCAATGTTTGACTGTCAGAAGGGTATGGAGGATTACTGCACACCACAACATCTGGGCAACTGTAACGACTGCCCTCACAAGCCTGAAAGCGCATGGGGCTATATGTCACAGCTGGCAAGAAAATATCTGAAAGATGATTTTCAATTTGAATACTCACACTCACTTTTCTCCATGAAGCCTATTCTGAAGATGAGTGAAATAGACGACAGCCGCCCGACTCTGGTAAAGGTTTTCAGCCAGAAACCTGCTTTTGTCAGCGTTCTGTCCGGCAAAATAAATACAGTTTACGATTTACAGGAGGTGCTGGACGGTGAGTTTGAATAAAGAAAAAAACTTTGTATCCGCAGTGGTTTACCTTTACAACAACGAAAAAGAAGTGGGCAGTTTTCTTTCCACTGTGAACACCCTGCTGAAAGACAATTTTGACAAATATGAAATTGTCTGTGTGAACGACTGTTCCACAGACGGCACTGTGAAAGCCATCGAAAATTTCTGCGAAGAAAACAGTGTAAAAAGCCTGACTGTTATCAACACCAGCTTTTTCCAGGGCGTGGAAAGCGCAATGGTGGCCGGCGTGGATATTTCCATCGGTGACTTTGTGTTTGAATTTGACTCCTGTCTGGTGGACTACGATGCCGAAATGATTATGGCGGTGTACCGCCGCAGTCTGGAAGGCAACGATGTGGTGTTTGCTGTACCGTCAGAAGGCAGCCGTTTCTCATCACGCCTGTTCTACAGCCTGTTCAACAGCTTTTCTGATATGCAGTACAAAATCAAAACCCAGAGATTTTCGGTTATCAGCCGCCGCGGCATCAACCGCGTGAAATCCATGGGTGTGAAAACAGTATACAGAAAGGCAGTTTACGCTTCCTGCGGTCTGCCTGTAGCTGATTATGAATACACACCATCTGTTACCAAGCTGAATGAAGACAGCCAGAAACGAGTAAAACGCGACCTGGCCCTCAACAGCCTGATACTGTTTACAGACATCGGATACAAAATCAGCGTGACGCTTTCCTTTATGATGGCGGCTGTATTGCTGCTGGCCGGGGTTTACACAGTGGTTATCTTCCTGTCTGCCAACCCTGTGGCCGGCTGGACCACCACCATGCTGGTGATGTCTTTCGGCTTTTTCGGCCTGTTCCTGCTGCTGGCATTTGTACTGAAATACCTGTCACTGATACTGAATCTGGTATTCACCAAAAAACAGTATGTGGTGGAAAGCATAAGAAAAATAACAAAATAAAAATCAACGGAGTGCCGCAGCACTCCGTTGATTTTTTATTATTAAATGTAGTTGTTATATGCTATATACGCCTCTCTTATCAACCATATGTGATTTGGTGAACTATACGCATATTGTGATGGCATATATCCTTGAGAATGAACTTTTAAAACTGACTTTTCTTCTTCTTCACAATATAATGCTATTACATCTAAATCATAACTCGCTTCACTAAAAGTTATTTTCAAATCATTAACCAAACCATATCTTGTAGTCGTTGGAGAACACATATATGGATATATTTTTGTGTTAATAGAAAATGTATTATATGCAGTGTCAATTATATCTGCACAAACCTCAGTAACAGCTTCTGTTAATGCTTGAATTGTATCAAGTTCCATTGACTGAGCAATATTAGAAATTGCCGTAGTTAAGTACCAACCTGCATACACTTGCAACATAGTGTATCCGGTTATTGGCTTATTAAACATTTCCCAGATCTTTATGGTCGTTTCTGGGTATGAGGTTGTATCAGTTTTAAGTAATAGATTGTATTCTTGACCATATGCTTGTAGTATTCTTGTTGCAATCACCGAATCCGCTAAAGCTGAACCTCTATTTTCTATTGCGTTCGCTAAAGTCTGTTCATTAAGTTTAAGTTCTGAAACATTTTCTTTTGCATATGATTTTAAATATTCCCAATATTCTAAACTATATTTCGATGCCCTCCGCATAGGAACATTTTTAAAAACACCATCGTATACGCCAGAATTTTTATTTATTAAATTTGCTTTAGAAACAACAACATCATTATTGTTATCATAAGCCATAATTACATATAAATCACCTGTGTCCTCATCGTAGTCACCCCAAACAGAAGCGTTATTAACCCTTACGCAGTTAGATGAACTCGAAATCGAAAAAGCTTTTACATTCCGTGAGGTGATATTTAATATAAACAAAGCGATTAAAAAGAGTGACAGCAGTCTTTTAACATTTTTCTTCATAAAAAATCTCCTTATGGTCGAAATATTATACATTATTATTTTACTAATTGCACATTGGCGTATGTTCCTTTCTTGTTCTATTCTAATAATTACTTATTTCTTTATAATTTGTAAATAATATTTTACATTTTATACCTATATAACAAAAAGATATTAGTGTTAAAAACGAGCTTAAGTAATTCAATGACAGACTATTTTTAGGCAATGGTAACGTTAGCCACGACAACGGCAAATAATAAAGCTGTGTGATTCTACCTATAGATGTTAAAAATGAAGCTGTTACGAATTCTTGATATACTGTAAATATTAAAAATATAGCGGGTACAGCATGCATATGTAATAAAATTGATGTGTCGCTTATTTTTTCACTTTTAATTAAAAACGAAATAACAGCCCATATTATAAGGCACGCTAAATTCACCACTAAAAAAGGTGGAAATGTATTCGAACGATTGAACAAATTATTCAACCAAACGCCAATGGGAAAAAAAAGAAACCCAAATAATATTATTAATTTTCTATATTTATAGTTCATAATCTTCCTCGATAATATTGACAACATATAATATACCATTTTTTTATATTATACCATTTTTAACATTTTAATATATTAAGGAAATGTTAATTTTGTATTTCCATTATATTTGTTAAAACTTATCCGTCTGTCTGGAGGGCAACGATGTGGTGTTTGCTGTACCGTCAGAAGGCAGCCGCTTTTCATCACGCCTGTTCTACAGCCTGTTCAACAGCTTTTCTGATATGCAGTACAAAATTAAAACCCAGAGATTTTCGGTTATCAGCCGCCGCGGCATCAACCGCGTGAAATCCATGGGTGTGAAAACAGTATACAGAAAGGCAGTTTATGCTTCCTGTGGTCTGCCTGTAGATGATTATGAATACACACCCTCTGTTACCAAGCTGAATGAAGACAGCCAGAAACGAGTAAAACGCGACCTGGCCCTCAACAGCCTGATACTGTTTACAGACATCGGCTACAAAATCAGCGTGACGCTTTCCTTTATGATGGCGGCCGTACTGCTGCTGGCCGGGGTTTACACAGTGGTTATCTTCCTGTCTGCCAACCCTGTGGCCGGCTGGACCACCACCATGCTGGTGATGTCTTTCGGCTTTTTCGGCCTGTTCCTGCTGCTGGCATTTGTGCTGAAATACCTGTCACTGATACTGAATCTGGTATTCACCAAAAAACAGTATGTGGTGGAAAGCATAAGAAAAATAACAAAATAAACAAAGCAAAAACCGCAGCGGAAAGCCGCTGCGGTTTTTATTCTGTTTACATCAGATAATTACACCGGAATTATTTGTGCGCTTCGGCATATTTTATACATGCCTGGCGAACCCATTCCAGACGGTTGTCATCAATGTCTGTAGGCACTGTGCAGTCCGCGCCTATCATCACACCCACCTGACCGGCATCATCCAGAATTTTGTATGTGAATTCTTCCACTTCCTCGCGTGTTCCGGTGTAGATAACTGTGGCCTGTTCAAAACCGCCAAACACCGGTTTGCCGCCGAACAGCTTTTTGCCTTCAGACAGTGAAACACCTTCTGCGTGTACAGCCCAGTTAAATCCGGCTATATCATAATCTTTGAACAGCTGCAGATTGTTTGCTTTACCTGCATAGCCGCAGATATGCAGCAGGTTAATGTCGCTGAGAGTATTGGCATGGGCGATAACTTTTTTATCAGACGGAGTGATATATTTTGTATACATTTCGTCCGGGAAGAAATGGTTCTGGTTGTTTACGCTGAAGTAAATACCCTCTGCGCCGCATTCTTTAATCAGCATTTCATGCATAGCCATAATTGTATCGGCTATTTTGTCCAGAGCGGCCAGGAATGTATCCGGGTCTTCTTCCAGGTACTGCACCAGCTTTGGCTTACCCTCCTGTACACCTGTCAGACCACCCATAGATGAACGCAGCACCATAGCAGGTGAAAAACCTGTCACATATTTCGGGGCCTCGCTGTCCTTGTAAAATTCCAAAGCGCGGATTGTCAGTTCCTTTGTTTTCTGCATAAAAGGAGAATCCATGGCTGGCAGTTTGATTTTGGTCAGGTCAGCAGCACATTTCACCTCTGATACATCCACCGGCATCAGCATCAGCGAATCGTTCATTACCTTTACCACATCAGGGTCAAAAACCTCTCTGGATTTGCGGTGTCCTTCGATATTCTTTTCAAAAACATCAGGTCTTTCCAGTCCAGTCAGCCATTCGCTGTAGGTGGTGAAATGATGAAACATTGCCACAGGAACTCTGTCCACAGGTTTGTTGGCCAGAACATTCATAAATCTTTCGCGTTTGTTCATAGTGTACTCCTTTATATTGTATTGTTAAAACGGACATAGCTTGTATTTTCAGTATACCACAACAATAGGTTATTTACATAAAAAATAATGATTTTCCATTAAAAATTATCTGAAATTTTATGATTGTTGCCTTTTATATTTACATTGTCATCGCGAAAAACATATCTTTTTGTCGATTTGTTTTTTTCGACTGTTACCGACTTTTTTCCCGTTGAACAGTCCGGTGCAAAAATGATAACATTGTAGTGGTTAATAGAGATGATTGTCAAACTGTGCTTATCAATCAATGTAGGAGACAGAAAAATGAACGACAATCTTAAACTCTTGTTTTGTGAACAGAATCCCGAAGTGATGGAAGGATGCAGACATTTTTTCAGCAGAAAAGGGATTACTGTACGGTTTTGTGAAAAAGACGGAAATCAGCTGCTGGATAAAATCAGCACATGGCAGCCAGATGTGGTTTTCTGTGATGTGTTTCTCACCGGCATGGATGCCATAGAAGTAAAACAGCAGGCGCGGCTGCTGCCAAATCCGCCACAGCTGTTTTTTGCAACTTGCAGCTATGACAACGAAGATACTATCAGCCGGGTTATGAAGGCAGGCTTCAACTACTGCTTTATCAAACCCTATTCTTTTGAAGTAGCCTATGCGCGTACTACCATGCTGCTGGAAATGCACCGGGAGCAGGATGCCGCCGATGACATAGAAGCCCGTGTGACAGGTATACTGCACAATATGGGTGTACCCGCACACATAAAGGGCTACGGTTTTCTGCGACAGTCCATAATAATGGCGGTGGAAGACCCGGAGGTAATCAGCCTGGTGACCAAAAGGCTCTACCCCGACATAGCGAAAATGAACAAGACCACAGCGTCCCGTGTGGAGAGAGCCATACGCCACGCCATTGAAGTAGCATGGGACAGAGGTAATGTGGATGTGCTGAATGAATATTTCGGCTACACTATAAACAATATGCGCGGAAAACCCACCAACAGCGAATTTATCGCAATGATAGCCGACAGGCTCCGTCTGGAAAACAAACGCTTCAGAACAGGATAACTCTGTTGAAAAAAAAATCAAATCCCTGCTTTGGCAGGGATTTGATTTTTATGTATGCTTATTTATAAACAAATCTCATAATGGCAGCAGCTCTGCCGTCGTCTTTGATTACACCAATGTCAAAGCCTGTTTCGTTGGCTCTGATTTTCATTGTCAGTTCTTCGTCTTCGTAACACTGCAGGCGGTAGATGATTTCGGCCTCTCTTATGGGCAGCTGTGCCAGTTTCTTTGTCTGGAAGCAGTTGAATATCCGGCGCACATAGGCACAGTTGTTCATATGGTTGCTCAGGTCAATATCACAGGAAGCCACTTTGTGATGCCACATTGTTTCGGCGTTTGAAAAATCGTCGCTGATTTTATGATATGGCACATCGCACACAACATCAGGGCAGATTTCCATATCGGCAGGGTAAGCTTCTGAAATACGGCGTGGGCGGCCTGTGCTTTTGGACAGTACTGCCCATTCTGTTTTGCCTTCGGCCAGCAGGCGACCGTCCTGCATCATAGTGTAGTAACGGTTGCATCTGGAGCGTTCTGCCTCGCCGGGCCAGGTGGCCAGCTGTACCGTGGACATCAGTTCCGGTCTGTCATAAAAACAGATTTTTGTTTTTGTGGCCACCCACATCAGGTCTCTGGAGTCCATTGCTTCCTTGCCCATGTTCAAGTCTTCGGCGTGCTCCGAAGCAAAGTCCACAAAGGCGGTGAATACACCCGGATAGCTCATTTTTGCATTGTTGTCACACTGTGACATAGGCACTCTGTAATTTTTTTCTGCTTTTGTATTCATATATCCTATTCAAATTCCTTTATCAGTCTGTAAAGTGTTTCCCGGTCGGTGTCTTTTTCCACAAAGCCCTGGTAGCTGCCCGGCTTGCCGCCGCCTTTGCCGCCAAGGGTTGCAGAAATATGGCGGCCCAGTTTATTGGTGTCTTTCACTGTGGAGATAATACATATTTTTCCGTTTGCATCCTGCTGTGATGAATACACTGCCGCAGTATCGGCTTTTTCTGCCAACAGCTGTGTAAACATAAGTATTTCATTTGACCGCAGGTCTTCGCGGCATACAACGCACACACCGTCCACAGGCTGTGCAGCCTCGGCCCATACAGCCATCAGCTGGCGTTTGGCAGCAGAAAGCTGATATTTCAGATTGTCGATTTCGCTCATACGTACAGCCACTGCTTCTGTGATTTTTTCCACCGGCACAGACAGCTGATGTGAAATATCATAGCAGTCGTCGTTGCGCTGTTTCAGATATTCCACTGCACGGCGGCCGCAGAGTATATTTATACGGGTGCCGCCTTTATAGGCTGCAGAGGACAGTGCCACTATCGGACCTGCCTGGGCTGTGGTAGCGGTATGTGTGCCGCAGCAGGCGCATATATCTGCACTGCCGGCTGTCACTATTCTGATGGCGCCGGTCAGTTCCTTTTTGCTGCGGTATTCCAGTTCATTTACATTTTCAGGGTATTCAGCAGTAACTGGCTGGTTCAGCCACACAGTTTCGTTGCATTTGTCCATAATGGCTTTAATGTCCTCTTTGGACAAAGGGCCGTCAAAGTCCACCACATTGTCTTTTTCAGACAGGTGGAAACCCACATTGTTGTAGCCGAACATGCTGTTTACCACGCCGGAGAAGATGTGTTCGCCGGTGTGCTGCTGCATCATATCAAAACGACGGTCCCAGTCGATTACACCGTGAACAGCTGTGCCCTCCGGAATTTCACTGTCGCAGTAGTGGATGACCTGGCCGCCTCTTTCACGCACATCGGTCACCGCTGTCTGGCTTTCGCCCCACTGCATCACGCCATGGTCACAGGGCTGGCCGCCTCCTTCGGGATAAAAGGCTGTCTGGTCCAGTACCACTGCCCAGCCTTTTTTGTCCGGTGTACAGGAGATGACAGTGCCGTCAAACTCTGTCATATACCGGTTTTCATAAAATAATTTAACACTCATAATCTTTCCTTTATTCTATTTCACAGTTTACGCCTTCTTCGCCGTCAAAAATTCTGGCGTGATTTACAAGGGTAACCACTGTCTGTTTTTCATTTTCGTCCAGTTCCAGCATAAATTCGTCCTCTTCGTTATCCGGATTGTAAATTTTTGCCATAACTTTACATTTTGTAAAATCTTCATTGAACAGGGCGTGGGCGTAGAAGTTGTATGTTGTGTTTTCTTCATATTCACAATCGTACATTTCATACTGCCAGCCGTATTCCATAGGCATATCCATGGTGTACAGGTTCAGGTAAGGGCGGCTCATAACCACATCGCTGTCGCCGCCGGCCACAGCCACTGCAGCCATTGTCAGCACGGCGTCTTCGTCAGTGTGGAAGGCCAGCACATCAGTATCTGTAAACCGTGCCAGCACCTCTTCGTCATAGGCGTAAGTCACTTTGAAAAACAGGGTGGTTCTGTCTTTGGCACGGGTTTTGCCCTCTTTTACATTGACAGCAGTAACCTCTGCTTTTTCCACTGTGATAGAGCCGTCGTCCATAAAAGGAGCCACGCCGATGCTTTCTGCATAGGACAGCATATCGATTTCCCTGCCGTCAGGGAAGCAGACACAGATTTCGTAGGTATCCTCGGCATCGTTTATTCTTTTCAGCAGCAGGCTGTCGCCAGCTTTCAGTTTCTGTACTTTTTTCACATCCAGGTCATTGCCTTCCAGGGAGATAATGTAAGCAGTTGTCATATTTGTCATAATATCACCTTTATATAAATAAATTTAATACATTTTAAATGGGGCGGGATAAAAATGTTTTTTGAGGGACATCGAAGGTGCCGTCTTGGCTTGCTCGCATTTCGCCACAGCTCGCATTTGCACACGGTCGGCGAATAAATCGCCTTCCGCGGCAAAGCGCCAACGGGACGTCCAGTGGCCGTCCCCTACGCACTGTATTGGACGCGCTTATCGGCTTTTGTCAATCTATAAAATATGATATCATTATCCTCCTGTATTTGCAACGGATTTTATATTCTCATTGAAAAACGCAATGTATTAATATATAATATTAATAATTAAATATACAATGGTATACGGAGGACGAGAATATGGAATTTACTGTTAAACTGGCTACTTATGAGGACCTGCCGGAGGCTGACCGCGTAGAGCGTGAAACCATGGGCAACTATGTATATCTTTCCGATGCATGGCATTATTTCAACAGCCTGGGTGGCGGTCTGGTGTGTGTATACCACGGCGAAAGAATGATAGGTATAGGCAGATTTTCCGTACTGCCGGACGGCAGCGGCTGGCTGGAAACACTGCGCGTGGTGCCTGAATATCAGCGCAAAGGGGCTGGCAAGGAAATTTACAAAAAATGGCTGGAGCTGGCAAAAGAGCTGAACTGCCCGTCCATGGCTATGTTTACAGGTGAAACCAACGCCGCCAGCAGCGGTCTGGCTGAATTGTATGGTCTGAAAACTATCGGCTGGCACAGAGGAATGCACCTGACTGACCTGACCGGCGGCAATCCGCACGGTTTTGTACATACTACATGGCAGAGGGCTGTGGAGCTGGTAATGCCTAAAAAAGAAGAATACCACGACTATATGTGTTTCAACCGCACTTTCCACCACATAAACGAAGCCAATGTGAAAGCATTTGCCTGTGAAGGTAAGGTGTTTGAAGATGTGGAAAGCGGCAGCTTTATTGTATGCGGCGCACGCTTCCAGCATCAGGTTGCACTTCATATTGCCATGATGGACGGCGATTTTGACAAATGTATCGACTTTGCCATTAATTACGCCAAAGCACAGGGTATTCCAAAAGTTTCCTGCACATTCGCCGTTGAAAACGAAAAGCTGGAAAACGCCCTGAACGCACGCGGCTTCTCCACAGACAAAAACCTGATTATTACAAAGGAAATCAAGTTCTGATATGATTAAAAAATGGTTCGAAAAGAAAAAATCAGCCAAAGAAAAACTCCGTCTGGATGCAGAAAAAGAAAAGCATTTTTTTGACGGACTGAAAGAACATATTCCGACAGCAACAGATAATAATGTTGTCCTGCTGAAAAGAATGGTGAAAATTGCAGAGGAGTTCCGGCCACGGAAAGCACCTGTAACCACCACTGACCTGACTCTCGGGGACGACCTGGGGCTGGATTCTATGAATATACTGGAATTTATAATGGCCGTAGAAGAAGAATTTGATACCGAAATCCTGCATTTTGACATCATTACAGAAAAGAGTACACTGTGGGATGTTTTTGTGCTGCTGCATTACTGCATTTTCCGGTGGGAAGAAAAAATGGAATAAATCTTAAAAGCCCCCTTTTGCAGGGGGCTTTTAAAATGAAAAAAAGAAAGAGGGTGGTAGCCCTCTTTCTTTTTTATACGAAACCAAATATAAACTCTACTCTCAACCAGAGTTTTATTTATATTTATTATACCATAATCAGGCGTTTTTTTCAACAGGTTTTGCAACAGTATGTTTTACACGCTGGCTTTCTTCAGCTCTTTTTGCGTCGTTGAAACGGTCTACTGTGCCTACAAGATAACCTGTGATACGGCGGATTCTTTCAAATTTTACGCCTTCGCCCACAAGGCCTGTTTCCGGATTATAGTTTGCCATATTTGTTACCTCCTGTTTTTATACCAATGGATTTGGAATTCTGTCTGCTTCTTCGTCAGGGTTGCCGCACTGGCCCAGTGTACCTGCGTTCAGGTGTTTATACAGGCCCAGTTTCTGCAGTTTTTCCAGCGGAACGCCTTCGCCGTCTCGTCTGCCGCAGCGTGGACACACATCGCCGATGATACCGTTGTAACCGCACACAGGGTCACGGTCAACCGGGTGGTTGATAGCGCCGTAGCCGATGCCGTATTCCTTCATGGCTCTTACAACTGCTTCAAAAGCTTCCAGATTCTGGCTTACATCGCCGTCCAGTTCCACATAAGTGATATGGCCGGCATTTGTAAATGCGTGGTACGGTGCTTCCAGACGGATTTTGTCAAATGCGCTGATAGGGAATGCAACCGGCACATGGAAGCTGTTTGTATAGTAATCTTTATCTGTAACGCCCGGAATAATACCAAAGCGCTTTTTGTCCATTCTTACAAAGCGGCCGGACAGACCTTCTGCCGGTGTGGCCAGCAGTGAGAAGTTGAGGCCTGTTTTGTCGCACATATCGTCAACAACTCTTCTCATAAAGCCCACGATTTCCTTGCCTTTGGCCTGGTATTCTTCACCTTCGCCGTGGTGGTGACCGTACAGTGCTGTCAGTGCTTCAGCCAGACCGATAAAGCCGATGGACAGTGTGCCGTGCTTCAGCACTTCGCCCACTTCATCGTCCGGACCTAAGTTTTCACTGCCCAGCCATACGCCCTGACCCATCAGGAATGGGAAGTTGCGCACTTTTTTCTTTTTCTGGATTGCGAAACGGTCCAGCAGCTGTTTGCCGCACAGGTCCATATATTTTTTCAGGTTATTGTAAAATACTTCTTCGTCGCCTTCTGCCTCAATAGCCAGTCGTGGCAGGTTGATGGAAGTGAAGGACAGGTTGCCGCGGGAGTATGTAATTTCGTTATTTTTGTCAAAGCTGTTTGCCACTACACGGGTACGGCAGCCCATATAACCGATTTCTGTTCTCACATCATCAGGGTTGTAATACTGCAGATTAAATGGTGCATCCTGGAATGAGAAGTTAGGGAACAGGCGTTTTGCACTTACCTTGATAGCCAGCTGGAACAGGTCATAGTTCACATCGCCCGGATTGTAGTTGATACCTTCTTTTACACGGAAAATCTGGATTGGGAAGATTGGTGTTTCGCCATGACCCAGACCGGCATCTGTAGCCAGCATAACATTTTTCATAACCATTCTGCCCTCAGGAGAGGTATCCATACCATAGTTGATGGAGGAGAATGGTGTCTGTGCGCCGGCGCGGGAGTGCATTGTGTTCAGGTTGTGGATAAGTGCTTCCATCGCCTGATATGTGGCTTTGTCTGTTTCTTTTTCAGCTTTTTTCACTGCAAATTTCTGTGCTTTTTCAGAAAGTGCTCTGTCACCTGTCAGTTTTTCCAGTGCGTCCAGCTCTTTTGCCCGGTATTCGCTGTCCATATCGAGGGCCGGCATTTTTCCGCATTCTTCTGTAATCTGTGCAGACACTGCTTTCAGCTGTTCGTAATCGATTTCACATTCCTGGATTTCCAGATATTTGGCCACATTCTGCAGATACAGTTTGCGGTATGTTTTTCTTACACCGTCTGCCAGACCGTAGTCAAAGTTTACGATACTCTGGCCGCCGTGCTGGTCGTTCTGGTTGGACTGGATAGCGATACAGGCCAGTGCGGAGTAGCTGGCGATGTCGTTAGGTTCACGGAGGAAGCCGTGACCTGTGGAGAAGCCGCCTTTGAACAGTGATTTGATATCAATCTGAGTACATGTGGTAGTCAGTGCATAAAAGTCAAAGTCGTGAATATGGATATAGCCTTCTCTGTGGGCCTGTGCCTGGTCTGGGCTGAGGAGGAATTTCAGATAATAGTCCTTTGCGCCTTCAGAGCCGTATTTCAGCATTGTGCCCATCGGTGTGTCGCCGTCGATATTGGCGTTTTCACGCTTTACATCACTGTTGAGAGCATCAGAAAATGTGATTTCGTCAAAAATCTTCATCAGACTGGTGTTTCTTTCACGGATGTTGTTTCTGGAAGCACGGTAAAGAATATATCTTTTTGCCACAGAGTCAAAACCGGCTTTCATCAGCTCGATTTCCACCTGGTCCTGAATTTCTTCAACTGTAGGTGTAAGGTTTCCACCTTTGGATGTGAAATAATTTTCCACATTGTGGGCAATTTCATCTGCCTTTACAAAGTCAGGAGTGCCGTCAGCCTCCATAGCTTTGAGAACAGCCATTTTGATTTTGGATATGTCATACATAACCACGCGTCCGTCGCGCTTGATGATACCATTCAGCATTATATATCTCCAATTCTTTTTAATACCAATATATTGTTGCATTACTAATTATACACTCCCAATATATTGTGTGTCAAACGATAAAGATTGTAGTTTTATACAAAAAAAGAGGTAAAAGTTCTATGCCTTTTTTCTGCAAAAAATGATGTTTGGTGTTCGCTTACAAATTTTGACTTTATTATTGTGAAATATATATACCTGTTGCACAAATAAATAAAATATTACTTTAATATGCTGACTGTCATGACAGAGGGTATAAAAAACAGCCTGATTTTACTCAGGCTGTAATCTGTTATATGTATGAATGGTCTATTTTTACCACTGCGCGATACTGTCCCTGGTCCATGGCAAGTATATTTTCCTTTGCCATACGGGTCACTTCGCCATCAGAGTATTTATAACCCTGAGGCACCACAATATCGTAGATAACATTTGTGTGTGTAGGGCCTGTAACCATGCGGAAGTCGTGGATGGAAACCTCTCCGCCCAACAGCTCATTCATGCGCTGTGCAACCTGCCGGCGCAGAGTGCTTACTTCTTCATCATTTGTTGCTACAGGGTCCATGTGAATAGTAGCTTCGCAGTTCAGTTTTTCTTTCAGTTCTTCCTCAATATTATCAATCACATCATGTGTCCGGAGGAAGTCGCCGTCAGCGCTTACTTCAGCGTGGAGTGTTATCATAAGACGGCCAGGACCATAATCGTGAACTATCAGGTCATGAACCCCCATAACCTCGCTGTGAGCCATAACAATGGAGTAAATCTCCATTACCAGCTCCTCATCAGGTTTCTGACCCAGCAGAGGTGCAATAGTGTCCTTTGCCGCCTCAACACCGGCGCGCAGGATAAACACAGAAATCAGCAGACCACACCAGCCGTCTATCATCAGACCGGTAAAATGGCCAACCACTGCAGCCACCAGAACCAGAGCAGTGGACACACAGTCGCTGATACAGTCAGCACCTGTGGCTTTCATGGCAGCAGAGCTGATTTTGTCACCGATTTCATTGTTGTACATACCCATATACAGCTTTACTGCAATTGAAACCACCAGTATAACCATGGACAGCAGGCTGAACTCCACAGCCTGAGGGTTGCGGATTTTATCCACAGAAGATGTGGCCAGCTCCCAGCCCATCAGCAATATGGCAACAGAAACAGCCAGGCCGGACAGGTACTCTATTCTGCCGTGACCGAAAGGGTGTTCGGGGTCAGGCTTCTGGGATGCCAGTTTGAACCCCAGCAGTGTGATTACAGATGAACCTGCATCAGACAGATTGTTGAAGGCATCGGCGGTGATGGACACAGATTTACTGATGGTACCGGCGAAGAATTTGCCTGCAAACAGCAGCACATTCAACAGAATACCCACCACGCTGCACAGCATGCCATAGGCAGAGCGCACCTGAGGATTTGTAACATTTTCAGAGTCTTTTATAAATATTTTAGCCAGTGCTTTTACCACTGTTAATACCTCCGTAATATATAGTTTTCCAAAATATTACATATTATACAATAAACGCCTGTTTTATTCAACAGAAACTCTGTCAATATCCAGCTTCATCTGACATGAAGACACCATAACGCCATTTGCGGCTTTACGAAGTATATATAATAAAGGGCCACCCTCAACACAGAAAAACTGTAATGACCGGGGTGATTTCTGATTTACAAACAAAAACAGACGGTATGCAGACCGTCTGTTTTCATATTTTCTAAAATATATCAGCCTTTTTCTGCCCAGTCCAGGCTGCGGCCCACAGCCTTGTTCCAGCCGCGGATAAGCTTTTCTCGTCTTTCCTGTTCCATATCCGGAGTGAAAATTTTGTCACACCAGTTGCCTGTTTTCAGCTCCTCGCGGCTTTTCCACAGACCGGTTGCCAGGCCCGCCAGATAAGCAGCACCAAGCGCTGTAGTTTCACGGATAACCGGTCGCTGTACCGTTCTGTCCAGAATATCTGCCTGGAACTGCATCAGGAAGCCGTCACGGCTGGCGCCGCCGTCCACATTAAGTACAGACAGCTGCAGGCCGGTGTCTTTTTCCATAGCTTTTACCAGGTCCATACTCTGATAAGCGATACTTTCCTGCGCTGCACGCACAATATGTTCACGCTTTGTGCCACGGGTGATGCCCACAATAGCACCGCGGGCGTACATATCCCAGTGGGGCGCACCCAGACCTGTAAAAGCCGGTACCATGTAAACTCCGCCGGTGTCGCTCACCTTCTGTGCATAGTATTCAGCGTCACGGCTTTCGGTGATGAAACGCATTTCGTCCCTCAGCCACTGAATAACTGCACCACCTACAAACACACTGCCCTCCAGGGCGTACTCAACTCTGCCGTCAATACCTACAGCGATGGTGGTAATAAGCCCGGATTTGCTTTCGTATGGCGTGGTACCTGTGTTCATCAGCAGGAAACAGCCTGTGCCATAAGTATTTTTGGCCTCACCTTTTTCAAAGCATCTCTGACCGAAAAGCGCCGCCTGCTGGTCGCCGGCAATACCTGCGATAGGTACCACCGCGCCCTGTATCTGTGTGTAACCGTAAATATGGCTGGATGGAAGCACTTTAGGCAGAATGCATTCCGGAATGTCCAGCTCTTCCAGCAGTTTTTTGTCCCATTCCAGTGTGTGAATGTTGTACAGCATAGTACGGCTGGCGTTGGTGTAGTCGGTTACATGAACCTTGCCCTCTGTCAGCTTGTACACCAGCCAGGAGTCCACAGTGCCGAAAAGGATTTCGCCTTTTTCTGCTTTTTCACGGACACCTTCCACATTATCCAGTATCCATTTGATTTTTGTGGCAGAGAAATAGGCATCCACCACCAGACCTGTGCTTTCTTTTATATATCCTGCCAGACCTTTTTCCACCAGATTGTCACAGATATCAGCGGTGCGGCGGCACTGCCATACTATAGCGTTGTAAACAGGGCGGCCGGTGGCTTTGTCCCACAGGACGGTGGTTTCACGCTGATTGGTAATACCTATGCCTGCTATTTCCGCCGGATTTATGCCGCTTTTCACAATGGCCTCCACCATAACGCCATACTGTGATGAATAGATTTCCATGGCATCATGCTCTACCCAGCCTTCGTGAGGGTAGAACTGTGTAAATTCTTTCTGTGCAGTGGCCACAATATTCTGCTCTCTGTCAAAAATAATGGCACGGGATGAAGTAGTCCCCTGGTCCAGGGCTATAATATATTTCTTTTCCATAACTGCTCCTTGTTTTACCGTTATATTTTTTATTATTCTACCATATATCCGCAGATTTTAACAGGTGTAATAAAAAAATTTACAAATTGCTGTTGACAAATAAAGTTGTCATTGTTACAATATAAATGACAAATATATTTGTCAAAATGACAATAAAAATTGCGTGAGGTGAATTATGCCACTGAACAACAGACTGAAAGAACACCGTGCGCGTATGGGCATAAACCAGCAGCAGCTGGGCAGTATGGTGGGGGCCAGCCGCCAGACCATCAGCCTGATAGAGCGCGGAGACTACAGCCCGTCGGTGACACTGGCACTGAAGATTGCCAGGGTTTTCGGTGTCGCTGTGGAAGATGTATTTTCTTACACGGAGGATTGAGATGTATGAATAAGGAAAAGAAGATATTGATTAGATTTATTGCAGTTGTAGTACTGGCACTGGGTGCAGGCTTTATAGCAGGATACAACAGCATGGCTTTTGAGGCGGATATTGCCGCCCAGCTCACATACCTGCTGGATAGCCTGGTGAAAATCAGCCCTTTGATGATGGTGGCAGGATGTGGCATAATGGTGGTTGCCGTCAGCTTTTACATAAAGGGAAGAAATACCGCTGCAGCAGCACTGGCAGGTGACGAAGAAAAATATGAAAAAGCTGATGAACTGCTGGGGACAGCTGTCACTGTGACAAACCGGCTGACAATCTATATGTTCGGCGTGTTCGGAATTATGGTCAGCGGATTTGGCACAAAGCTTTCTATGGAAGATTTTATTCCGGTGATGATTTCCATGGCTGTTTTTCTTGTTCTGCTGATAGGCGGCTCTTTTCTGCAGAACGCCATAATAAAGCAGGTACAGAAGCTGAACCCGGAAAAGAAAGGGAATGTGCTGGACTCAAAATTCCACCGGGAATGGTTTGACAGCTGTGACGAAGCTGAAAAAGCACAGATAGGCCATGCAGCCTACAAAAGCTACCGCGCTACATCAAACGCCATTGTAGGTGCAGTGCTGATAGCAGTGTTTGTCAGCATGATGACACCTGTGGGACCTCTGCCGGCTGTTCTGGTATGCGGTATATGGGCAGTGCAATTTTCCGCATATACAAAGGCGGCAAAAGAATGGAAAAATAAAAAATAGTGGTATAAACAGGGCAGTGCTTCAGTCCCGGCTGAAGCGCTGCCCTCTTTGTCTGCTGTAAATGTTTAAACACTGATGCCGTGACCAACAATACCAGCACTGGTTATATTAGAATTTCCTGGCAGGCTGACACTGTACCCAGGCCGGAAATATAATCATATACTCTTTATAATAAAGTATATAATATTTTTCACAGTTTTACTTTGATTTGTGAAATAATTGTAAAAATTCAGCTAAAACTATTTACTTCGAATATCGAAGGATTTATAATACAAGCAATTACTTCGAATGTCGAAGTAATATATTTTTAACAAAATACTTCGAACATCGAAACAATTTTAAAGGAGAATTTATTATGTTAGAACAGGTAAAAAAAGTGATTATGGATGCAATCAGTGTGGAAGAAGAGCTTATCACACCACAGGCCAGACTCAGCGAAGACCTGGGCATCGACTCTCTTTCCGCAGTAGAGCTTTCCCTGGAGCTGGAAACAGAATTTGACATCAGAATTGAAGACGAAGAAATTTCTGCCCTGGTTACAGTGCAGGACATCCTGGACCTTGTAAATTCCAAAAAACAGTAAACCCTCGCACTATGTGCTCAGGAATTTTAAAATGAGCCGGTTTTATATTGGCTCATTTTAATTTAAGGAGAACTTATGGACACAAGACTTTTACAGCAGATTGTAGCTGTATTTGACGCATCTGCAGCTGCCTTTATGGAGCTTGAAACAAAGGATATAAAAATAAAACTGAAAAAACCGGAGGGCACTGCGCCTGTCAGCGTTGTGGCAGCACCACAGCATACTGAAAGCCCTGAACCGCAGACCACAGCACCGGCGGTATCAGATGAATATGTGAAATCACCGCTGGTAGGTACCTTCTACCGGGCGCCGGCAGCAGACCAGCCGCCTTTTGTACAGGTGGGGCGGTATGTGAACCGGGGAGACACCCTGTGCATCATCGAAGCCATGAAGGTGATGAACGAAATCAAAGCGCCGAAAGCCGGCTGGATTACCGACATCAAGGCAGCTGACGGTCAGGCAGTGGCTTTTGACGATGAACTGATGGCAATAGGTGAAAAACCATGATTCGTAAAATTCTTATTGCCAACCGCGGAGAAATCGCCGTAAGGATTATACGCACCTGCAGGGAAATGGGTATACAGACTGTGGCGGTGTATTCCACAGCAGATAAAGATGCGCTCCACGCCCAGCTGGCCACAGAGGCAGTGTGCATAGGCTCACCCCGCTCGGCTGACAGCTATCTGAATGTGAACAACATAATTCAGGCGGCTGTTAATACAGGCTGTGATGCTATACATCCCGGTTTTGGTTTTCTCAGCGAAAACGGGGATTTTGCCCGCAAAGTACAGGAAAACGGTCTGATTTTTGTTGGACCGTCCCCTGACCTGATAGACAAAATGGGCAACAAAGCCGAGGCGCGCAGGCTGATGAAGGAGGCCGGCGTACCGATTGTACCGGGCAGCGAAGGTGTGGTTGAAACGGTGGAAGATGGTCTGAAAAAGGCAGACGAAATCACTTACCCACTGATGATAAAAGCTGCCGGCGGCGGTGGCGGCAAAGGCATAAGAATAGTCCGCAGCGCGGATGAATTTCCTGCCGCATTTATGGCCGCGCGCAGTGAGGCTCTGGCAAATTTCGGCAACGGGGATGTTTATATGGAAAAATTCATAGAAAATCCCAAACATATAGAGGTCCAGATAATCGCTGACTGCTTCGGCAATGTGGTACATCTGTATGACAGAGACTGCTCTTTCCAGCGCCGAAATCAGAAAATGATAGAGGAAGCCCCCTGCTTTTCCCTGTCTGAAGAAACCAGACAGACAATAACAGCTGACGCAGTGAAAGCCTGCCGTTATGTGGGTTATAACTCAGTGGGTACGGTGGAATTTCTGCTTGACAAAAACGGACAGCATTATTTTATGGAAATGAACACCCGTATTCAGGTGGAACACCCCATCACCGAAATGGTGTGCGGTATTGACATTGTAAAATGGCAGATACGAGCGGCCAACAGACAGCGCCTGACCATTACCCAACAGGATATAAAACCGTCAGGCTATGCGATGGAATGCCGAATAAATGCTGAAAATGTAAAGCAGGGCTTTGTCCCCTCTCCCGGCAGAATCGAGTTTATGCACCTGCCCGGAGGAAGAGGTGTCCGTGTGGACACTGCGGTTTATACCGGCTACGAAATACCTCCGTTTTATGACTCTATGATTCTGAAGCTGATTACCTTTGCACCTTCCCGACTGGAATGTATACGAAAAATGCGCGCTGCACTGGAAGAACTGATTATAGACGGCATAGAAACAAATATTGATTTTCATTATTTTGTTCTTCATCACAAAAAGTTTGTGGACGGCAGTTACGACACTTCTTTTGCCGGAACTTTTATAGAGGAGCTGAAACAGAATGAATATGTTGTTTAAAAACAGGCACAGACAGCTGCAGGATTTCCGCAGACTGCTGCAGCCGCAAAAAAAGGACAAAACCGACGAAAAAAAGGCAGTATGTCCCGGCTGTGGCAAAGAAAACAGTCTGTCACGGCTGAAAGCAGAGCTGTATGTATGCCCGGTATGTGGTCATCACATGCGAATTTCCGCCAGAGAGAGAATACGACAGCTGACTGATGAAAAATCTTTTAGAGAAATGTACAAGGACATGGCTGTGGCTGACCCGGAGGAGTTCCGGGGATATTCTGAAAAGCTGACAGCGGCCCAGCGGCGGACAGGGCTGAAAGACTCTGTAATCACGGGAACTGCCACTATAAACGGTACAAAATGCGCCATCGCAGTGATGGATTCCTTTTTTATGATGGGCAGCATGGGCAGTGTGACCGGGGAAAAAATCACCCTGCTCACCGAATATGCCACAAAGAAAAAGCTGCCGCTGATTATCTCCTGCTGTTCCGGTGGTGCCCGTATGCAGGAGGGCATAATCTCACTGTTTCAGATGAGCAAAACAGCCGCCGCGCTGAAAAAATTCAGCGAAAAAGGCGGCCTGTACATTTCCCTGCTGACACACCCCACCACCGGCGGTGTCAGCGCCAGCTTTGCAATGCTGGGGGATATTATTATCGCTGAACCCGGCGCGATGGTGGGTTTTGCCGGAAAGCGAGTGATAGAAAAAACAATCAACCGGCAGCTGCCGGACAATTTTCAGACAGCGGAATTTGTGCAGGAAAAGGGCTTTGTGGATATTATCTCCCACCGTCACAATCTGAAAGCAGTTATTTCCGGACTGCTGAAACTGCATACCGACAAATCCAGGAAAGAGCTGACAGTCAGAGGCCGGATGTCTCTTATAGCCAGACAGGCCACAGTACAGCAGAAGGAAAATATCACCCCCTGGCAGCGTGTGCAGATTGCCCGAGGGGCTCACAGACCTAAAGCACAGGATTATATAGACCGGCTGTTTGATGATTTTTACCCTCTCCACGGCGACAGACTGTTCGGAGACGACAACGCACTGATCGGCGGCATAGCCACATTTCACGGGATTCCTGTCACTGTGCTGGCACAGTGTAAAGGCAGAAATCTGGAGGAAAATGTGAAAAACAATTTCGGCATGATGAATCCGGAGGGCTATCGCAAAGCACTGAGGCTGGCAAAACAGGCTGAAAAGTTTCACCGACCGGTAATCACCTTTGTTGACACCGCCGGGGCATATCCCGGCATAGGTGCAGAGGAGCGCGGCCAGGCAGAAGCCATAGCCAGATGTCTGATGGAATTTTCTGACCTGAAAACACCGGTTATAGCCGTAGTGATTTCAGAGGGCGGCAGCGGCGGTGCGCTTGCACTGTCAGTGGCGGACAGAATAGCCATGCTGGAAAACGCAGTGTATTCTGTGCTGTCTCCCGAAGGCTTCGCCAGCATACTGTGGAAAGATGCTTCAAAAGCACCACAGGCGGCACAGGCCATGAAGCTGACAGCAGATGACCTGATGGAAAAAGGCATAATTGATGAAATCATCAGAGAAACTGCCACAGAAGGTGCTGACAGCATAAAAGCAACAGCAGCACAGATAGACCGGTATCTTTGCACACAGCTGACAGTTCTTTTGAAAAAGAAAACAAGTACACTGTGTGATGAACGATACCAAAAATACCGCAGAACAGGAATTACAGAATGAAAAATATAGAAATAGCGGGCAGTGGATACGCCGTACCCGGCAGATGCATCACCAATCACGACCTGGAAAAGACAGTGGATACCTCTGATGAGTGGATTACCGCACGCACAGGTATCAGCACACGCTATGTCAGCGAGACAGAAAACACTGTCAGTCTGGGCTGCCGTGCCGCTGTGAATGCCATTGCAAACGCCGGCATCACCCCCGCTGACATTGACCTGATTATCGTAGCCACCATGACAGGAGACAATCTCACTCCCTCCACGGCCTGTCTTATACAGGAAAAGCTTGGGATAAACAGCCGTCATGTTATGGCCTTTGACATAAACGCCGCCTGCAGCGGCTTTATATACGCCATGCATATTGCATCAGCCATGCTGGGGCAGTACCGCTGCGCACTGGTTATAGGTGCGGAGACTCTCAGTAAAATCATTGACTGGACCGACCGCAATACCTGCGTGCTGTTCGGAGACGGTGCCGGCGCGGTAATAATGCGCCCCGGTGAAAAAAGCCATATGGCTTTTTACGCCGACAGTGCCGGTGACAGCAGCGGTACCCTGCAGGCTACCGGTCCTCTGCTCCATCCGGCTCTTGAGAACTGTCAAAGAACCTTTGGTTATCTGCATATGGACGGAAAAGAGGTTTTCCGCTTTGCAGTAAAAGCCATAGAGGATTCAATACATCATGTGCTGGAGGGCACCGGTGTCACACCGGAAGAAATCGACCTGATAATTCCCCATCAGGCCAATATACGCATTATTTCCTATGTAGCCAGAAAAATGGGACTGCCTATGGAAAAATTCTTTATCAATCTGGACACTTTCGGCAACACTTCAGCCGCCAGCATCGCCATCGCCTTTGCTCAGGCACAGCAACAGGGACTGATACGCCCCGGCATGAAAATCGTGCTGGTAGGCTTCGGTGCAGGCTTCACCAACGGCGCGGTGTATATCCGGATGTAAAAGGAGAAAATTATGTTGAATAAAATGCTGAATATAAAATATCCCATCATCCAAGGGGCTATGGCTCATATAGCCACAGCAGAATTTGCCGCCGCTGTTTCGGAATGCGGTGGACTTGGCATTATCGCCACAGGCGGTATGACAGTGGAAGACGCACAGCGGGAAATCAGAAAATGCCGCAGCCTTACCGACAAACCTTTTGGCGTGAATATAATGCTTATGAACCCAAACACACCTGAAATGATTGAAATGATATGTGCTGAGCAGGTGGCAGCGGTCACCACCGGCGCAGGCAATCCCGGTCCATATATGGAACTGCTGAAAAGCTCCGGGGCAAAGGTTTTCCCTGTGGTGCCCAGCGTGGCACTGGCCAGGAGAATGGAGCGTTGCGGTGCTGATGCGGTCATCGTAGAGGGTGGCGAAAGCGGCGGTCATGTGGGTGAACAGACCACCATGGCGCTGGTGCCTCAGGTGGCAGATGCAGTTTCAATCCCTGTTATCGCCGCCGGCGGCATTGCTGACGGCCGAGGCTTCAACGCCGCACTGGCGCTGGGTGCTGTAGGTGTGCAGATAGGCACCTGTCTGCTGGCAGCCGAAGAATGCCCTGTACATCCAAACTACAAGCAAGCAGTAATAAAAGCCGGCGACACCGACACAGTGGTAACCGGCCGCAGCATCGGTACACCGGTGCGTATACGCAAAAACAAAATGAGCCGCCGGTACGCACAGCTGGAAAAATCCGGCGCAGACAAAGAGCAGATGGAAATGCTGACTCTTGGCGCACTGCGCAAAGCAGTGAAAGACGGCGATGTGGACAACGGTTCCGTTATGATGGGGCAGATTGCCGGTCTGTGCAGAGAAATAAAGCCTGTACAGGAAATACTTGACCGGATAATCACCCAGAGCCAAACCGAGCTGACAAACCTGCAGCAGAAACTGGAGAAAATATGATGCTGAAAAGTGTACAGATTAAAAACCGCACACTGGAAATACCTGTTATTCAGGGCGGTATGGGTGTGGGGGTATCCCTGTCCGGTCTGGCCGGAAATGTGATGAAAAATGGCGGCATGGGAGTTATCAGTGCCGCACATCCCGGCTACCGTCACCCTGATTTCAGAAAAAATCCTCTCCGGGCCAATTGCCGGGCCATTGTGGAAGAAGTGAAAAAAGCAAGAGAAATTTCACAGGGCAGGGGTCTGGTGGGTGTAAACATAATGGTGGCCGCCAGAGATTACAAAGAGCTGGTACAGGCCACAGTAGCCGCCGGTGCAGATGCCATAATATCCGGTGCAGGGCTGCCCCTCAGCCTGCCGGAATACACACATGGCGCGGATATTCTGCTGGCACCTGTCGTTTCCAGCGGCAAGGCTGCCAGACTTATTTCAGTCACCTGGGACAAACGCTACTCCACCGTGCCGGATTTTGTGATTATAGAAGGCTGTATGGCCGGCGGTCATCTGGGTTTTAAAAAAGAGGACCTGGCAACCGGCAGTTGCCAGACACTGGAGGAGATACTGCCCCAGGTACAGCAGGCGCTTCAGCCATACCGCGAAAAATACAGCAAAAACATACCTGTGTTTGTGGCAGGCGGTATATATGACGGTGCGGATGTAGCTCACTTTATCCGCCTGGGCGCAGACGGCGTGCAGATGGGCACCCGTTTTATCGCCACCGAAGAATGCGATGCCCATCCGGCCTTTAAACAGGCATTGGTGACAGCAACCGCAGAGAATATAGCAATTGTGCAAAGCCCGGCCGGTTTTCCCGGCAGGGCAGTGGTAAATAAATTTATAAACGATACAAAACAGCGCGGTAATATAGCTGTGCAGCGCTGTCTGGCATGCCTGACGCCATGCACACCGGGAAATACTCCTTATTGCATAACCGATGCCCTTATCCAGACGGTAAGTGGCAATATTGACAACGGTCTGGTGTTCACAGGTACAAACGGAGCCAGAATTGACGGCATCACCACAGTAAGAAGCCTGATGACTGAACTGATTGCAGAGGCAGAAAAGGCGTTACAGGAGGAAAAATAATGAAAATTGCTTTTTTATTTGCTGGCCAGGGAGCACAGAAAATCGGCATGGGTGCTGACCTGTACCGTGATTTCCCACGGGCCAGAGAGATATACGACAGCATAGACCTGGATTTTGATGTGAAAAAGCTGTGCTTTGAAGGTCCGGCAGAGCTTCTGAATGACACAGCCTTCGCTCAGAGCTGTATTGTAGCCACATCCCTGGCCACCGCCAACATTCTGAAAGAGGCCGGTATAAAACCTGACTATGTGGCAGGGCTCAGCCTGGGTGAATACTCCGCCCTGGCCTTTGCCGAGGCAATGACTGCCGGTGATGCATGCCGGATAGCACGCCGCCGCGGCAGAATAATGGCCGATGCCCTTCCTGCCGGCACCTCAAAAATGGTGGCTGTCATGGCTATGGATGAAGAAAAAATTCTGGAGGCCTGTCAGGCTGTACAAGCCAAAGGTATGTGCTCCGTAGCCAACTACAACGCTCCCGGACAAATTGTAATCACCGGCGAAAACCGGGCAGTGGACCGGGCGGTTGAGCTGCTGAAAGCAGAGGGATTACGCCGTGCCATTCCGCTGAATGTCAGCGGACGGTTTCATTCTCCTTTGCTGGAGAACGCTTCCTGCAAGCTGGCAGATGTGCTGTCAGAATACAATATCTGTCAGCCGGAGATACCTGTGGTATACAATGTGACAGGCAGCGAAAGCGGGATGCCTGTACCACAGCTGCTGACACAGCAGATAAAAAGCAGTGTCCGCTTTATGCAAAGCGTGGAATATATGCTGGCACAAGGAGTAGACACCTTTATAGAAATAGGTCCGGGGAACACCCTGGCAGGCTTTGTACGCCGCATTGACCGCAATGTAACGGTCTCTACAGCAGAAAACACACAGTCAGTACAGAAAATACTGGAGGTTCTGAAATAAATGGAAAACAAAACAGCACTTATCACCGGCGCAGCCAGCGGAATTGGCCGAAATGTGGCTATTGCTATGGCACAGGCCGGATACAATGTAATAATAAACTATGTGGGTGACCGGCAGGCTGCCCTGGAAGTAAAACAGGAATGTGAACAGCTGGGCGTGCAGGTCATGACCGTGATGGCAGATGTGTCAGACTACACAGCAGTAGAAAATATGGTAAAAGAAATCACAGCAGTGTTCCCACGCATAGATGTGCTGGTAAACAACGCCGGCATCACAAAGGACAATCTGCTGCTGCGAATGAGCGAAAAGGATTTTGACAGTGTAATAAATGTAAATCTTAAAGGCACTTTTAACTGCACAAAGCATGTGAGCCGACTGATGCTGAAACAGAAATCCGGCTCTATTATAAATATGGCCAGTGTGGTTGGTATAAACGGCAATGCCGGTCAGGCCAACTATTCCGCCAGCAAAGCCGGTATAATCGGATTTACCAAATCAACCGCCAAAGAATTTGCCTCCCGTGGTATCAGGGTAAATGCCGTGGCACCGGGATATATTGATACCGCCATGACAGCTGTACTCAGCGACAATGTGAAACAGACAATACTGTCCCACATTCCGCTGGAAAGACTGGGCACCACCGATGATGTGGCACAGGCTGTGCTGTTTCTGGCCGGTGATGCCTCCTCCTACATTACAGGCTGTGTTCTGAATGTGGACGGCGGCATGGCGATGTGAGGTGAAAATAATGAAAAGACGAGTAGTAATCACCGGCATGGGCGCAGTGACACCTGTGGGAAATACACCTGATGAAATGTGGCAAGGTATAGTTGAGGGCCGCTGTGGCATCGACCTTATCACCCGTTTTGACACAACGGACCACAAGGTAAAGCTGGCCGCAGAGGTAAAAAACCTGGACAGCGAACAATATTTTCCAAAGCGTGAATTCAAATTCAATGACCGTTTCACCCAATTTGCCCGTATTGCAGCAAAGCAGGCGTTGGCAGACTCCGGTCTGGACACGGCTGTTCCGGACAAAGACAGATTGGGTGTCATTATAGGCAGCGGTATAGGCGGAATAGAAACCATCGAATCTGCCCAGACCAATCTGCTGGAACGCGGAGCTTCACGCGTTTCCCCGTACTTTATCCCTATGGCACTGGTGAATCTGGCTGCCGGCAGCGTGGCAATTGACCTGGGCGCAAAAGGTCACTGCTCTGCCGTAGTCACAGCCTGTGCCGCAGGCTCAAATGCCATAGGTGAGGCATTTCACAAAATCCGTGACGGCTACAGCGATATTATGTTTGCCGGCGGCGCAGAGGCATCAGTAACTCCGCTGGCTGTGGCGGGCTTTGCAGCCATGAGAGCACTGCACACCGGCCGGGACAAAAACAGGGCCAGCATCCCTTTTGACCGGCAGCGCAGCGGTTTTGTAATGGGCGAAGGTGCAGGCATGCTGGTGCTGGAGGAATACTCCCACGCCATGGCACGCGGTGCCCGTATTTATGGCGAAATCATCGGCTATGGTGCCACCTGTGATGCACACCACATCACAGCACCGCTGGATGACGGTTCCGGCGGCGCAAAGGCCATGACAGAAGCTGTCATGGATGCCGGCATAACCCCTGACAGCATAGACTATATAAACGCCCACGGTACATCCACACCGCTGAATGACAAAACAGAAACTCTGGCGGTGAAAACAGCTTTCGGCGGCCATGCACGCAAACTGATGGTTTCCTCCACCAAGTCAAACACCGGTCATCTGCTGGGTGCCAGCGGTGCAGTGGAAGCCATAATAACACTGAAAGCACTGCAGACTGGCATAGTTCCGGCTACCATAAACTACCGGCATCCGGATGATGACTGTGACCTGGACATAGTGGCAAACGAATGCAGAAAAGCTGACATCCGATACGCCATGAGCAACTCTCTGGGCTTCGGCGGCCACAACGCTTCACTTATATTCAAAAAATGGGAGGAATAAGCCATGCTTTACAATTCAGACCAGATACAGAAAATAATTCCTCACCGATATCCCTTTCTCCTGGTGGACCGGATAGAGGAAATCAGCGAAGACGGCAAAACAATCATAGGCCGCAAATGTGTTTGCGCCAATGAGATGCACTTTATGGGGCATTTCCCGCAGAAGCAGGTTATGCCGGGAGTACTGATAGTGGAAGCCCTGGCACAGACGGGCTGTGTACTGCTGCTGTCAAAAGAAGAAAACAAAGGCAAAATAGGCTATTTCACAGGTATAAACAAGCTGACCTTCCGCCAGCAGGTAGTTCCCGGAGATGTGCTGACACTGAAAGTAACCCTGACAAACCGGAAAGCAGGGTTTTACTTTGCAGATGTGCTGGCCACAGTAAACGGCAAAATTGCCGTAAAAGGTGAAATCACCTGTGCAGTAGGCTGAATTATCAGATAATCTGATATTATGTCACCTGGGAGAGCGGATAGTAGCCACCCGTCAGATTGGCACTGAAACCGTAATCCCCAAAACATAAAAATAACTTTCCTTTCATGGAATAATCCCTTTTAAAAGAAAGAGCAACCGTCTTTGTACCAGGCGGTTGCTCTTTATTTTCTGTATTTTGTACGGGACAAAAAACGGTATTTTACAAAGGACCGTTTTTTCTCACAGTTATTTCCCCGGAAGAAAGAAGCTGTCTTTCTCCGTCCTTTTCAATTATCAGTCTGCCCCGGTCATCTACTCCTACAGCCTTTGCGCTATAGCTGCCGTTCTTTTCCAGCACGGTTATTTCACACCCGGAGAGTACACAGTGCCGTCTGTAATACTCCATAAAACCTTTATCTTCAAAACCGGAATAAATGGAATAAAAATTGTTCAGAAAAGCACAAACCAGGTCATTCGCATCAAAATCCGTCACAGCGTAATCAGCTACACAGCCGGCGGTATACGCTATATCCGGCGGCAATACGGCCGGATATACATTCATTCCCAGACCAACTACCAGATATTCCAGCGATGCCGTTCCCGGTTTCAGAGCTGTTTCACACAATATGCCTGCGATTTTTCTGTCATTGACATATATATCATTTACCCACTTTATACCGCATTCCACACCGCACACCTGTTCTGCTGCTCTGGCAGCAGCCACCGCAACCGCGGCGGTTATACCTTGCAGCCGTTGAATGTCCAGTTGTGGTTTCAGCAGAAAGGACAGGTATATTCCCCGGTCTTTCCGGCTGTAGAATATTCTTCCATTTCGCCCTCGGCCGCCGGTCTGATGTCTGGCGATTATCACATGACCCTGCCTGGTCTGTCCTGCTGTTTTTTTCATCAGGGTGTTTGTGCTTTCCGCAGTGTCAATCAGCTCCACCCGGTGAAAAAACGGATGCAGTTTTTCTTTTATTTTTTCCGCAGATAAATTCATTCCGTTTCTCCTCTGCTCTGTGCTTTATCGCAGCAGTCGTTTCTTATTATGTATTATACCCTCAAATGGTAAATGTTGCAATTGCAACACCTGTAGATGCTGTGGTATAGTATATTTACAGAAAAAATCTCCGGAAAAATACATAACCATGCTTTTCCATACAATCGTGGAAGATTCTTCCGGAATTGAAATGGAGTGAAATTATGATAAGAAAAATCATTAAAATAGACCAGGAAAAATGCAACGGCTGCGGAGCATGCGCCGCTGCCTGCCATGAAGGAGCCATCGAAATGATTAACGGTGTGGCCCAGCTGACCAGAGAGGATTACTGTGACGGTCTGGGCGACTGCCTGCCGGCATGCCCTACCGGAGCCATTACCTTTGAAATGCGCCAGGCACCTGCATATAACGAAGCAGCCGTGCTGGCCGCAAAGAAGGAAAAAGGCGTTCACGGTTTTTCCTGCCCGGGTACAGCGGTGAAAACAACGGTGCCACAGGGCTCTGCACCTGATATTACCCACGATTCTTTCACAGGCAGCAGACTGTCACAGTGGCCTGTGCAGATAAAACTGGTACCTGTTATGGCACCGTTTTTCAACGGAGCAAACCTGTTGATAGCAGCTGACTGCACAGCCTTTGCCTGCGGCGATTTCCATAACAGATTTATGAAAAACCACGTGACATTAATCGGCTGTCCTAAACTGGACAGTGTGGATTACGCAGAAAAGCTGACCGCTATTCTCGCAAGAAACGATATTAAAAGTGTGACTGTAGTGAGAATGGAAGTTCCTTGCTGCGGCGGTATGGAGTACGCAGTAAAAAGAGCCCTGCAGGCCAGCGGAAAGTTCATCCCATGGTCTGTGGTAACAGTTACAACTGACGGCAAAATCAAAGAGTGATTAAAAAGCCGGTTTACCGTAAGTTCAATCAGAAAACCTGTAAAGCCATTCCCCGAAGTACGGGAATGGCTTTTTGTATTTTAAGATACAAAAATTATGATTTACTGCTGTCTTTTTGCAGTATATATGGTAAAATACAGACAAAACCACTTTTTACATCAAAACAACCTGCAGGTGACAAAATGAGCTATTTCGGAAAGTTATATCTGGACAAGGAAAAGGACATTGTGGTAAACCTCGATATGGAGAACGACAACCTTTCCTACACCATTTTTGCCGACAATCACAAATCGGACAACCTTATAAACAACCTGGCGGCTATTTCCGGCCAGTCCACCAGCGTACAGCAGGGAAAGACTGTTATCACCGGGGATATTCCCTGTTACATAAAAGGCGACGGACAGCGTGTGTATATTCTGCGCATCAACGGCACCAAGCTGGCAAACATCTACCCCGACGGAAAGGTAGAAGTAAACTCCCTTATCCCTGCCATTGCCAAAACCCTGATGAGCCAGACAAAGGACTATAAATACTCATTCAGGGAAACTCTGCTGAAATCCTATGTGCCGCAGCAGGTAAAGCTGACCACTGACCTGCACACCCATGGCAACGCCAATCTGAACGGCGATATACTCATCGCGCTGGCTATCAAGCACCAGATACGCTACCCGCTGTACTACATAAAAAAGCTGGGGCTGACTCTTTCTGACCGGCAGCAGGCTTTTATCGGCAGACAGCGCCGGCAGGTAAAAGAGACCATAGACCTGTCCGGGCTTTCCGGCAAATATCTGGAAAGAAAAATTGATGACAACACATTTATCAACTTTGCGGCACTGATACTGCAGAATATAGAAAATTCCACAGACAATATCAACAAAATCCGCATATCTCTTTCCATTCTCAAGGACTCCCAGGCGGTATTTACCAATCTGGAAAAGCTGTATCTTTACCGTTATGTATTTACCAAAGGTGTACCTGCTGACTATAAAATACGGCTGGCCAACACCGACCTGCTGGAGGACAAGGATATTCACAGCTATCTGGAAAGAATGCTGCGGGACAATTCCAACCCTGACTATGCTATAAACACACTGTACGAGGACACTCTGCTGTGGATAGGCCGTGAATACCGGAAAAAGCATATACGCTATGTGGAAATCAGCGACACCACCCTGGTGAAAAGGGACCGGTCAAATGTGCGTATGCTGGGACAGATTCACCGCATACTGCCGCTGGTGAAAAAGGAAACCGGAGTGGACATCCGCTTCCTGACAGCTATACGCCGCATTCCTCTCACTCTGGTGAAAGAAAACATCACCTCTTCCGACTATCTGACCCAGGCCATGCAGGCACTGAAGGTTGTCTGCAAAGACCCGTATGTGGTTGGCAGCGATTTTGTGGGTGAGGAAATCAACGACATTGCCGAACTGAAAGCGGTTATAAAAGAAATTGTGACAAAGATAGCCAGCCGGGACAGAAACTGGACAATCCGTATTCACGCCGGTGAAAACGATTCGCTGAAAACAAACATGGCAAAGGCCATTCAGCTGGTGGAAAGCTCCCTGCTGCCAGGCCAGTCCTTCCCATATATGCGCATAGGTCACGGGCTTTACGGTGCCAGCCTCAAAAGCAAACAGGGCAAAGACCTTCTGGCAAAAATCAGACAGCATGATGTGGTGCTGGAATTCCAGCTGACCAGCAATGTGCGCCTGAACAATATTATCGACCTGAAAACCCATCCGCTGAAAAGCTATCTGGCCCGGGGCATATCCTGTGTTATGGGCACAGACGGCTGTGGCATGTACGGCACTGACAGCGTGGACGAGCAGCTGGCGCTGACAAACCTGCTGAAAGTCACCGACCGGGAATTTATGCAGATGAAAAAAGCAGAAGATGCTATAATCGCACGCCAGACAGAAAATTTTGCGCATAAATCTGCCCTTTTCCGGCAGAAACTGGCAGGGCTGACTGTGGAGCAGTATTACTCACAGCGGCTGTCAGAAACCGACCTGGGTGTAAATGAAGTGAAGTTTGAAATCAACAAACAGCCGTCCTATCCGGTTTTCAAAGACAAAATTGCAGAACTGCCCTGGGACAAATACCCCATTGTGATAGCCGGCGGCAGCTTTACCGGCAAAAATACCTCCACAAAAGTATCTGACAATGACAAAGAGCTGTTGCAGGCACTGCTGGACAACCTGAACCCTGACAAAGTGTTTTTTGTAGTGGGCCACAAGCTGTCCGGTCAGGAAAAATATATAGTGCAGAACAATACAAAATTTGATGTGTACAGCATTATTCCGTCCCTCATGGATAAAAAACAGCTGAAAAATCTGTCCCGTGCCAATATAAAGGGCATCCGCCTGTCCACAGAGTCACAGGAAATGGGCATATACAAATCCTTCAACTATGAAATTTTTGAAAGAAGAAACTGTGTACTTTTCGCTTTTGACGGCAATTCTTCCGTGGCTAACCTGGTACAGGAAGCGCGAAACGGCAAGGGCAAAACCCGCATTTTCATATACCCCAAATCCGCCATGCTGAAAGCCAAGGCCACCTCTCTGGAGGGCTATGTGACAACAAATGCACCTGTGGAAGATGTAATAAAGAAAATTCATCGGCTGGAGGACAACATCGGAACAAAGCTGTAAAGCATCACACCTGTAAAATTCCATATTCACACAGCAAAGGACGGACCACCCGGTCCGTCCTTTTTTATTCCGCCAGACATCTGCCGACCAGGGCGATGCACCGGCAGAACAATGCTGTAAACCGTATTGGTTTGCTCTTTATGCAATATCTGTTTTGTATGAATATAATACAAAATTTTCATAAATTTATGTAAAAAGTACAAAATGCCAAAATTCATTGACAAATCATTTAATTGAGACTAAAATAGTAGAAAATGCTGAATATTAAGGAACTTAACGAATTACATATGCCACAGATGCCTGAACAACCTGTCTCCGGGCGTAGCTGCAGCTGAAGCTCTTTAATGTCAGAACATCGAGAAAAAGGAGAACTATTATGAGTGAAGCAAAAAAAGTTAAAATGACCACCTTCACATGGTTTGCAGTATTTATCTGCGGTCTTGGTTCCACAGCCACAGGTGCTCAGAGCATCATCAAAAACTTCTATGTTATTTACAAAGAAGCCAATATGCTGACCGACGGCCAGATGGGTACAATTCTCAGTATCATGAGTATTGCACAGGTGCTGTCCTACTTCTACGGCGGTATTATCAGTGACATTGTTAAACCAAGAATAATGCTTACTTTTGCCTGCGCCAGCTACTGTATCAGTTCTGTAGTTCTGGCAACAAATCCGGGCTATTTTGCATCTATTATCATCTTCTGCCTGTTTGCCCTGACACCTTTCTGGGCACCAATGGTAAAACTGTTGGCCACAACTACACCACCTGAACTCAGCGGTAAAGTTTACGGCTGGCTGGACTCTTTTACCGGTCTTAGCGGTCTGGTAGTTGGTCTTGTTACCACATGGGCAGTTGCAAGCTTTGGTTCTGTAGTCAGCGTAAGAACCATGTGTATTATGTATGCTGTAATGGCAGGTATCACACTTATCGGTGTACAGATTATTGCAAAACAGTCAAAACCGGAAGCAGCAGAAGAAAAAACAGAAAGTGAAGACGATAAATTCACATTCAAAAATATGCTCAAGCTGGTTAAAGACCCTACACAGTGGCTGGTATGGCTGGGTATCACATTTGGTTATACAGGCTACATCGGTCTTACATATATGTCACCAATGCTGGTAGAATACTTCGGTATGTCCCAGGCTGGTGTTACTCTGCTGGACACAGTTCGTAATAATGTTCTTGCATTCGTTGTTCCTATCTTCTCCGGATGGTATGCTGACAAGGTTGGCGCTGTAAAGAGCTACTTCCTGTGGCTGGCCTTCTATGCTGCATCTATCGTAATTATTCTGTTTATCCCTTGGACACCTGCATACTATATCTTTGCCATAGCTGCAGTTATCCTGCTCACAATGTCTCTCAAAGGCCGCAGTCCTCTGTCCAACACACTGCTTACAACTGTACGCACACCTATGATGCTGTTCAGTACATCTGTTGCTTTTGAAAGCATGGTTATGACAATTCCTGATACATTTGCATACAGCATGGCTGGTAACCGGATTGAAAAATACGGTATGACAGGCTATAAATACATCTTTATAGTTTCAATCGCTCTTGTTCTGGGTGGTCTGGTATGTAATATTCTCCTTGACCGCAGAATGAAAGCCGGCAAAGACTCCTCATGGTATTTTGCACAGAACCAGAAAGAAAATGCTTAATCACAGGTTCAGGCCATAAACACCCACAATAAACAGACAATACCGGGCTTTTACAGCCCGGTATTGTTTTTGTAATTTCTTGACAAAGAAAAATATGTATAATAAGATTACTATTATATATGTTCCATATTTTGAACAGTCACAAGGAGGCATAATGTCTGAAAAGAAAACCTATAAAGATTTGCCACTGACCCCATACGAACTGGCAGAGCTGGACTGCAGCAGAAATCAGGTGTATGAACAGCACTACAGGACACCTTTTGACTATGGCACAGGTGAAAAATACACGCCATTAGAAGCCCATTTTGTAAACCGTGTTTATTTTCATCCGGGTATTACAATAAAAGATATGGCCATATTGTCCAAACGCACCAAAAGCGCTGTGTCCCAGATGGCATCCAAGCTTGTGGCAAAGGATGTGCTGCGCTTCGAGCCTCACCCTACAGATGCACGACAGATAAAGCTTTATGTTACCCCAAAGGGAGATGAACTGTGCAAAGCCCACATGCGGCATGATAACGAGTCATACGGCGCTGTCCTTAAACAGCTTATCGACACATATGGTTTCAAAGCAGTGGAAAGCTACCTGGAAATTCTGCAGTTTATGTCAGAACTGGAAGAGTAAAGTTTTTTGACGAGAGCTTTATTTTTACCTATAAATATATTGCTGCACCCCGGACTTTGTCCGCAGGGTGCTGTTTTTATTTAATAATTTATAAATTGACTGAGTGACAATTCAGGTGTACAATACAGACAGAGCAAGTTAGCGCACACTAACCGCATGAGGTGACTTATGGAATCAGGATTTGATTTTTACAAAAAAGATATTGCCGGCGGTGCGGCTGTCCGGAGCTGACCCATAATTTCTGTGACAGTGATATTTACTGCTATGGCAATCTGCCGGGAATAAAATTTGAAAGAACACAGACACTGGGCACAGGCGGCAGCTGTTGTGATTTCAGTTTCACCATAGAGAGGGGAAACTGATATGACTGAATTAAAAAAACAAATAGCATTACCCGATTACATAGAAAGGTGATAAGAATGAAAAAAGCAATAACATTTATGAATTTAACTGCCGCTCCGGGACAGAAAGTACAGGGCATGACCCCGGTATACGATGTGTGCCGGCTGCCTGTCACAGTGATAAACGGTGTCCGGGAGGGAGAAACCCTGCTGATAACTGCCGGTATCCACGGCGGCGAATACCCCTGTATCGAGGCTGCTACACAGCTGGCAAAAGAGATAGACCCTGAAAAAATCAAGGGACAGGTCATTATTATCAACTGTGTGAATATGGCCGGTTTTTATGACAGAGTTTCTTACATCACACCTCTGGACGGCAAAAACCTGAACAGGCTTTTCCCGGGTGATGAAAATGGTACAGCAGGCGATAAAATTGCTTATTTCCTTACAGAAAATTACCAGAAGCGCGCAGATTATTATCTGGACCTCCACGGCGGCGATATTCACGAAAAGCTGCCGCCATATGTGTACCGTCCCGGTGTGGGCGAAAACGGTGACGCGCTGGACAAAGCCTATGGAATGGCAAAATATATAAACGCAAAATTCATGGTAAAATCAAAATCCACTACCGGTGCTTACAACAGCCGGGCAATCCTCGGCATACCGTCATTGCTCATTGAACGTGGCTGTCAGGGCGTATGGACCGGGCAGCAGGTGGAGGATTACAAAGCCGATGTGTATAATGTGATGAAATACCTGGGCATAATGGACGGACGGCCTGTGTTACCGGCTGTACCGGCTGTTGAAATGACCAATGTCATTTATCTTGACAGTGATGTGACAGGCATGTGGCATCCTCTGGCAGACATAGAAGAAAAAATCAGCAAAGGTCAGAAAATCGGCTATATTACCGATATTTTCGGCAATGTGACAAAGGAGTACTTCGCACAGTATGACGCCACTGTTCTCTATATAGCCACATCTCTGGCTATAGCAGAGGGTACGGCTATAATCACATACGGCAATTGATTGTCTCAGTATCATTAAAGCGATGGCAGGAGCTGTCGCTTTTTTATTTGCATTATATATTCTTGAATGTGAAACCAGCAGTTAGCCATTGACAACCGATTTATACTGTGATAAAATTCATCTGTGACCAGAAATCAAAATCAGTCACAGGAGGTAGCTATGCCGGTCGCTTTTACATCTGAACAACAGAATAAGATAAAAAACAGCCTGTGTACAGCCGCCCTGGAGCTGGTTAAAGACACCCCTGTGTCAAAAATTACAGTGGAGCAGCTGACAAAGGCTGCAGGCATTTCAAAAGGAGCGTTCTACAAATTTTATTCTTCGAAAGAAATGTTGTTTTACCAGTTGCTCAGGCAACTGCATGACCAGATTTATGCCCCTGCTTTAAAAATTTTTACCGCTGGCAATATATCTTCTCCTGCCGACGCAATCACTGACGCAGTGATACAGTGCCTTGATGTGCTGGATAACAGCGAATATAAACGTTTCTGGATGACTGATGCGCCTGAAATAATGAATGCAGTTCCCCGGCGGAAACAGCAGGAGCAAAAGCAGGCTGAAAAGCAGCTTTTTTCTGCATTTCTGAAAAGCTGCGGTGAACTGGCAGTGGAGGAATCGGTAGCCTTTGACGCTATTACCGCTCTTATCTCCACAGTTTACCTGCGAAAAACAGTTCCTGAAAATTACAGAACTATCCTGCGCCGGATGGCACAGGGGGTGTGCGCCTGTATTTTTAAATAAAATGGCACACACCATTTTTTACGGAAATAAGTTAGCAATCGCTAACTTTAGAATAAATTTAATTCACGGAGGATTCACAGATGAAACCAACAAATAAACTTACTGTACCTGACCTTATTTCCATAGGTGTTTTCACAGCATTGTATTTTGTGCTTGTGACAATCGCCACTTTCAGCAGCGCCGCACTGTTCCCCGGTTTTAACAATGTTGTCCTGCCTGCTGTATGCGCACTTATCAGCGGCAGTGTATATATGCTGCTGGCAGCCAAGCTGCAGAAATTCGGCGGCATATCCGTTATGGGCATTGTTATGGGTATGTTCTTTATGACATCAGGCCATTTTATCGTTTCCTTTGCTGCCAATATCGTAATGGGTATAGTGGCAGACTTTGTGGCCAAGGCCGGCAGTTACAAAAGCAGAAAAGGTCTTCTGTTCAGCTATGTGCTGTTTTCCTACGGACTGTTCGGACCGGTGCTGCCAATGTGGTTTATGAAAGACGCATATGTAGCAAATCTTGAAGCCCGCGGTAAAGACGCAGTTTACATAGCAGAGCTGTTTGCAAATATCAATATGGGTACTTTTGTCTTTGCGGTTGTCGCCACACTGGTCTGTGCTCTTATCGGTGGCTGGTTCGGTCAGAAAATGATTAAAAAGCACTTTGTAAAGGCCGGTATCGTCTGATGAAGCTCCGTTTAGACCCACGCGCAAAGCTGTTTCTTCTTGTTTTGTCAAATCTGACATTGTTTCTTCATGTCAGCCTGCGGACAGAGATTATGCTGGTGGTATTGCTGCTGTCACTGTATTTTCTGTCCGGAAAAACAAAAAGCGGCCTCCGCATGACCGCTGTATACCTGTCTCTGGTGGCGGCAGACCTGTTTGTCATACCCATTGCAGAGGGCTTTGTGCTGAATTTCCTGTCTATGCTGTCTGTAGGCATCAGGATGATGCTGCCCTGTGTGATTTCCGGTGGTTATGCTTTTTCCACCACAACAGTGGGCGAAATGGTGTGTGCCATGCGCAAGCTGAAAATTCCTGAAGTAATAATCATCCCCTGTGTCACAGTGGTCAGGTTTTTCCCCACAATAGCAGAGGACTACCGCCATATTCGCAATGCCATGGCGTTGCGCGGTATAGCCACAGGTAACATGGCATTGCTGCGTCACCCCGTGCAGTCACTGGAATACATACTTATTCCGTTGCTGATGAACAGCAACAATGTGGCGCAGGACCTGTCCGTGGCGTCTATGACAAAGGGCATCAGTATGCCGGGTGTACACACATCAATGACAGAAATAAAAATGACAAAAACAGACTACTTGTACATGGTGCTGTGTACAATACCATTTGTCCTGTTTCTGGGAGGTGTTATGTAATGATAAAAAGCGAAAACTGTTCCTTTCAGTACAACGGCACTGACACAAAGGCGCTGAAAAGTCTGAATATTACAGTTAACCCCGGTGAATGTGTAGTACTGTGTGGCAAAAGCGGCTGTGGCAAAACCACACTCACCCGCCTGGTAAACGGTCTGTCCCCGTCCTTTTTCTATGGTGAACTGGAAGGCAGCTGTGCCACTTTTGGTCTGCAGGTAGGCCGGGCCGCCATAGAGGATTATGTCCCTGTGGTGGGCAGTGTTTTTCAGAACCCCAAAACACAGTACTTCAATGTAGACACCACCGCTGAGCTGGCGTTTCCCTGTGAAAACATGGGTATGCCATCGGCACGGATAAAGGAAAGAGTGGCAGAATGTGCCGCTGAGTTCGGCATAGAATACCTGCTGGACCGCAGTATTTTCAGACTGTCCGGCGGTGAAAAACAACGTATAGCCTTTGCCGCTGCCTGTATGCTGAAACCACAGCTGCTGGTGCTGGATGAACCTACCAGCAATCTGGACTATAAGGCAATCGCCCACCTTCACGATATGATTGCAAAGAAAAAAGCAGAGGGTACCACAATTATTATTGCTGAACACCGACTTGCATGGATAAGTGACATTGCTGACAGATACTGCTTTTTCGAAAACGGCACACTGAAAGGTCAATGGAGTGCCGATGATTTCAGAAAGCTTCCTGTGGAAACACTGCAGTCTATGGGACTGCGCCCACTGGATATTTCTCCATACCATCGTCAGGCTGTTGAAAAAAGCAAAAACCGCCCTGCTGGCGACAGCCCGGTTATCAGGGCTGAAAATCTGTCAGTAGGCTATGGCAAGAACAGTCCGGTTTACTATGTTCCCGATTTTGAAATACATAAAGGTGAAATCGTAGGACTTATGGGACATAACGGTGTGGGCAAGAGTACCCTGGCCAAAACTCTGTGCGGTCTGCTGAAGCCGGTAAGCGGTGTCATAGCTCCTGCAAAAGACAAAGACAGAATCAGGCACAGCTTTATGGTTATGCAGGATGTAAACTACCAGCTGTTTTCAGACAGTGTACGTGAAGAAGTACTGCTGGGCGCCGCAAACCCGGAAATGTGCGACGAAGTTCTGGCAGCCCTGGGATTGCTGGAGATGTCAGACCGTCACCCTATGAGTCTTTCCGGCGGGCAGAAACAGCGCGTGGCAATAGCATGTGCCATGCTGTCCGGCAAGGAGTTCATTGTGCTTGATGAACCCACCAGCGGACTGGACTATTATCACATGACACAGGTGGCACAGCTGCTGAGTAAGCTGAAGGAACAAAACACCGCCGTGCTGGTTATAACCCATGACGAGGAGCTGGCGGCAGGCTGGTGTGACCGAGTAATATATCTTGATGACAAGGAGAAATAATATGGAATTCAAACAGAAAGACTGGCTGGGAAGCTGGACAAACTTTGAAAAATATATTTACAGCAGCGAGCCTGCTATGGTTCGGTGCTGGGCTGAAGCTGAACGGTTGGCAGACAAAATACCTATGCTGAAAAACGGCGCAAAAACATTCTGGCGGATGGCCTGTGAAACAAAAACTGCCGAAAGCGCTCTGCGTCTGGGCGGCTGGATTATCACACCGGCCGACGCAGGTATGAACATAAACTGGCTGGCTGAAAACGGGGACTCTCTGGGCAGCTATGACTATATGCTGTCAGAAATAGTTCCAAAAGGTCTGGAGGGAAAAGAAAATTTTCTCTTTGTGGCAGAAAGCGCACCTGACGGCTGTCCTTTCCGCTATATGCTTGCAATGGAGCCGATGCCGGAAAGAGAAGCAAAAAACGAGGGTGGCCTTATCAGCCATCTGCATTATCAATACGGCAGCAGCAAGGAAAAACTGCTGAAAGACGGCAAACTGGCAAATCCTATGTGGTATGCCACAATGTGTGACGGAGACGGCACACTGCTGGACGAATGCAATATTGTTCGCGCTCTGCATCGCCTGCCCAGATGGGACAGCATTCCCGGATAATCCCCATTTTTAAATAAAAATCAAAACCCGTCATCGGATTTATCATCTGATGACGGGTTTATTTGTAACAGACTTATATAGATGCCTTATCCGGAATTACATAAATCCAGTTTTACAGAAACAACACTATGTCCATGATATGACAGTACAATTTAAACATCAATTTCCCATACTTCTTCCATAGCACCAGGACATACTTCCTCAGCGGATTCTTCGCCGGTTTTCACAAATCCCAGCTTTGAATACATCCGTCTGGCTGTATTCAATATGCTGTGGGTGGAAAGATAGATGTGGCTGTAACCCATATCCTTTGCCCACTCAAGGGCAGTAGTCACTATAGCCTTACCCAGACCTTTTCCGCGCATATCCGGTTCCACTATGAGGAAGCGCAGTCTGCCCACGCCATTTTCTTCACCCATAAATGTGATTGTGCCCACAAAACGGTCACCGGCTTTTGCCACCAGCATAAAGTCTTTTTCTGCCTGCCATGTTTTTACAAACTCTCTGATGGCTTTTTCAGCATAAGGGTGAGACGAGTCCAGAAAACCAAATTCACCACCGAAGATTTCTCTCTGTCTGCGTATAGATGTTTCCACATCTTCCATTGTGAACTCTGTGGTCAGAAGAACGCCATTTACTGATTTTTCCATAATTTTTCTCCTTTTTAAATAAAAACGCCGGATAAGATGAATGCCGCAAAGCATTTTCCTTATCCGGCAGCGCTCCATACGGTGAGCACACCTCCGCAAAAAACCTTGAGACACATCTTATCCGGCGTTGCATATACGAACGCAACATCCTCCGATGAGTATGTTGTATTTATTTCAGATTTATAATATCAAGTTGATAGGTTAAAGTCAAGAGCATAGGATAACCCGCACTGTTAAAAATCCTTTTCCCTCTCCTATAATATCTTATATACAATTTTCCGCTGTTCGACAAAAACAGGGTGCAATGCGCGGATACTTCCTTGAAAAAAGCCTGGCAATGTGATACCATTTATCCGGAGAGGTGATGATTATGTTCAAGCATTACAACAAAGACCAGAAGCTTGTTCTCATCGGCGCATGTCTTTATTACATGGGCCTGGGCGGTTTCATATTCAACAGCCAGTCCACAGTACTGGCGGCGGTGCGCACATTATATGATTTTCCTATGACAAAAATATCCATATACACCACAGCAGGATATGCAACTCAGATTTTTGCTTCCATGCTGCTGGGTTCTGTTATTTTCAGACTCAGCCAGCCTATGAAAAAATACTATTTTACAGGTATGTACATGCTGAGTACCTGCGGGCTGATGTTTCTGGCTCTTTTCGCAGACACACCGCTTTTCTACTTATCAAGAGTAATGATTGAACTGGGTGTTTCCACAGTATCAATCATAATTCCATACATAATAAATCAATGGATAACAGTAAATCCCAGCTCAGCAGTGGGGCTGTCATCTGCCTGTGCGGGTCTTGGCGGTATGATTTCCAACCCTTTGGCCTCCTTTCTTTTTGAAAGATTTTCCGCCGCACAGGGCATTATGATACTGTCCCTTGTGGCCATAGGCATAATGGTACCGGCAATTTTTCTCATGTTCAGAAAACCCGTTCCCGAAAACAACCAGCCAAAAGCAAAAGCCGTACAGGACGGTACATCTGTTTTTTCACAATCCACAACGGTATTTATACTTATCATGATTATTGTGGCAGGGGCAAGACTTCCGTCTCTGTTCTCCTCCTATCTTAATATGTTCTCCATAGGAAACGGCTTTTCAGTGACCTTTGCGGCCACCCTTTCCTCCATACTTATGCTGGGAAATGTTACCTCCAAATTCTTTTATGGGGTTCTGATAGACAAAATCGGAGCGCCAAAGGCAACTATGGTACTGCAGGCTTGTGTTATCGCAGGTGCTGCGCTGTTTATTCTTCTGCCTACTTCTGCTGTGGGCATGTGCGTAGGCACACTGTCATACGGAATGATGGCCGCTCTGTCCAATATGGGCATAAATCGTCTTACCATGGCGGCTTTCGGTTATGAAGGCACCAGAAAATATCAGGGCTTTCTGCTGAGCATGTCCAATGCGGTGGTTGCCATTTCTTCACCTATGGTTGGCATTATGTATGACCGGACAGGTTCTTTCCTGTCTTTCTTCATTCTTATCATCACAGTCCAGGTTATCTGCTTTGTGGCGGCATACGCTCTCTCCAGGAAAACACCTCACGCAGCCTGAATCTCCTAAAGGAAACAACGTAAAATAAATATGCCCGGTTGTCTATATGATAGCCGGGCTTTGTTTTACATAGAAAAAAGGGATAATGAATATCATGTTTATTTCTACTGCGCAGAAAAGATTGTGTATAAAGGCAATATATCTATGAGGCCTACAGCACTTACAAATTTTCCTATGATTAATAAAGCCCTGCCAATATAGCAGTTAATTTCTGGAATTTGACCTAAAATGCCAAAAGACGCTATCTGCCTTACGAAACAAGATTTTTGCTGTCTCTTACAAACGCAGTCAGATTAGGCCGTATGCGCCATACGGCCAGAGAGCTTGCAAAAGTAATGATTGAAAAAGTAACTATAGACGATATTAGCAAAAAAGCAGCATGCCTCCTGATAGATTTATTAAAAAAATGAAACAGTCTATAGCTCAAATACAATAAAACCTCTGTTATATATCTTTATCGTATACAACAGAGGTTTTTATTTTGAGTATATCTATATACTGCTTTTTATCAGTTTCTCCGAATTTTACTAAATTTAACAAATAATCCGGACTTATAGAAACAAAAACTGGCTACACAATCTGTACAGCCCACATTGATAATATAAACTAACAAGAGCGAGACAGACCTTATGACCGCCGGCAACCTATCAATATGGCAGGGCTCTAATGCTTGAATTATGGGATATTTCTTAAGCACAAGTACCTCCGCCGTGACGATAAGGTGGAATTTTTGCGTGTTATTTTATTTGAATCCATTATAAGGAACAAAACAGCACCTGTAGTCGTATATTCCGCTACATTTTATTCTATCATCGGCTTTGCTGCAAGGCCCAACAATATCCAGAAATACGGCGCTACATCAATTACACTGATATTAAACATTGCCTGTGTCAGATAACCTGTAATCGCCAGAAACAATGCCATATTTACCGGTTTATTGCTGTTCCCTTTTATTTTTCCGGACAAATCCTTTGCCGTAAAAGTATAAAGAACGATATAGCATATCAATACCGGCAGACCCATTGTAATAAGTACATGAATCAACTCATTGTGTGCTTTATCGAGGAATGCCCCCTTAAACAATCCAAATCTGTCAGAATAAGGTCTTTTCAGCCCGTCAATACCTACACCGAAAAGTAGATATTCCGGAAGCATTTTGAAAATATTTGACCATATAAGAAAGCGCCCGGATGCAAAGGTTTCAATATTTACTCCGTTTTTCATCTGGTTGATTATACCGGTGATTTCTGCAGTAACAATACCGTAAGCCAGCCTGTCCACGGTATATAACAGTACCAGTCCGCTGACAACGGCTATGCCTACAAAAGCTGCAGCTGCTTTTCTGCCTTTTGTCCCGTAAATCTTTCTTACATATATAAGAAACAGGGTAAGTATTATTGCAGACAGTCCCACATAGGCAGACATGGTTTTTGTGAAAATAAGTGTTGCCATAAAAACCGGCATCAATGCACCATATATTATTTTCCATAACAGATTTTTTGTGTATATCAGCATACCAAGACAAGCACCGCAGGCCATAACCATCAGGGAGCCCATAAAATTAGGGTTTCCGGCTACACCACTGACAGCATAATGATAGGCATCATATATAAATGGCCGGTCCAATTCAAAAAACTGCCCCAGACCGTAGAGGGCATGAGCTGCTGTAATGGCCAGAAAAATATTTATTAATGCTGTACGGATTTTTTCGTCAGTAAGCAATCTGGCTGTATAAAATACAGTGTAATAGCACAGCAGCATCAGCAAACCTTCGTTTCTGCCCGGTTCGCCATAAATTGCCTTGTGATTCGAAAGGGCATTATGACAGCACAGCAGAAGCAATATTATCAGCACAGAAAAAAGCAGCTCATACTCTGATAACTTTATACTTTTTCGGAATATACACAATGCAAACACAACCGCCACTATACCATAGATGGTGCAGATATAGATAACCTTTGCAATTTGCGAATAATAAAGGTTGTTTACTATACATATATAGTGTGTCTGCGGTATTTTAAACATAATATACGCCAGAGCATACAGCACAAGATACTGTGCCAGCTTTTCCTGCATTGTTTTATCCATAAATACTTCCCGAAAATATCTTTTTATGTACACATTCTCTGTTCCCTGCCTTCCGCAGAGAACAGAGAGATAAAAATTCCAAAACTATAATAATGGGCTGATATGATATTTCACATATCAGCTCTCATTACTGTCAGATTTTTATTTTAAGTTCTTTTTATTTTGTTTTCTTCTTCTTTTTTCTTTTTGTAATATCGGTAAACCAGATATGCAATAATAAGAAGCAACAGCCACAGCCAGCAGCAACACTTGCCTTTTGGTGTTCCGCCAGGTGCAGTGCCTGCCTGTGTGCCTTCAGCCCAGGCTGCATACAGATGCATATTGTATTCTACTGTATCTTTGCCGAAATCCCAAGGCTGTGTCAGTTCATAATCACTGTACCATCCTGCAAAAGTATATCCTTCTTTCACCGGGTCTTCGGGACGGGTGATTTTATTACCCTGTGTTACAGTCTGCCGCGGCACATCAGAGCCGCCGTTGGTCTCGAAAACAACCGTACAGTCTTCTGAAAGAATAACCTTTACACCTGTGGCAGTACATTCATAAGAGCCACTGCCATCAGGAAATGAAACCAGAAAATCCTGATTGGTAAGGTTTGTTATGCCGTTTTCTGCCGTTACCTCCAGCTGAAAACTGCCTATTATTGTTTCAGGGTTCCATACTTCATTATCCGAAAAAGACAGATAGTTCATATAGTATTCCCTGTGATGGTCTACCATTGCAATATCTGTAACGGTGATACCGGGAGAAGTAATGGCGCCACCCTCCACCAGCCTGAAAAAAGTGCTGTCATAGCGAATTTCATCCTGCATGGAGTGCATATTGTAATTTTCTTCTGCATCCGTTCTGCGCAGCTTAAGCATTACAGTTATAATATCGCCTGTCTCTACCCTTTTTGTGTCCTTGCCGTCAACAGTAAGCTGATATGTAAATGTTTTTTCCTCTTCTGCAGCAAAGCTCTGCAAAGGAAAAAAGCTGAAAATCAGTACCATTGCTATTGCAAGAGATTGTATTCTTCTTTTCATATTATCTCCTTGATACAGTATCACACTCCTGTTTTCACAGGAGTGTGATTATTGTTTTTTTCAGACGATATTATTTGAGAAGTTCATTGATAATTGCTGTTGCGTCTTTAACATCTACCAGTGTGTCAGCGTTCACGTCAGCTTCAAGGAATTTTTCCATTGTTGCGTCTGTTGTGAAGCCATTGTAGTAAGCGTTGTACATATTGTGTACCAGCTGTGCGTCAGCTGCGTCAATTACACCTGTTTTGTTTACGTCCATACCGCCGGCCAGTTTTGTAGCTGTGCCGTCATAGATACCGATGTTTGCTTTTGCTTCATCAATAGTCAGTTCGTCAGCAACTACCAGGTAGCAGTATGCACCAGCTTCACCATAGCTGTCAGACCAGAACATATTTACACCGTTGTAAGTGCTTGTTTTGCCTTCGTCCAGTGTAGCTTCGTTGATAACCAGCCACATTTTGCTGCCGTCAACTGTCAGGTATTCGCTGAGTGTTACACCTTCAACAACTACTTTCCGGTTAACTGTAAATACGATATCGCCGGATACTGTTTCGATTGTGTATGTATTTGCATCTGTGTCTTCAACCAGTTCCACATCTCCGCCGCCCATTGTGGCAGTTACTGTGTAGATATAGCCTGTTTCAGGAGTGATTGTCAGTGTGTAGCTTTCGCCAATAGTAGCAGATGTTTCATAACCCGCTGCTGCACCTGCGCCTGTACCTTCTACTTTAACAGTTGCTTCTGTCTGTGTTTTGCTGATTTCGATAACGATATCACCTGTGATTGCTGTACCAGCGATTGTAACAACATCATTTTCTACAGAGTAACCTGTGTATTCTGTGCCGCCGATTGTTACTTTTGCAACTGCATAAGCATAGTTATCAGCTGTTGGCAGAGTGAATTCAAGGTCTGTGTTGTATGTAGCTGTTGTTGGCTGGCCTTCGAGAGCTTCAGCATCTTCAGCGCCTTCACCTTCAAATGTTACAGTATAAGATTTTTCTGTACGTGTAGCTGTGATAACCAGTTCACCAGTTACATTTTTAACTGTGTATGTGCCGTCGCCATTGTCGATAACTTCAACTTCCACACCATCAATTGTTGCTTTAACATCTGTATATGTATAGTTGTCGCCATCTGTTACTGTAAATGTGTAGTCCTGACCGTTTGTTACAACAGAATCACCTGCAAAAATATCAGGCAGTGTAACATCGAATGTTTTTTCGTTTACAGTTACATTGATTGTTGCAGGGCTGATTGTTGCATCGATAAGGTCCTGTGCTACTGCATTTTCCTTATCAATGAATTTTGCAGATGTCAGTGTTACAGCTGCATTACCTGCTGTTTTTGCAGTAAATGCCACTGTGTAAACATCGCCAAGATTTTTGAATTCGCCGTAGTCTTCCAGTGTAAGAGTACCGGCATTGTCTTTTACTGTAGCTGCACCCAGCACAGATGCACCTTCGTTGAATGTCAGCAGGGTGCTGTCATAAGTAAGAACGATTTCAGCTGCTGCATACTGTGTATCTTCGCTGTGCTGTGCATTTACAACCACGTTTACAGCCTGGTCAACAGCAACAGGGTTGTTGATTGTGGAGATACCTGCTGCATAGCCGTCAGTTGGTGCTGCAGCTTCTTCGATTGTGAGGGTTGTGGAAGCAGTAGCTGCGGATTCCCAAACAGTGCCATAATCAGATGTAAGTTCCAGACCCTGAACACCCACATTGTAAGTACCTGTTGTATTGGCAGGTACTGTCAGAGTTACTTTGATAAGTTCTGTAACACCTGTTGCATTCTCCATGTCTGCAGTGGTGCCATAAAATGCACCTGTTGCCACATTAGTGCCAGCTGCATCAACAGGAATATTTTCATCAGCTGTTGAAATAGCAGCAATTGTTATAGGAGAATCTACAACAACATTACCGCTGAAACCATCAACTGAAATGCCCTGATTTGCCTTCAGTGTCATTACTACAGTCTGGTCAGAAGCGCTCTGAGTCAATGCAGGGTTGTCAAGTGTTACATCAAATGTAACACCCAGTGTGTTTGTTTCATTGGCTGCATAAGCAGGGACACACAGACTGAACATAAGTGTCAGACTGAGTACCAATGAAACAATTTTTTTGATTTTTGTGCTCATTTTATTTTCCTTTCTTTTATATATTAAAGCGTATTACCAGGACAGATTGGTTTTACCCCGGAATGCTGCTTTAAGCTTGGTTATATCAGAGCCGGTAATCTTGCCGTCTCCGTTTGTATCACCTATTACTGATTGCAGGCCGTCAAGGCTTGTCTTGCCCCGGAAGGCCGCTTTAAGTCTGGTGATATCTGAACCTGACATTTTACCGTCGTTGTTTACGTCACCGCCGGTTACTACCGCCACCTGTGCGCCTGCAGTGATATCTGCTGTGAAGCTGTAGGTACCGTCAGTGCCTGTTGCTGTAGCTGTTACTCTTGTGTAAGTCCGGCCGCCGTCGTAGCTTACTACAACTACGCATGGTTTTTCAGCGCTTACTGTAAAGGTATTTTCGCCTTCTGTCCATCCGCCTTCAGGTTCGGCAACTGTTGCACCAGCTGTGGAAGCTGTGTTCTCCACTTCGATTTCAATTTCTTCACTTGGACCTGTAGGGTCTGTATAACTGTCAACATAGCTGTCACCGCAAGTTGAACATGTGTATGTTGTGTAACCCTGTTCAGTTTCTGTTGGTGGTGTAACTACAGCTTCATAGCTATGGCCCAATGGGTCAGCATAATTGAAAGACTGGCTTGTGCCACAGTATGTACATGTCATAGTATAATAACCTGAAGTTGTACATGTTGGCTGATAGTATACCGTTTCATAATTATGACCTGTTTTTTCTATTGTTTCTGTAGTTCTTGAAAGTTCTTCAGAGCAGACTTCGCAATAAGTCACATTATCATAAGAGCCATTTGCTGTACATGTAGCTGCTTTTTCATTTTCAACTACAATTTCGCCAGCTGTATGACCTGTAGCTGGTACTTCTACCAATGTAGATGAGAACACAGTATCACATACTGTACAGTACAGTGTTTCATAATATTCACCAGGTTCTACACATGTCGGGTCAACAACATCGTCATAACGGGTATCTTCTGTATGAGGGATTTCCGGTATAGATATTGTCTGTCTGTACAGTTCTTCAGAACAGCCTTCGCAGCGAACGACCTCTTCATAGCTGCCTGGCTGGCTGCATGTGGCATCAATAATATTCTCTTCTGATACCGCACCTTCTATATGTTCAACAGTAAAGTCTATTTCAACAGTTACATCCTCTGTAACAACAAGAACATTGTCAAACTGGTCCACACCATTAATCAGGTAACGCACATCCTTATAACAGGATGGAGAAGTTACTTCAATAGTCACTTCTTCACCATAAAGTACTGAATATGTATTTTCGCCTGTTTCTTCAACTGCTTCGGACTCCATCAATACAGCTGAAGTAAATTCCGGATAAACAAGTACTACGGTGTGTCTGGTTTCTGGTGTTTCAGCAAAAGTGAATTCTGCTTCTACAAGGCATTCATTACCTTCACCAACTACAATTGCATTCCACTGTTCTTCATTACCGCCATAGTTTACAGACCGCAATGCTGTACAACTGCCAAATGCTGCTGCGCCTATATCCGCTACAGTTTCCGGAATATTTATTGTCTCAAGTGAGCTGCAATAACGGAATGCTTCCTCTCCTATCCGTGTCACATCTTCACCGATTGTTACTTGTGTAAGATTGCTGCAGTTATAGAAAGCATAATCGTCTATATTTGTAATACCATTTTCGATTACGATTTTATTTACGCCAAGTCTGTAGTCGTACCATGGTATGTCAGCTATATCGTATACATCGTAAACACTTGTATTCATAGCACCTGTACCGCTGATGGTCAGCGTACCTTCAGAATCAAGTGTCCATGTAAGATTATCGCCACAGGTACCTGTGATGTTTTCATTTTCTTTTGCGAAATGAACAGTCACATTTTCCAGTTCCGGATAATTTTCATCAAAACCAGTAGCAGTCCATAAAAGCTGTGAACCGCCATAGTAAATATCTGTGAGAGCAGAACAGTTTCTGAATGAATCTACACCTATTGTTACCACACTTTCAGGGATGTGTACCACTTTAAGTGATGTACATTCGTAGAAAGTTACATCTTCAATTTCTTTAACACCATCAGGTATTGTTATTTCTTCAAGCAACGGACAATATGCAAATGAGCCCCAACCTATTGTTACCACACTGTCTGCCATAATTACTTCTTCAAGCACAGAACAGTATGTAAATGCATATTGGCCTATAGATGTCACGCCTTCTTCAATCACAACTTTCCTGATGTCTTTTTCGTGTTCGTACCAAGGACCATAAACTGTATATTCATAATCAGCCATAGCACCGGTTCCGCCGACAGTTAATGTGCCTTCAGAATCAAGTGTCCATGTAAGGCTGTCGCCACAGGTGCCGTTACTTACTGTTTCGGGTTCTGGGGTTGGTGTCGGAGTTGGTTCTATCTCTGTTGATTTAAATATGATTGTTGCATTAAGCAGTGAATCATTATTACTGTCTACTCTTATAGAATTCCACTGTTCGCTATTACCACCAAAATACACTGTTGTTAGATTGGTGCAGCCAGCAAATGCGCTTTCCCATATAGATGATACATTTTCTGGAATTGTAATTTCTTTCAAATTTGTACAATCTTTAAACGCTTCAAACATAATACTTGTTACAGCATCTGGTAAAACTATAGTTTCAAGATTTGTGCAACTATCAAATAAATTGTATCCCAGATATGTAAGATTTTCAGAAAGAATTACTTCCTGCAAGCTTGTACAATTTGCAAATGTAGCTTCATCTGTATTTGTAACAGAATCTGCCATTTTGATACTTTTTACTTTTGTTAATCCAGCAAATGATGAAATATCAGTAACTCCTTCTTCTATTATAATGGCAGTTATTCCGATGGATGTGTTATCAAGCTCATTCCATGCATTTATATATTCTTCATATTTTGCGGATTCAGTAGCTGGACTCCACATTGCACCAGTACCACTGATAGTCAGTGTGCCGGTTGCTTCATCAAATGTCCATGTAAGATTATCACCACAAGTACCGCTTGTTTCGGATTCGTCTTCACCTGGCAGGTCAGATGCTGTAGCATGCAGCTGTTCCCACTTGGCGTATACAGTTACATCGCTGGACAGTCTGTCCAGTTCTAGTGTCACAGGGTTTGTATAGTCTGTGTCATAGTACCATGCTTTCAGACAGTAGCCGTCTTCAGTTTCACCTGTTGGCAGTGTTTCGATATATTGACCCAGCAGGCCATATGTAGGCACTGTTACTGCGGCAGGTGTATCAACTCTGCCCAGAGTATCAAATGTAATTGTTCTGTAAGGGTATACATTGGTATAAATTGTGATATCAGCGCTTACTATATCTTTTTCAAAATCCCATGTACCACTTACATAGTTGCCTTCATCGTCATAGCCGTAATACTGCCAGCCGTAAATATCCTGATGGTAACCTTCTGGAATAGCCAGTTCAGGTTCTGGAAGCTGACTGAATTCATTTACTGTCATTTCATAGATAACATGTGTTTCGTTATCATATTCAGAATAATACTGAACTGTTACATCATATGTGTTGTCAGATGGCAGATCAGATGCTGTAGCATGCAGTTGTTCCCACTTGGCGTAAATGGTAGTGTCTTCGAATATCTCATCATATTCCAGAGTTACCGGTCTGATATATTCAGGCTCATAGTACCATGCAGACAGGCAGTAACCGTCTTCGGATTCACCTGTCGGCAGTGATATGAGCATACCGTGTTTAGGCACTGTTACATGAGCAGGTGCTTCACATCCGCCCAATGTATCAAAGGTAACTGTTCTGTCCTTACTGATAAGTATAGCAATTGTAATATCTTCAAATACTGTATCTGTATTGAAATCCCAGCTGCCACTTATAGAATTGCCATCATCATCTGTACCATAGTAATTCCAGCCATGAGGATTCATGCTGTAGCCTTCTGGTACTTCCAGTACAGGCTCTTCGATTTTTTCGCCGTGTTTAACAGTAAGTGTATCCAATGTGATATTGCTATAGTTATTTAATACATCCTCCTCTACACCGTATTCGATTGTTACAGTGTATTCAGGGTCTTCCATGCCATAATGGATAGTAGCATTTGTCAGAGATTCATTACTTGAGCCGATTGACATGCTGTTCCATTGTGCCTCTGTACCGGTGTAGTATACATCTGTCAAAGATGCAGCACCATCAAATGCAGCATTGCCTATAGTCATAACACTTGCAGGTATTGTTATTTCTTTCAGTGTTTCACAAAGCTGGAATGTCATATCTTTGATTTCTGTTATGCCATCAGGAATAACTATACTTTCAATCTGACTGAATCCCCAGAATGCCTGAGCTCCAAGTTCTTCAAGACTTGATGGAAGGTTAACTGTTTTAAGGTTGTTACATGCACCAAAAGCATTGAATCCGATGCTTGTTACAGTTTCAGGCAGTGTAATTTCTGTAATATTCATACATGAGAAGAAAGCTTCATCACCAATCTTTTCGATGCCGTAAGGGATAATTACGCTGTTAAGTGATGCATTTGAATGCTGGAATGCTTTTGCAGGGATTTCTTTATCCCATCCGAATTCAATATTGCATCCACTGCCAACCGGTCCGGCTGTTTTTAACATTGTACATCCATCAAATATAAACCATTCCATTGTTTTTACATTTGATGGTATGTTGATTTTTTCCAGAGATTCGCAACCGTTAAATGCAAATTCTCTTATCCATGTCAATGTATCCGGCAGACTGACTTCCTTAAGATTTGTCATACCGCTGAAAGCCTGCATGGATATTTTTGTAACACCATTTTTCACAGTTACTTTTGTAATATCGTCAGAATAAGCATTCCACCAGTTGCCACTTACATCAGCCATTGCACCTGTGCCGCTGATTATCAGTTCACCGTCAGCACACAGTGTCCAGATTACATTGTCACCGTTATCGCCACATTCGCCTTCGGCGATAATATCTTCCTCAGTCGGTAAGTCTGATGCTGTTGCATGCAGCTGTGCCCAAAGAGGATATACTGTAACATCACTGGACAGTCTGTCCAGTTCCAGTGTCACAGGGTTTGTATAGGCCGTATCATAGTACCATGCTGCCAGACAGTAGCCGTCTTCTGATTCGCCTGTTGGCAGTGTGTCAATATAGTCACCCAACAGTCCGTATGTAGGCACTGTTACTGCAGCAGGTGTATCACATTTGCCCAATGTATCAAATGTGATTGTTCTGTAAGGGTATACGCTGGTGTAAATTGTAATGTCAGCATTTACTGTATCATTTTCAAAATCCCATGTGCCGCTTACATAATTGCCTTCATCGTCATAGCCGTAGTACTGCCAGCCGTATATATCCTGATGATAACCTTCTGGAATATCGATTTCAGGCTCTGCAAGCTGACGTAATTCATTTACTGTCATTTCACTGATAACATGTGTTTCGTTATCGTATTCTGAATAGTACTGAATTGTAACATCGTATCTTACATCACCCGGCAGGTCTGTCGCTGTTGAATGCAGCTGTGCCCATTTTGCATAAACAGTTACATCAGCATGTACATAATCTGTTTCCAATGTAACCGGAGTGATATATTCCGGTTCATAATACCATGCCTGCAGACAGTAGCCGTCTTCTGTTTCACCCTGTGGTAAAGAGGCAATATTTTCATAAAGATATGTATAACAAGGCATTGCTACTGGCTCAGGTGCTTCACATCTACCCAAAGTATCAAATGTCATCGTTCTGTCTCTTCTGATCCACATTACAAGGGTCATATCATCAGTTACTACATCATTTTCAAAATCCCAGTAATAGTTAATGGTATTCCAGCCTCGTGGGTACAGGCTGTAGCCCTCCGGAATATCTGTGATTTCCGGTTCAGTAATTTTTTCGCCACCTTTTACAGTAAATGATGTATTACCACTGCTGTGAGATTCGTAACCACCACTTTCAGTTTCGATGTAGCATATTGTATTTACTGTATATTCTTCTGCCAGACAAATTATTGTGGCAGAAGTCATTTCTTCGTTGCATTCGTATACAGAAATCGCTTCCCACTGTTCTTCTGTACCATTGTAATATACTCTTTCAAGTGAATAACAACCGTCAAATGCAAATTTCTCTATAGATGTTACACTATCCGGAATAGTTACAGATTCAAGTGATGTACACATATAAAACGCATAACTTCCTATAGTTGTCACACCGGACTTTATTACAACATCTGTAATATATTCTGAATAAACCAGCCAGGGCGCATCACCGACATTTTCATTGGTCGCCGGATCATATGCTATAGTGTAATTCTCCATAGCGCCAGTACCACTTATAGTCAATGTACCTGTGTGATCGAGACGCCATGTGATATTATCACCACAAGACCCGCTTGCAATACTTCCGTCAAGAACAGTATCTGCGCCTTCCCACGTACTGCCCTCGCCTATTTCAATATCTGTGGCAAATACAGGTAGTGCACTGTTCAGCAGCATAGTGAACACCATAGAAAATGCCAGCAGAATACTGATAATTCTTTTTTGCTTCATTGTTAAGTCCTTTCTTCAAATTAAATTGTTTAACAGATTACCGGCCTACACACTACATAATGTGAAACTGCTGAACATATCACCGCAGGCCCAATAATCTTCTTATCCCCCTCTTTGTGTCTCATCCCCTTTATATAACAATATTTATATAACTTAAATGCAGCCTGTTTTGTGTGATTGATATTATGCCCGTTGACATTGTCATCATACAAGACAGGCTGCTTTTGTTAACTGCTGTTACAGATTACCAGGACAGAGAAGTTTTACCCCGGAACGCTGCTTTAAGCTTGGTTATATCAGAGCCGGTAATCTTGCCGTCTCCGTTTGTATCACCTATTACTGACTGCAGGCCGTCAAGGCTTGTCTTGCCCCGGAAGGCCGCTTTAAGTCTGGTGATATCTGAACCTGACATTTTACCGTCATTGTTTACGTCACCGCCGGTTACTACCGCCACCTGTGCACCTGCAGTAATATCTGCTGTAAAGCTGTATGTACCGTCAGTTCCTGTTGCTGTGGCTGTTACTCTTACATATGTAAGACCGCCGTCATAGCTTACTGCAACT
>JAFUNP010000040.1 GCA_017473015.1 Oscillospiraceae bacterium | reverse complement strand
ACATAGATTTCACCTACGATACCCACGCGGGTTTTGTTCTTTTCTGTCACAGGGATTTTTGCAAAGTCTGCGCAGATTTCGTCCATTTTGGCAACTACGCGTTTTTTGCTGATTTTTACACCCTGTTCAAATTCTTTTACCAGTTTGTTCATCCAGTAATCAACCAGCCGGTCAGTTTCACCTTTGTTGATTTCATAAGGGCGTGTCTGATTAGCCAGCAGCACAATCAGGTCACCGTAAACCATAGCATACAGCATTTTGATACCCAGATTGATGGTCAGTTTGAAGCCCGGATTCTTTTCCAGACCGGACAGGTTCAGCGAGATTACCGGCACCTGTTCCAGACCTGCTTTTTTCAGCGCTTTTCTCAACAGGTGAATATAGTTGGAGGCACGGCAGCCGCCGCCTGTCTGTGTGATAAGCAGGGCAACCTTGTCTTTGTCATATTTGCCGCTCTGTACAGCGCTCATCAGCTGGCCGATAACCAGCAGTGCAGGATAACAGGTGTCGTTATGTACATATTTCAGGCCGGTGTCCACGATTTCGCGTGGGTTGCCGCCCAGAGTTTCACAGTTGTAGCCATAGCTTTCCAGAATCTGTCTCATCATTGTGAAATGTACAGGCAGCATCTGGGGAACAAGAATGGTATATTCTTTTCTCATTTCTTCTGTAAACAGAAGTCGACCGGTTTCGTCATAAATAAGTTCAGCCATTTAATTTTCCTCCTTTGCCTGCATTGCAGCGATAAGGCTGCGGATTCTGATTTTTACTGCGCCCAGATTGGAAATATCGTCGATTTTCAGCTGGGTGTACAGCTTGCCACCGGCTTCCAGAATGTCGCGCAGTTCGTCTGTGGTGATGGCGTCAATGCCACAGCCGAAGCTTACCAGCTGTACCAGCTGCATATCAGGCTGAGAACAGATGTAGCGCGCTGCCTGATACATACGGGTCTGATATGTCCACTGGTTTAGAACCTTTCTCGGTTCTTTGTCCAGGATATGGGACAGACCGTCTTCACTGATAACCACCAGGTCAAAGGATGAAATCAGCTCATCGATACCATGGTTGATTTCAGGGTCAATATGATAAGGTCTTCCGGCCATAACGATAATATTTTTGCCGTTGGCACGGGCAAAATCTATGTATTCCTGGGTTTTTGTGCGGATTTCTTCTTTATAGGCATTGTATGCTGTGTAAGCCTTTCTTACAGCTGCTACAGTTTCGCGTTTAGGAATACCAAAAATTTCCAGCATGTGCTGGGAGAATTTCTTTTCAAATTCTTTTGGCTGATGCAGACCAACATAGAAATTCATAAAATTGATTTTCTTCACATCAGGCATGTTTGCAGCCAGCAGTTCAGGGTAATAGGCAACTACCGGACAGTTGTAGTGGTTGTCGCCTTTGCCCTCGTCAAAGTTATAGGACATACAAGGGTAGAACACATTTTCCACGCCCATATTTATCAGCCGCTGCAGATGACCGTGCATCAGTTTGGCAGGGTAGCACACAGTGTCTGACGGGATCGTTCTCTGGCCCAGCAGATAGGTTTTTCTGTCGGAAACCGGTGACAGCACAACATCAAAATTCAGCTGTGTGAACAGTTCATACCAGAAAGGCAGGTTTTCGTAAATATTCAGACCGAAAGGCAGGCCCATTTTACCACGGGCGCCTGTGCCGTTGCCTGTACCCTGCATTTCCTGCAGGCGTTTCAGTTTGTACTGATAGATATTAGGCAGTGTGGATTTGTCCTTGCCCAGAGGGCGTGAACAGCGGTTGCCGGAAATAAAGCGGCGGCCGTTGTCAAAGGTATTGACTGTCAGTGAGCAGTGGTTTGTACACAGGTTGCAGGTCACAGGGCGTGCTGTGTGTACAAAGTCTTTCAGCTGCTGTGCTGTCAGCAGTGTGGTTTCTTCCCTGTTCATATCCTGTGCATAGAGGGCTGCGCCGTAAGCGCCCATCAGACCGGCAATGGTAGGACGGATAACCTCACGGCCGATTTCCTGTTCAAAGGAACGGAGAACAGCATCGTTGAGGAAGGTGCCGCCCTGAACAACAATGTGTTTGCCCAGGTCATCAGCGTTTGCGGCACGGATAACTTTATAGATAGCGTTTTTAACTACAGAAATGGACAGGCCGGCAGAAATATCTTCCACAGATGCGCCGTCCTTCTGTGCCTGTTTAACGCTGGAGTTCATAAACACTGTACAGCGGCTGCCCAGATTAACAGGTGTTTTATCAAAAATGCCCAGTTTTGCAAAGGTTGCTATATCATAGCCCAGTGCCTTGGCAAAGGTTTCGATAAAGGAACCGCAACCGGAGGAACAGGCTTCGTTCAGCATAATGCTGTCGACGGCGCCTCCACGGATTTTGAAGCATTTCATATCCTGGCCGCCGATGTCGATGATAAAATCAACTTCTGGCTGGAAATATTTGGCGGCACGCAGATGTGCCACTGTTTCAACCAGACCATAATCAGCATTGAAGGCGTTTTTAATCAGTTCTTCGCCATAGCCTGTGGTGCCGCAGCCGCAGATTTTTATTCTGTCACCGCATTTTTCGTAGATGATTTCCAGCTGTTCTCTCACAACAGAAACGGGATTGCCCTTGTTGGAGCTGTAGTAGCTGTAGAGAATACCGCCATTTTCTGCCATCAGCACAATCTTTGTGGTAGTGGAGCCGGCATCGATACCCAGCCAGGCTTTGCCTTTGTATGTATCTATATCCACTGTGGCAGGGGTTGCTTTTGCGTGTCTTTCAGAGAAGATTCTGTATTCTTCTTCGCTTTCAAACAGCGGTGGCATAGGGTCACTGATTGAGGAAGCTGTCACAGCGTTTTCCAGATAGGAAATCAGGCTGTCATAATCTGTTTCGCCGTACTGGTCAGAACAGATAGCAGCGCCGATAGCTGCAAAAACCTGGGCATTTTCAGGGAAGATGCCGTGTTCTGCATCAAGGTGCAGTGTTTCGATAAACCGCTGGCGCAGGCCTTTCAGAAAAAACAGCGGGCCTCCCAGAAATACTATGGTGCCGTCAAGGTCACGGCCCTGGGTAAGGCCGGCGATAGTCTGGTCCACAACTGCCTGGAAAATGGAAGCTGCCACATCCTCCTTTCTGCCGCCCTGGTTCAGGATAGGCTGGATGTCACTTTTTGCAAAAACACCGCAGCGGCTGGCGATAGGATAGATTTTTTCGTGGCTGAGACTGAGGCGGTCCAGTTCGTTTACATCCACATTCAGCAGTGTGGCCATCTGGTCTATAAAAGCACCTGTGCCTCCTGCACAGCTGCCGTTCATTCTTTCTTCCAGTGAACCGCGGAAGAAGATGATTTTTGCGTCTTCGCCACCCAGCTCGATTACTGCATCAGCCTGTGGCACATATCTGTTTACAGCGGCGGCTGTGGCGTAAACTTCCTGTACAAAAGGAATGTCAGCTGCTTTTGCCACACCCAGACCGGCGCTGCCGGTAATAGCTACTGTCAGAGGATTGCCTTTGAGAAAATCTGCCGCTTTTTTCAGCTGTTCGGCGGCTTTTTCACGGACTTTGGCAAAATGTCTTTCATAGCTTTGATACAGCACATTGTCATCTTTGTCCAGTATCACTACCTTGACAGTGGTGCTGCCTATATCAATACCCACTCTGATTTTCATTTTTATCTCCAATGTATTTAATAATTTCAATGTAGTTTTTGAATTTATATTACATAATAATGCATCTTATATTATATTCTTTTAAATGTAAAATCAGTGTGAAATCTGCTTTTTTCACAATATTTTGTAGAATTAAACAATTTAAGCAAATAATGGTTCAAAAGTTTATATTTTTACAACAAAAATTATGTTTGGTGCAAAAACACAATGGCGGACAATAGTCCGCCATATATTATTTGTATGTGTTATTCCATGTTATTATTGCCGTCCATCAGCATAGGAATGCACAGAAGTGCTGACACGCCTACCAGAGTATATACCGCTCTGGCCAGCAGTGATGCCTGTGAGCCAAAAATAAAAGCCACCAGGTCAAAGCTGAGCAGACCTATCAGTCCCCAGTTTATGCCGCCTACAATCAATAAAGCCAGCGCAATTTTACCTAACATAACATTACTTCCTTTCGCTTTTTGGGTTATTATTAAGCACATCCCCCCTGTTTATACAGCATATGTAAATTTTGCCTGTGGCGTTTATTTTGCACAGATAATATGGTATTATAATATAATAAATGTTTATTTGGATTTATTCATAGAGGTTTTTATGCTGAAATTTGTAATCGGTACAGCCGGCACCGGCAAAAGTACCTACATAACCGAAAAAATAGTATCTCTGGCAAAGCATGGGGAAAAATGCCTGCTGATAGTGCCGGAGCAGTTTTCCAAAACAGGTGAAGCGGTGCTGTTTTCCGCACTGGACGACACACAGTCAAACCTGGTGGACCTGTTCAGCTTTACTTCTCTGCTGCGCGATGTAAATTCCAATCATAAAAAGATTTCCTCCACTGTGCTGACCACTGCCGGCAAAGCTGTGCTGGCACGCCGCAGCGTGGAAAATGTAAAAAAAATGCTGACACTGTATTCCAGACAGCGGTCAAATTTCGGTTTCAGCTTTTCTCTGGCAGAAACCTTTGACGATTTCAAACGCAGCGGTATAAGCCGGGATGTGTTGTATACACTGGCGCAGAATGCACCACTCAAAAGCCGGAAGCTGAAAGAACTGGCGTTGATTTATTCTGAATATACCGGACTGATGGGGGATAAATTCTGTGACAGCGAGGACTTGTACCGTAAACTGGGTGAAATGCTGCCTTTTGAGTACACTTACAACACCCATATTTTTATAGACGGGTTTGAAAGCTTCAGTCATGGACAGCTGAAAATAATAGAAAAAATGCTGGCGGATGCGCTGGATGTAACCATAGCCCTGACCTGCGACAGTCTGTACGACACCACAAAAGGCACAGGCAACTTTTCCTTTGTACAGAATACTGCCTCACAACTGATACGCATGGCAAAAGCCATAGACAAACAGATAGCACCGCCGGTGGTAATGAGAGAAAATTACCGTTTTTCCAACAGCGACCTGACCAATGTGGACCTGTTTTTACAGGGTATGGACACAGAACCCTGCGAAAACAACCATGTGTTTGTGACAGAGTTTGAAAACCAGTTTGACGAGGTGTGCTATGTGACAGCACAGATAAACAGGCTGGTGCGACAGGGTTTCACCTACAACGACATTACTGTGGTGTGCCCGCAGATGGACAAATACGAAAATCAACTGCAGGAAAGCCTGACGCTGGCCGGCATACCATACTTTATAGATGCAAACAGAATCATATCCTCTTCTGCGCCTGTAGTGCTGTTCCGCAGCATACTTGCAGTGATGGCCGGCGGTGTAACACCGGAAACCGTAATGCCTCTGCTGAAAACAGGGCTG
>JAFUNP010000039.1 GCA_017473015.1 Oscillospiraceae bacterium | reverse complement strand
GAGTTACAGAATGAGTATATGTATTAGCCATAAAATCACCTGAAAACAGCTTAATATTTATCACAAATCTGCGGTTTTATATATCGCAGCAATATAATTATAAAATAGAAATGTAAAAATAATGTAAAAATAATATGAACAGATAAAAGTATATCGTATCAATTTTTAAATTTTGCCCGCTGAACCGCCATAGCCATTCCGCAGGGTATATTTTATGAACTTCAATCCATATAAACCTTGCTGAAATCTTTCAGCACTTCTTTGTTTTCCACCGGGTTGCCGCGGAGATAAATGGTGCAGTCCTTTGGCAGATGTTCCAGTGGGCTTACATCGGAAATATTGTTGTATGTCAGTGAAAGGATAGGTATTCCTTTACATTCTGCCAGAGGGGAAATGTCAGATATATTATTGTTGCGCAGGTTCAGATAGTTGAATGCGCCGCCTTTCAATGCGGAAATATCAGTGATATTGTTGTAGCTCAGCACCAGCTCGTCAGGAATGGATTCCATATCAGCCAGCGGAGAAATATCAGAAATATTATTGTGCTGCAGGAACAAATCCCACAGATTCAGCCCGGACAGCGGGGAAATGTCGCTGATTTTATTGTATGGCATATACAGGGTACGCAGATTGCTGCAACCTTCTATGCCATTCAGATTATCTATGTCACAGCAGCCCATGCCCAGCGCTTTAAGCTGTGGCAGCCGGCTGGCAAAGGACAAATCTTCCACATTAACCAGATGGATATATAACTCCTCCAGGTTGGTAAAATATTCAAGGTCGTCCAGGCACAGCGGTACCATTTCCGTAAAAGTGGCAGTCACATGCTCATAGCCATTATCGGTTTTCATTGTGCCGGAATAGCGTATTTCGTATGGTTTTTCCGGTTCTATGTCCTCATAAGGTCTGCCGTTGAAGCTCATTCTTTTGTCTGCCAGAATATACAGCGAGGTTACCTTTTCCAGCTCACTGGGGTATACATCCTCGCTGTAATCTTTCATCAGACAGTCATAAACCATTTTTTTAACGGTTTCGTCTTTCCATTCTATTGGCTGTTTCCGGCTTTCTGCCGGTGTGGCCTTTGACTCAGGCTGTGATGAACTCTGCTGCACAGCACCTCCGGCGCAGCCTGAAAACAGACTGCACAGTACAATGACAGATAAAATAACAGAAAATATTTTTTTCATAATGCTATATTTGGATTTTTGCAATTTGTCGCTTTACTGCAGATATACTACCATTTTTATGTGGGTGCCTTTGCCCACTTCGCTTTCTATGTAAAATTCATCTGCGTATTTTTTCATATTAGGCAGCCCCATGCCTGCGCCAAAGCCCAGACTGCGCACTGCGTCACTGGCACCGGAGTAACCTTCGGTCAGTGCCAGTTCTATATTTTCGATACCCGGGCCTTCATCGTCCAGATACATTTCCACCTTTTCAGGGTAAACCAGCACAGTGATGTCACCGCCGCCGGCGTGGATGGCCAGGTTTATTTCCCCTTCATACAGAGCAATGTTTATATTGCGCAGGCTTTTTGAGTCCACACCCATCACCTTCAGCTTTCGCTTCAGGTCAGTAGATGCCTGCCCCGCACTGGTGAAATCATCACCGGAAACAGTATATTCAAATTTAATGGCTTCCATCAGGCACCTCTCAGTCCGTTTTCATAGAGAATACCGCAGCATGCAAACATAGGTGTAGTAGTTGTCAGCACACAGATACCAAAATCTCTGGCCAGTTCCAGTGACAGTTCATCCGGCTTTTTGCCGCGTACATAAACCACGCATACCATATCCATCATATCTGCAGTGCGGATAACCTGCGGATTGTTCAGACCTGTTACCAGTACAGCCTGGTCTTTTACATAGGCCAGTACGTCGCTCATCATATCACTGCCGCAGGCAGTGTGTACTTCTGTTTCTGTGCTGATTTCTGGTGTGAGGATTTCTGCGTTGAGCAGCTGGGCAATGTCTTTGATTTTCATTTGTTTTCTCCTGTAAATGTGGGATGTATTGTAAAATGCAGGATTGTATCTCTGCATGACAGTCCAATAATGGTTGATATGCATATATGCTGCCACAGTGTAAATGGTCCACAATCTGCGTCATTTGTGCTTTTTGATGGGTTTTATCGATAAAATATTGTATAAAGTGGCTATATACATACTAATTATATCATAGTTTTTTATAAATAACATATAAAAAATTTACATATTTTAATGTCTTTTTTTGTCATTCCGTCGAAAATGTTAAATTGGCACAAAAAAGCTATTTTTTACCAATAAAAACTATAGATAACTTATTATTTATTTGATATAATTATTCTGTAATAATTCAGCAATTTTTTGTTAATTTATTAACAAATTAATAGGAGGATAATATGAAGAAAATTTCAAAATTGCCTTTCAGCGGCACTCCTGAACAGGAAGCACAGCTGAGAGCATGGCTGGATGAAAACGGCAAAAAAGCCGGCGCTGCAATGCCAGCACTGCAGTTTGCTCAGGAAGTTTACGGCTACCTGCCGGTAGAAGTTCTGCGCATTGTTGCTGAAGGCACAGGCAGAAGCCTGGAAGAAATCTACGGCATCGCTACTTTCTACGCACAGTTCTCACTGTCACCAAAAGGCAGATACAAAATCGCTGTTTGCCTGGGTACAGCATGCTACGTAAAAGGCAGCGGCAAAATTCTGGAAAAACTGGAAGAAAAACTGGGTATTCAGAGCGGCGACTGTCAGCTGGACGGTAAATTCTCTCTGGAAGCATCCCGTTGTATCGGTGCTTGCGGTCTGGCACCTGTATTCACAGTTAACGAAGACGTTTACGGTCGTCTGAAAGAAGACGGCAGCGAGCTGGACGCTATTCTGGCTAAATATCAGGACTAATTTATGCAGGAACTTTCTTTAAACATTCTGGATATTGCACAGAACTCTGTGGTTGCCGGCGCCAGTCTGATTGAAATCAGCCTGGACGTGTACGACGGCGGCAGAATGATGGCTCTTACCATCACAGACAACGGCAAAGGCATGGACCGGGAAACCCTGGCCAGCGTGGAAAACCCGTTTTTCACCTCCCGTACCACCCGTAAGGTGGGTCTGGGCATTCCTTTGTTCAAACAGGCAGCAGAGCAGACCGGCGGCCACTTTACCATCACATCACAGGTGGGCGTTGGTACCAGCGTGAAGGCCGTGTTTGATACCGCCAGCATAGATTTTACCCCTTTGGGTGAAGTTTGGGACACTGTGGCCATTCTTATACAGATGAACGAAGCCATAGATTTTGTTTACACCGTCCGCGGTGAAGACGGTGAGTTTGTGTGCGATACCCGACAGCTGAAAGAAGTGATGGAGGGTATGCCTTTGTCAGACCTGTCAGTTGTACAGTGGATTAAAGAATTTATCAGAGAAAATCAATTTGAAATATTAAAAAGGAGTTATTGATACTTATGAAAAGTTTACGGGAACTGCAGGCTATCAGAGACAAAATGAAAGCCAATGTAAACACTCGTGATGGCATGGAAGGCAAAATGCGCATTCTGGTAGGTATGGCTACATGCGGTATCGCAGCAGGCGCACGTCCTGTTCTGAATGCATTCAGCACAGAACTGGCTGAAAGAGGCGTTACACATGCTGTTGTTTCTCAGACAGGCTGTATCGGCATCTGCCAGTACGAACCTGTAGTAGAAATCATCGAAGGCGACACAAAAACTACATATGTTAAAATGGACGCTGAAAAAGTAAAAAGAGTTGTATCCGAACATGTTATCGGCAAAAAACCAGTAACAGAATTTACAATCGGCGCTCTTAAAGCAGAATAATAAGGAGAGGTAAAGAATGTTTAGAAGTCACGTTATGGTTTGTGGCGGTACAGGCTGTACCTCCTCAGGCTCACAGAAAATTATTGATGCATTCAATGCAGAAATCGCAGCAGTTGGCCTCCACGACGAAGTAAAAGTTATCAAAACAGGTTGTTTTGGTCTTTGTGCTCTGGGTCCAATCGTTGTTGTATATCCAGAAGGCGCATTCTACAGCATGGTTAAAGAAGAAGATGTTAAAGAAATCGTTGACGAACATCTGCTCAAAGGCCGTATTGTTACACGCCTGCTTTATGATGAAACAGTACAGGGCGACACAGTTAAATCCCTGAACGACACAGATTTCTACAGACACCAGATGCGTGTTGCTCTGAGAAACTGTGGTGTTGTTGACCCTGACAATATTGAAGAATATATCGGTTATGACGGCTATGCTGCTCTGGGTAAAGTTCTGACAGAAATGACACCAGCAGAAGTATGCCAGACTATCCTTGACTCCGGTCTGCGCGGTCGTGGCGGCGGCGGCTTCCCAACAGGCAGAAAATGGCAGCTGGCTGCAATGAACCATGCTGACCAGAAATATGTAGCATGTAACGCTGACGAAGGCGACCCAGGCGCATTTATGGACCGTTCCATCCTGGAAGGTGACCCACATGCTGTAATCGAAGCTATGGCTATCGCTGCTTACGCTATCGGTGCTACACAGGGTTATGTATATATCCGTGCTGAATACCCAATCGCTGTACAGCGTCTGCAGAAAGCTATCAACGACGCAAGAGAATACGGCCTGCTGGGCAAAAACATCTTCGGCACAGACTTTGAATTTGACCTGGAAATCAAACTGGGTGCAGGCGCATTCGTATGTGGTGAAGAAACAGCTCTGATGAACTCCATCGAAGGCAACCGTGGTGAACCACGTCCTCGTCCTCCATTCCCAGCACAGAAAGGTCTGTTCGGCAAACCAACAATCCTGAACAACGTTGAAACATACGCAAACATCCCACAGATTATCCTCAAAGGTGCTGACTGGTTCCGTTCCATCGGTACAGAAAAATCTGCTGGTACAAAAGTATTTGCTCTGGGCGGCAAAATCAAAAACACAGGTCTGGTTGAAATCCCAATGGGTACAACTCTGAGAACTGTTATCGAAGATATCGGCGGCGGTATCCCTAATGGTAAAAAATTCAAAGCTGCACAGACAGGTGGTCCTTCCGGCGGCTGTATCCCAGCTTCCCTGATTGACACTCCAATGGATTACGACAGCCTTATCGCTCTGGGCTCCATGATGGGTTCCGGCGGTCTTATCGTAATGGACGAAGATACATGTATGGTTGACATCGCTAAATTCTTCCTGGAATTCACAGTTGAAGAATCCTGTGGTAAATGTGCACCTTGCCGTATCGGTACAAAACGTCTGCTTGAACTGCTGGACAAAATCACATCCGGCAACGGCGAACTGGAAGACCTGGACAGAATCGAAGAACTGGCAAAATACATCAAAGAAAACTCCGCATGTGGTCTTGGCCAGTCTGCTCCTAACCCTGTTCTCTCCACACTGCAGCATTTCCGTGACGAATATGTAGCACATATCGTTGACAAAAAATGTCCAGCTGGCGTATGTAAAGAACTGCTCACATACAAAATCATTGCTGACAAATGTAAAGGCTGTACTCTGTGTAAACGTGTATGTCCTGTTGGCGCTATCAGCGGCGACGTAAGAAATCCACACGTTATCGACCCAGCTAAATGTATCAAGTGTGGCGCAT
>JAFUNP010000038.1 GCA_017473015.1 Oscillospiraceae bacterium | reverse complement strand
CATTTAATAATATGATAAAAAATTATCGGAAGAAAAACAAGGCTATATTATGATTTTTATTTATCCATTTTATTCCTGATGGTAAAAACAGCACAAAAAAAATCACCTCTTTCGAGGTGATTTTCTGTTTTCAGATAATTATTCTGCCAGCAGTTTTTCCACAGCTGCCATTGCGCCTTCCATATAGTCGCCTTCGAACAGTTCGATAACGCCCATATCGCAGTTTTTAGCAAGGGCCGGGTCGATAGGCAGTTTTGCCAGAACAGGCAGATTGTATTTTTCTGCTGTGGCATCTACTTTGCCTTCGCCGAAGATATACATCTTCTTGCCGCAGTCAGGGCACTGAACATAGCTCATGTTTTCAACCAGACCCAGAACAGGAATATTCATCAGGTTAGCCATTTTCACAGCTTTTTCCACAATCATACCAACCAGTTCCTGTGGGGAAGCAACGATAACGATGCCGTCTACAGGCAGAGACTGGAATACTGTCAGCGGAACATCACCTGTTCCCGGAGGCATATCGATAAACATAAAGTCAACATCGTCCCAGATAACATCTGTCCAGAACTGTTTTACAGCGTTGGCAATCATGCTGCCGCGCCATACTACAGGGTCAGTTTCGTCAGCCAAGAGGAAGTTTACGCTCATCAGTTTGATGCCTGTTTTGCTGATAACCGGCAGGATGCCCATACCGTTGCCCAGAGCTTTTTCGTGTACGCCAAAAGTCTGGCCGATGGATGGACCTGTGATGTCAGCATCCAGAACAGCTGCATTGTAACCCAGACGCTGTGCGGAAACAGCCAGCATGCTGGTTACCAGGCTTTTACCTACGCCGCCTTTGCCGGAAACTACACCGATAACTTTTTTGATTCTGCTCATTGCGTGTGGCAGTTCTTTGCCAGGCACTGTAGAGCCGCCTTCTCTGCTGCCGCAGTTAGCTGAGCAGGTAGAACAATCATGTGTACATTCAGACATAATTTTTCTCCTTTTTATATACAAAATAAGTATTTATTTATCCTTATTCAGTATACCACTTTTATTTTCTGTGTCAATACAGCGGCAGCCGGCGATAAGGCTAAAAACCTTTGTATTTGGCGTGAGTCTGTTTCAGGAACATCAGGTAGCCTTCTGCCAGTTCTTTTACATCCTCCCTTTCATTTTCTGCGCGCTGCAGATTTTCGTGAATGGAAGAAATCCCCTTTTCGTAGCCTTTGGCCAGCATGTCACAAAGCTTGTCAGTTTCTTTGTTCATCATGGTTTTCATATCGATAGCCATTTCAGTGTTGCGCTGGGACATATTGCTTAAGCCTTTTATGCCATTGTCTTCATCCCGCAGGTTGATGATGGCGTTTTCAAATTTTTCATAGGCGTGCAGGTCTTCCAGCAATGACCGGCGCAGTTTTTCGTCAGGACATATTTCTATCATGTGGCGTGTGGACAGCATGCCCATCTGCACATTGCCGTTCATAAAATACAATAATCCTTTTTCCATATTTATCACCTCGGGTGTATTATGAGCGGATAAAAGCGAAATATGTATAAAAAATACCGCCCTGCATCTGCAAAGCGGTATCATTTTTATATTTCTGCCAGTTTTTGAACAATTACAGCTCTCTGTGCTGTAGTCGGCAGTTTTTCCCAGTTTATAAGTGACAGTCTGACTACCTTTCCCGGATACTGCAGGACGTAAACAAAGTTGCGCGGGTATATAAACTTATCTGCTTTTACCGCGCCCCACAGGTCAGCACTTTCCGTTTCATAACTGCTGTAGGTGAAATTATCCACAGCTTTTTCATAAAAATGGTCGCTGTCAGTTTTTACTATCTCACAGTACAGTTCTCTGTGCTTTACTGTAGGGACTGTATCCTGTGATATTTCGATTATGGTCATAAAGGGATTTTCTGTAATGCTGTATTCATAGGAATAATCGTCATAGACTATTTCATCAAAATCTTCGATTTTCAGAGGGATTTCGTCATCATATACATAAAACTCCCGCTTTTTGCCGGTCACAGGGCTGATGTATTCCTGTACCTTTACCGGTGTTTTATCACTTCGGATTGACTGAATACCATAGGTATAATTTGTATACTCTCCTGCCGCCCACATAGCTCCGAACATAATTACCACCATAACTGCTCCGGTAAAAAATCCGTTTTCCATGCTGGTAGTACCCGATTTTTTGAAATATCTGCTGATGTATACTGCCGCTGTGAAAACAATTATGGTCATACCAAGTAATATTCCTACAAACAGCCGTCCATAAGTATATGTCCATACCGCTATATTTAAAACAAACACAATAACAGTAATAAAATTTAATGGTCTGTTAGTAGCAGTAGGCGGAAGAGATAATCCACTCTCTGCAGCTGATTTTGCTTTCTTCATCCACCGGTTATAAACACCAATATGCAGCATAAGGAATAAAAAGGTACTTAACCACGGTAAAATACTGTACCACGAGTTACCGGCCATAAAAAATCGGACAGGATTATCATATAAATCCCATAATACATCTGTAAGGTAACAGAATGAAGCAAACATCGATGCACGCCATGCGGCTACGCCACCAGAACGCATAGCTTTCTCCACGGTCATTACCTGTGCCACAGGGTCAGTTTCCAGTGGCTGTGGATTATATGCAGTGGAATAGAAAACCTGAATCACACTTTTTTCCGCAGCCAGCTTCCAGCCTGCTGTGGTGCACATATCAAGAAATTCTTCGTAGCGTGAAAGAGTGTCACGGTCTGTGCTGTCGGCTTCAGAAAAATAGGTGACCGTAAAATGCATATCCGCAGGCTCTATGGCAGTATATGTATTTGTAAAACTGCCCATGCCGCACAGCAGCCAGCCTTTCGCCGCCATTTTTTCAAAGTGGGCCGCCATACCTGTATGGTCATAGGGTGCAAAATACTCTATTCGTTTTTTCTTTTTGCTCATAACCTGTCTCCTTTATTACATATCTTACATTATTCTGTTTTTACATCTGCCAGAGCTTAACACTCCCCTGTAAAAAATCTGCGGTAGTCTTCGGTCTGTCGCTGGAGGCGTGAAAACTCTTTTTCCAGCAGAGCGGCGCCCTTTTCCGTAAGGATATAACTGCGTTTTTTGCCTTCCACCTTTGTCAGACGGATAATTCCCTCTTCGCTGAACTGCTCCAGCAGATTATAAAGAGTGCCCGGGCCCACATTTACACGGCAGTCGGTCATTTTCTTTATACTTTCCATTATATCGATACCACAGCACTCGGTTTTCAGTGCCATAAGTATATAGAACATCTGTTCCGTAAGCGTCTGGAATTTTTCTCTGGGCATATAATCACCTGCGTATAAAAATTAATATCGAATATCGTTATTTCTGATTTCAGTATACTATCGATATTCGATATTGTCAATCAGCTTACACAATATTTCACATATATGTCTTTTTGTGTCCTCTGAGAAAATACATTTTATTTCTGAAACAGATATAATGTATTTATATAAAAGATAAGTAAGAAATATACAAAAACAGTATATTTGTTATTTCTATTTTTGTGAATTTATGGTAAAATCAGTATATATATTTACAGATTACACGGAGGATATTATGGAAAAGAAAATTACTTCCCTGCTGGGTTTTGGCTGCATGAGACTGCCACAGACAGCAGAAGGCAAAATTGACTGGGAACATTCACAGAAAATGGTGGATTACGCATACGAACACGGTGTGAACTATTTTGACACTGCGTGGAACTACCACAACGAAGAAAGCGAATTATTTATCGGCGCCGCGCTGAAAAAGTATCCGAGAGAAAGCTTCTGGCTGGCCAGCAAGATGCCGGTATTCAAGCTGGAAAACCGGGAAATGACAGCACAGGTGTTCAACAGACAGCTGGAAAAATGCCAGGTGGAATATTTTGATAATTACCTGTGTCATTCAATGAACCGCGACAGCTGGCAGAAAGCCAAAGACCTGGGTGTGGTGGAATATCTGAAAGAGCAGAAAAAGCTGGGTAAAATCAAAAATCTGGGTTTCTCATTCCATGATTCAGCTGACCAGCTGGAGGGCATACTGGACTATACAGACTGGGATTTTGTACAGCTGCAGCTGAACTACTATGATGTGGCCACAGGCGATGCACAACAGCTGATAGATATATGCAACAAGAGAAATCTGCCAATAATTGTAATGGAACCAATCCGCGGCGGCTTCCTGTCCCGCTGTGTTCCGGCTGCTATTGATAAAATAGATGCTGCATACGGCGAAAACAAGGCCAGCGCGCTGGCACTGAGCTATGTGTTCAACATTCCGGGTGTAAAAGTGACACTGTCCGGCATGAGCTGTATGGACCATGTTGTTGACAATGTGAACACCGCTGCCGCACCAATCCCTATGGACGAAAAAGCAAAAGAGGTTATTGACGGTGTACTGGCAGACATCAATGCATTCCAGACAGTGCCATGTACAAAATGTGCATACTGTATGCCGTGCCCTGTGGGTCTGGACATTCCAGCTATTTTTGCAATGTACAACGACTGGAAACTGTTCGGCAATAAATTCGGTTTCCGCAGAGAGATGGAAAAACTGGAAGTGAAACCCGGTGAATGTGTGGCCTGCGGCAGCTGTATGAACGCCTGTCCGCAGAGACTGGAAATTCCACAACTGATGCAGGAAATCCAGGCTGAGTTTGACGGTCTGACATTCTGATAACCGGGGCTGATGAAATGAAAAAATTTGTATACCGTATCAGCTGTATATTCCTGATGCTGTTTATGATACTGTTTTCTGTTTTTACTGTGGTGAACACCGAGAGCTTTTACACAAAACAATACCGGAAAAACAACACGGAGAAATACACGGGCATGTCCATGGAGGACCTGGACAGGGCCACGGTAATGCTGCTGGATTATCTGAATGACAGGCGCGATGACCTGGATATGCAGGCGGAGGAATTCGGCGTGATGGCTGAAACCTTTGATGAACGCGAAAAAACACATATGATAGATGTGAAAAACCTGTACCGGTTTGCAGCCAAAAGTATGTATACCTTGCTGGCCGGAGCGCTGGCCGGGCTGACAATGCTGTTTGTAAAAGACAGGGCCGGTTTTCTGAACGGTATAATGGATGGGGCAAAATTTGCACTGGCTTTTGCAATTATACTCAGTATGGGCTTTGCGTTAATGTTTATCTTTGATTTCAACGCGTTCTGGACGGTGTTCCATCATGTGGTGTTTACCAATGATTTGTGGTTGCTGGACCCGGATATAAGCACAATGATAAATATGTTTCCGCTGAATTTCTTCCTGGCTATGTGTACCGGAATACTGACAAGGTTTGCGGTGCTGTACTTCGCGTTTTTCACAGTGATAAAACTGCTGAAGCAACAGGTGGAAAGAAATGTATAATTTTAATTCCTATCTGTCGGGCGGATAATATCCGCCCATACGCAATGTGACCTGTAAGCAATCCGGTACTTATTATTAACAGAATAACTCCACATACAAAAATCCAGGCTGTAAAATGCAGCCTGGATTCTTTTATTTTCTATTTCAGTTCAGTGCTTTCGTCAGCATTGTATATGCGTTTTCACAGATAATTTCGCGGGGAAGTTTTTTCTCTGTGGCCAGTCGGCCAACGGAAAAAATAGCGGCGGTGACAGTCATATAAGTATAATCCCTGTCCATACATGTGATTTCACCTGTGTTTCTTCCGTGATTTATCACAGCTTTCAGGGTGAATTCTATCTGGTGTACAATATCCGTCACCATCCGACAGTGGCCGTTTTCCCGGAAGATTGTGTGAATTTTGTCCGGGGTGCCCATAGATGCAAGCACAGAGAACAGTGACATGGAGTTTTCCATTTTGTCTATAATATCATTATATATAAACATTATTTTACCCTTGAAGCCGTCGATTTTATCCAGCCGGGCGCGGGTGGCATCTATCTGCTGCTGCATGGTGTAAACCAGAGCGTGTACCAGGATTTCTTCTTTGGAGGAAAAATAGTCATAGATGGTGGCTTTGCCTATGCCAGCAGCATCAGCTATCCGGCGGGCAGTAATTTCTGACAATGGTGCACCGGTCTGGGCCAGCTTCAGCACGCCGCCGAAGATAACCAGCTCTTTTTCTGAATATTCTCTCATTATTACAGGCCCTCGTCTTCAAAATCAACATCAATCCGCTTCATTTCGCCGCGGTTGAAAATATCGTACAGAGCAGGCACCAGGAACAGTGTCAGCAGTGTGGCGTAAGCCAGCCCACCTATGGAAACGATGGCCATACCCCGGCTAAGTTCGGCACCCATGCCAACACCCATAGCCATGGTACTGTTGGCCAGAATGGTGGTAAGTGCTGTCATCAGAATAGGACGAATTCTGTCTTTACCTGTCCGCAGCAGGGCAGAGCGTTTGTCCATGCCACCAAGACGCAGGCTGTTTACATAATCCACGAATACAATACCATTGTTTACAACAACACCTGCCAGTACCAAAAAGCCTATCATAGCTACGATGGACAGTTCGGTATTGGTAATAAACAGTGCCAGCAGACCTCCGGTAAAGGCCAGTGGAATGGTAAACATAACGATAAAGGGTGATTTCAGGCTCTGGAACTGAGCAACCATAATCAGATAGATAAATACGATAGCCAGGGCAATCATTTTTATCATGTCAAACATTGCAGCCATAATGGTTTCATCCTCGCCCGTCATGGCGTAGCTGTAGCCCTTCGGCATTTTATAATCTTTCAGAAGGTCTTCAATATCACGGGAAATCAGTGTGGCGTTATAACCGTCTGACACTGTGGCAGAAACAGTCATATAGCGGGACTGATTGGAACGGTTTATACTTTCGGGGCTGGTAGCTGTGCCGATAGTGGCGATGTCGCGCAGGGTGATTTCCTTTTCTTCACCGTCATCGTCAGTTTTTGTGGTTACAACCAATGAACCGATGGTGTCTTTGTTATATGTGGACGCAGTGTGGATAACAGCATCCATATCTTCGCCTTCAAAGGTAAGGGTTGTGGCTGTGGTTTCCTCTGTCAGTGCGCTGCTGACTTTCCGGAACACCTGGGCAACGGTGAGGCCGTTTTTCATAGCCTCTGTTTTATTCACTTCTATACGCATTTCTTCCACTGCGGCAGAGGAACCGTCATTTACTTCTTCGATGCCCTCAACGCCACGCAGCAGGTCAGCCATGCGTACGGCTTCGCTCTGGAGAATATCCAGGTCGTTGCCCTTTATCTGTACGCTGATACCGCTGCCTGCCAGTGCGCCCAGGTCCATGGTGTTTGCTGTTACGGACAGGGTTTCGGCGTATTCAGGGTTCTGTTCTTCGATAATATCAGCTATTTCTTCGTTGGACAGCTGTTTGTCTTCATCAAGAACCACATAGAACGACATGCTCTTTGTATCGTTGCTGCCACCCATCATGGCTGCAATACCGCTGCCTCCCATGGATATACCCACAGTCTGCACGCTTTCCACAGCCTGGGTTCTTTCAGCGATGATTTCGGCATGGCGGATAAGCTCTTCGTCAGGAGTTTCTCCCGGCATGGTAAGGGTCATCTGCATCTGGGTGGAGTCCATAGCGGGAATAAGTGTCATAGGCATACTGGTGGCTTTCCAACCGCTGAATACCAACAGACCCACTGTCAGCACTATAACAGCCCATTTGTGGTCCAGATTCCACACCATAAGCTTTTCATAGGCAGTGTTCAGTCTGCCAAACATGCCTTCGGAATAATCTTTGGTTTTTGTCAGCATTACAGATGCCATGGCCGGCACAACTGTAAGGGCAACCACCAGGCTGGCCACCAGTGAAAAGGCTATGGTCAGGCCCATATCGGTGAACAGCTGGCGTGTAAGGCCGTCTGTAAATACAATAGGAACAAATACACAGATGGTAGTCAGTGTGGAGGACGCAATGGCACCGGCCACCTGCTGTGCGCCGATTACCGCTGCTTTGATTTTGGAGTATCCCAGATTGCGCAGGCGGTAAATATTTTCAATAACAACGATGGAGTTGTCAACCAGCATGCCTATGCCCAGTGCCAGACCGGACAGGGACATAACATTCAGGTTAACCCCACTGAAGTACATCATAACAACAGTGAACAGTACACTGAGAGGTATGGAAAAGCCAATAATCAGCGTAGGCTTCCAGTCACGAAGGAAGAAAATAAGTACAAACAAGGCAATTATACCGCCGTAACCCATATTGCTGAGAACGCTGTTTACAACCATTTCAATGAAAATACCCTGGTCCATCAGCTGGGTGATATGTACGGCAGGGTTTTCTGCCATGATTTCAGCAACTTCCTCGTTTACAAGGGCAGATACCCGTGAGGTGGAGGCTGTGGATGATTTCTGTATGGAAATGCTTACACCGGGGTTGCCGTTTACGCGCACATAACTGTCGGCGGAGTTGTCAGATATGGATATATCAGCAACGGAATGAAGATATATAGGGTCTACTCCTTTCATACCCATATCCACCAGCAGCAGGTTTTCCAGCTCTTCCAGTGAGGAGAAAGTTTCACCAACTTTTACAGTGATGCTGTCGTTGCCGTCAGAGATATAGCCTGCCGGCATGGAAAAGTTCTGTGCCATAAGGATATTTGACAGCATTTCCCGTGTTACAAGACTGTCGATATTGGCTTGGCGCAGGGCTTCGTCACGGGCGGATTCAAACTGGGCGACGCCTGCGTCCAGCTGCGCCTGTGCGCTGGACATCTGTACGGAAGCTGCTGCCAGCTGTGAAGAAGCCTGCATTTTGGCCGCTTCCACCTGAGCATAGGTGGCCTGGAGCTGCTGCAGGGTTGATTCCATCTGGGTTGCCATAAGTGTGGCCCGTGAAAGTTCATTTTTCAATGTGGCAATTTTGTTGTCCAGCAGAACAGTGCTGCCTGTATCTATAATTTCCTGGGCAATGCCCATCTGTTTCAGGCCTTCGGTCATCTGTGCAGTGGCGGACTGTATGAAAGCCTGCAGGTCAGCCAATGTGCTGTCGGCTGTCAGGGCACCGGCAGACTGGTCTATCATACCCTGTACGCCCGATTTCAGCCGGTCCAGTGATGGTGCCAGCTGGGCAATGGCAGCTTCCAGCTGTGGTTTTATTTCTTCCGGAGTATCTTCCGGCAGAGTTATGGTAAAATTCATAATATCTGCCAGGGTTGTGGCACCTGAAATACCCAGCTGCGGGAACTGGTTGCCCAGTTCGATTACAGCAGAAAGGGCAAAGTCCACTGTTTTCATCTGTGAAAGAGGGCCTACCAGCTGCCGTGCCTGTTCATACATCTGTATCTGTATTTCCAGTTTACTTTTTTCGGCGGCTATGGCCTGAGCCTGGGCCTGGCCGGCATCCAGCTGTGCTGAAACATAGGCCAACTGGTTGTAGGCATCCTGTTCTTTGGCGGCCATCAGGTTCATTCCGTCAGTCAGCTCCTGCTGGGCTTTGTCCAGGTCTTTTTTGGTTTTGTACAGCTCGTTGTTTACCGCTTTGAGAATCCGGTCATTTACCCGGTCGATTTTTTCCTGGTTGAGACTGATGTCCACATGGTCGCTGACCAGACCGGAAGCGTCCACAGTGGCAACGCCGTCCAGTCGCTCAAGTCTCGGGGACAGCTCTGTCTCTACATACTCAGACAGCTGTTTTATATCCATGCCGTCCACATCTATCGACAGCATCTGTACCGGCAGCATATCCGGGTTGATTTTCATCAGTACCGGCGACTGGACCATATCATCCAGATAACCAGACACCATATCAATGTTGTTGGAAAGTTCTATCATAGCGGAATCCATATTTGTACTGCCGCTGAACTCCATGATGATAAGGCTCATGTTTTCCGCTGAAATACTGTTGATATTTTCCAGGCCGGAAGTGGTGGCTACCGCGCCTTCCAGCGGCTGGGTTACTGCAACCTCCACCCTTTCAGGGCTGGCGCCGGGATACACGGTATAAACCACCACATATGGCAGGTCCATGGCCGGCAGCAGGTCGGTATTGAGTTCAAAAAAAGAAACCACACCCAGTACCATAACCAGCAGAATGCCAACCAGCACTGTAAATGGTTTCTTTACGCTGTACTTTGTCATAAATGCTCCTTATTATATATGTATTAATATAAACAAATTCAGTCCGACCGCACGGTCGGACAATAAGATAATACTATCATTTATGCCAAAAAGCAATATTTCAGTACTGCCTTTCACAATAGTTTTACATTGTATTCACAATTGTAAATCTGTATGCAATATTGGGCAAGATTAACGCCTGTACAAAAATCGCCATAAAAAAGCCACGGCAAACGCCGTGGCAATGGTATTATAGCCAATAAATGCTGTCACACTGTTTCCACACCTGCCAACTGGGCAAAGAGTTCCACATTATTCATCAGCATCTGATGACCGGAAAGAACTTTGTCAAAATCAAATTTGCGCAGTGCAGAGATAAGTTTATTGTGGCTGTCTGCATAATAGACAGGTTTTTCCGGCAGCAGGTCTTCGTAATGTATATCCCCCAGAAAAATACATTTTTCTTCCGGAATATAAGCCACCGCACAGTCATAACTGTGGCTGTTTTCAACAGCTTTCAGCTTTACGGTAACGCCGCCCAGGTCAATGGTCAGCTTATCGGTATATTCCACTGTGGCCGGTGCGATTTTTATCAGGGATTTGTCCGGGTACTCATCGTTGATGTGAGGGTAGGAAAAAGCCAGGTCTTCCCCTGTTTCAATTCGCTTTTTCATCTCCCGGTCAGACCAGCCCCAGGACTGCATTTTTCTTATCAGCTCATTTGTCCGCTTTGTGGCAAAGCTGGTCACATTTTTCAGATGAGCCAGACCGTAGGTGTGGTCCCAGTGCCAGTGAGTCAGTACGCACAGGTCAGGAGCAGGCAGACCGTTTTCTGCCAGCTGTTGCATAAACATTTCCACATGGCGGCCGGAGGCACCGGAATCCAGCATAAGGGTATGGTCATCCCCTATTACCAGCCCGATGGTACACCAGTCGTTTTTTTCATAGTGAGGCAGATAATACAGTCTGTCACTCACTTTTATCAGTTTCAAATCTATTTTTTCCATTATTCACCTATATTGTAAACTGAGTTTATTTTTATAAACACAAAAAATATTCTTGCTTTTCAGAAACCGCAGATGCTCACTCTACAGTCAGCCAGTAACGCATACCAGTTACGGCTCTGCCGTCACGGATCAGCTCCACAGTGCTTTCAAGCAGACCACCACATTTTTCGATGGTTTTCCGTGATGCCACATTTGTCTCCACACAGCATATAAGCAGACTGTTTATATTCAGCTCCCTGGCATCGCCCATAATCATTTTTACCATCTGCTGCGCATAACCGTGGCCTCGGTGCTTCGGTGCCACACCATAACCTACATGACCGCCGTATTTCAGCAGGCCGCTGTTGAGAAAATGGCGCAGCTCTATAGCGCCCAGTATTTCATCGCCATCAGTGAGAAACCACAGAGTAGATGGAACCAGCAGGCGCGGTGGGTCATTTTCCATATAGCCCAGATATTCAGCCAGCCGGTCAAAGCCGCCGGCATATTTCTGCAGTGATGAAGGTATAACGGCCTCATCTCCCCAGTCAGCCATAAATTCTGCCAGAGCCTCTCTTTTGATTTCGCTGATTTTCTTTAACTGCAAGGCCATATATTTATCCCCCTGAAATAAGTAATACAATAATGTTATATTAATACAAAATTCATTTTTTTGCAACAACGGTGTACAGCCATCAGAAAACAGAGTACAGAAAATTATATAAATATACAAATTTATCCCCGATGAATTATGTAATTCATCAATTTTCATTTTTAATGTGTGTGATAAAATAAATATATAAAATCCGGAGGATATAAAGATGAGTATTGTTTTAAGCGAACGAATGGAAAAATTTCTGTCGGACAACCGGCAGCATCACTATGACATGACGGTGGAGCTGGCGCAGATACCCGCACCATCCAATAAGGAAGAAAAACGCGCAGCCTGGGTGAAAAGTTATCTGGACAACCTGGGCGGCACAGACAGCTATATTGACAAAGCACTGAATGTGGTGCTGCCACTGAACTGTGAAAACTGTGATGAGATAGTGGTATTTATGGCACACATGGATGTGGTGTTCCCTGATATGACGCCTCTGCCTCTGGAGGTGCATGACGGCAGAATTTACTGTCCGGGTATATGCGATGACACTGCAAACCTGACAACTCTGCTGCTGTGTGCAAAATATATACTGGAAAACAATCTGAAGCCGGACACCGGCATACTGATAGTGTCCAACACCGGTGAGGAAGGTCTGGGCAATCTGAAGGGCAGCCGTCAGATTATGGAAGACTACAAAGGCAGAATAAAGGAATTTATCTCCTTTGACGGCACTTTCGGTTACATAGTAAATGATGCAGTGGGCAGTCACCGCTACAGTGTAGAGGTGAAAACAGAAGGCGGTCACAGCTATGGCAATTTCGGCAACCGCAACGCTATTGCTTATCTGGCATCCATGATAAACGCACTGTATACCATAAAAGTACCGCCTATGGGAAAAACCACCTACAATGTAGGCACCATCGAAGGCGGAACCAGCGTAAACACCATAGCACAGAACGCAAAGATGCTGTATGAATACCGTTCAGACAATATGGAAAGCCTGGCCATGATGGAAAAATTTTTCGGCGATATATGCACTGCATGGCGCAGCATGGGCGTGGATATAAATGTGGAAATACTGGGCAAGCGTCCCTGCAAAGGAGAGGTTGACGAAGCTGCGCTGAACAGTCTGACACAGACAGCAAAGGAAATAAGCGAAGCTGTAACAGGAATAAAATGCTCGGTAGGCGCCAGCAGTACAGACTGCAACACACCTCTGTCAATGGGTGTACCTGCGGTGTGCCTGGGATTGTGCCGGGGCGCAGGTTCCCACACCCGCGGCGAATGGCTGGATATTGCCAGTCTGCCTTACGGCGCAAGGATAGCCGCAGCCTTTATAGGCAGATATTTTTCACAGTTCTGATGATTGTATTTTTTTACAAATCAACATGTGATTTACACATTCAGGCTGTAAAAATGAACAAATTATTAATAATTACAAAATGCAATTATTAAATTGCACAAAAATTTTCCTGTTGATTAATCATAGTGTAGATTTTGACCTGTAAGTATTTAAAAAATCTGAAAAATATAGTACAATGACATCAAATGATGTGGGTAAATGCCCACACGAAAAACGAAAGGAACAGGTATTTATTATGGCATATTCAAAATTCGCAAGAAGATATGACTTCGAAACAGTTATGGACCGTCGCGGTCTTGACTCAACAAAATGGGACATGATTCCAATCCCAGGCGCAACAGTAGAAGAAGGCTT
>JAFUNP010000037.1 GCA_017473015.1 Oscillospiraceae bacterium | reverse complement strand
GGTTATGAACGTCTGGACGGCCGTGCACTGAATGAAGTATACGCAAAAAATGTGGAAGAAGCACCGCAGATTCTGGTAAATGGCTCATCCCGCAGTATGATGATAGACACATCATTTACCACAGGTGAAAAAACTTTCTACAACGCATCCAATGTGGGTGCTGATATTTATGACTTTTTCACCAGTTACTATATTTTCTCCAAAGAGGGCAAAGAGCCGGAAATCTTTGTAATGGGCCTGGACGCCTGGCTGTTCAATGATTACGAAGAATCCTATGACAAACGCAGCAACAAAGAGCTGTATTACGAATTTATCGGCGAAGAGCTGGGCTTTGAAAACACTTCCTACGAAGCGCCAAATCCTCTGGATAAATACACCGCCCTGCTGGACCCAAGCTATTTTCAGGGCAGTATAAAGTATTATTTCAAAGACAAAAGCACTGAAGTTCAGCCGGAACCTGTACCACGGGAACTGATTTACGAACAGGAAGAGGTAATCAAAGCGCCGGATGGTTCTGTTATTTATGACAAAAATTTCCGTACCCGTCCACAGGAGCAGGCCGACCACGATGCCCTCACCACCGCCAATACAGAAACAATTATGCGATTGTATGGCTTTGAGGAAATCAGCCCTGTATATAAAGAGCAGTTTGAAGCTTTTATAGAATATCTCCAGGCAAAGAATATACAGATTATTTTCTTTCTGCCACCGTATCACCCTATTGTGTACAGCAAAATCACAGAAAGAAACGACCTGTACCACTGCGTACCGGAACTGGAACAATATCTGCGCGATACAGCGGCAAAATATGGCATAACTGTATGCGGTTCATACGACCCGGCCGTGTGCGGTCTTGCAAATACAGATTTCCTTGACGGTATCCATTTAAGACAGGAGTCCATCAAGAAAATTATGCCGGTTTTAGGTTAATTTTGTAAAATGTTGTAAAAATATTACTAATTGTATAACTTATAAATAAAACAAAATGTAATTTATTGTAAAAATATAACTAAAAGGAGAAAAATATGCCACAGATTATTGTAAAAGGCGTGACAGAAGCCGAAGTAAAATCTCTTGCTATGGACACTTGCAAAACACTGGGTCAGATTGTTGACTGTCCGTCAGACTGGTTTGTTTTTGACTATATCCAGTCAAAATTTTTTGATGAAATAGGTGAAATCAAGCATTGGCCTGTAGTACAGGTGTGGTGGTTTGCCCGTCCACAGGAAGTTCAGGATGCAGTGGCAACCACACTGAATGACTATTTCAAACAGCTGGGTTATCCGGGCAGCCAGATTTCTTTCCATATTTTTGATTACCCTGCTTATTATGAAGAAGGGGAACACTTCTGATAAAACAGCCCAAAGCCCATCTTTCTGATGGGCTTTTTTCAATTTTCAGCCAGAATTCACATATTATTCAGAAAAATAGTGTATACTTTATCCTGTAAAAATATATTTTATGTATGAAAGGAAAAGAGAAAGTGAAAAAAATTATTTCAATATTACTGACACTGTCTGTAATAGTATCTGCCTTTACAGCATGCTCACGGGAAAATCCTGCGCCATCTGCTGATGGGGCTTCTGTCAATATCACTCTTTCTGATGATGGCGTGCTGGTAGATGGCCAGCCTGCACCGTCTGATTCCTCTGCAGCGGTATATACAGCCAATGACATCATCTTCTATCTGGCAGGTCAGGGCGCTGACTATGGTGAAGGTGAAGAAAGGGAAGAACACACCCAGGAAGAAGCAGATAAACATACTGTTATCCATATCACACAGCCAGGCAATTACACTATCACCGGCAGCCTGTCTTATGGTCAGATTGCGGTGAACCTGGGCGAAGATGCAAAGGACAATCCTGATGCAGTGGTAAACCTTACCCTCAATGGTACAGACCTTACCTGTACAGTAGCTCCTGCTATCATCTGTTATTCTGCTTATGAATGTGGCAGTGATGATACCGAAACTGCGACAATGAATGTGGACACTGCTGCCGCAGGCTTTAATCTTATTGTCGCTGATGGCACAGTGAATAATATCAGCGGCAGCCATGTGGCACGCATTTACAAACCAGGCACCACCGACAAACTGCACAAATATGATGCAGCCATCGAGTCACTGGTGTCTCTCAATATCGATGGCACTGACGGCGTGCTGAACCTGACCAGTGACAATGAGGGTATTGAAACCAAACTGCATATGACTATAAACGGCGGTATAATCGATATAAACTCCACCGATGACTCTCTTAATGCAGGCGAAGATTATGTCAGCGTAATCACCATCAACGACGGTCAGATACTGGCAAATGCCAACAATGGCCTGGAAGGTGACGGCATAGACTCCAACGGCTGGCTGGTTATCAATGGCGGCATGGTGTCCGCTTTCAGCAGTGACCGCAGCATGGACTCCGGTCTGGACAGCGACAATGGCATAATCATCAACGGCGGCATAGTTTATGCCACAGGCTGCATGTATGACCAGATTTCTTCCGAAAGCGCACAGTCTGTAGCTGTTTTCTCTCTGGATGAATGGGTATACAGCGAAGAATATGTGGTGCTGAAATCATCCGCTGACGAAACAGTGGCAGCTTTCAAATCAACAGCAGACCACAAAGTGATAGTTTATTCATCACCTCTGTTGACCGAGGATGACTACACCCTGTACAAAGCACAGTCTGTGGCAGGCGACAGCCTGAACGGTATTTATACTCAGGTGGAGGAAATGACCGGCGAAACCCAGCTGGCTCACTCCAGCCGTGGCGGTTTCGGCGGACAGCGTCCAGAGGGTGGTGCGATGCCTGAAAAAGAAGGTGCTGAACCATTCGAAAAGCCAGAAGGCGAAATGCCACAGGGCGGAATGGAAAAGCCAGAAGGCGAAATGCCAATGAAGGGTGAGAGACCGGAAATTCCTGAAGGGTTTGAAAATATGACACCTCCTGAAGGCTTCACAGGTGAGGCACCGGAGAAACCGGAAGATTTCAATGGCGAAATGCCACAGATGCCGGAAAATTCTGACGGTCAGCCGTCACATGGTGGCAGACCCCAGGGCGAAGGCGGATTTGACGTTGCCGGAGACAGCCGGGCTACCACAGCTTTCACATTTACAAAAGGTATCAACCTTTTCAGCGGTGTAAAGGCGTACACAGCCTGATTATAAACACTTGATACAAATTTTAATAAAAGAAGCTCCCATCTTTTTACAGATGGGAGTTATTTTTTACAAAAAATACTTTTCTTTATTGTGCTAAATCGTTGATTTTGCATATTGAAATGGCAGGTAAAAAGTATTATCATATCCACTGCAAAAATCAATCCGCAATTTACGACAATTTATATATAAATTCAGAAAAATGCTATTATGGACAGAAAAAGAATATCAATACTTTTAATTATATGCCTCGCCAACGCGCTTATTTACACTCTGCCTTATCTGCAGAGCACATATTATGATAGCATGATGGCAGCCTATGGTTATTCCCATGTGCAGATGGGCAATCTTATCAGTGTATACGGCGTGTGCAATATGGCGGCTTATCTTGTGGGCGGTGTGGCAGCTGATGCCATCGATACCAAAAAACTGTTTGTATTTTCACTGGCTTCCACCGGTCTGGCTGGTCTGTATGCGGCCACTCTGCCGCCTTATCCGTTTATGTTGGCTATCAGTGTTTTCTGGTCGGTTTCCACCATTCTCACATTCTGGCCGGCAATGCTGAAAGCGGTGAAAAATCTGGCTGAAGGTGCTCACCAGGGACAGGTTTTCAGCTTCAAAGAAACCATGTGCTGTATAATTGCCTTTGTGTTTTCCATGGCGGCTCTGGCTGTTTTCCGCTTTACCGGGGAAAACTTTGTCCTGCTGGTCACATTTTATTCTGTGTGCCACCTTATAGTGGCTGTGCTGGTGGCCGCTTTTATGCCTCCTATGCCTGCTGAAGGCAACCCGGATGTTAAAAGCCTGATTTACGGTGTGAGCAAGGTAATACATCTGAAAGGCGTATGGCTTATCGGTATGACTATCTTCTTTGCACAGATGTTCGCTGTTATTATGGGGCGTTTCACACCGTTTCTCACATCAGTATCAGGTCTGTCTGCGTCCACTGTGGCTCTTATCACCATCATCAGTGTAAATGGTCTGGCAAATATAGGCTCTGTCAGCGGCGGTAAAATCAGCGATATGTTCCATTCACCGGCCAGATTTATTTCTTTTGCCATGCTGACAGGTGCATTGCTGACAGTGGTATTTCTGCTTGTTCCCTGGTCCCCGGAAACAGCTTTTGTCTGCGTGGGTATCAGTATATTGTTCCGTATATTTCACGCTTCTTTCAAAAGCGTTCTGTTTGCCACCATGTCCCAGGTGGACATACCCCGTGAGCTCACAGGCACCGCCAGTGGTGTAATCAGCATCATAGGCTATATGCCTGATGTTTTCGGATATACCTTGTGTGGTGCTGTTATGGAAAGCTTTGACACTGTCCCGGCTTACCGCATTATCTTCACCGGTCTTATCGTTGTGTGTATCGCAGGCAGCATCACGGCAAATATCCTTCACAGATATTCTGTAAAGCTGCGCACCGCAGCATAAATCAAAAACGAAAAGCACCCGTCAGGGTGCTTGTTTTATATAAAATATTTGCTTACAATGCTCCATACCCACAGCAGCCCCAGTCCCCATACTGCCAGTACGGGAATAGCGTAGCGCTTTTTTATTCTTCCGCCATGCTGCCATATTTCGCCGGCCTCTGCTTCGCACTCTGCCATAATATCATCGGGCATCAGTTTTACCGCCAGCCACATCAGAAACGGCAGCACCACAAAATCATCAACCGCGCCCAGTACAGGGATAAAATCCGGCACCAGGTCCAGTGGTGACAGGGCATAATATACGCACAGTCCTGCGGCAATTTTGGCATACAGGGGTGTGTCACTTCTTTTCATTGCTATAAACATAGCGCCTATTTTCTGGTTAATGGCACTGGTTGTTTCTTTAAACTTGCTCATAATATCTCTCCAACTAAAGGTTAAAATTTATCATAGCACAAATTTATATATAAATCTACAAAAATATGAATCTTGTATGGAAAAGCATTTTGTGGTATGCTGTGGTAAATAATCAGGACAGGTGAAAATATGAAAGACAATGCTTATCTCCGCACCATTGCGGAAAATATGGACGAAAACACCACTGTTTCATCACTGCAGAAATATGTGGACGAAATGGTGAATATACGCGGTTTTGCCGATGAAACTCCACAGGATGCCCTGCTGCTTCTCACTGAAGAACTGGGAGAACTGGCCAAAGAAGTGCGCAAATCTCACACCCGCATCAAAAACGACCCCGCAAAAGGCCACACAGACAATCTGAAAGGGGAAGTGGGGGATGTGTTTATGATGCTGCTGGCGCTGTGCCGCACACTGGACATTGACCTGGTGGAAGCCTTTAAGGAAAAGGAACTGATAAATTGTGACAGAATATGGGAATAAATTGATAAGTAAAGTTTATTTCCCTTGACTTAAATATAAATAAAGTATATTATTAAGAAATGATGATTTAACCCGGCTGGCACATATGCCGGCCAACTATGCTGCTACAGCCAGTAGTGGTAAATATTTATTTTTGGAGGAAAATCATGTTAAACACAGAAAAAACCATGGAAAAGATTGTTGCCCTGTGTAAAAACAGAGGCTTTGTATACGCAGGCTCTGAAATTTACGGCGGCCTTGCAAACACCTGGGACTACGGCCCACTGGGTGTTGAATTCAAAAACAATGTAAAAACAGCATGGAGAAAGAAATTTATTCAGGAAAATCCATACAACGTTGGTCTGGACGCTGCTATCCTGATGAACCCACAGACATGGGTTGCATCCGGTCATGTAGGCGGTTTCTCTGACCCATTGATGGACTGTAAAGACTGTAAAACACGTCACCGTGCTGACAAGCTGATTGAGGAAGCAGGATACGAATGTGCAGGCTGGTCAAACGAAAAAATGGCTGAATTCATCAAAGAAAAAGGCATCGTTTGCCCTGAATGCGGCGGTACAAACTTTACAGAAATCAGAAAATTCAACCTGATGTTCAAAACTTTCCAGGGTGTTACAGAAGATGCCAAAAACGAAATCTTCCTGCGTCCTGAAACAGCTCAGGGTATCTTTGTAAACTTTGCAAATATCCAGAGAACCACAAGAAGAAAACTGCCTTTCGGCGTTGCACAGATTGGTAAATCCTTCCGTAACGAAATCACTCCTGGTAACTTCACATTCCGTACAAGAGAATTTGAACAGATGGAGCTGGAATTCTTCATCAAACCAGGTACAAATATGGAATGGTTCCAGTATTGGAGAGAATACTGCTACAACTGGCTGCTGTCTCTCGGTATGAAAGAAGAAAACCTGAAGCTGCGTGACCATTCACCTGAAGAACTGTCCCACTATTCCACAGCTACCACAGACATCGAATTTATGTTCCCATTTGGCTGGGGCGAACTGTGGGGTATCGCTGACCGCGGTGCATTCGACCTGACACAGCATTCCAACCACTGTGGCAAACCTATCGAATACTTTGACCCTGAAACAAACGAAAAGTACATTCCTCATGTTGTAGAACCATCTCTGGGTGCAGACCGTGTTGCTCTGGCATTCCTGGTAGAAGCATATGACGAAGAAGTTGTAGACGCAGAAAAGAACGACACACGCGTTGTTCTCCACCTGCATCCTGCTCTGGCTCCATACAAAGCATGTGTTCTGCCACTGAGCAAAAAACTGTCCGGAGAAGCTACAGAAGTGTTCCAGTCTCTGCAGAAACACTTTATGGTAGACTATGACGAAGCAGGCTCCATCGGTAAACGCTACCGTCGTCAGGACGAAATCGGCACACCTCTGTGTATCACATATGACTTCGAATCCAAAGAAGACGGCTGTGTAACAGTTCGTGACCGTGACACAATGCAGCAGGAAAGAGTAAAAATCGAAGACCTGGTTGCTTACATCAACAAGAAAATCGAATTTTAATTAATATCTGCATAATAAAAGACACCTTGCAAAAGGTGTCTTTTATTAATTTTTCGGCAAAACTGCTAATATGTCATTCTGAGGACTTTGTCCGAAGAATCTCCTTTTGAATAAAATGAAAACAATGTAGCGTTAACGTATATTAGCTATTATACTCTGTATTTCAGCCTGTTCTCTTTCATTGTTACTTTTAAGTATCAGCAGGTCTTTTACAGCATTTTCCACCCGGCCGCGGACTTTGCGCATGTGAGCGATGGACTGTGTCACCTGGTCGGAAACTTCCCAGTCGGTAAACCAGTTGTCCCAAAAAATATCAGCCCATCGTGTGAATTCGTCCAGATTTACCTGTACATCGGCGGAAATATTCACATCCACCATTTCACTGCGGAATTTTCTCAGCCGGGCCTGCAGTGAGTATATGGCATCCTGTGCTTTGTCCAGATTTTCGTGCTTTACCATATCCACCAGCATACTGTCCAGAAAAAAGTCTACTGTGCACATATCCTCAGCCTTATCCAGATATTTCAGTACCTCATCGGTTATGTACACTGCCTGTTCGCCCTCGTCGATTGCCTGCTGTATTTCTTTGTTTTCAGCATAAAGCGTTTCCAGATAACCTTTCAGAAAACTGCGGTCCTGCTCTGTCAGCGGTCTGCCGGCTTTTATGGCTGCCACTTCCTGCTGCGCCAGTTCCAGATACTGCTGCCGGTCACCCTCAATGGCCGCCATTTCATCAGAGTATATTTTAATGCTCTTTTCAAGCGTCTCCATCTGGGTTACTGCACTGTCATACCGCACCTTTGCAGCGCAGGCTTCACGGCGTTCCTTGTCCAGTTTTTCGTCCTTTTTGCCTAATACTGTCCACATCAGCCCGCCTAAACCGTTTTCTATATCCTGCACATCATTTTCTTCTTTTACCCACCGGGTGTTCAGCCGGGCAACCTGTATCACAAGATTGCCGTGTTCTTCCTCCAGCGCGTCCAGTACAGCCTGCAGATGCTGCTTTCGTGCCATTTTTGCATAAAGACTGTCCAGTTTTTCATATCCGGTCATAAAACCACCTCCATATATCTCTCGGCTTTATTGTAACAGCAGTTTTTTCACAATTCAATTATTTCACCGAAATATCATAATAAAAACCGGGGAACTGTTCCCCGGTTTTGGTTTATCCTGTTTTTATCAGCCAAAAATTTCTTTGTAGATTGCCTGGCCAGCAGGTGTTGTGGCGATACCGCCCATAGCTGTTTCTCTCAGCTGTGGAGGCAGCATTTTGCCTACCTTGAACATACTGTCAACCACCTGGTCAAACGGAATGTGTGCTACCTGACCTGCCAGCGCCATATCAGCACTGATAAGGGCGTTTACTGCGCCGGATGCGTTTCTCTGTGCACATGGCAGTGCAACCAGACCGGCTACAGGGTCACAAACCAGCCCCATAACATTAATCATTGCAAAGCCTGCTGCATCCAGACATCTTTCGTCTGTAGCACCCATCATGTATGCTGCTGCAGCTGCTGCCATACTCGCAGCTACACCACACTCAGCCTGACAGCCGCCGTCTGCACCGGCTACTGTGGCATTTTTTGTGTAGATAGCGCCTACAGCACTGGCTGTGATAAGTGCTTCCAGAGTTTTTTCTCTGGAAATATGCTTGCTTTCCATTACACCCAGCAGTACTGCAGGGACAATACCGCAGCTGCCTGCTGTAGGGCTGGCGCAGATTTTACCCATAGAAGCATTTACTTCACTGCATGAGTATGCCAGTGCCATCACATAGTTGATATAATTGCCTGTGATGGTTTCTTTGTTGGAATATTCATACTGGCAGTTGGCCACGCCGTCAATCAGACCGCCTTTTGTGGCCTGTTTTGTATGCAGAGCTTTCAGTGCAGAGTTAAACATGATTTCCAGTCTGTTGGAAAAATGCTGCATCACTCTTTCTCTGGTCATACCTGTCAGTTTTACTTCGTTGTCCAGCGCAACTTCCCAGATGCGCTTGTTCTGTTCGTTACACAGTTTTATCAGTTCCCGGGCATCTTTATACATTTTTTATTCCCCCTGAATATTTACTACTACAACGGAAATTACATTATTTACCTGTTTCAGTTCCTCGATAACGTTTTCCGGTACTATATCGTCACATTCGATTACACAGAAAGCTTTGTCACCACGGCTGGTGCGGCTTACTTTCATGATGCCGATATTGATATTGTGGAAAGCCAGTATGGTACTTACATCGCTGACTACGCCTTTTACATCCTGCTGCTGTACAATAACAGTAGGGCAGGTGGCGTTGATTTCACAGGCCAGGCCGTTGATGTTTGTCACCAGAATGCGTCCGCCGCCAAGTGAAGCGCCTTCCACAAAAAATTCGCCTTCTTCACTATAGAATGTGATTCTGGCAGTGTTTTCATAAACGGAAGGAATCTCTGTAGGGTAAAATTCGAATGTTACACCCTGTTCCTCTGCGATTTCAAAGCTCTGTCCCAGTTTTTCATCATCTTCACTCATGCCCAGAGCGCCTGCTACCAGTGCATAATCTGTAAAGTGACCACGGTATGTGCTGGCAAAAGAACCACCCAGTCCGAAACGCACTTTTGTAAACGGTTTGCTGTAAATCAGGCGTGCTGTTTTGGCCAGCTTTGCGGCACCGGCAGTGTGAGAGGATGAAGGACCTATCATAACAGGACCTACCACATCCAGTAAGCTGATATTCATAATGTACCTCCGATATGTACAAATTATATTATATTTTCTTTATTTTAACACAATATTTTGTAAAAATAAACAAAAAGATAGTTTTTGGTTAAAATTATCAAAAAAGGTAATATTTTTAATGCAAAATACTAAATCCTACAGATAAAAAAATGTTTTTTGTGTAAATTGCATACGGAAACAGTGAAATTTTACATAAAAATTGCTTAATTTTAATTGTTTTTTACAATTGTTAATTTAAAATAAATATATTAAAATATATGTTAGGTAGGTATCGTGCAATATGACTTACAGACAAAAAAGACAATTTTTAATCAATTTCTGCTACTATGGCGTTTTGCTTGCCCTTGCAGTAGTAGCCGTAAAATTCCTGTGGGAATATCTGGCCCCCTTTGTAATAGCTTTTGTGGTGGCATATTTCCTTAAGCCTGTGGTAAACAAAGTAAATGTTTATCTGAAAATCAGGCGCAGCGTAGCGGCTATACTGTGTGTGCGGGCTTTTTATGCTGTCACGGTAGCTGTGCTGACTTTTGCCGGAATACAAATTGTATTACTGGTGCGCAATATGTTTTATGTATTGCCGGATTACTACACCCGTGAGATTGCTCCTGTTATTGCAGAGCTGGTGTCGGATTTCCAGCGAATACTGGTTACGATTGACCCTGGCATAAAGCGGATAGCCGAAGAATACGCCACAGGTTTTCTGGAAAACCTGGCGGGCACTATTTCTTCCATATCGATGGCGGCTCTGACCGGTATTTCTTCACTGGTTACACGCGTTCCGTCATTATTTATCAAAACTCTTTTTACAATTATTGCGTCTTTTTTTATATCTGTAGATTATTACAACATTACCTGTTTTATAGCCAGACAGCTGAATACACGCCAGATAGGCATTATGTATGAAGCTGAAATATATGCCAAAAGTACAGTTGTCAAATATATACGCTCTTATTCACTGATTTTGTTTATCACTTTCTGCGAAATCAGCCTGGGCATGAAAATACTGGGCATATCCCATCCGTTGCTTATCGGATTCCTGATAGCTATATTTGACATTCTGCCGGCAGTTGGCACAGGCGGCATAATAATCCCATGGGGTGTCATAGCCTTAATTATGGGCGATATACCGCTGGGTATTGGTATGCTGGCTCTTTACCTTATAATCACAGTCGTTAGAAATACTATAGAGCCAAAAATAATTGGCGAATCTGTGGGCTTGCACCCTGTGGCTACCCTTATGGGCATGGTCCGGGGCAGCAAACTGCGGGGTGTGGTAGGCCTGTTCGGTGTACCGATTTCCATGGTAGTGCTGAAACAGCTTAACGACTCTGGTAAAATAAAACTTTATAAATAACTTAAGGAGAAAAAAGCAATGAGTTTTGAAAACGTATTATCGCTTTTCGGTGGTCTTGCCCTGTTCCTCTACGGCATGAGCATGATGAGTGATGGTCTGGAAGCTGCTGCAGGTGAAAAAATGAAAAAAATCCTGGAAAAGCTTACATCCAGCACATTCAAGGGTATTGCCGTAGGTACACTGGTAACTGCTATTATCCAGTCTTCATCTGCTACCACAGTTATGCTGGTAGGCTTTGTAAACTCCGGTCTTATGGCGCTGGAAAACACAGTAGGTGTTATCATGGGTGCCAACATCGGTACCACTATGACAGGTATCCTGATGTCCGTAGGTATCGGTGATATTGCACCTGCCATCGCATTTGCCGGTGTGGCACTGATTATGTTCTCTAAAGATGAAAAGAAGAACAATATCGGTATTATTATCGCCGGTCTGGGTATTCTGTTCCTGGGTATGAATATGATGAGCGATGCTATGCGCGGCATGCGTGACTCACAGGCGTTTATTGATCTTATCACTACACTTAAAAACCCTATCCTGGGTGTTCTGGTTGGTACAATCTTTACAGCTATCATCCAGTCTTCTTCTGCATCTGTTGGTATCCTGCAGGCTCTGGCTATGGCCGGTCTGGTTACACTGGATACAGGTATCTATGTAATGTTCGGTTTTGCTATCGGTACCTGTGTAACTGCTGTTATCGCCGCTATCGGTGCAAATGCAAACGCAAAACGCGTTACCATCATCCACCTGGCTTTCAATGTTATCGGTACATTTGTATTTGTAATAGCCTGTCAGTTTATTCCGTATGTTGAATTTTTCCAGAATATGTTCCCTACATCACCTGAAGCACAGATTGCCAATGCATTCCTGGTGTTTAAAGTGATTACAACAATTATGCTGTTCCCATTTGCAAAACAGCTGGTAGCTTTCTCCAGAAAAGTTATCAAAGATACAGACGAAAATCTGGACAAGCGTCCGTCTCTGGCAGAAAGAGCTGTTTCTATCTCCGGCTACCATATCGGTGCTTCCGCTATCGCTATCGGTCTTATCCGAGAAGAAGTTAACTATATGTACGATATTGCCAAACGCAATGTTGCACTCAGCTTTGACGCTGTTATCAGAAACACAAATGAATATGACAAAGAAATCCGCAAAAATGAAGATGAACTGGATGCGCTCAACGCAGATATTTCCTCCTATATTTCCGGTGTTCTGGGTCAGATTCCTCAGACAGATGCAGAAGTTGTAAGCGGCTATTTCAGAATTGTTGGTAACATCGAACGCATCGGTGACCACGCTACAAACTTTGCTGACTATACAAAATTCTTCCTGAGTAAAGGTGAAACACTGTCCGAAAGAGCTACAGGCGAAGTAGTGGAAATGAAAAATACTACTCTGTCTGCTATGGCACTTCTGGAAGGTGACCGCCGTGACGATGCCGCTGTAATGCTGACCAGCGTTGCACGCGCAGAAGAAGAAATCGACGATATGACAGACCAGTACCGCACAGCTCAGATGGACAGAATGAAAACTACTACATGTTCACCAGAAGCCAGTGTTGTTTATGCTGAAATGCTGACAGACTTTGAACGTATCGGTGACCATCTGCTCAATATCGCTGAAGAATTTGCAAAAATGTATCCTGCAAAATCTTAATAATTTAAAATTGAGAAACTACAGGCTTTGCTCCGGCAAAGCCTGTTTTTTATATGCAAAACAAGGTGAAATTTGCAGCCTGCCCTTTTCAAACTTTATGTATGCTGATATAATTAATCTATTAACCACCGGGGGTGCTTTATGTTTGAAAAACTGGCTAAAAACGGCGCAGCAGCGGTAACTGCCGCACTGTTTGTACTGCTTTACGGAAATATACTGATTTATAAGGGAAGCGTGAAATATGCCGTTCTGGCCGCAGCCTATGCTGTAGGGATGATTGTGTTTTATCTGCTGCTGGACAGGTTTTCCCATCAGCTTACTCCGATGCGCACCCGTGTAATCACCCTGCTTATCTGGGCGGTGATAATTTTCGGCGGCGGCTTTGTGGTGTACGGCTTCAGGGAATATATGATTATTGATATGAAAGAAGTGTACGACAGCGCCTGGCATCTTATCCGCAACAGCGGACAGCTGGGCGAGCGCAGCTGGTATTTTATCCGCTGTAAAAACAACTTCGGCTTCCTGCTGCTGTCCTACATAGTGCATCACACAGGTTTCAGAAAATTTGGCATACGGCAGAACACCGAAGCCTCTGTAAACTTTGTCACCTATGTGAATTTTGCCTTTGTGCTGCTTGCAATGTGGCTGACAGTGCAGATAATCAGAAAAATAAACAACAGCCCACAGGTGCATATTCTGGCGCTGGTTATTGTGGGCAGCTATCTGCCGTTTTATATCTGGTCACCGCTGTTTTATACTGACACTACCACCATGTTTTTCCCACCGCTGATGCTGTATCTGTATTATGCTTTAAGTAAAGCAAAGGACAACAGCACCCGAGTGTTAATCAGCATTGCCGCAGGTCTTATCTGTATGGCAGGCTACGCCCTGAAAGGCAGCGTGCCTATTCTGCTGATTGCATTCCTCATAATGATTTTTATAAAGATTGATAAAAACAGCCGGAAGAATATTATGGCCTGCTGTCTGGCAGCTGTGCTGGCTTTCGGCATCAGCTACAAAGCCTATGACCGGTATTATTACAACAGCGGCATTATAGATTTTTCCACCCGCCAGCAGAACGAATTGCCGCTGGAGCTGTGGTTTCTTTTCGCATCCCATCAGCCGGCGGAATGGTATATGGAAGAATACAACTATATGCTGAGCCTGCCGGATATTGAAACCCGCAAGGCCGAAGCAGTGCGAATGATAAAGGAAAACTATTCATCATACTCTCCTAAAGAACGGATGGACTTTATCAGGGACAAAAATATGCTTATCTGGGGCGAAGAAACTTTCACAGGTCTGGACTATCTTTACAATGCCTATACCGGCAGCTGGACACATAATTTTATTATTCCCGGCTATCCGTTCTATGCGCCTTTCAGATACCTGTGTAATTTTGTACACCTGGGCACACTGTTGCTGTTTGTGGTATCTGTTTTTACAGAATTTTTCAAAAAGAAAACCGATGTTTATTCCATGGCTAAAATCACTCTGGTGGGTGTGCTGATTTTCCTTTCATTCTGGGAAAGAAACGCCCGTTATGTGCTGACCTTCACACCACTGATTCTTGTGTGCTGTGTTGAAACGATTGTATTTATTTCACGGAAAATTTTCTGTAAACCTGTTGACAAACAGTAAAAATGGGTGTATATTAAACTCAAATTTAATACATCTCACAAAAGCATTGATAAGAAATAGTAGGTTTTATTCTGATTCGCAGAGAGCTTCCGGCTGGTGTAAGGGAGTATGACGGTAGGACTGAACACATCTTTGAGCTATTCACCGAACAAGGCTTTGACCTTCAGTAGACTGAATCGGAACCTTCGCCCGTTATCGCGAAAGAGTATGTTGGTACTCGATGAGGTTGCTCGCCGTGAGGCAGCAATGAAAAGAGGTGGAACCGCGGAATTATACCCGTCCTCTTGGTGCATTGACTTGCACTGAGAGGGCGTTTTTATTTTCAGGTTGTATCATTGCAGTGAAAGTATTGGATTTGAATTATTTTACTCAAGGAGAACAACTATGAAAAAACTTATCGCTTTATTACTCACTTTTGTTATGGTATTCAGCTTCACAGCCTGCGGCGGTGAAAAAACAGAATACGCCAACCGTTTGGAAGAAATCAAGGCCCGCGGCGTGCTGACAGTGGCAACAGAACCTTACTTTGCACCTAACGAATTTATCGACCCTGCCAAAGAAGGCGACGAAAAATATGTGGGCGCTGATATTGAACTGGCAAAATATATTGCTGACAAGCTGGGCGTTGAGTTGCAGATAGTTCCTCTGGAATTTACCGCAGTGCTTTCATCAGTGGCAGAAGGCAAATATGACCTGGCTATTTCCGCCCTGGCATACAAACCGGACAGAGCAGAATCCATGAACCTGTCCAAAGGCTACTACTTTGACGAAGATACAGAAGGCTACGGTATGCTGTCCAGAGCAGAGGATGTGGACAAATATTCCACAGCCGAAAGCATGAAAGATGCTGTTATCGTGGTACAGGCCGGCTCACTTCAGCAGGACTACGTAATGGAACAGATTCCCGAATACAAAGAACTGAAATATGTTTCTTCCATGACAGATGCTTTCCTGATGGTGCAGGAAAACAAAGCTGACATGGCTGCCTGCTTTATCGGCAACGGCCGTCTTTATGCCGAAGCAAACCCGGAAGTAAATGTGGTAAACGGCTTTAAATTTGAAGAAAACAAAGAATGGGGCGGCACAAGAATAGGCATGATGAAAGGCGAAGATGAACTGACCGCCGCCATCAACGAAATTATAGACGAAATCATCGCCAGCGGCGTTTATGCACAGTGGTATGATGAATACAAAGCTTACGCAGAAACACTGGGGCTGTGATAAAAGTTTTTAAAACAAGAGAGAGGCAGAAATGATTAACGATATACTTGCTATCCTTTCCAAATACAGCTATGTATTTGTGGAAGGTATAAAATGGACAATTATCCTTTCGGTTATCACCATATTTTTCGGCACCATTCTGGGCACACTGATAACCTTTATGAAAATGAGCCGCAACAAAATTCTCAATGCAGTGACTTACCTTTATATTGAGATTATCCGCGGCACACCAATATTGCTGCAGATGTACTTTTTCTGGCTGTGGCTGCCAAAAGCTATCAATGTGAATATGTCTGAAAGACGGAGTATCATTGTGGCGCTGATAGTGAACAGCTCTGCATACATTGCAGAAATCATCCGTGCAGGCATTCAGGCTGTGGACAGCGGCCAGCGCGAAGCTGCCAAAAGCCTGGGCATCAGGGACAGTTATATGATGAGATATGTGATACTGCCTCAGGCTATCAAAAATATTCTGCCCGCCATCGGCAATCAGTTCATATTTATGCTGAAAAATACATCCCTTGCCAGCACATTCTTCATAGGTGAGCTTATGACCAGCTGGCGTACAGTCCAGACCGCCACTTACAAACCAATCCCTGCACTGATGATTGTAGGGCTTATCTACCTGATGATGACCTGGACACTCACTTTATTGCTGAACAGATTTGAAAGGAGGCTGGCTGAAAGTGACTGATGTACTTCTGAAAGTTGAAAACCTGAAAAAAGATTTCGGCAGCCTGCAGGTGCTGAAAGGTATAGACCAGACCATACGCCGCGGCGAAGTTGTTTCCATTATAGGTCCCTCCGGCAGCGGCAAAAGCACATTTCTCCGTTGCCTGAACCTGTTGGAAACCCCTACAGAGGGCAGAATATGGTTTGCCGGTGAAGAAATCACAGCACCGGGTATAAATATTGACCTGCATAGACAGAAAATGGGCATGGTGTTCCAGCATTTCAATGTTTTTCCAAACCTGACTGTTCTGCAGAATATCACTCTGGCACCTACTCTGGAAAAGAAAATCCCGAAAGCCGAGGCCGAAAAACAGGCCATGGCGTTGCTGGAAACAGTAGGTCTGGCAGACAAACGGAACGAATATCCACGCCGTCTGTCCGGCGGCCAGAAACAGCGTCTGGCCATTGTGCGCGCACTGGCCATGGAACCGGAGGTAATGCTGTTTGACGAACCTACTTCCGCTCTGGACCCTGAAATGGTAAAAGGTGTTCTGCGTGTTATCCGCTCACTGGCTGACAGCGGTATGACAATAGTTATCGTTACCCACGAAATGGGTTTCTGCCGTGAGGTATCCGACCGCGTGCTGTTTATGGCAGATGGTGTTATAGCAGAAGAAGGTACACCGCGGCAGCTGTTTGAAAACCCACAGCACCCTCGTACACAGGCATTCCTGCGGGAAGTGCTGTAAATATACAGCCCGATTTTTCTGAATACGAATAAATCCTCTGTTGCAGTGCGGCAGGGGATTTCTTTTGACAAAACACAGATGTAAAGCCGGATTTTACTGTACAAAAACATAGAAAATATGTATAATAATAAATTATATTTATAATTCTACAAATTGCGGAGGCAGTTTTGAAAAATCAGATTTCTTTTTTTGACGGTGCATTCGGCACCTATTACTTTGAAAAAACCAGAGATTACAAACCCTGTGAACTGGCCAATATCCATTCACCCTGGACTGTAATCGACATACATAAAGCCTACATTGATGCAGGCGCACAGGCCATCAAAACCAATACTTTTTCAGTAAACAGCACTATTTTTACTGACCTGGCCCAGCGCAAAGACATTATAAAAGCGGCTATGGCCAATGCGGCCGAAGCCGTGGACGGCACAGATGTACAGATTTTCTGTGACATCGGCTATATCAACAGCAATAAAGATGATGTGGACCTGGAATATGTTTACATCGCCAATGATTTCATCAAAAACGGCGGTGAAAACTTCCTGTTTGAAACCCTGCCTGAATTTACCCCTGTGGAAAGGGCAATGGCGCACATAAAGGATAAAAATCCTGATGCTGTGATTGTGGCTTCCTTTGCCGTGTCCCAGGACGGCTACTCCAAAAAAGGTATTTATTACAAAAAGCTGCTTCAGCAGGCACTGGACTGTGAGTATGTGGATATTGTAGGGCTTAACTGCCAGTGTTCACCGTCTCATATGAGAAACCTGATTAAAAATCTGGACAAGCTGCCGAAGCCTCTGCTGGCTATGCCAAACAGTTCCTATCCGTCTGCTTTCAACGGTCATATGATTTATGATGACAACAGTGAATATTTTGCTGACAAAATGGGAGAAATATTCACCTATGGTGCAGACATTATCGGCGGTTGCTGCGGTACAACCCCGCGCCATATAGAACTGGCTATTAAAAATGTGCAGAAGCTGAATGGTAAAAAGGAAGAAAAACAGTTGGTTTCAGCATCTGTAGAACCTAAAAACACACAATACACAATTCCTCATATGTGTGAAAACAAAAAGATAATTGCGGTGGAAATCGACCCGCCAATGGATACAGACACATCCTTTTCCATTTCCGCAGGTTTCAAACTGAAAGAAGCCGGTGTGGATATTATTACCGTCACCGACTCTCCGCTGGCCCGTGCCCGTGCAGACAGTATTATGGTTGCCGCAAAAATCAAAAGGGAAGTGGGCATAGAAACACTGCCTCACCTTTCCTGCCGTGACAAAAACCGGATTTCACTGAAAGGCAGCCTTATCGGTGCGTCCTTTGAAAATATAAATAACATTCTGGCTGTTACAGGTGACCCTATTATGCAGGATATTTTCTCCGGCAAAACAGGTGTGTTCTCCTTTAACTCCTTCGGCCTGATTTCTTTTATAAATCAGCTGAACAGCGAAGTTTTCCGGTCATCACCTTTTGCGGTTGGCGCCGCACTGAATGTGAATGTGCCTAATTTTGAAAAGGAGCTGGCCCGTGCAAAGAAAAAACTGGCCAACGGCGCCGTATACTTCCTGACACAGCCTATGTATGGTGACGAAGCAGTGGCCAATTTCCGCCGTGCCGCCGCTGAACTGCCTGTGCCTGTGCTGGCAGGTCTTATGCCTCCGGCCAGCTACAAAAATGCTGTTTTCCTCAACAATGAGGTGAGCGGTATCACCATTGACGATTCCTTTGTGGAAAGCCTGAAAGACAAAACCAGGGAGGAAATAGTGGAAATATCCACCGATTTCTGTCTGGATATAGCTAAAAAGGTCAGTGATGTGGCCGGCGGTTTCTATCTGATGACACCGCTGAAGCGCGTGGACCTGACAGTGCGTCTGACCGAAAAAATCAGAGGTTATCTGGATGAAAACAATTGATTTTACAATAGATAAATCAGAAATGCTGCGCTATACCGGCCACAGGGGAGACATCGTGCCGCCTCATATTGACCGGATAGCAGATAAGGTTCTGTCCGGCTGTGTGGCTGCGGTAACACCCCGCAGCGTGGTTCGCCGCTACAGTATCGAACCGGTGACTGACGGTGTGGCTGTCGGCAATACCGGTCTGATACTTGCCGGGAAGGATATAAAAAATCATCTGTCCGGCTGCAGCGAATGTTATATCATCTGTGTCACCGCAGGCACAGGGGCAGACAGCTTCATCCGCACCATGATGGCTGTGGACACTGTCCACGGCCTGCTGGCTGACGGTGCTGCCACTGCCGCAGTGGAAAGCTGCTGTGACAGCGTGGAAAACACTCTCAGAGAAGAACTGAAAAAAGAGGGGAAATACCTGACCTGGCGCTACAGCCCGGGTTACGGGGATTTTCCTTTCACACAGCAGCCGGATATACTGGCACTGCTGCAGGCGGACAAGTTTGCCGGTGTTATCTGTACAGACAGCTGTATGATGATACCGTCCAAATCAGTCACCGCCATAATGGGCATAGCTGATTCAAAACCTGCCCACAGGCAGAGAAAATGCGACACCTGCCCCAACAAAGACAACTGCAATTTTTCCTGCAGATAGGAGAATATTACAATGAATGTAATTGAATATATAAAAGACAATATACTGCTGCTGGACGGCGCTATGGGCACTGTTCTGCAGAACAGCGGTATTTCTCCCGGCAAATACCCGGAAGCTATGAATATTGACCACGCCGATGTGGTTGCATCTGTCCACGATGCCTATATGACCGCCGGCTCAAAACTGGTGCTGACAAATACTTTTGGTGCATCTGCCCACAAAATGGCTGGCTGTCAGTATACACCGCGGCAGGTTATCACTGCTGGTGTACAGCTGGCTAAAAAAGTTCGGGCAAAGCACGGCGGCTATGTGGCGCTGGACATTGGCCCTCTGGGACGGCTTCTTGAGCCAATGGGTACAATGACCTTTGAGCAGGCTTATGAAGATTTTGCCATGCAGGTAAAGGCCGGTGTAGCCGCAGGTGCAGACCTGATTTTCATTGAAACAATGACTGACCTGTACGAAGTAAAGGCCGCGGTTCTGGCTGCAAAGGAAAACAGCAATCTGCCTGTTTTCACCACAATGAGCTTTGAACAGAATATGCACACCTTTGCCGGCACAGCACTGTCCTCCATGGCAATCACTCTGGACGCTCTGGGGGTTGACGCTCTGGGTATCAACTGTTCCCTTGGTCCTGTGGAAATGCTGCCAATGGCAAAGGAACTGAAAAAATGGACAGACAAGCCGCTGATTATCAAGCCAAATGCAGGTCTGCCATGTCTGGTAAATGATAAGACGGTTTACAATATTACCAAAGAAGATTTTGCCGCCGCCATGGAAGAAATCATGGCTCTGGGGGTAAATATTGTGGGCGGCTGCTGCGGCACCACCCCCGAAATGCTGAAATTCTTTTTTGACAAAGCAAAACAACGCACAAAAACAGATATTTCTGCCAGACAGCCTGTGTCCGCCGTGTGTTCATCCGGCAGGACTGTGGTTATTGACGGCGTGCGCATCATCGGTGAAAGAATAAATCCTACAGGCAAAGCCCTGTTTAAAAAAGCTCTTGAAACAGGAGATATGGACTATATTGCCCGTCAGGCTGTGGAACAGATGAATGCCGGCGCTCACATTCTGGATGTAAATGTAGGTCACCTGGGCGTGGACGAAAAGGAAATGATGATAAAGACTGTAAAGAAAATACAGTCTGTGTGCAACCTGCCATTGCAGATTGACTCCTCCAGCCGGGAAGTTATTGAAGCCGGCCTGCGTGTGTGCAACGGCAAAGCCATTGTAAACAGCGTAAACGGCGAACAGGACAAGCTGGATACCATCCTTCCGATAGCAAAAAAATACGGCGCAGCTGTGCTGGGCCTTACCCTGGACGAAAACGGCATTCCCGATACTGCCCAAGAGCGCTTTGCAATAGCTGAAAAAATCCTGGCCAATGCATTGGCTCATGGTATCAGAAAAGAAGATGTATTTATCGACTGTCTCACCTTGGCTTCTTCAGCACAGCAGGAGGGCGCTGTGGAAACACTGCGCGCTGTGGAAATGGTGACAAAACAGCTTGGCTTAAAAACCACTCTGGGCGTTTCAAACATTTCTTTCGGCTTGCCAAACCGCCAGCTGCTGAATTCATCCTTTATGACAATGGCTATGTATTGCGGTCTGAAGATGCCTATTATCAATCCCAATGCGACAGCCATGACAGACGCTGTTTACGCTTTCAACCAGCTGACCGGCGCTGATGTGGGCGGCAGTGCATATATCAGCCGTTTCAATGCTGAAAAGGCACAGAAAACAGCGGATATCAGCGTAAAAACAAATGTGTACTCCATGGAAGACCTGATTTCTCTTGGCCTTGATGCAGAGGTGAAAAAGTTTGTGAAATCACTGCTGAAAGTGAAACAGCCGCTGGAAATAGTGCAGGAAAAACTTATTCCTGCACTTGATAAAGTGGGCAAAGACTATGAAAACGGCAAAATATTCCTGCCACAGCTTATGGCCTCTGCGGAAGCCGCCAAAAAAGGCTTTGATGCCATCAATGAATATATTGTTGAAAATGGCAGCGGCAATTTTGAGAAAAAAGGCCCTGTGATTATTGCTACAGTAAAAGGCGATGTTCACGACATAGGCAAAAATATCGTAAAAACAGTGCTGGAAAACTATGGCTATGAGGTTATCGACCTTGGCAAGGATGTGCCGCCGCAGGCTGTGGTGGACGCTGCCATGCAGCACGGCGCACAGCTGGTGGGTCTGTCCGCACTGATGACCACCACTGTAAAAGCCATGGAACAGACCATTACACTGCTGAAACAGTCTGCCGATATCCCTGTTATGGTTGGCGGTGCAGTTCTTACCGCCGATTTTGCACGGCAGATAGGTGCCGATTACTATGCTTCTGATGCCCAGGCCGCAGTTTCCATAGCCAAAAAAGTGATTAAATAAGCCAATGTGAATATCAGATGAATTTTTGTTGATATATTGTAATTCTTTCGTTGTTTATGGTAAAATGTCTACATAATTATTGTAATCGGAGGAATTATCACAATGGCAAAACTTACTATTGAATCCACAATCAAAGAACTGCTGGCAAACGAACAGGTTAAAGACAAACTGGAAGAACTGGTTCCTGGTCTGACAAAAAATCCGCTGGTAGCACTGGCAAAAAACAAAACACTGAAAGAAATTATGGACAAACTGGACGACCTTCTCACAGATGATGTTATCGACCAGATTATCGACTTCCTGAAAGACCTGAAAGACGACGATAAAAAATAATACATAAAAACATAGCCCCTGCTTTCCGGCAGGGGCTATAATATTGCCTTATCCGTGTGGACGCTGTGTGCGGTCGATATAGTGCTGGGCCACTGTGTAGGGGTCCATGTGGGGGTCGGTGTTGTCATAGTGGGCGTGATATATATCCAGTTTGCCGTTTTTCTTCCATTTTGGCGGGCGTTCGTTGTCGTCCACAGTCAACGGGCCGTCAAAGTTTTCATCGTAGTACATATCCTCCACAAACTGATTGTATATTTCGTTGTTGCTGTTTGTGGCGTGCTTTGGAAAATTATATTTATTCTTTTTCATTTTTCTCTCTCCGCTTTATCTCTTTTTCCCGGTCATAATCCAGCATATCCGGAAAAGTCTCTGCCAGTATGGTGGCGGCCAGCACCTCTTTTTTCTCTTCTCCCAGTCTTTCGTCATAAGTTTCTGCCAGCATTACAGGTGTCACTCGCCAGTCTCTTTCCTCGTCTTTGCGTGGTGCTTTATATTTTTTGTTATCTTTTTCTTTCATGGTAAAACTACCTCCTTTGGTCATATTATCAGCAGTTCAGGTCCTTTTATTTTGCTAAAATATGAGAATTTTTTCTTTTCTTAATCAAAAATTAATAAAATATTTGTATTTTTTCGGGTTTTATGTATAATGTTAATTGTGAAAATTATTTTCACAATTTTTACCCAATAATGAAAACACCGAAAAGGATTATATATATGAAATCAAAACTGGACACATCTGCCATTGTGCATTGCGCCCTTATGAACGAAAATGTTATAAACAATTACCGCATCAGCCTGACAGTGGACAGGAAAGTGGACCCATTACTGCTGCAGCGCGCTGTAGACAAAATGGTGGACAGATTTCCCATGATATGTTGCCGCATAACCAGTGATGGCAGATGGTATTACAGCGAAAAAATGGACAAAGTTACAGTAAAGGACGACACTCTGCCCATTCTTCGCTCCCTCAATCACAAAAATGTTTTTGAACAGGCTGTGAATATTATTTATACTGACAATAAAATCATACTGGAGGCTTTCCATTCTGTCACTGACGGTTTCGGCGCTTTTACCTTTCTCAATGCCTTACTGGTGGAATATTATGACCTGCTGGACGGTGGCGAGGGTATAGACTGGGGTGTGTATAGTGAAAGAGAATGTGAAGACGGTTTTATAAAGTTTGGTAATGCTGATAAGATTATAAAAGACCCTGTGGACCATTCCAACGGTTTTAAATTCAGACCTTTGGCAGAGGGTGAAAAGCTGGGGTTCAGCAGTTTCCGCCTTAATCTCAGACAGACAAAAAATCTGGCCAAAAGCTACCGGTGCACACTGAATGAAATGATACTGACCATAATCTATTACGGCATCTTTTCATTGGATTACTCAATGGGCAAAAATGTGGTGCTGACTGTGCCTGTAAATCTGAGAAACAAATTTGAAAGCCCAACCCTGCACAACTTCTCCTTCCTTGCCAATGCCTCTGTGCGAAGCAGCGGCACAGATAAGCCTGTGGAGGAGGTAATAAGGGAAATCCGCACACAGCTGCATAAACAGAACAACAAAGAATATCTCCATTCCGGTATTACCAAAATCGCCAGACTGATAAAAAATCCTCTGGTGGGCTATGCTCCTATAAGCTTGAAAAATCTGCTTATCCGTGTGGGTGCGGCCATGGGCGGCGACAAAGGCTGTATGACAGTGTCAAATCTGGGTGACATCAGCCGTATGCTGCCGGACTCAGTGGACCATATCACTGCCCTGGATATTATGATGAGTCCACGCCGCAACAGTCCTTTTAACTGTTGTATCGCATCACTGAACGGCCGGCTGTGTCTCAATTTTACCCACGGTGTTTCTGATTCTCCATTTCTGAAAGGCATACGGTCATTCCTGCATGCCAACGGTGTGGAATTTACACAGGTAATACACCAGTAGAAACAATATACGCAAAACAAAAAGCTGAAGCGTTCTGCCTCAGCTTTTTTATATTATATATGGATTTTTACCTGTATATTTGATATAATAAAAGTTACTGAAAAATAAATAAAAGACACCGTTTTACAGTGCCTTTTCATGGTTATTTTACTATATCTTCAGCGGTTTTTACTGTGTTCAGCAAGCCTGTGGCGTGCTTTGGATAATCAGCGGCAATGCTTTCACTGGTCATTTCAAATGTACCTGACAGCTGACGGGAAACATTTTTGTCCGCCAGAATAGCATTGATATCCGCACAGGTTCTTTCCATTGCGCCGTTTGTATACCCCTCAAACAGGTTGCTGTTAACTTTGAACATACCTGCGCTGTTTTTCTTTTCAGACTGGTGCAGTGTGCGGAACATTCTGTACACCGCCATCATCAGATAGTCGCTTACCTTGCCGGTCAGCTCTTTGTTTCCGGCTTTGGCCAGCATATCATATACAATATTCAGACTGGAAGAAATCAGCCTTTTGTTCATAGCAGGCAATACACTGCCGGAAAAATGATTGTCTTTGGAGGTTTCTGCACCTTCCAGGTCGTTCATTGTCAGCACAGTGCCGTTTCTGTCAGGGCTGCGGCCCAGTATGTAATCGCTGGAAACATTGTAATAATCACATAGCTTGATAAGGAAATCCAGACCACATTCTCTCAGCCCTTTTTCATAATGGCTCAGCAAAGCCTGGCTGATGCCCAAATCGGCAGCGGCCTGTTTCTGAGTTATGCCTTTTTCTTTTCTCAACAAAGTTATGATACGGCTGAAACTGTTCATGGTTTTTCCTTCCAAATTAATACTGTTTGTAAATTATAACTCAAAAAAAACTTAAAGTAAATAGCAATTTTCGACTAAAAATAACAAAATATATTGGAGGATATAAATGAGAGGATATAAACTTCACCTTATTCGTCACGGCCTTACCGAAGGCAATCTGCAGGGGCTTTACCTGGGCAGCGGTACAGATTCACCGCTGTGCCGGCAGGGTATTGAACGCCTGGAATACCTGCGCGATACATTTGAATACCCATGGGTTGAAAAGCTGTATGTAAGCCCTATGACACGCACTATCCAGACAGCAGAAATTATCTACCCGGACAAAGACTATACCATAGTTTCCGATATGCGTGAATGTCATTTCGGCGAATTTGAGGGCCGAACCTTTACAGAGCTGATGTCCCGCGACCCTAATTTTGCCACATGGCTGGACCCTAAAAGCGGTTATTGTCCTGTAGGCGGCGAAGCCAGTGCAGACTTTGCCCAGCGCGTTGTTATGGCACTGGACGACATTTTTATGGATATGATGAAAAACGGTATCCACGATGCTGCTGTGGTTACCCACGGCGGTGTTATTGCCATGCTGCTGACAATCCTGGCCTTCCCACGCAAACCTACCAGCGAATGGACCAGCGACAATGGCTGCGGCTTCACTCTGGTAACCACACCTGAAATGTGGACCAGGGACAAAGTGGTGGAAGTGACAGAAATCCTGCCAAAAGGTTATGATTTCTGCGAAAGAGCAAACAATAAATTCAGAGACAACAAATAAAGCATTCAGAGGTAGTATTATGAATAAAAAACCTGTTGTTTACATAGCTGGACCGGAATGCTTTATGCCGGACGGCAAAGAAAAAGCTGCCGCCGCACTGGCCTTGTGCGATAAGCTGGGGTTTGAAGGTATCTCGCCTGCCATGGGCCACCCTCTGGGAGATGAAATAGATTTTTCCAAAGGCAAACAGGAAGCCGCAAAACAGATTTTCCGCAACAATATTAAATTTATCAATCACTGCGACATAATCATTGCAAATGTGAACAATTTCCGCGGCTGGGAGCCGGACGGCGGCACCTGCTTTGAAATAGGCTACGGCTATTCCCAGGGCAAAAAGCTGTATGTTTTTCTGGACGATGTGCGCCCCTGCTATGAAAAATACATCGGCAACATCCACAACGATGGCATTTTCTGGCGTGATGACAACGGTGCTTTCTTTGAAAGCGGCTGTCTGAACCTGATGATAAGCGGGCCTGCCACTGTGGTACAGGGCGGTTTTGAAGATGCACTGAAAAAAGCCAAGGAAGATTTAGGTATTTAAGGAGAATTTATGTTTATTGATAAAAACGGTGTGATGAGAATGCCAAAGGCGTACCTTGCCGGCACAGAAATTTTCTATCCAGACAGTGAAGAAACACAGGAAAAATATCACGCTCTCTGTGAAAAATACGGCATCATCGGTTTTTATCCATCTGATGCTGCCCCTGATGATGAATTCAGAGAATATGAAAAGAAGGAAAACACCCTGCACGAAATGGAAGTGCAGATGTTTACCCACGACCTGAACCACATCAAAAGAACAGATATTATCATCGCCAACCTCAATGATTATCGCGGCAACGAACCGGACAGCGGCACTGCAGTGGAATGCGGTATCGCATGGGGTATGGGCCACAGATGCTTTGCATTTATTGATGATGCCCGCCCTATGAAACAGCGTTTCAAAGGTGTGACCAAGGTAAATGACGAGGGTGTTCTCTGCGATAAAGACTATTACACTATCGAAGATTTCGATATGCCTCTCAATCTGATGTTCTCAGACTTTACCGTTTTCGAAGGCGGTTTTGAAGATGCTCTGAAAGGTATCAGAAAAATATTTGATGAAGAACTGGTGGCTGCAGGCTACCGGCCATTCGCTATAAAAGAATGACAGCTTATAAAAACAAAAAACAGCTGCTGAAAGTTTCGCTTCTGCTGACTGCGGCTACTGTGGCAGGCTTCTGTCTTATGCTGCGGCACAGCGGAATGTACCCTTTTGGCGCTGATTCCATAATGAGAATTGACCTGGACACCCAGTATGCTGATTTTATACAGTTTTTTTCGGACAGTTCACTGACGGAAAAGCTGTATTCATTTCACAAAGGCTTTGGCGGGCCAACCCTGGGGTTTATCTCTTATTATGCCATATCACCATTTAACCTGATTGCACTGCTGTTCAGCGGTGAAAATCTGGAAATGGCAATTTTTGTCATACTCACAGCCAAATTTGTGTTTATGGCTCAGGGTATGTATTTTTACCTGTGCGCCCATTATGAAAATCTGTATCTGAACGCCGCATCCGGCTTGATGTACGCCTTTTTCCCTGTGTTTGCGCGCTGGTATTATCACATAATCTGGCTGGACTGCTTTGCGCTGTTGCCTCTGCTGATTCTTGGCACAGAACAGGTGATACACCATAATAAAAAAGGACGGTTCACAGCTTTTTATCTGTATTCACTTCTGTCCAATTATTACATTTCGGTAATGTCCAGCATGTTTATACTGCTGTACTTTGTGTATTACTCACTGGCAGAGGCAGAGCTGGATATAAAGGAAATGGTGAAAAAAGCCTTTTCCATGGCACATTGTGTGCTTATGGCTGTGTTGCTGTCTGCTCCTGTGCTGATGCCGTCTTTTATGCAGCTGACAGGCGGTAAACTGGCGGACTCCACCATCACCTCCAACCACGGCGGTGTGATGTTTGATGCTGTTTATCTGGCGTCCTCACTGTTTGAGGGAATGTACATTTACAATGTGCCCCAGGTGTTTGGTTGTGTGTGCTGTGTTTTTCTTGTGATTTCTTTTTTCCTTAATGGGAAAATATCTGTAAAACACCGCATTTCTGCCGCTGTTTTTCTGATTTTTATGGTTTACAGCCTTTATAGCGGTACACTGCACTATGTATGGCACGGCTTTTCCAATCCTATAGCATTTTCTTTCCGCCACAATTTTCTGGTGGCTTTTCTGGTGATTGCGCTTACGCGCCACGCTCTGGAAATGCTGGATTTTACCACTGCTTTATACAGTCTGCCGGCGACGCTTGTACTGTACGGCCTGTGCTTTGTACTGGTGCAGAAAGATTACCGTCTGCCATGGGATAAAACAACTCTTACAGCTACATTGATTTCTGTGGTGATATGTACACTGCTGTTTCTTTCCACAGCGGTAAAACCTGGCCTGGCCAAGTACGGACTGGGGGCTGTGATTGCCATTACCGCTATAATAAACGGTGCGGTTTACTGTGCCATTGACAAACGGGTGTATGACAGCGTTTATCCTACAAATCCTGCCGGCGATTATAAACAGAACTGGCTGCAGGTAAACACTGCACTGGAACAGCTGGAAGACGGCTTTTACCGAGTGGCGGATATTGATGCCCGTGACTATAACCAGCCTATGGGTACCGGCTACTATGGCACAAACCACTACAGCTCCACCTTTGATAAAAACCAGAAGGAAATGTTTGTCCACTTTGGCTATGCGGACACCTTCTACAGCACGATATATTCCCACTCCAATCCTCTGACAGACAGCCTTTTCGGTGTAAAATACCTGCTGTCCGCCGGCACAGCTCTGCCGCGGCAGTACATTCCTGTCAGCAGCGGGGAAGGACAGCGCAGCCTTTATCTGAATCCATACCGGCTGCCTTTGGCTTTTACCGGTGATACCAATGCGGTGAAATATATAAATTACTGGCCTCAGCACATAGCCGAAATGCTGTACAATCTTACCGGCCACTATGTGCTGAATGATGACTGCACCACCGATTTCACTGCCCTGAAAGCCGCATCGGATGTAATAAATTCCAATGCCGCAGAAGTGATACAGGAAAAAGGTGCTGTGATAAAACTGAAAGCTGACGGGGAATACCTGCTGGCCACCATTATGTACGACGAAAACTGGCATATATGGGTGAATGGCGAAAAAGTAAAACCTGAAAGATTTATGGAATATTTTCTGTCTGTACCTCTGGGCGGACGGGCAGAAATTACTATGATTTATACTCCACGGGGGTTTGCACCGGGGCTTATGCTTATGTGTGCCGGCGTTACCCTTGTGGCAGTGGATATATACAACAAGAAAAAGAGAAAAAAGATATATGAATAACCAAAAACAAAAAGAAAGGCTGATATGGGCTGCCCTGCTTTCGCTGGCAGTGGCCTGTGCATACTGTATACTGCTGAAATTCAGCAATATTTACCCTTTCGGCACAGATACCTTTCTCCGTGTGGATATGGGCATGCAGTATGCGGATTTTCTCTCCTTTGTGAGAAATTCCTCCCTGACAGAAAAGATTTACTCCTTTTCCAAAAGCTTCGGTGGCCAGACCTGGGCGCTGATGGCCTATTACGGCTTTTCACCATTTAACCTGATACTGTACCTTTTCCCTGCACAGAAGACAGAGCTGGCCATTTTTGTAATGGTAGGGGCAAAGTTTGTGTTCATGGCATTGGCGGCCTACATTTATTTCTGCAATCATTATGAAAATAATATGGCAAACCGGGGTTTTGCCTTTGCTTATGCCCTGTACCCATACTTTGTCAGATACTACTTCAATACCCTGTGGTTCGATGTTTTTGCGCTTCTGCCACTGCTGGTGCTGGCAACGGAAAAGGTGATAAATTCAGAAAAAAGAGCAAAAGGTCTGTTTATATTCCTGTATTTATGGGCACTGGTTTCCAACTATTATGTGTCTTACATGGCATCGGTGTTTATACTGCTTTACTTTGTGTTTTACTGCTTCGGTGTACAGGGAGTGTCAGTAAAGACAGCGGTGAAAAAAGCCTTGGAAATGGCCTATTCCGTGGCTGTTTCCCTTATGCTGGCCGCTCCGGTACTGATACCTGCCTTTATCCAGCTGGTAAACGGTAAATTCAACGACCTGCCCGGCTTTGACCGCTCATTTTCTGACGGCATTTACAATATACTGATGAGCGTGGTGTCCTGCTTTGACGGCACCTATATGATAGACAATATCCCCCAGTTTGCTTTCAGTTCTCTGGCGGTGATACTGATGATTGCACTGATAGTAAACAGCACAGTTTCCCTGAAATACCGAATTTCATCGCTGATGTTTATGGCTTTCATGGGAGCAGGCCTTTATCTGGGTGGCCTGTACTATATGTGGCACGGTTTCTCCTGGCCGGAAGGCTTCCCGTTCAGAAACACCTTTGTGTATGCTTTCCTGCTGGTGCTGCTGTGCAGACATTCCTTTGAAAAGCTGGATTTCAGAACAGCGGTGAAAACCATAGTTATCGGCGGCGGATTTTACTTTGCTTGTTTTGTATACTACATAAAATTCAATTACCTGCAGTGGAGCGCATGGTCATCAGAACTCACCCTGGTGGCAGTGGCTGCGGCTTTTGCATTGATGGCTCTTACTTTCCGCTGGGAAAGACAGGCTAAAAATATGATGTGCATTTTACTGGCAGCACTGTCACTGATAAATGGCTGCCGGCATATCCGCGGCGAAAAACTGCTGAATGACGCTGTAAACCCTACCAAAGCCGGCGGTGAATATGAATACAACTACACTGCTGTGTCTGATGCACTGGATTATGCAGATGACGACAGTTTTTACCGCGTGGAAGACCTGTCTGCCCGTATCTACAACCAGCCTATGGGCCTGGGGTACTACGGTGTAAACCATTTCAGTTCCACTTATGATAAACAGTCCCAGGAAATCGCTGCCCACTACGGTTACGGCACATCCATGTACACTACACTGTACCGACTGAACAGACTGCTGCCGGACAGCTTTATGGGCATGAAATACTTTCTCTGCGAAGACATATGGAATATTTCGGATAAATGTGACTTTATCTATGACGGGGAAAGAAATCTTTATTACAATCCTTACCATATACCTGTTGTTTTTACAGGCGTTACAAACAGCATAAAGAGCAACGCCGACGGGGACAGGCATATAAACAATATGTTTGCAACGCTGACAGGTATACCTGTGCTGGATGACAGCTGTCAGGTGAATTATGAAAATCTGGCTGCAGCGTCGGAAATACTGCGCAATAATGCTGCAGAAATTATAACCGAAAAAGGCGCAGTTATAAAACTGACGGCCACAGGCAAATACCTGCTGACAACCATAATGTATGAAGACGGCTGGAATATATGGGTGAACGGCGAGAAAGTACAGCCAGAGCCATTTATGGACCATTTCCTGTCCGCACCTTTGACAGAGGGCGAATGTAATGTGACAATGGTGTATATCCCGCAGGGTTTTGTGCCCGGTGTATGCCTGATGGTGTGCGGCGTGGCTGTTATGGCGGCAATGCTGATTATAAAGAAGAAAAATACAAAAGGAGAATGACATTTGAAGCTTTTTAAACCAGAATACATATTCGGAAAAACAACAAATATCACCCCTGAATTTTTAAAAGAGCAGGGAATAAAAAACCTGCTGCTGGATGTGGACAACACTCTCACTACCCACAACAATCCCGAACCGTCAGAAGGCATTGACCGGTGGCTGGATTCCATGCGTGCCTCCGGCATTAATATGATGATTATTTCCAACAATAACAAAGCAAGAGTGGAGCCTTTTGCGGCCCGTCTGGGTCTGCCTTATTCCAGCATGTCCTGCAAACCACTGTCCATCGGTTATACCCGCGGACTGAAGATGCTGGGCGGCACAAAGAAAGACACCGCCATTGTTGGCGACCAGATTTTCACCGATGTGCTGGGCGGCAACCTGAAAGGCATCAGAACACTTATGGTGCTGGCCATTCTCCACGAAGACGGCGCCGGCTTCAAATTCAAGCGCCGGGTTGAAAAAGGCTTTATCGACAAATATCTTTCACAGCAGGGAGGGGCGTTGTAATGATAAAATTCGGTCCTGCAGGTCTGGCAGACAGCTTTAAAAACATGGGTTACAAAAAATCCATACAGGTGGCAGACTATCTGGCGCAGTTTGGCCTCAACGCTTTTGAATACCAGTGCGGCCGCGGCGTAAAGATTAAACAGGATGCTGCAAAAGAGCTGGGCACAGTGCTGGCTGAAAAGGGGGTACAGGTTTCCCTTCATGCCCCTTATTTCATTTCCATGTCTTCACTGGAAGAGGAAAAACGCCTGAACAGCGTGAATTATATTCTGGACAGTGCGAAGGCACTGGATGCCATGGGAGGCAGGCGTGTGATTTTTCACTCCGGCTCCTGTGCAAAGCTGACCAGAGCGGAGGCACTGGCAAAAGCCACCGATACTATGCATCTGATGATGGATGCCATCGATGAAAATGGTCTTGGCCATATGACTCTCTGTCCCGAAACTATGGGCAAGGTAAACCAGCTGGGCAGTCTGGAGGAAGTACTGCGGCTGTGCAGCGTGGACAAAAGAATATTGCCTTGTATTGACTTCGGTCATCTCAACGCCCGTGATGGCGGATGGATAAAGACGAAGGACGATTATCTGCGCATAATCGACACCATGGCCGAAACACTGAAAGACGAAAGATACAAAATTTTTCATTCCCATTTTTCAAAAATTGAGTATACCGCCGGCGGGGAAAAACGCCACCTCACTTTCCGGGACACTGTGTGGGGACCTGAATTTGAGCCTCTGATAGATGTGGTGTATGAAAATAATCTCACACCAGTGTTTATCTGCGAAAGTGCAGGCACACAGACAGAGGATGCCCTGGCCATGAAAAATTATCTGGACAGCTTGAAAAAGTAATTTATGCAGTGTAAACTGTAATTAAAGAGAATACATCAAAAGGAGTTGCAGTAAAATGAACAGAATAGACAGATTTATTGAACTTGCATCTAAAAACCCTGAGTTTGAAGGTGCTCTGGTTACCAGTGCCCAGAACCGCTTTTATATGCTGAATATGCATTCCTCCGCAGGTACAATCATCCTGCTGAAGGATGCAGCATACTTTATTATCGACTTCCGCTATATAGAACTGGCACAGAAAACAGTGAAGAACGCCACAGTTATCATGCAGGGCAAACTGTATGAACAGATTAATGAAATTCTGGCAAAACACGGCGTGAAAAAACTGTGGGTGGAAGACAGTATGTCCGTGGGTGTGATGAACACAATGAAAGCCAACCTGAACGCTGAAATCGTGACAGACAGCCCAATGACAAAAATTATCAACGAAATGCGCCAGATAAAATCCAAAGAAGAACTGGAAATCATCCGCGCAGGTCAGGCCATTACTGATGCGGGCTTTACCCATATGCTGACACAGCTGGAAGCAGGCAAAAAAGAAAGAGACCTGGCAATCGAGCTGGAAACATTTATGCGTAAGCAGGGCGCTTCCGGCATTGCATTTTCCACAATTCTGGTATCCGGCAAAAACTCCAGCCTGCCACACGGTGTACCTGGTGAAAAACTGCTGGAAAAAGGCGATTTTGTCACTATGGACTTCGGCGCTGCATACGGCGGCTACTGCACAGATATGACCAGAACAGTGGCTATCGGTCATGCCACAGAAGAAATGAAACTGGTTTACAATACAGTTCTGGAAGCACAGCTGATGGCACTGAAAGAAATCAAAGCAGGCAAAATCTGCGGCGACATTGACAAAATTGCCCGTGACCACATTTATTCCAAAGGCTACGAAGGCTGCTTTGGCCACAGCCTGGGTCACAGCTTCGGTATCGATGTTCACGAAACACCTGGTTTTGCCCCAGGCAATACCACAGTTCTCCAGCCTGGCATGATGCTCAGCGTAGAACCAGGTATCTATCTGCCGGATAAATTCGGCGTGAGAATAGAGGATACAATTTATGTTACAGAAGACGGCTGTATCAATATCACAAACAGCCCAAAAGAGTTGATTATCCTGTAATTTGAACTATTTAATGAAAATTTACTATTGAAATATTACCTGATATAATGTAAAATTATATGGTATACTAAATACTAATAATATTATTAAGATTATTAACTTTCGGAGGTTATTTATGGTAGTAGCTGGCGATTTTCGCAATGGCGTAACATTTGAACAGGACGGTAACGTAATGCAGGTTATCGAATTTCAGCACGTAAAACCTGGTAAAGGCGCTGCTTTTGTTAGAACAAAAGTTAGAAATGTTATCACAGGTTCCGTAGTTGAAAGAACATACAACCCAACAGACAAATTCCCACAGGCATTTGTTGACAGAAGAGATATGCAGTATCTCTACAACGATGGCGAATTTTACTATGTAATGGACAACGAAACATTTGAACAGGTTCTGCTGTCCATGAGCGAATTCGGCGACAACTTCAAATTTGTAAGAGAAAACGTAAATGTTAAAGTTCTCTCCTACAAAGGCAAAACATTCGGTGTTGAAGCTCCAAACTTTGTAGTTCTGCAGGTTACACAGACAGACCCAGGCTTCAAAGGCAACACTGCTACAAACACACTGAAACCAGCTACACTGGAAACAGGTGTTGAAATCAGAGTTCCTCTGTTCATTGACGAAGGCGAACTTATCCGCGTTGATACAAGAACAGGTGAATACATGGAACGCGCTTCCGCTTACGAAGAATAATTATTTAATTACAAGAAAGGCAGAGTAAAAATTATGATGTCTCTTACTGAAAAACTTGCATACATCCAGGGCCTGTGCGAAGGCATGGAACTGGACGGCACAACAAAAGAAGGCAAAGTTCTCCTGGCTATCGTAGACCTGCTGGATGACCTGACAGATACAGTAAGCCAGCTGGACAACGACATCGACCAGATTTTTGACGAAATCGATGCTATCGATGAAGACCTGACAGATGTTGAAGACGCTCTTCTCTACGATGATGAGGACGAAGAATGCGACTGTGGTCACCATCACCACCATCATGACGGCTGCGGCTGCGGTCACTGCCACGATGATGAAGATGAATGGGATGAAGAATGGGATGACGAAGACGAAGATCTGACAGACCTGTACGACGAAGAAAACCCACTCTATGAAATCACATGCCCAAAATGTGGCGATATCGTATGCATGGATGAAGATATGCTCTTCAGCCCTGACTGTGCATGTCCAAACTGCGGCACAACATTCGAAATCGAATTTGATGAAGAAGAATGTGACTGCGGCTGTGAAGACTGTGCAGAAGAAGATGAAGAAGACGAAGAATAATACGCTCTTTCACACAAAAAACAAAGACAAGGCCTTGTGCCTTGTCTTTTTGGTTGTATGGAAAAAACTCCCCTGTAACTTAAATCAGGGGAGCTGAAACTTTTATCAGTTTTTGTTCTCCAGGTTTTCTTTCACCCGTACCAGATGCTGTGTTATAGGCAGTTTCTGAGGGCAGTTGTTCTCACATCTGCGGCAGTTTATACAGTCTGACGCCTTGCCGTATTTCAATGTCAGGGCATCGTACACAGGTGTGATTTTCCAGTCATCAGCCGGATTGCGCATAAACTCATTGTACAGCTTGAAATATTCCGGAATGGCTATGTTTTTCGGACAGTGCTTCAGACAGTATCCGCAGGCGGTGCAGTCTACAGCGGTGGCACCTTTAATTATCCGGGCAGCTTTCTGAAGCAGAGCCATATCATTTTCTGTCATCGGCTGTATGTCAGCCAGATTTTCATCCACCTGCTGTACAGTGTTCATGCCGCTTAACACTATTTCCACATTATTCAGACTCTGTGCAAATCTCACTGCCAGTGCAGCAGGGGAAGCCTCAGCATCGATTTCCTTCAGTATGTCAGCTGCTTCCTGCGGCACCTGTGCCAGTCGACCGCCCTTCACCGGCTCCATAACTATCACTTTTTTACTGTGTTTTACACAGACTTCATAACACTGTCGTGACTGTATGGCATCGCTTTCCCAGTCCAGATAATTTATCTGCAGCAGCACATAGTCTACTTCCGGGTGCTTTGTGAGTATTTCGTCCAGCAGGTCTGCAGTGTCATGGTAAGAAAAGCCGGTTTTCTTTGCCAGACCTTTTGTTTTCAGCTCTTTCAGAAACTCAAATTCATTGTACTTTTCTGCCAGGCTGTAATTTTTTCTGTTCAGCCAATGCAGCATATATACATCAAAATATTCCACGTCGCAGCGCTGCAGCTGAATGTTGAACTGTGACCAGCATTCGTCATAGCTTTTTACATCGTAACCGGCCAGCTTTGTAGCCAGTTTGTATTTTTCTCTTGGATAGCGTGCGGACAGGCAGCGTCCGATGGCTTCTTCGCTTTTGCCGCCCAGATAGGAATATGCTGTGTCAAAATATACACCGCCTTTTTCTATAAAGGCATCTGTAACTTTATCCAATTCCTGATAATCTATTTCATCTCCGTTTTTCGGCAGTCTCAGATAGCCGAACCCCATTTTATTCATAGCAGCCTCCTGTAATATTCCATAATTTCACTGGGAATATCCCTGTTAATTTTACTACGGAACCATGGTGTCCCGTCAATATCAAAAAAGCTGATTTTTTATGAGTATATCTATATAAAGCGCTGATTTTTTTAAAAAAACTGTACAAATTAAATGAAACAGATTGCAAAAAGGCATATTTTTGTGACAAAGTCACGGACAGTATATGTAATTATTTTGATATATTGACATTATTATATTTATATTGATATAATCACATGTAAACAATGTGGTAGTATAGTTATATGTATTGCCATTGAGATTTACATTTAATGGAGGAAAACTACAATGAAAAAATTACTTGCTCTCGTTCTTTCAGCAGTAATGGCTCTGTCTCTGGTTGCTTGCGGCGGCGGTGAAACAGTTGAAAGCCACGAGCTGAAAATGGCCCGTGTTCTGGGTACAGCCAGCGGCACAAACTGCTTTGCTACAGCTACAGCAGTTGTGGAAGGCGACAAAGTTGTTGCTGCATATGTTGATGAATATCAGTTTATGTCCGGCGAAGGTCTGGTAAGCGTACCAAACGCAGAAAACTACACAGATTACCTGGCAGAAGGCGTAAGTCTTATCTCTAAACGTGTTGACACAGCTGTTTACAGCGGCAACATGACAAACTGGGCTGGTGCAACACTTCCTATCGAAACAAGCCTGGAAGCTATCCAGTCACATGTAGCAGGCAAAACAATTGCTGAACTGGAAACACTGATTGCCGGTGAAAAAACAGCAGTAGTTGATGCAATTGCAGGCGCTACACTGGCAGAATCTGCTGGTTATATCGGCGTTATCGTTGAAGCTGCAAAAGCTGCACAGGCTGCTACAGCAGTTACATACGAAGGTTCTCTGGATGCTCTCACACTGAAACACACTCTGGGCGCTGCTCACGGCACAAAATGCTTTGCTGAAATAACAGTTCTCACCGATGGTGAAAAAGTTGTTGCAGCTTACATTGACGAATATCAGTTCATGTCCGGCGACGCTCTGGTAGGTGTTCCAAACAGCGAAAACTTCACAGAATCTCTGGCAGAAGGCGTAAAACTGGTTTCCAAACGTGCTGATACAGCAGTTTACAGCGAAAAAATGGCAGCTGCTGGCTCTACAGTAGCTATTGATGCTAACTACGATGCTATCCAGGCACATGTAGCAGGCAAAACAATCGCTGAACTGGAAACTCTGGTTGCAGGCGAAGCCACAGCAGTAGTTGATGCAGTTGCAGGCGCTACACTGGTTGACACAGCAGGCTACATCCAGGCTGTTATCGACACAGCAAAAGCTTAATATTTGATTTATTAAAAAAGACTGGATATTCCGGTCTTTTTTATTTGGTCGAAATATATTACCAGATTTTTACAATACTTTGACACAGTAATATGGTATAATTTATTATAAGAGACAGAATTGTATTTATAATTCTGTAAACATCAGAACCATATCTGCAATCTTTTCAAACTGCTAAATATTCAGCAGTGGCTGTATTTATGGTTTCATATAATTAAAAAATATACTTATCCGGAGACTTCTAATGAAAACAATAGTTATAGCTTTGTTTGCACTGACCTATATACTTATGCTGTCTGTGCCGAAATATCGCCAGTATGCTGCCCTTACAGTAGCTGCCATTTACATTGGTATGGGGGTTGTTTCACCAGCGGAGGCTTTCAGCGCAGTAGACTGGAATGTTATCCTTATGCTGGCAGGCACAATGGTTACAGTAGACCTGTGTATCAAATCACAGATGCCTGCCGCCGTTGCCGATGTGTTGGTAAACAAACTGAAAAAAGTTAAGCTTATATTTGTTGCTCTGGCCCTTTTTGCAGGCTTTGTTTCTGCATTTATTGACAATGTTGCCACAGTGCTTATGGTGGCACCTATTGCTCTGGCAATCGCAAAGAAATTCAATATTTCACCTGTGCGGACAGTTCTCACAGTTGCTGTTTCATCAAACCTGCAGGGTGCAGCCACACTGGTAGGTGACACCACAAGTATTCTGCTGGGCGGTTATGCAGGTATGGACTTTCTGGATTTCTTCTTTATGAACGGCAAACCCGGTATGTTCTGGGTGGTTCAGGCCGGTGCTGTTGCCACAGTTCCTGTACTGATGTGGATTTTCCGCAAAGAAACACGGGAAATCGACCGTGGTACAATCACAGAAATCACAAATATGTTCCCTACTTATGCACTGCTGGGCACAGTATTCTGTCTGGTTGCAGCATCCTTTATCCCTAATAAACCGGCTATCACAAACGGTATTATATGTATGGTATTCGGTGTTGCCACACTGGCGCAGGAATACTGGCTGAACAACGATGAAGAAATGATAAAAGAAACGATTATGAACATTGACTTCCAGACACTTCTTCTCCTGTCCGGTCTGTTTATCATTATCCAGGGTATTACAAATGTGGGCCTTATCAATGACATCAGCAACCTGTTTATCGCCATCAGCGGTGATAATCTGTTCCTGGTTTACACAATTCTGGTATGGTTTTCTGTTGTGGTTTCTGCATTTATTGACAACATTCCTTATGTTGCCACAATGCTTCCGGTTGTTTCTGTAATTTCCGGCACATTGGGCATAGACCCTATCATCCTGTACTTCGGTCTGCTGTGTGGTGCTACTCTGGGCGGTAATATCACACCAGTAGGTGCATCTGCCAACATTGCTGCAGGCGGTATTCTGCGCAAAGAAGGCTTTGAGGTTTCCACAAAAGAATTTATGTCCATCGGTGTACCGTTTACACTGGTTGCTGTTATCACAGGCTATCTGCTTATCTGGATGATTTACGCATAATTGACAACAAACATAAAAATAAAGGACTTATGAAAAATCATAAGTCCTTTTTGTATGTATGAAATTTATTCAAGGTCAGGCATAAAATCGGGGTCTGTAGGACAGATGTATCCGTCAGGACAGTTCAGTTTATGTTCTGCTTTTGCTTTTGCGATAATTTCCGGATTGTCAATAGCTTTCAGTGCTGTCAGTGCCAGAACTTTGGCTGCATTCACTGTGCCTTTATGGCAGTAGCTTACCGCGCCCTGACCTGTCATCTGCCATGAATGGCTTGGTGTGCCCACAACGATTGTTGCACCATTGAACTGTGCTGTAGGTGCACAGTAGCTTACATCACCTACGTCTGTGGAGCCTGGCATAGCTTTTTCAGGCAGGTGTTTATAAGGTGCGATGTTTTTGTCCAGATATACACCTTCGTATGCGCTTACAGGCAGATTGTTGTCTTTTGCGGCCAATGCTCTGCCCATTTCCAGCGCTTTGGGGTCGATGGAATCGGTGAAAGCCTTTGCCATAGCCAGCTCTTCTTCTGTGTATTCAGGTGTACCTACTTCGCAGAATGCTTCATACATCAGGTTGCCCAGTGTTTCGTTAGGAATATAGTCGGACAGACCGTCCATGTGGATTATTTCCAGCTGTGTGCCTGTCATCAGTGCAGCACCGCGGGCAATGTCGTCCACTCTGTCTGTGATTTCAAATGCTGTTTTAGCTTTAGGTGCGCGCACAAAGTAATATGTACATGCGTAATCCTGTACTACATTAGGCGCTTTTCCGCCTGCATCCAGATATGAATAGTGAATTCTTGCTTCCGGGATGATATGTTCACGCAGATAGTTTACACCCACATTCATCAGTTCACAGGCATCCAGGGCACTTCTGCCCAGATGAGGTGTGGCTGCAGCATGGCTGGCCACGCCGTGGAATTTGTATTTAATACTGATGTTTGCCAGTGAACCCACACCTGTGATGTTGTTTGTGTCGCCCGGATGCCATGTCAGACAGATGTCCATATCGTCAAACAGACCGTCTCTTGCCATAAATACTTTACCGCTGCCGTTTTCTTCACCAGGGCAGCCGAAGAAGTAAATCTGTGCATCAACGCCGTTTTCTTCACAATATTTTTTCAGACCTATACATGCGCCCAGAGCACCTGCCCCCAGACTGTTGTGACCGCAGCCGTGGCCCGGTTCGCCTTCAACGCGGCCGTCAGCAGGCATTTTTTCTGCCACGCCCTGTTTCTGACTCAGTGCATCCAGTGCATCGTATTCGGCCAGAATACCGATTTTAGGCCCTTTTGTACCCCATTTGCTCACAAAAGCTGTAGGTATGCCGCTGACGCCCATCTCAGTTTCAAAACCGAATTCTTCGGCAGCCTTAGCCAGCGCCTGTGCTGATTTGTATTCTTTGAAATACACTTCGGCCGCCTGCCATACTTCGTCATTTACTCTGGCGATAACATCTGCCACACTGTCCACAGCGGCAAACAGTTTTTTGTTGTCTATCATCTTTATATCTCTCCCTTGATTAATATATATACACAGTATACACCTATGTAACTGTATAATCAAGGCAAAAATTCATCCTGTAGTGAATATGTATAAGCTGATTTTATCATATACAGCGTCGGTCAGACCTGTTGCTTCGGCTGTATTTTTCTTTTGTGGCCATGCCGCCGCGTATGTGGCGTTCACTTTTGTTTTTTGACAGTACCTGCGCCACCCGTATGTACAGCGACGGACTTTCATTTTTCAGCCTTACAGTCAGGTCTTTGTGGGCAGTGCTTTTGGAAATGCCAAATACCTTTGCCGCCCGGCGTACGGTTGCTCCGGTTTCTGCCACATACCTTCCTATGGCTACGGCTCTTTCCACACCTGTATCGGTAAACAGTTTGTCCTGCATAATTTCATCTCCCGGCTCGATTTTATAAATACTTATGCCGCAAGTGTAAAATTTATGCAAAATATGCTTTTAAAATTGTGGTAACAGGTCCTTTTCATTTGCAACTGAAGGTATAAAAATGTATAATAAATAAAGATAATATAACAATATAACAGATTATTGAGGTGACCCAATGAGAATATGGTGTATAGAAGATGATGTGAACATCAACAATCTTGTTGTCTATGCCATACAGTCAGCAGGCTTTGATGCAAGAGGATTTGGAAATTATAAAGAATTTGCTGAAGTTCTGAAAAGTGAAAAGCCGGATATGATTATTCTGGATGTAATGCTGCCGGATGTGGACGGCATGGAAATACTCTCCAGACTTAAAAGCGACCCTGCCACAAAAGCCATTCCTGTAATTATGCTGACAGCAAAAACAGCAGAAATTGACAAAGTGCGTGCACTGGATATGGGCGCTGACGACTATGTACCTAAGCCTTTCGGTGTTATGGAGCTGCTCAGCCGTGTGCGTGCGGTACTGCGCCGCACATCTCCACGCAATGAGGACGATGCTATTGTATGCCATGAAGTGGTGGTATACCCTACACAGCACAAAGTAGAGGTGAACGGCAAACAGATAGACCTGACACTGAAAGAGTATAACCTGCTGCACCTGCTGGTATCCAACAGGGGACAGGTATTTACCCGTAAACAGCTGATGGATAAAGTGTGGGGCGACACCTATGTGGGGGAAAGCCGTACTATAGATATGCATATCAAAACCCTCAGACAGAAGCTGGGTGTTGGCGGCGATGTGGTAAAAACAATCAGAGGGGTAGGCTATAAAGCCGAATAACATAAGTGAAAACCAGAATAGTAAACAATAATCTTATTATTTCTATAATAGGCTGTGCCCTGGCTGTATTGGCCAGTATTATGGTATTCACTGTATATATGCAGGAAACCATGTATGATCAGGTACAGTCCCAGGCCCGTCTGCTGAAGCACATTCTGGAAACCACTCCGGAGGATAACTTTGAAATCCTCTACACTGTAGAGGGCCTTAGTAACGGCCGTGTTACATATATTTATCATGACGGTGTGGTTACATATGACTCTGTTTTTGATATAAATACCATGGAGAGCCACGCTGACCGTCCTGAAATTATAAAAGCATTGGAAACCGGAATGGCTATAGAACAGCGTGTTTCCCGGTCCACTGGCAAAATGACCTATTATTGCGCTGTAAAGGTAGGGGATGGCAGCGTAGTCCGTATAGCTGCCGACACAAGCGATATTCTTGTAGAAACACTGTTGTCGACCAGTCCGCTGACAATCGCCATAGTTGTAGTTATTATAATGCTGTGCTTCAAGCTGTCCGGCGTTACTACCAAAAGAATAGTAGCCAATATAGAAAGCTATGATGTGGAAACGGGTGAGGGCAACCTGTATGAAGAACTGGAGCCTTTTGTGAATAAAATCAAGCGTCAGAATGATATTATCAGTGCCCAACTGCAGAACCTGACAGATGAAAAGCGAAAGATAGAAAATATTTTCCGGAATATTCAGGAAGGTATTATCGTTTGTGACAGTTCTTACAATATAATCCAGACAAACCCTGAAGCTTGTGAGCTGTTCGGAATAGAAGATGACGGCAAAAACTTTCTCTCCGCTATACCTGTGCCGGAAATACACCGCACCGTGGAAGGAGCGCTGACCGGTGAAACCATGCAGTGTATATTTGAAAGGAATGAACACTGGTATCAGTGTGTGGCCGGTCCCAATCCTCACGAAGGGGATACAGGTGCGGTTGTTGTTGTGCTGGATATTACAGACCAGGTGGAAAGCGAAAGGAACCGTCGACGGTTTACTGACAATGTAACCCATGAACTGAAAACTCCGCTGACCAGTATACTGGGCTACAGCCAGCTGATTACAAACGGCCTGGCAAAAGATACAGATGTGAAGAAGTTTGTAAGCGTTATCGAAAACAATGCTGCGGCCCTGCTGAGCATGATAGATGACATTATCCGCATATCCAATCTGGAAACCGGCGATGGATTTACAGTGACTGCTGTACAGCTGGATGAAATAATCCGACTCTCACTGCGGCAGGAGCAGCCTCTGGCTGAAAGCCACAGCATTACAATTGACTGTCAGCTGGAAGATGTGAAAATTATGGCAGATGAAAGCCAGATGTATCAGCTGGCACACAATCTGATTTCCAATGCGGTGAAATACAACAAAACAGGCGGTACAGTTACAATCGGACTGGAGAAACACCGGTCAGAGGTGATTTTTACAGTGAGTGACAGCGGTATAGGCATACCGGCTGAGGATATGGACAAAATTTTTGAGCGTTTTTATGTTGTGGATAAATCCAGAAACAAAAAAATATCTTCCTCCGGACTGGGCCTTGCAATCGTAAAGCATATTGTAAAGGCACATGGGGGAAATATATCGGTAAAATCCACTTTGGGCAAAGGTACTACATTCACTATCAGACTGCCTGTAGGAAAAAATAGATAATACACACTAAAAGGCCGGGGTATTGCCCCGGCCTGATATTTTATATCTGTTTTTCCAGTGCAGCAGGTGTCAGCACCAGTACCTGTGGCTGTTGCATCATGCCGATTGTGATATGGGCTGTGCTTCCCTCTGCCACAATCACATTGTCAAACAGCTGTGTGAATTCATCTATATGTGCTATTACATCAAAGCCGAACTGCTCTGTGCGGTAGTGCATCGGTATAATTATTTTTGCATTTACCTGCTGTGCCACTTTCTTTGCTGTCTGTGGGTCTATGGTGTAAAAACCACCCACAGGAATCAGCACCACATCCACATCACCTGCCTGCTGTACCTGTTCTTCGGTCAGAACATGCCCCAGGTCACCGAAGTGTGCCAGCTTCATGCCCTGGTATTCAAACACATGGATAGTATTCTGACCGCGTTTTGTGCCCTGTGCATCGTCATGGAATGATGCCACCTTTGTAATTTCAGGTGCAGGGGCAAACATTCTCACCTGTTTTACCAGGTGAGCGGCGTTGTGGTCATGATGACCGTGGCTGCAGTATACTTCGTGCGCTGCTGCCTGCACATCACCCAGTCCGGGTACGCTGCCATTTTCATAAGGGTCCACCACACAGCTCCAGTCGCCGAATGTCAGCTTATAGCATGCGTGACCAATCCACTGAACAGTAATTTTTTTCATAGTATCATCCTTTCTGTACTCAGGGGTATTTATTTCATTATTCTCAGACCTTTTGGGTAATGATTTTTTATAACATTTCCGTCGCTTTTGCCCCAACCGATGGAATATCCGTCCACTGCAACCAGACGCCAGCCTCGGCTATCGTTATCTGTGGTGATTTCGCTGCCTGTCAGATATTTTTCCACCCTTTCATCGTCAAGGGACAGATATTCACATTGCTGCACATTTTCAGGTTTCAGCGCCATAGCCAGTGAATGTGACGGTTCAAAACGTCCTTTTTTAATTTCGCCCAGCTGCAGTCCGGCACGCAGTACCTTTAACTTTGAAAAATCCGGTGTGTTGTCCGGCAGGCTGTACAGCGTGGTGCCGAAAAGATAAAAGTTTTTAAACTCAATATTTTTCAGCGTATTTTTTGCAAATTTATGCCATTCTTCCAGAGATTTTTTGTCGGTTACAGTTCGGGTGTATTTTATTCTGCCTGTGTCACCATCAGTCTTTTCCAGCACAGCCACATAATGACCTTCACCTTTTAGTTTGTGGGGAAACAGTCGCATTGTATTTTCCAGCCGGATATTGCCGTTTGCCCACTGTGGCCTGCCTGGAGAAAAATATCTGTGTACTTCCGGCTTTATTATTTTATATTCAGGATGCTTCTCTATAAACTGGGCTACCATCATCTCGTTTTCTTCCGGGGCAAAGGTACATGTAGAGTAAACTATCCTGCCGCCCGGTGCCAGCATTTTGTGGGCAGACTCCAGTATCAGGCTCTGTCTGTTGGCGCACACCTCCACCTGTTGAGGACTCCATTCTTTTATGGCTGTGTCATCCTTGCGGAACATTCCCTCGCCGCTGCATGGGGCATCCACTATGATTTTGTCAAAAAAAGCGGGGAAGTGCTTTTCCAGGTCTGCCGGGCTTTCATTCAGTACCAGGGCATTTTTTATGCCCATTCTCTCAATGTTTCCGGACAGTATCTTTGCACGGGAGGAAACTATTTCGTTGGAGACCAGCAATCCCATACCTTTCAGCCGGCAGGCTGCCTGGGTGCTTTTGCCGCCCGGAGCGGCGCACAGGTCCAGCACTTTGTCGCCGGGCTGTATGCCTGCGGCGGCCACCGGTGCCATTGCGCTGGCTTCCTGAATATAATACACACCTGCATGGTGATAAGGGTGGCGACCGGGGCGTGTTTCGTTGTTATAATAATATCCCGTATCACACCATTCCACAGGACCGGTGCAGAATGTATCTTTCCGTTGAAAGTCCTCTTTTTCACCTTTAAGTGTATTTATACGCAATGAATAATAATTGTCATTGTCATATCCTGTTATAAATTCATTATATTCGTTCTGAAGCAGATTTTTCATCTTTTCACAGAACTGCTGTGGTAATTTTGCCATAATATCTCCGTAAAAATTCCGTTTTTTATATGATATCACAAACTTTTGACCTTGTCTTGTTTTTTCGGTGAAAAAGGGATAATATATTACACAATTGAGGGGGAGGTTATATTATGAAAAAAGGTGTTCTGGCTGTTGTTGCGGCCAGCTTTTTATATGGTGTAATGCCGGTTTTTACCAAACGGGTACTGAATGAAGGTATGACCAGTGGTGCGCTGGTATTTTTCAGACTGCTTTTTGCGGCAATATTCTCGTTTATAGCCCTGAAAGCTACAGGTGCTGATATTTCTGTGACAAAACAGCAGATGGTACATATGGCTGTTTTCGGTATTATCGGTTTCGGCGCTACCATGGCCTTTCTCACGGTGGCCTACTCACTGATACCTACAGGTCTTGCCACCATGCTCCACTTTACTTATCCGTTATTTGTCACACTGGTTATGGCGGCATTTGGTGAAAAGCTGTCCCGTGCCAGACTGATTTCCTGTCTGTGTGCTCTGGCAGGTCTTGCCATGATGGCAGATTTTTCACGCCTGTCAGTTATGGGAATTGTTTTTGCTATAGTCAGCGGTATGACATACGCCTGTTATGTGATAGCCAATAAAAAGAGCAGCTTTGCCGGCCTGCCCGGTATGGTGATTGTTTTCTATGTCAGCTGTTTTGCAGCGACCTTTTTTGGCCTGAAAGCAGTGGTTACAAAAGAGTTTATGCTGCCGCCAAACGGTAAAAGTCTGGTGCTGCTTATGATGATAGGTCTTTTCTGCACAGTAGTCACCCTGTTCCTGCTTACATATGGAATAAAAACTCTGGGGGCTTCAAAGTCATCTGTGCTGAATATGCTGGAACCTGTAGTCAGTCTCATTGCCGGTATGATAGTATACAAAGAATCAGTATCCATACTGGGTATCTGCGGCTGTATTATGGTTGTGGTTTCCGGTCTGGTGGTTGCCTTTGACAACGGCGGCGAAGAAAAAGTGAAAGTCCATGTGAACACAACAAGATACAGATAAACAAAAAGCAAGGTTGCACAACCTTGCTTTTTTATTGTGTGTTACTTCATGGCTTTTATCAGTTCTTTCACACTCGGAAAATCTGTGAGAGTGCGGAAATAGTGAGAGAAGATAACTTTCATATTTTTGTTTACGCCGATAAAGGCATTCAGCTGGCTGGAGCGGATTTTCTTTGCGATTTTGTGGGGGTCTTTCGGTTCGCCGCCTGCCATATACGGACCTGCCATTGCGGCAATCATATCCAGGTCAAGAAGCTTTTTGATTTCCTTACCTGCTGCCAGTTCCACCAGCTTATCGCCGCCTATCATACCGGACATACCGTCAGCCTCAAACACATTGTATCTGTCGTAGAGAATGCCGTCAGGGTCACCGATAAGCTCAAATGGGTATTTCTTCTGTACTTCACGCAGCTGCTTCACATCGCTGAGCAGTATCACCTTTACATCACAGCCTATGGCTTTCAGCGCCGGCCATGCACCTTTCAGCATTGTCATGGTGGCCTTTGTCAGGTCGCCGTCAACTGTATCGGCAAATACCAGCAGGGTGTTGCTGCGGATAGTGGAGGACAGATTGGCCTTTGTGCGGTGTGTGGATGAGTAGATAAAGCCTTCCACCTTTGTGCCCACAGTCAGCGTTTTGTGGTATGGCTTGCCATTCAGTTTCCAGTCATCCCTCACTGTCTGAACAGCCAGCTTGAAGCGGGCCATGGTGTCTTCCAGTGTCTCTCTGGCACAGGCCAGATTTATCCTCTGAAAGCCCCTGCCTGCAGGACCGAATATTTCGCCGTTGTCCAGATAAATGCCTGCTTTTTCCAGCATTTCACGCTGTTCCACATGGGTCATGTCCAGACCGCGCAGGTCCCACCACTGCAGATAAGTGCCTTCCAGCGGGTATACCTTGATTTCAGGAAAGTTTTCCGCCATAAAGTCAGCTATGTAATCAGCGTTGCCTTTGATTACCGTCAGCAGTTCCTCCAGCCAGTCCTCGCACAGGTTATATGCAGCAGTGCAGGCGGTATAAGCGAAAATATTAAGTGTGGAATGCATGTTCAGCAGATTACACATACCAGCCTTAATTCTTATTTTTTCATTTGGAATAATAATATTTGAGCATTGCAGGCCGGCCAGGTTAAAGGTTTTGCTTGGTGCGGTACACACTGCAATATTATTCTGCACTCTTTCGCTGAGGGTGGACATAACAATATGTTTGTGCCCCGGCATGATTATATCATGGTGGATTTCGTCGTCGATGATAAACACACCGTTGTCACAGCAGATTTTTGCCACTCTTTCCAGTTCTGCCTTTGTCCACACCCTGCTCACAGGGTTGTGTGGGTTGCAGAACAGGATAGCAGTCACGTCCTTGCGCTTTGCTTTCTTTTCCAGGTCAGCAAAATCAATTTCATATCTGCCGTTTTCGTTTTTCAGCTCGCTGTATACCAGATGGCGGGTTTTGGCTATTACAGCCAGGTCAAAAGGATAGTACACCGGTGTCAGCAGTATCACACCGTCTCCCGGTTTGGTGGATGCCTCTATCAGCATGGCCAGCGCATCCACAACGCCTGGAGTATTTACAATCCATTCTTTCTTTACATCAAAATTATGTCTGCGTTTCATCCAACTGATGATAGCATCGTAAAAAGCAGGCGTGCCCTGTGTATAGCCCAGTATCCGTGTTTCAGCTGTGTGCTTGATTGCATCTACTATAGGCTGTGCGGTAGGAAACTCCATATCCGCAGTGGACAGCGGTACTCTGTCAGGTGCTGTATCAACAAAAGCATCCCATTTGGTTGACCCCAGGCCGCGGCGGTCAGGTATAGCGGTAAAATCATATTTCATACGGACACCTCCCGGTAATCTATGTTTATCTATACTTTAATACTATCACCGCCGGCTCATACAGTCAATTGACCGGATAACAAAAAAACGACGGATAATTCCGTCGTTTTTTCTTTGTGCTTTGTTCTGTTTAATCGTAAATATAGATATTTACAGTGTTTTTCCAGTTCAGGCTGCTTTCCAGATATGTTTCGTAGAACAGGTCCACGCCGATAGTGCCGTCCATACAGGCTGTACCGGTATCTGTGGCAATTGCCCAGCCGTAAACGAACTTGCCGTCGGGACTGGCGATATACATTTTTGTGCCGTAAGGAATAATATTAGGGTTTACAGCCACTGAACCATAGAAAAGGCCCAGGCCGGAGGCACCCTTGCCTCTTGCAGAGTAATATCCCGTTGCAGAAGTATTGGAAATTACCCTGGTGTAACCATTCGGTACGCCATTTGTCACTGTAACACCGCTTGGAGCTGACAGTGGGGAAACAGCTTTGCCGGCTTTGTATGTCAGCACTACCTTGTTTACAGGTTTCTTTACCACTTCCACCTTGCTTATCAGTGCCAGGTCCAGCTCACCGTCTACATATCTTTCTCTGTAGGTTACCAGATTTTTGCCGTTCTGACCTTCCTGCAGTGTATACTGTCTTTTCGGGAAGCGGAAAGTAAGACTGCTTGATTTGTATGTTGTTTCATAAGGTACGGTTTCTTCGTACTGATTGTCGATATACTCCACGCGGTATACACGGATGGAATCACCTTCTTTTACCTGTGTGTGCAGGCTGGGTTCGGTGTAATCGTGTTCACCCAGGACCACTCCGGCGTTTGCCAGACAGTCTTCTACTGTACCCTGTGTGATTTCGGCAGTCACTTCGCTGCCGTCCACGGTGATTGGTACTGTAAAACCGTGGCTTATGTGAATGTTTCTGTAGTTTCCGTCAAAGGAAGTGTACAGCACTTTGTCTGTTGCCTCCAGACTTACGTCTGCCAGCTCCAGTATCTTTTCCTGTTCTGAAAATGTGGACAGCATTACTATATCATAGTCACCGTCGGTGACACGGATAATGCTTGTAAAAAAGAACAAAGCAGTTGCAGAGGACACCAGTACTATAAATGTACCCAGAAGATACAGAATTTTTGCTTTGTTCTGCATCAGTGTGCTCCACAGAGATTTTTTATTCTTTTTCTCTGTCATAAATTCTCCTTTATATTGTTTTTCAGCTGTAATCAGCTGACAGTATTTTACTACGATTGAAAAGTAGTTTTTGGTAAAAATATATAATTAAAAATCGATGTTTTTGTGCATATTTCTACATACACTTGGCCATTATAACAGATTTGATTTAGTTTGTCAAAAAATGAGGTAAAATGCCTTTAAAAAACAAAGAAAAATACGGCTCCGGTGATTGATTTCGTACAGTATTTATCTATGAAAACAGAAATGACCGGATGTAATCTCCGGTCATTGTTGATTTATACGTATGTCATAGGCAATATATATATAACCACACACAGAAAATGCAGTACGCTGCCAAGTGTGACAAACAGGTGCCATACGCTGTGCATATAGCGTATTTTGTTCATTTTATAAAAAATCAGTCCCACAGTGTAGGCTATACCGCCTGACAGCAGTAATATAAACGCCGGCACTGGTAATGCTGCCAATATATCTTTCAGCACTGTCAGGGCTGTCCAACCCATAACCACATATATTATCAGTGTAAATTTTTCAAATTTTTCAAGATTTATCACATTCATGGCTATGGCTGCCAGAGCGCACCGCCATACTACTGTGATGACAGCTATGCCTTTTCTGCTTCCCTGAAGTGCTATTACACAGAAAGGAGTGTATGACCCCGCAATAAGTATGGGGATAGAAGAATGGTCAAATATTCTGAACAACCGTTTTACTTTTTCAAAAGGAAAGGCGTGGTACAGTGTGGACATGGTGTACATCACCACCAGCGCCAGACCGAATATCAGGCTGCTGACCACGGATTTCATATTTCCAAAACAGACGGACAGTGTCACCATTACAGTACACCCCACCACAGCCGCCAGCGCGCTGACACCGTGGGAAACACTGTTGAATATTTCTTCCCCGACAGTATATCTTTTCAGATTTTTTGCTGCCATTATATCACCGCCTTTTCTTTAATAATCTTATTATACTATATTATAGTCAAACTTTGATAAAAGTTTGAAATGAAAATGTGAAAATTAATAGCTATTGCGTATTTTCTGTGATTTTGATACAATATAACATTATGACTACAGGAGATATAATAATTATGATAGATGAAAGAATTGCAAGAATAAATGAGCTGTACAGAAAAAGTAAAACAGCCGAAGGTCTGACAGAAGCAGAAAAAGCAGAACAGAAAAAACTGCGTGAAGAATATGTAAAAGGCTTCCGCGCCAGCCTTATCAGTCAGCTGAACAATGTGACTATCCAGGAACCGGACGGCACAGAAATCCATCTGAAAGACAAAGGCATCAAAGAATAATACGATTATATAAAGCATCTGCGGTATCTGTGCAGGTGCTTTGTTTGTTTTATCGTATTTGTGCCGCAGCAACTGAAAGTTTACATAACTGCAACCGCAAATTGGTGGCAGTCTGAGCGGTAAAACTGGTATTATTTATATGAAATCTATTTTACAGGAGAGATATATGACCATAGGAGAAAAAATAGTCAAGCTGCGAAAGCAGGCCGGCTACAGCCAGGAAGTTTTCAGCGAAAAACTGGGTATTTCCCGACAGGCCGTTTCCAAATGGGAGAATGACACAGCCACCCCTACCAATGATAATATGACACAGATAGCAAAACTGTTCGGTGTGCCGCTGTCTGCACTGCTGGACGATGATGATATAAATATAGGGATAAAGGAAGAAACTGCAGAAAAGCTGTCTGCCGATATAAATAATGTAAGTATATATACAAAGGCAAACAAAGTATCAGTTGTTTTCACTGCGGCGGCGGTGATTGTACTGAGCATAGCCATTATTGTACAGTCGGTTGCCATAGGCAGGCTCAGACAGCAGGTGGCCTATCTGGAGAGCGAAGTATCACAGCTGGTTTCCCTCAGGTCACAAATAACCAGCCTGGCGAATTATGTGTATTCACAGCCATCATATCCTGTGGACAACAGCAGTGAGTTCACTGATTACCACTATAAAATAGTTTCCTATGACCGTACAACAGACAGTGCAGTGCTGAATTTTTCGGTGGTGCCTGCAGACTACAGCCGGGACACACAGGCTAAAATAGTGATAAAGGGAAGTGACAATACATATTCCTCCGATGCCCTGCTGGAAAATGATATTTTTACGGCATCTGTGGAGGTGCAATGTGAAAATAATCTGGCGGTTTATCTGTATCTGACCAATGGCGGCAATACCCGCAGTTTTTTGCTGGATTATCTGCCTAACCCCAATAAGACCTATGTAATGGAAATAAAAAACTACGGTATCGAAGCCGGGGACAAACCGTTAAGAATGATAGACGGCGTGGCGGTTGTGAATCTTCAGATATGGTGTGATTTAGCTTTTTCGGAGATGACATATCCGCAGAAAGCTGTAATTGAAATGTATTCTGACGGAAATTATGTGAAAGAATTTCCTTTCCAGACCATTATGGATGTCATGGCAGACAGGGAAGAACATTATGCGGACGATGACACATTTATATCCTATGGTAATGAAATCACATGTTATCAGTATATTCTGGAAACAGTAAAAAGCGAAAATATAAAAGCAAACAGCAAAATTTCATTCCGTATTATAATTACTGATAATAACGGCCATGAATACACTGCTGACATAACCGAAATCCCCATTGCGTGATAATTTGTTCTCATTTGTATAAAAGCCATATATCTGCGAAAAATATATGTAAATTTAAAATTACTATATTCGGAGGATATATATGAAAAACAGGCTTTTTGGCAGGCTGGGCAGTATGATAAAAGGCAACGGACTGGTGGCGCTGCTGTTTGTGGCGGTGATTGCCGCCGGGGTATTTTCCTACAATACAATAAACAACATCAACCGCCGGCTGGAAAATCAGCAGCTGGAGCAGATTGAAACCACACCGGCACCCTCTCCACGGGAAACTGATGAACAGGTACAGGATGTGCAGACACCTCAGGAAAATGTGCCTTTGCCGGGTGCAGTGACAAAAGAAGACAAGCCGCGGCAGACCACACCGGACAAAGAAACAGAAACACAGCCGGCAGAAAACCGGGAAACACAGGCTGAGCCTACTGCACGGCCGGAAAGATTTATACTGCCGGTAAACGGCAAAATTTACGCCACTTTTTCAGGTGAAGAGCTGGTTTACAACCGCACTCTGGATGACTGGCGCACACACAACGGCATAGACATCACCGCACGCCAGGGCGACACAGTACAGTCCGGGGCAGCAGGCACGGTAGTATCTGTGACAGATGACGGCATGCTGGGCAGAGTGGTGGAAATAAACCACGGTGATTTTACCGCCCGTTACTGCGGTCTGGGTGAAAAGACTTTTGTGAACCGGGGCGATACTGTCACACAGGGACAGAGCCTGGGCACAGTGGGAGAAATCACTATGGAAGTAGCTGAAGAAACTCATATTCACCTGGAAATTATCCGTGACGGCAGTTATGTGAATCCTGATACAGTGCTGAAATAACTTGGATATAAGCACTCGCTATAAAAAGGTAATAAACGCCTCCCTCTGATGAGGGAGGTGATTTTGTTGGAAACAAAATCGGAGGGAGAGAAAGAAAATATTGTGGATAAAATATTCTCTCCCTCAGTCTCACTGTCGTTCGACAGCTCCCTCATCAGAGAGAGCTGATAATGGTGCATTTTAAAATTGTGTCAGCAATATATGACTTTGCCCGTATATAAGTTTTTAGATTTGTAACCGGGCTATTAAAAAAGAAAAAGCACTGACAGCAGTGCTTTCATAATAAGTAATTCAGTTGTTCAGACCAAAGCTGATGTTCAACGCCTGGTTTACCTTTTCCAGGTCGCTGTTGTCCAATCTGCCGGTTTTTTCTTTCAGTCGCTGTTTGTCTATTGTGCGTATCTGCTCCAGCAGTACTACGCTGTCTTTTGCCAGTCCGCAGCTGTCGCCCCTTATGTTTATGTGGGTGGGCATAGCTGTTTTGTCCTGCCTGCTGGTTATTGCCGCCGCTATCACTGTAGGGGAATGGCGGTTGCCTATATCATTCTGAACTATCAGCACCGGGCGTGTGCCGCCCTGTTCACTGCCTACTACCGGGCTTAAATCGGCGTAGAACACTTCTCCGCGTTTTATTTCCATATTTAACACTCCTGTATGTTTTCTGTCTATAGTATGCGGAAAAGAAATATTTTTTATTCATATATAAAATAAAAACAGGAAGACAAAATCTTCCTGTTTTTTCCTATTTTATCTGTTTATATCCTGTGCAATAGCATCAGCCATAGCTTCAATCGGAGCGTTGTCATGCAGTGCAGATTTGATGGAGATTTTTTCTTCCATGATTGTGATATTTTTCATAGAGGACATAATCTCTGTCACATTTTTGATTACAGCCGGTGCCCAGGAACCGTTTTCGATAATTGCCACTGTTCTGTTTTGCAGGTTCAGTGCTTTCATATCTGTTACAAAATGTTCCATTTTAGGATGCAGTCCCAGATTGTAAGTAGGGGAAGCGATTACAATGTGGCTGTATTTCCATGCCAGGGAAATCAGTTCAGATGTATCTGTCACAGACACATCTCTCACTGCCTGAGCAGTAATGCCTCTGTCTGCCAGAGCCAGTGCCAGTGCGTTTGCTGCTGCTTCTGTATTGCCATACATGGAAGCGTATGCAATCAGCACGCCTTTTTCTTCCGGCTGGTATCTGCTCCACAGGTCATATTTTGCAATGAATTCACCGATGTTGCTGCGCCATACCGGACCGTGCAGAGGAGCAACCACCTTTATGTCAAGGCCGGCTGCTTTTTTCAGCACAGCCTGCACCTGCATACCGTATTTGCCTACGATATTGGAATAATATCTTCTGGCTTCACCGTACCATTTTTCATCAATAACTATTTCATCATTGAAGATGCCACCGTCCGGTGCGCCGAATGTACCGAATGCATCAGCGGAGAACAGTATGCCGTCTGTTTCGTCATAGCTGAGGATAACTTCAGGCCAGTGAACCATAGGGGCTGTCACAAAGTTCAGTGTGTGTCTGCCCAGCTCCAGTTTGTCGCCGTCCTTTACGATAACTGCTTTGTCGCCCAGATTTATGTTGAAAAACTGTGTAATCATCTGGTTTGCTTTTGCAGAACATACCACTTTCATATCAGGGTACATTTCAATCAGTCTGCCGATGTTTGCGCCGTGGTCAGGTTCCATGTGGTGAACAATCAGATAGTCCAGAGCTCTGCCGTTCAGCAGGATTTCCAGGTTTTCAAAAAATGCATCTGAAACAAAGCGGTCAACTGTGTCTGTCACAGCTGTTTTTTTATCATCTATAAAATAAGAGTTGTAGGAAACGCCGTTTTCCAGTGGGAACAGGTTTTCAAACAGGGCCAGGCGTCTGTCACTTGCGCCAATATAATATATGTCATTTGTAATTTTTCTTGTAGTTTTCATTTATACACCTCATTGTAAAATATGTTGCTCTTAATGATACATTGTATCGATAAAGCTATTATACATAAAACCAGTGGGAAATGCAATACCCGAAATCATATTTTATTAAAGATTTTTCAAATTTTTTCCTTTTTCCAGCAGCACCATAGCTATGGCATTATCTTTTTCGTGAGAAAGAGATACCTGTGCGGTATACCCTCCGGTAAATATGATTTCGGCAGCTTTGCCGTAAAAATTGAAGTAAGGCGCTCCCTTTTCATCACGAAGTATCTCCACTTCGTTCAGAGAGAAACCGCGCACACCGGTACCCAGAGCTTTGCTGAAAGCCTCTTTGGCTGCAAAGTTTGCCGCCAGAGAGTCAAACTTAGGTTTGTCTCTCTCGTAAAACGCCGCCAGTTCTTTTTCGCTGAAAACAAATCTGCGGAAATTTTCCTTTTCCCAGCCTTTTTCTATTCTTGACACACTGGTCATATCTATTCCTATGCTGTACATAATACCTCTGTTATTATATTTATAGTTTACTTAATTATAACCTGTTTTTGTGTAAAAGAAAACATATAAAATCGCAACAAAATGTGGAAATAAAAACAGCCCCGGCACTGCCGGAGCTGAATATCCTACTGCTGTGGCTTCAGGCTGGAAAATCTGATAAAGGCCTGTCCGCCTCTGCTGGTTGTTACGTCGTATGTAATCTCATACATGCCCAGTGACTTATGGCCCGGGTCACCGGAGGAAGAATCCGGCCCGAACAGTTCAAATGATGTGGTTATATGACACTTTGTTCCGTCAAATTGTGACACTTTGTACTCTCCGGCATAATATCCTTGCATTCCCCAGCCTCTGTCAGCATAAATTTCTACCATGTTTTCATCTTCGTGATAAGGATTGTAGGGGTCGAGCGTAAAAGCATTTACGGCGTCCCATTTATCATCACCGAAAACCTCGGATATTATGCGGCTGCATTTGTCCAGATTCATTTCATACCTGTAATCCTCATTGAGAGGAAAAAGGTTGTAGTAGCAGAAATCCTCCTGGTCAGAAATTGCACATCTCACCAGAAACTGCACATAGTCAAACTGCGGATTTTCCACAATATCATCACCATATACACATTGTACTGCAATATCGGTTATTACATTGGCGTCCAGCAGCAGTTTATCATAATCCTGGACTTCCACTGCTATGGGGTCATTTTCGGTGCCGCATCCGCTTAATAATACTATTATTATAAACAGGCACAGCAGAAAGCCTATTACTTTTTTCATGCTTTTTCTCCTTTATTCATATATCTCAAGCTGCGTTTTATAATGTGTTTATTTTTGCCTTTATTCTACAGATTTATCCTATCATAACAATATTTTTATTACAATAAAAGTGACAGAACTGTAATTTTGAACCGGCGGTCATCAGATTTATCACAATAAAAAAGGCGGCATACGCCGCCTTCTGCCTACATTCCGTATTCAATATGTTTTATTTTGCCTTCTTCTATGTACACCTTAGGTACTCGTCTGGATACATCACACATTACTTCATAGTTTACAGTAAATGTTTTTTCGGCCACCTTGTCATAGCTGTTTTCACCTTTGCCGTCAATTACCACCACTTCGTCGCCGATGCTGATTCCCTCGCTGTCAGTGATATCCACCATCATCTGGTCCATGCACACACTGCCGATGATAGGGTAGTATCTGCCGTTAATCTGCACTGTATGACCTGTGCGTGCCAGCAGACGGGGGATACCGTCTGCATAGCCGGATGCGATTGTAGCCACCTTTGTATCCTTTTCAGCGGTAAAGCGCATGCCATAGCCTACGCTCTGTCCCCGGTGAATCGTTTTGATATGTGTCACTATGGTTTTCAGCTTCATTGCCGGTTTTATCTGAGGCATAATCACCTCATCACTTGGCTGCTGACCGTACAGAATCACACCGGCGCGCATTGTGTTGTACACGCCGTTCAGCTTTCTGGCGATACCGGCAGAGTTCTGACCGTGTATAACCTTCAGGTTAAAGCCCCAGCTGTCCATCAGTCTGGCTGTTTCCCGGAACAGGTCCATCTGTTTCTGTGTGTGTAACAATTCTTTTTCACCGGTGCTGTCAGCTACTGAAAAATGGCTGAAAACCCCTGTAAAGCGCAGATTGCGGTAGTTCAGCAGGTTACGGATTTCACTGTGAGCCTGTTCTTTGTCACCGGCCAGGTCAAAACCCAACCTGCCCATACCCGTGTCCAGCTTGATGTGGCAGTCTACGGGGTAAAGTGCGTTGTTGTTCAACCGGGTGGCGTATTCTGTACTGAAAACAGTCTGTGTCAGGTTGTTTTTGAACAGTTCGTATGCTTTTTGCGGGTCTGTGTAGCCCAGAATAAGGATAGGCTTGTTGATACCTGCATTGCGCAGCTCCATAGCCTCGCTGAACTGTGATACACAAAATCCGAAAACATCCATTTCATTGTACACCTTTGCCAGGTATTTTGCACCATGACCATAGGCATCAGCTTTTACCACAGCATAAAAAGGTCTGTCAAAGGTTTCTTTTATCAGGTTGTAATTGTATTTGATGGCGTCAATGTCAATTTCCGCCCAACAGTGTTTTTCTCTGAGTTCCATATTCTTTCCTGTATATATTATTTGTATATATTTATTTTTATACTTTGTTTTTTATTCCCCAGCCGTCCAGGTCTTTCTTCTGGAAAGCGTTCAGGCTTTTTGCTCTGAAGGATGGGTCTGTTTTGCATTTTTCAGTCACAAAATTTTTCATGTTCTGGCGGTTGCTTACGCCGTCCATAGGACAGGAGGATTTCACCACCGGCAGTTTCAACTGGTTTACAGCAGCCACCACATCACTTTCCACAGCCAGAGCCATTGGGCGTATCATTGTCACATCCTTGCGGGACAGATAGGTCACAGGGGAGAAAGTGCCTATGCGGCCTTCGTTCCACAGATTCATATAGAATGTTTCTATAGCATCATCCAGATGGTGTCCCAGTGCTATTTTGTTACAGCCCAGGTCTTTTGCCACATCGTGCAGGGCACCGCGGCGCATCCTGGCGCACAGGCTGCATGGATTGTCCTCTTTTCTTTCATCGAAGATAATAGGGCCTATGTCTGTGCGTTTTATTACATAATTGATTTCCTTTTCCCGGAACAGCTTTTCCAGCCGGCTGTAATCAGTATCCGCATTGTTGAAACGGGGGTCAAGTGTAACCGCCACAATATCAAAATCAATACCTATGTACTTTTTCAGCTGTGCCAGCGCCAGTGTCATAGCCACGCTGTCCTTGCCGCCGGATACACCTATACAAACCTTGTCTCCGTCCTGCAGCATATCGTACTGCACTATGGCTTTTCTCATCAGTCCGCACAGTCTCTGAAAATAGTTGTTCCCCATAAAAACCCCTTATTTTTGTGATAAATGTTAATATATACTATATACTTTTTGTGTAAATAAAACAAGAGAAAAATAATGAAATTTAAAATTGCCTATTTAGAAAAAATGAGAAAAACTATAGAAAAAGTGAGAAAACGAGAGATAATTTTGTTTTGATTAAATTTTTGCAAAAAATCATTGACTTTAGGGGTTCTATTTGATATATTATTTATGCACCCGATAAGGGTTTTAATTTTTGTTAACTAATATCTATAAAAATTTATCAGGGGGATACTATGAGTACTTTTCTTCAGAAACCAGAAACAGTAGAACGCAAATGGTACATCATCGATGCTGCAGGCAAACCACTTGGCCGTACTGCTGTTAAAGCTGCTGATATTCTCAGAGGCAAAAACAAAGTTACATTTACTCCAAACGTAGACTGTGGCGACCACGTAGTTATCATCAACTGCGACAAAGCTGTTCTCACAGGTGCTAAACTGGACAAAAAATTCTACCACCACCACACAGGTTGGATTGGCGGTATGAAATCCGTTAACTACCGCACACTGATGGCAAATCAGGCTGACAAAGCTATGATGCTGGCTGTTAAAGGTATGCTGCCAGGCAACAAACTGGGCGCAAAAGCTCTGACAAGACTGCGCGTTTACAAAGGTGCTGAACACAAAAACGCAGCTCAGAAACCAGAAGTTGTAGAATTCTAATTTGTAGGGGGATAAAATAATGTACGAAACAAAAGCATATTTTTACGGTACAGGCCGTCGTAAATCTTCCGTAGCAAGAGTAAGAGTTTACAGCGGTAACGGCAAAATCACAATCAACGGCAGAGACATCGATGACTACTTTGGTCTTGAAACACTGAAACTCATCGTTCGTCAGCCAATCACACTGACAGAAACAGCTGACAAATTTGACATCGTTGTTAACGTTGTTGGCGGCGGCGTTTCCGGTCAGGCAGGTGCTATCAGACACGGTCTGTCCAGAGCTCTGCTGCAGTATGACGAAAACCTTCGTCCAGTACTGAAAAAAGCAGGCTTCCTGACACGTGACCCACGTATGAAAGAAAGAAAGAAATACGGTCTCAAAGCTGCACGTCGTGCACCACAGTTCTCCAAACGTTAATCGTTGGATTACACAGAGATTATTACAGCTCCTCGAAAGAGGGGCTGTTTTTTATTGTAAAACGAAAACCACCGGCTGTGCCGGTGGTTCCAAAGAGCTTAAGCGGTGAGTATAAAAAAATACTCCTTTTGATGTAAAATAAACTTGCGGTCTGGCAACTGCAAGAACATCAAAAGGAGGCCATTAAATGAATGACAACAATAGTTTAGCACACACAACGTGGAATTGCAAATATCACATAGTATTAACATTGTCAACAAATATAAACATCTATCAGCAAAAATAATTGCCATACCATGACGTAGGTGCGTTATGATATGGCAATTTAGTTTTTATTCTTGTACAGAGAACCAATCCCTATTTGGCGGTAATAAAATCAATCCAG
>JAFUNP010000036.1 GCA_017473015.1 Oscillospiraceae bacterium | reverse complement strand
TCAATTCCTTCGTGACGCATCAGTTTGATTTCATCTTCTTTCTGACGAAGCTTCATCAAATCCATGTCATAAATGGAACGACGCTTTTTATTGGCATCTGTGTAACGGACTTCATACATTCCGTTTTTTCTTTGGCTCTCTCCTGTACGTAAAATACGTCCTTTGTTATCTCTTCTTTTTTCAGACATATTCAATCTCCTTTCTGATATGAAAAGAGCCCTGATATGACGTACATGCAACGAACGAACCATTTCGCCGCATTCCTATTTTATCATATCAAAGCTCTCTTTTCTATGGGAATCTTCACATGTTAATGGCAATTAAATGGAGTAGCACTGTTCTGTGAATTTATCCAACTGTTTTCTTTTAATCAGTCGCTTTGTTCCAACCCACAACACAAAGTTGCATCTGTCGTTGTTAGTGATTTCTCTTAATTTATTGATACCGATACCGGAATAAGCAGCAGCTTCTTCCAATGTGAGATTAGTCTTTTCCCAGATAGGAACTTCTTTCATATTCTAAAACCTCCTGTATTTAAACGATGAACTGGCAAAGTGGCAAACAATTTTATCTATAGGCTGTTTGCCGTTTCGTCCTGCCGTTTCAGCCATATCCACCAGTCTTTCCCTCGTCTTTCGCTTTCCAATTTGTCTTTCATAGAATTTCTTACCATGCGGACAGTTCTTTCGGATATTCCACGCTCGATAGCTTCTTTATTAAGTTCTGCCACAGAAACTTCTCTGCCATCAGAGAGAAGCTCATAAATCAGCTTCATGGCTTGCTCCTGTTTCAGCTCGGCTTTTGTTCCCTCGCCGCCGGCAAGCAAATCTTCCGCTGAAATATCATAAGCACCAATCCAGCGGAAGCCTTTCTGGTCTCCCAGAGAAAATGCCAATGCCTGTCCGGGCGGTGCCAGAGAACTTTTCTCATGAACTATCACTCGTGTGGTAGGGTCATCTTTGACTTTTCCCACAAATAAAATACTTCGTACAACCGCAGCAATATCAATAGATCCAAGTCCACGGTAGGTGCTTTGTGTGCCGGACGCTTTATTCAGGTGTCCAATCATTACAATGGCACAGCCTGTAGCCTGGGCAATCTCTGCCAACTTACGAAAGACCGGTCTTACTTCATTGGCTCGGTTCATGTCCACATTCGCTCCAAGGAATGCCTGCAACGGGTCGATCACCATCAGTCTTGCATTGTTTTCTCTGATGGCTTTTTCAATGCGGTCATCTGCCAAGGTCAGCGGATTTTCTGCATCATCAATGACCAGCACTCGTTGTAAATCTGCACCAGACGAAAGCAATCTCGGCTTTACAGTGTCACCCAGACCATCTTCTGCTGTCTGAAAAATCATATTGAAAGGTTCAAACGGCTCCATGTCAGGCAAGAATTTTCGATTGCTGCAGGCTGCAGCCAGCTGCATAGCAAAGAATGTTTTGCCTTCTCCTGGATTGCCCTGCACTATGGTTAATTTCCCGAATGGAATATATGGGTACCACAGCCAATCCACTTCCGTCTGCTCCACATCGTTCATACAAATCATTGGAACAGATTTTAGAATTTCCTTTGGTTTTCTTACGCCTATTGTCACATAATCATCAGTTGGTAATTCGTTTCGTTCATTTATCAGATCTTCATTCCAGTCCTTTGCCTGTGGCAGAAATCGGTAGACAGACTTTTCTTTGGAAATCAATTCTGCTAATTTCTCTGCAGCATTGTTTCCGGCCTCGTCATTGTCAGTGGCGATATAAACACTTTCAATATCTTTGCATTCAGAAAGAAAATGCTCCAACGCCTTGGGTGAAACACCGCCTAACGAAAGATAACTGTGTTCTTTCCATCTCGCCGGATATAGAGCAATGTGGGACAGCATATCAATCGGTGCTTCAAACACGAACAATTCGTTTCCTTTTCCTCTGTGACAAAATCCGTAGGATTTGTCAGAGCCCGCTACATCCATGCGGAACTTGTCTGCTGTTCCTCTGCAATGTGCATATCGTGGAATACCATTGATATCTTTTCCAACAAACACAACATTGTGGTGCTTTGCATCTTCGTAAATCAGACCGTCTGCAATAAATTCTTCTACTAAATCTTTTGGAAGTTTTCGTTCTTCTGTCAGATACTTTAGAATCCTTTCATTGGATTCACAACGGATAGGAATCTTGAATTCATTCCTTTGTGACAGCTCTGCAGCACTTTCTACCGCTTTCTCTCCGATCAGCATCTGCATAGCTTCTGGAAAAGTTTTGTCGTAAAACTCCATCACAAAGTCAATAGGATAGCCACCTTTGCTTTGGCTGTGACGGAACCACTTGTTGCCTTTTACAGTAAGGCTATCGTGGTTTTTCCATCGGTATTCTCTTCCGCTCTTTATCAGTTCTTCACCCTGTGAGCGAAGAAACTGTTCCAGGTTCACCTGATTTGCTCTGTCAATTTGCTCTTGTGTATAACTCATTGTTCCACCTCCTGATTACAATGTGGTTTCTTTTGTTTTATCGGTATGCCGCATTTCGGGATGAGTATCTCTCATCACTTTATCTACATCACCTTTAATCTGATATAACAATGTCAGATCTTTTTGCGTAAGTTTGTATTTTTGATATTCAGCTTCTCGCTGGGATGACAGTTCAGAAAATTCTTTCTGCCATGTGCTCAGCGGAAAAGGTTCTTTTTCAAAACCTTTTTCTTTCAGTTTTCGTTTTACCATGTAGAATCTGCGAAGCTCGCTTTCGTGTTCTGCCTTGTATTTTTCCTTTGCTTTGGTAAAACGATATTTTTCTTTTTTCATTTCATCAAAGACCGGTTTTAATTCAGTATAGGTTTTAGCGTCTTCCATCAGCTGCTGAAGTTCTTTCAATCGCTGCTGTTTCTGATTCAAGGAAGATTTGCTGGCCTCCACTTTTTCGTTGACAGAAGAAAGATATTGCTCAAAATCGCTGAGGGTAAGTATACCTCGCTGTTTCAAATAATTGCATTCATCCATAAAACGCTTCAGATTGTTTTTCTTCGCTTTGGTTTTCCCTCTGGCATAGGTCATTGCAGTCTGATTACGCATGGTGTGGGCCTCACTAAGCAATTGAGCCAGATAGATTTCCTGCGGTTCTTTCAGAATTTCTTTTGCTTCCTGAATCCACTCTTTCAATGCCGCAATGGTGGCTCGCATACTGCGAAGCATACGATTGGTAGCTTTAATCCAGCGGTTCAGTTCTCCTTTTTCTGTACGAACACCTTTCTTCTCCATTTTGCGAATGTGCGGACCTTCATGGACGGTTGGAATCAAATCCAACCCTTGATTCACATAAGAGCGGTGGTCGATACGACAGTCCAGACCTTTTTCTTTGAATTTATCATTGACCATATCTGCCCAGGCTTCACGCCACATATCCAGCGTTTCCGGCTTGCCCCAATTTGTTGTGGGAACAGCATCGAATTCCCACTGACCATTTTCTTTCTTGATGCGGTTGCCGTTCTCATCCAGATGATATTCTCGACGTTGCTTTGCTCCCCATGTTCCGTCTGCGTTCAGAGGACGAATAGGAACCAGAACATGAAAGTGTGGATTAGGAATACCACCTTCTTCTCTGTCCGGCTTATGAATTGCAAGGTCTGCAATCATACCATCAGAGACAAAGTATTTCTGAACAAATTCTCTCGCCAGTTCTATATTTTCCTCCAAGGAAAATTCATTTTGAAGAGCCATGTCGAAACTGTAAGCAAGTTGGGAATTGTGGTTCTTTTCTACCTGCTCCACTTCGTTCCATAGTGTAGATCTGTCATAAAATCTTTTTGGTGCATGTTCTGGTAACATGATTTCTGACAGAATAACACCACCTTTCTTGGTATAATCGTGAGTTTCACCATCCCAGAGATTATGAAGTTTTTCTCCGGCACGATAAGCAGCACTGGCAACAGCAGTTCTCCCCTCACTTCGTTTGATTTGAGTCACATGAAAATGATATAACGCCATCAGTTATCACCTGCTTCGTGTCTCTGCATAGCTTGTTCGACCAATTCCTGCACTGCTGGCAAGTCAAAGACCTGTTCCATCAGAGAGTAGAACTCCACTCTCGTCAAAGTATCTGCTTCTTTGGAAATGCTTTGGATTGCACCGCCCATGTTGCAAAGATGGTGGGTACGCTGACGGTCAGCTTTCTTTTCCAGATGCTTTTTTCGATTCTGCAAAAGCTGAACCTTGTGTTCATACTGCTGTACTTTTAATCGGGCTGCTTCCAGCTGTTCCAGAGTTTTTTCTTTGTTTTCCATTTTTCTTTTCCTCCTGTGTTTAATTCATCCTTGCCAAAAGCAAGGTATGTAAAATGAGATAGGCGTCAGCCGCAAGAGTCATCTCTTGACCGGAATGTAATTCCGCAATATATATGTGTTCGAACACAGGAATATCTACTTTCGGAGAACGTACATACCGTAATGGAATAACCGGTATAGAAGTGCGCCCTTAGTTCCTAAGGGAATTTCTTGTTTTCAATTTCAGCTTAATTCTTTCATCACCAATTTTTTAGGGTATACAATGTCAGAAACCGGACATATCATGTCATTTCTGATTTTATCAGTTCCTTTAAAGTGTTTTTATTGCCTCGCTGGTAGCATAAGTTCATTTTATCAACTTCTTTTCAAATTTTTTATGACCTAATGGTGATGATTTTCTTCACCATTAGTGATGGTTCATCTACATTTTATCTGTGACAACAAAAAGATTCGACTGACCAGTAGTCCGCAAAATGCTGCCTGTTAGGCCACACTTTACTATCTAACCCAATTACACATTGGTGTAGCAGAGTACTATTAGGTGGATTATTGCAAATCAATCTCTGTTCCTGCTTTAATTCTCCTATGTACAACTAAAAATTAAAACTACATCAGATGTATGAGTCATATTACTTTGTATGTAATGTTTTCCATCTTCTTTCTTGAATCTGTGTAAATAAAAAAGCACCCAACCGTTAAGTTGAATGCTTTCGCTGTACCATTATTTAATTGTGTTTTAAATTAAATTGCTTATGCGCACCTTATTAAAAATTTACATTCAAAAGCACGCAAAAATTCAGTCTTAAAATTTTACAATTACTTAAATTTCAATCGTAAAAATAGGCGCACTTGTCCCTACAACACTCCCAAGGTCGTCTATTCGTCACACTATATCCATTCCTTATTTTTGTGCAGATGCACACTTTTAGGGAATGGCAGATATAAATCGAACTATCGACATCCACTTAGGAGCCGGCTGTTGTATCTTTGTAAGATGCTGTGTGACATCTTTATGACCCGTGGATTATCAAGGTATGATTGGAGTTCCGCACATACCTTGAACAATCCCAACATTGAAATTAAAAATAGTAATTCTCTATATCCTTTACAGATATTCTATATGAGGATGTTGTCGTAGGAGTTCCGCATCTCTTTATATATTCATAGAACATTTTACTTTGAAGTATTTCCTTTGCATCATCTAATCCCAGCTTGTCATTTTGCAAAGCTCTTATATATATTCCTGCATATGGAACAGATCCGCAGCCAACATTATATACTTGTACGTTATTTGTTATAACAACTGAACTAATAAGTTTGTCCACAAATATATTATTTATAGCTTGAACTCTGCCATACTCAAACCATTGCACGCCTTCACTGGATTTACGTTTCAAAAGTTTATCTTTATGTCTTTTCAAATATAAATAGCACTCCGGGAATTGACTTTTAAATTCACTTTCTTCATAAGAAGAAACCTTTTTATCTATAAATTTATAAGGAAAAATTATCTTGTCACGTTTCTTAGTATTTTGAAATTTCTTCTCACTTTTTATACTTACTGCGTCAAGTACTATTTCCTTTTCAACCCTGCCACCATCAAGATAATAAAATGATTCGTCCTCCTCTTTAACTTCAAAAACAAAAGCATCATTATATAAAGTTGCAATGCTATTCGATACTTTGAAATAATCACCAAAGCGTCTTAATCCTTTATGATTCTCTTCAAAAATCCATTTCCCCGTCAAAGAAGTTTTAGACACTTTTTTCTGTACCTCATCTTTTCTGACATAGTAATCTACATCTTCTCTATTTATCGTATCACACAGGATAATAATAGAAGATGTAACTGTATTAGGGAAAAGTTGCATTCCTTTATAATCAATAATTCCTTTAAGGTTTTTCTTGATTAAATTTCTTACTTTCTCAGCGTGTTTATTCCTAATAACCCCATAAGGAATCAAATATGCTAATTTACCATTCTTTGATAAATCTCTTATTCCAGCTTCTATAAAAGCATAGCAGTAATCGAAACGTCCTTCTTTACAGGTATCAAACGTTTCTTTTACAAAAGTTCTCTGCTCTTCTGATAGATCATGATATGTTATATACGGTGGATTTCCAATAATGTAATCATAAGAACCCTGATTACATCTCAAATAATCTTGTTCCAATACGTTCCAGCGAACACCACTTAACCCATATTCTTGTGCAAGCAAATCTAATGTTTCAATACATTTTTTTACACATACAGGATCCACATCATATCCAGTAATACAATTCTCTAATCCTTGAATTATCTGTTCATTACTATATCCATCTTCCAAAGAACTTTTAATATACCTTTTTACAATTTCCTTTAATATATTTCCTTCACCACAAGAATTTTCTAATACTGATTTGTTGTGAAGATTAACTGAATAACCTATGTAGTCCAACAATTCATTAACATATTGGGGTGGAGTCGGTACTTGACAATTGTTCGCCATGATCTTCTCCTCTCAAGTATTTTTTATTATCTGCCGCATCAGTTATTAAATCCTTATATTTTTCTATCAATTCGATGATAATATCAAATGTTGTTAAAAAATCAGCTTTGTCTAAATCTGAACGGTCACCATGAACAACATGATGACGCTTTTCCAACAACGAACTATCAATATACGTAGCCTTAGTTTCAAATATATCAGATTCTACGCCTATCGTTTCCAATATTTCTTTTAGTTCTTTTGAACTTGGATTTGAATGCGTTGAGATAAATGGACTGTTTTCATCATATTTTTCTTTAAATATTTTTGTTGCAAGATCATCATGCATCATTAACAATTTTTTATGGACGCTATGTTTTTCAGATAAAGCACATGATTTAAATTCTTTCTCCATTTTCAATGCTGCAAAATTTTCCTTCAACTCCCTATATGACCTTTTTTGTTCAGCAACATATCCTATATAGCAATTTGACGCTCTTTTTATAAAGCCTTCAAAATGAGCACATAGCAAAGCAATTCCAGCTCTGAGTAAAATTGGCTCATTTACTTCATCTTTCTCTACTAAGATTTTTAAAGAAAACATTTCTTTTTTTCGCCAAGCAAGATCTTGCATTAAAAGTTCTTCCAACTTTTCCACCGTTTTTATCTTAATATTACTTGCCACTTGAGAAATTCTCCTTGCTGAATTCAACCAATCTTTTTATCCTTCCAACTGGTCTAATTCCTCTTTTGGTTGCTGCAAGATACTGCTCTGTACTATATAAATCTTTTATTGATTGTTCCAATTCACCCTTGTTCGCCACATAATACTCAATATTATCTGTCAAACCTGGAATAATCGCTTCATACGCTCCCACTAAAACAGCACCACAGCTTTTATTTTTGTCTTTATCATATTTTTTGAATGAGTTTTCATCCATTACTTCATACAACAAATCAAAGGTCTGTTTAAATAATTTTTCTTCATTTTCAAAATCAATACTATCATCATTTATCAATTTCAAAATTTCGTCGGTTAAAAAGTTGTTATAATTTTCAGAATCACTTACTTCAAATTTAGAATATCTAAGCACCAAGTATTTTACTACAAGTTCTAAGTATCCCTGTTCTTCTGAATCCTTCTCTGAAATAGGAACTGCGTTCATGAAATTCTGATATTTACTCATATCACGCAATTTTTTGTAAATTTCTTCATTCTTCATTACTAAAATACAATTACGAATTTCCTGCGGACTCAAATGACTTCCACCTGTATTTAAACGTTGGAACATTTCATACTGCGCAAATTCATCGCTGCTTTTATCAATAATAATTATAAGAATTTTTGCTCTTTTTATATATCTACGCTGAGCATCTGTCAAAGAAACGCTTTCATCTTCATTATCCCAATACTTTCCTTCCAAAGATGGCAAAAACTTTGTTCGAGTTAAAGGTTCGCTTTCAACAAGTTCTTCGCCATCTTCATCTTCAGATTCTTTTTTCAAAATCCCCATAAATTTAAAGATAGTTGATAATCGCTGTTGCCCATCTATCAAATTCCACTTTCCCTTTTCGTTCTGATATACATAAATAGGTGGAATAGGAATATTCAACAAGATTGATTCAATCAGCGCAGATTGCTGTGTTATATCCCAACGAAACATTCTTTGATAAATAGGATTAATTTTTAAATCACCATCTTGGTAAAGATTGGATAGTTCTCCTATGGACATCGGATAATTATCAGTTTTAATTGCTTTAGCCATCAAATCTATCTCTTTCTGCAAAGTATTTTCCATTTAGTTTATACCTCCAATTTTCATCTTATTCACATATGGTAGTCTCGATTTACGCAACCTCTTTATATCGTGTATACACATATTCATAAATCTGCTGACGGTATACCGAAATACTTACTTCATCGTAGCATTCCGGTAATTCGTTCCACAGAGTATCACGAATTAAGTTATCTACCACAGATTTTGTTTCCTGTTTATCAGTCCAATGATCCAGTTCTGAAATCTTTGCTTTAACTTTCTGTAGCAATGATGCTGCAACTTCTTTCAATTTCTTAATATCGTTTTTACTCAAATCCTCACGGAACAACATATCATAGAATGAAAGTTCTTCATCGCTTGCAAATCCTTCACGAACATAACGCTGTTCTTCCTGATTCATTTTGTTCGCCAGATCCATTAATTCCATAAAAGTCTTTTCGATAGTTGCTCTATCCTGTTCGCTATTATACTCATTAATAATTTGCTGATAACGTTCATAATAATTGATACGATCCGGATTGGTAAACAGCATCCGATCCAATTTCATCTGGATAAGTTCTTCCAAGTCCTTCAATACCAGATTCTTTTTCTTTACTTTTGCAAACTCTCTGCGGAGTAAATCAAAGTCAATTGCACTGATATCAAAGCGGCGTGGTTCCTCTCGCACCATCATTGGTGTGTGCTGAATTTCTACATAGGAACTGATAATTGCATTAATCTGGACCATCAACTCCGTTGTATTAACATGTTTGCGTTTTTTCTGCAATTCGGTATAAATTGCTGCAATCGCTTCGTATTCCTTACGAGTATGACCAGTAATATCATCACGATCAGTATACTTCATAAGTCGGTTCAGTTCGGACGCATATGTAGTGAATGTTTTCTTATCTTCGATCGTTCCGCAAACCGCATTGGCTGCTTCCTGCAGATAAGATAATTTCATAAAATCATAAGCATCAATCAGCATCTGCAGATCAAAATCATTCTCTAATAGGAATGCTTTTGCTTTGGCGATAGTTTCAATAATACGAGCAATTAACTCATCTTTATCTACCGTAGGATCTGTTCCGCCATTACCGCCAACATTAGCTGTATAGTCTGCCAAAGCTTTTCTGAGTGCCTTTACAATGCCGATATAGTCGATAATCAAGCCATTGCTCTTGCCTTCACTTACACGGTTTGCACGGGCAATTGTCTGCATTAAAGTGTGAGCCTTCAACGGCTTGTCCAAGTACAGACAGGACAAGCACTTCACGTCAAAACCAGTAAGCCACATCGCACAGACAAAAACTACACGAAGTGGATTCTTGGAATCTTTAAATTCCTTATCCAGTTCACGCTTTTCCATCTTTGCACGATGATATTTAATATCCAAATCCCACTTTTTAAAAGTCTGGATTTCATTCTGTTCCTGGCTGATAACTACAGCCATTTCAGTTTCTTCCATCCACTTCAGCTTGCGCTCAAGTTCCTGTGCTTCCTGCTGAGTGGCTGTTTTTATTTTTGCTTTCAGCTTTTTGATTTCTTCTTTCCAGTATTCCTGCACGTAATTGTACATACGAACACAAGTTACCTTATTCAGACAAACGAACATTGCTTTACCGCTTGTCCACAAATCTGAATAGTGATTTACAAAATCACGAGCGATAGATTTTAACCTTGGCTCTGCTGTCAGCAAATGTATTTCCTTAGCAAATTCTGCTTCCAATTTATCCTGTTGGTCAACATCAAGATCAGCATTTTCAATAGCGTCCAGAATCTGTTCTGTAATTTCAGGGTTATGTAAGTCTACAATCTTTTCGCCACGATTTTCATAATAAAGCGGAACTGTCGCACCGTCTTCTACCGCTCTCTTGAAGTCATAAACGGACACATAACCACCAAATGTACGGGCAGTAATATTGTCACTTGATAACAGTGGCGTTCCAGTAAATCCGATACGTGCTGCGGTAGGCAGTAATTTCATCATATTATCCGCAAAGATACCATACTGGCTGCGATGAGCTTCGTCAGACATAATGATAATATCGTGGTCCGGATAAATAGGCACTGCATTTGGTTTGTTAAATTTCTGAATCAACGTAAAGATAAAACTTGGATTACCTTTCAGTTTCTGTACAAGGTCATCACCGCTTGTAGCAATAAACTGTGATGCCTTTGTCTTACCAAGCAACCCGCAATTTTCAAAAGTATCACTAATTTGAGAATTTAATTCTTCACGGTCTGTCAGAATAACAAAAGTCGGTGAACCTTCAAATTTCCTTCGCACCTTCTGTGCAAGAAATACCATGGAATAACTCTTGCCGGAACCCTGTGTATGCCAGAAAACACCTAATTTACCATCGTTCAGTTTTCTTGCTGCATAGGCTTTCATAGCCTCGTTTACACCAAGATACTGGTGGTTGCGGGCAAGAATTTTAGCTGTATGTCCACCGGAATGGTCATACAGAATAAAGTTTTCAAACAAATCAAGGAAGTTTTCTTTCTTACAGATACCACGGAGCATTGTTTCAAGGGCAACACTGCCCTGATCTTCTTCTGCAAGGCGTTTCCACTCATGGAAAAACTCATACTTACTGCCAAGAGTACCTACTTTCGCTTCTGTACCGTTGGACAGCATTAAGAATGCATTGTAATAGAACAAATGTGGAATGGTATCCTGATAATCTGTGTAGTTGTCATCGTATGCATTCTGCACATCAACAGTGTTCTTCTTCAGTTCCACAAACAGCAATGGAATACCATTTACAAAACCTACAATGTCCGTTCTGCGACGATATAAATCACCATGAATTTTTAATTCTTTAATTGCAAGGAAATAGTTATTGTCCGGATTCTGAAAATCAATAACAGAAGCTTTCTTTGTTTCGGTCTGTCCGTTCGGTTTCTTTACGGTTACCGGAATACCATCACGAATAAGAAAATATTTCTCCTCATTTACCTGTAGCAGAGAAGAAGTTGACAATCTCTGTTCCAAAGTCTTCTGCGCTTCAGAAATCTGATTGTCATTGATCCATGGGTTTAACTTTTTCAATGCTTCACGAAAATAGCGAAGCAATACTATTTCTTTATAGCTTTCTCTGCCGAAAGTGCCGTTTTTTCCTAAGATTTCTGTATTGTAAGCAAACCGGACATCCCAGCCCAGTTCATCACGGAGCAGATTACCGGCACTTTCTTGAACAAGTATATTTTCGGAATAATCGTAGCTCATAAATTTGTCTCCTTGTTGTTAGGTATGCATATGTATTTTCGCATATGCGCTTTCATTTGTGTGTACCAATATATCTTGGAGTTTTTCTCCAAACGCTGTTGTTTTAAATGTCTTTTCTTGTTTCGCCGGAATTGTAATGCTGCCTAATGTTGTTGGTGCAATAACATCTGTCATGTACTCCTCATAAATTCCCAAAGCGGCTAATCTTAAAAACGCATCTGGTATAGGAGCAGATATTTCATGGTAAAGTGCTCGCTTTTTTAGCAGAAACTCTTTATCCCCCGGCAAAAATCGATCCACAATTTCTGCATATTTCGTGAGTTCAGACCAATCTATCTCTCCATCCAAATATGCTAAATATATTTGAGCTAACATCTGAGGTTTTTCAAATCCTATATATCGCTCTATTAAAACAAGCAAATACTCCAGTTCCTGTTTGCGAAAACTTTCATTCTCTACAAATTTCCTACGATATCTGTCTTTATCTTCTTGAGAATAATTTCCACAGTTAATAGCTGTTATAAATGAGTACAGTTTGCCAAAGCAATGTTTGTCGTAGACTTTATTCCCTATGCTGTACAACTTAAAAGCCGTTCCGACAAATGGAATATCTTTTAATATTCCATCATCTATACTCAAATCGATACCAAACTCTACTGCATCTACAGCAAGCTCAGTAATATCTACGCCTAATGAATTTTCAAATGATACAACTAAATCATTATTTTTCATGTCCTTACCTATTTTTATTTTAAAGTTTCAAGTAACATATGTTATTTTGTTTTGATGTTTATTTTCTGTTTTCTTTCCAATAAAACCCATTCTTCATCAACATCATAGTGCTTTCGTTGCCAGCAATCAGGCACATTCATCATCTTATAATAATGTGCTTTATTTTTTTCATCATGATATCTGATAATAACATTGTTAAATAACTTTTCATTAATTGTTGACGCAGGAATAACAAGCATATATTCGCACTCTTGCCTTTGTATGCTTCTTGGCTCAAGAACAAAGGAATAAGAGCCTTTCTCTGTGCCGAAATAATAGTCTTGCTCACCTGTTACAGTGCTTCCTGTACGAGTTTTTGTATGCATTTTTTCCGCCTGCTTCATCTTGGCCACAAACGTTTTCTCATTACAGAGCAAAAGACTTACATCTCTAATAACTCGTGTTGTGTTAGATGTATTTTGCAGTTCAAGAACTACAGGGACAATAAAGAAAACTCGACCGTCTCCTGTATTATCAAATCCCCAGCCATAGCCACTTGAACCTCGCACTAATGATCTTTTATAAAATATATTTAGCTTTCCTTTTTTATCCATAAAACGTTCAAGAAAAAGGATTGCACAACTGGTTACTACACCTAAACAAGTACCTATCAATATATAAAAGATTTCTTTCCAATCAAGTGTAAGTAGAGTTGTATGTATTACTTCCCACATTATATATTACACCTCAATTTCTCCGCTCATCAGTTTTGGCAATAAGCGGTCACGTGCTTCTTTTGCTTTTTCTATTTCAACCGACTTTGATAAAATCAACTGATACATATTTTCTGATAGTGTATTGTATTTTAACAATAATTTATCGGTTGGTATTAAAATAGTTTCTTGAGCAAGAAAGTCCTTCCACCTATAATTTACAATACTGCTTGCACTTTTTTTATCATACTCTCCTGTTTTTCCAAAAGCTCGCATGTATTGAAATGTATCAAACAGCAGTTGAGAATGTATTTTTTCTTTTGCTCTAACAAGTTTACAGAAACTTGCACACATAATTGGCTCTCTTAAAAATTGAAGTATAGTATTACGAATCAAAGCAGTTCTCGCAACACCTTCTGTCTTACTACCACCAGAAACCTCAAATATAATATCACCATCTATAAGTTGTCTTGACTTTAAATTGCTTGTAGCATGAAATCTATAAGGAACTTCAGATATAACTCCATGAGTTATGCCATATAAGTCCGTGCCCCTTATTACATAGGCTGGGTTATCACATTTTTCAGTGACAGATTCTTCTCCCCAGCCGCCTCCGATTTCATATCCTACTATTTCAGAAAGATAATATTGTTTCCATCCCTCTGGCACACCATTGACAATAGTCACATTTTCATGTCCAGGGAAGCGTAAATCTATAAACCACTCTTTATACAGACGCTGTGCTGATTCTTCAAGCAATTTGATTTGTTTATGGTTGTTTGCAATCAGGTCATCATAAGATTTCAATATATTAGTAATCTTTTTCTGTGTTTCAACATCTGGAATGGATAATTCAATATCTTTAATTAAGGCTATCGGCACTGCTTTTTGTGCAGTTCCTTTTGCGATTGCATCAATTTTTTTCTGTCCTTCATATGACAAAATCCAATAGTAGAGAAATTCTGCGTTAAGCTGATCATCAAACTCTTTAAGCCAAGTCAAATTACCATCCGCAAAATAAAATTTATCTTCTGCATTGTAAAGGTATGGAATTCCGTATGTTCCTCTGGTGGTAATAAGCAAATCACCACATTCAGGTACTCCAAACTTCTTCTTTACCTCTTCATAAGCTTCTACTTTTATATAATCACAATCAGTTATTTCTTGTCCGTTGACTTTTTGAATTATTTCTTTTGAACAATAAAAAGGAATTCCACTATCACTTCTATCAGACAAATGAAATCGCTTACTTGAAGTCACAGTACAATGCTTTCCTATCGTTGTTTTCTCCCACATCATAATCCCATCTCCTTCATATTTTTAGAGATAGTATCCATCAAATCATTTGATTCTGCCTGCAGAGATAACAATTCACGGTGAATTTCTGCCATGCGTTCTTCAAAGTCCACACCATCATCTTCTACCGGTGCAACACCTACATAAGCGCCCGGTGTCAGAGACCAGCCTTTTTCTTCCATTTCTGAAATATCAGCAACTTTGCACAGACCAAGCACATCAGCATAAACACCATCACCGAATTTTTCATATAACCATACAGCTTCTTTTGCAACTGTGATTTCTTCATTCTCGTCAACAATCATTTTGTCATATTCAGCCTGAATACGCTTTTTATCAGTACGACCTGCGTTATCTACTTCAATTTTTGCACGCTTTTGCAGATCTTTCAGCTCGTCCTTCAACTGATGAAGAGTATCTTCAAAGGAACCATTGCCCAATATAGCTCTGTATTCATCCAGTAATGCTTTGTATTTTTCTGTTTCACCACGGTAGAGCCATACAACGGCATTCAGATTCTTCAGCTGCCACTCTGACCATTCATTCAATGTACGGTCAACAACAGTGTAATAGTTACGGGCATCAATAAACAGAACTTTATCTTTGATTGCTTCACTTTTACCTTTATCAAGGAACCACAAAGAGCAAGGCAGAGATTTTGTGTAGAAGAAGTTATTACCTACGCTGATCATGGCATCTACATGACCTGTTTCTACAAGTTTCTGACGGATATCTTTGTCTTTACCCTGGCTGTCTGTAGCAGAAGAAGCCATAACAAAACCGGCACGGCCTTTTTCATTCAAATAGCTGTAAAAATAAGAAATCCACAGATAGTTGCCATTACCAACTTCTTTGTTTTTGTTTACACCAGGCATACCAAATGGCAGACGTTTTGCATTTTCGCAAGACTCTGCTTTTACTTTGTCCACATTAAAAGGTGGGTTTGCCATAACATAATCGCAACAACCATCCAGATTGTGTGCATCGTGATAGAACGTATTGGCTTCATCACCGGATTTGATAACACCTGTTAATCCATGAACAGCCATATTCATCAGACACAGCTGTGCATTGTATTCCACTTTTTCCTGACCATAGAAAGTCATAGCACTGTTTGCATTCATACCGGACTGATTTACAAAGTCGCCCGACTGAATGAACATACCACCAGACCCACAGGCAGGGTCAAGCAATATACCGCTCTTTGGTTCAATAATATTTACGATCATTTTTACCAATGATTTTGGTGTAAAGAATACACCATCATCAGACGCAATGTTTTTCGCAAATTTGTTGAGGAAGTATTCATAGATACGGCCGATGATGTCGCCACCTACTTCATCCAGTGCACTGTTATTGAAAATACGCAGAAGTTCACCAAGCAGATCATCATTGAACATTGTGTAGTCTTTAGGCAGTACACCAACAAGCTGTTCACTTTGTTCTTCCACCAATGCCATGGCGTTGTTTACAACTTCGCCCAGACTATTCATAATATGACCGTCTTTATTTACAAGACCTGCAGACGAAATATCTGATGGAAGATTTACCAGATAGTCATACTGTGCTTCTTTTGGCAAATAGAGCGCACTTTTAGCTGTAAAATCGCTTGCTTCTACCGGCATTACTCTGCCACCACGGGACGGACGATTTTTAAGAATTTCCGCCTCCACCATTTTAAATCTACTATATGCATAACGCAGAAAAATCAAACCAAGCACTGGCATACAGTACTGGTTGGATGTCAGCTTTGAGCCTGCACGCAGCAAGTCCGCTGATTCCCATAATTCTGCTTCTAATTTACGAATGTTAATCATATCATTTCTCCATTTATGTATTTAAATCTTATTTAGAAAGAATGTTATTACAGGTATAATTATTGTGACAAAAGTCAAAGCTGCTGAAAAAATAGTCAACAACATATTGGTGTCTCTCATCTTATCAATTTCAAATGCAGCAATTCTGAACAATCTTGCTATCATCCAAATCATAATTGATAATGATGTTCCCATAATCAAAAGTATTTTGTTGTTTATTGAAAGAATAAAGACATATAAAGAAAGTACATACAGAAGCCATTTACATGCTCTGAAAACAAGTGCTGTAGCCATACTGATAAGTCCAAATGTAGCCCTCATATCCTTTACATCTTTTGCCTTTATAAAAAGTAATCTCCAAATACCAACAAAATCGTTGCGATACCGATGCCATTTTTTAAGAAGCCATTTTTCATCAGCAGGGTAATCTTCTTGTCCCAGAAAAGAAAGCCATTCTTTTTGTTCTTTTTCTGTAAGTTTTTGTTCATTCTCTTTTTTCTTATCTTCTATTTCAAAATACGCTTTTACTATAGCTTTAGAAAGAACCTGTTCATCAACAAAACCTTTATCGATCACCTTTTCTGTTGTATTCTTCTTATTTTTCTTATTCTTTGACATATATCAAATAATATTTCTCCTTAAATATTTAATAAGCAATCCTGAAGTAATCCAAATATGCTTTATATTTATCTTGTGCTGTCAGACAGGTATCTGTCAAGAAACCTTTTTCACTGTTCCATTCTTTTAAGCCACGGTAATAATATAGCTTCAAATTATCTTCGATAATAAACGGAACGATATTATATTTCAGGCACTCCTTAAACATAATCAGTCTGCCTACACGGCCGTTACCGTCCTGGAACGGATGGATTCTTTCAAACTTCACATGGAAGTCCAGAATATCTTCAAAGGTCTTTTCTTCCTTGGCATTGTATTCCGTCAGCAGAGCTTTCATTTTATCGGCAACTTCTTCCGGAAGGGCAGTGTCCATACCGCCAACTTCATTCGGTAACTTCTTGTAGTCACCAACAACAAACCAATCTTTTCTGGAATCACTGGTCCCATTCTTCAGAATCAGATGCAGTTCTTTAATGAATTTCTCTGTCAAAGCTACCTTTGCATTATCAATAATCATATCAATGCAACGAAAATGATTCGCTGTTTCAATCACGTCATCCACATTCAGCACTTCGTTTTCAACACCGATGGTATTGGTTTCAAAAATATATCTTGTCTGATCGTGTGTCAAACGACTGCCTTCGATATGATTAGAGTTGTATGTTAAGTCAATCTGTGTCTTATGATAAATGCCACCGGAATACTTACTTGCTTTCTGCTCCTGCAGAATATCCAGTAAAGTAACTGGCTGTTCTTTTTTCTTGTTGGAACGCTCCGGTTTTTCTGCATTTTCAGGAACATTCCAAGTCTTGCCGGTAAGAAATGCTCCGGTTACTCGTCCCTGAGCACAGTAGTTTCTTACGCTACGCTCTGAAACATTCCATTTTTTTGCTATTTCAGTAACTGAAAGGTATCGCATCTGCTCTCCTCCGTTATAAATCAAATCTAAATTTACACTTTACTACGATATAGTATACCACATTATCGGCAATATATCAACTTCTTATCATTGTATTCTCTCTTTATTTTTGCCGTTACAGGAATATAAAAAGCAGCTTTACAAAAGTATATAAAGCTGCTATATCTTACTCGCAAGCACTACCTAAAATTGGTGCTATATTTCTTTTATTAAAAAAATCAACATCTCGTTCTCTAATAGAGATATCCATCTCATTTTCTACAATTTTTATTACACTTTCAAGTTTATCTATGATATCAATAAATTTATATGCATCTAAAAAAAATTCTGTAGGCATCATTACAACCTGCATACTAACATAATCTGCCATTGGTTTCATCTCAATAAAATTATTTATTCCTTTTAAAGGTTTTACCAACTCCAATAATTGTTCTATATTTTCCAACAAATCATTTGGAATAAAATCAGGGAAAACTTTCTCTATTTCTTCAATTCCATCATAAAACACCGTACTATCATAGCACCAACACTTGTACCAAGGAATGCTTGTATCCATATTTATAATCTCTTGCGGATTATCTGGATTGCTCATCATCAATTTCATTTGCATTTGAGTTTTTACGGCATCTGCATAGAATCCTCCTTTATAAAAAGGAGCAGTTTCCATAATCTGTTTAATAAACTCATCTTTACAATCATTTAAGCTTTTTAACACCTTTTCATTAATAACTACCTCTTCTTTACGTGTTGCTATATATAACTTCAGATAGAATTCATAATATTCATTCAAAATTGGTTTTAATTTTCTGTAAATAACTAAACGACGTTTTTTCTCTTCTTTTTCTTCATTTCTTGCATTCATTTCATCTATTAACCAAACTAAAATCATTGCAGAGAATGTTCCTACCGAAATATCATATAATATTTCTTTTGCCAATGGGACAGAAAAATAATTATTTGCTAAATTCACAAAATCAATATCACTTTTAAACATGACCATTAACAAAAAGCTAATTATTGTAACATATATTTTAATCTTATGTATTTGGCTCTTTCTTGATTTCATCTACATAATCCTCCCTATTTGTTATTATATCATAGAAACCAAACTTTTATCATCAACTTAATCACCATTCTTACATTACATCAACAACTTCTTATAAATTTGGCTGGCTTAATAAAGCCAGCCTGTTCAAATTATAAGTTACAAATTACTCCCCTAACTACTACTTCCTCCGCCATTGCTTTCAGCATATTCATATGCCTTACCCAAGTCATAGCATCCGTTTCCTTATCCGGTGCCGGATTCTTTTCAAGCAGTCCGGCCATGATTACTTCCACTCTTTTCTCCGCAATATCCTGAACTTCATACAGATGTGGAAACAGCTGCTCCGTCAGCACCAGTTCGTCAAAGAGTATCGGCTTCTGCTCCTGAAGAAATGCTCTGCGCATCCTGCCATACTTATTCAACGCCTTATCTTCTACTGATTTCAATTCGATTGCTGGGATGAAATAGTCTCCCACTGGAATACATTTTTTCTGTTTACTCATGCGTAAATCCTCCGTGATTTTATGATTTTTCACGGCGATTTTTGGGATTTTTTCTTGTTCAAAACAGTACTGTCACATCAGGGATTTTCAAAAAATTTGGCGTACAAAATGGCGTACTTGAAGGGGTTCGAGTGCCGATTTTCCTTGATTTTACTGGTTTTTTCGAGGGTGTGTTCATATCATGCCGTGGCAGACAAACATTACTTTTATCATATAAAACCTTTCTAAATTACCGATTAAATTGGCCGTCGTGGATATTTTTATTATATCAGATATTTTTATACCATTCTATTATAATTATATCTTTACAATATGTTTAGTCAAGATTACAAACAAAACACCGGGAATATAAATTCTCGGTGTTTCTGTAAAATCAATAAAATGTTGTAAGTTCTTCTGTCGGTCTGGAAGTCAGCGCCAAATCGGTCACCTGTATAACAGGGCCCGGTTTTGCATATCCCGGGAATTTCTGAATCACGATTTTTCCTGTCACATTTACCCATGAGCGCATCTGCAGTGTTTCGCTGCCTTTCCATTTACAGGCAACAGCATTGTACCGTATATCGTCTGCACAGCAGGTCATGACATGGCGGCCACAGACAAAACTGCCTTTCGGTAAAGTAGGGTCTTTATACACAAGGCCTTTGAATTTAACTGTTTTTCCCTCATATTTTTTGGTTTCTGCTGCCAGGTCGCGGTAAAAATATGCATAGTCGCGGTCCTGAATAACAATAACATCAGCATCAATGTCAAATGGTAACGGGTCTTCAAAAGTATCAGGCTCAATAGTGCCATCTGTCAGTTCGTACAAAATCTGAACATTTCGGTTTACACCGCGTACAATTTTGTGCAGTGCCATACGATCAGACTGTGGAGATACACGGTTGAAAGTAACCAGGTCACAGGAAGACAATTTGTCCACAACAAGACTTCTCATATTTTTATTGTAGTTTTCGATTGTAGTTGCATCACCGATAAACATTTCCTGATAAACTGACCAGCCTTCAGGAAGATTATTGAAAAAGTTGTCAATCTGCCACATACCGTTATACTCTACCAGTACCAGTGTGGCATCATACTTGTCCCTCAGCGCTGAAAGATTTTCCGGATTCAGGTCGCTTTCGTCCTCTATAACTTCACAGAATACATTCGGTGACCGGAATTCAGCAGGTTCGTACTCTTCGATACCTTCCTCGCAGATGAGAATAAGGGTATTGCCATCTGCACCCAGGTCCTGTCCTGTGAGAACTTCCTGAATAAATTTTGTTTTACCAGCCTCAAGAAAACCGGTAAACAGATAAACAAAAGTATTCATACAGACTCCTTTATATTAAAGCATAAACAGTTCTTTGAGTGCATCTTCTTTAATTTCTGCACCAATTACACAGATGCGTCCGGTAGGTGCAGCACTGCCGGAACGGACATCAGCTTCACCCGGAACATAATCAAAATGGATAAAGCCGTCAACACCGTTTACAATACCCTTTGCACGGAGTATCATACCGAATTTTTCTTCATTTTCCAGGGCAGCAAGAGCAGTAGAAATTTCATCTGCTGTGTAACGGCGTCCTGTTTCTGCACCAAAGCTGGTGAAAACTTCATCAGCGTGGTGATGATGGTGGTGTTCATGACCGCAGGTGCATTCTTCATCATGGTGATGGTGATGATGCTCATGACCACAGGTACATTCTTCATCATGATGATGGTGATGATGCTCATGACCGCAGGTGCATTCTTCATCGTGATGATGGTGATGATGCTCATGACCGCAGGTACATTCTTCATCATGATGATGGTGATGATGCTCATGGCCACAGGTACATTCTTCATCATTATGATGGTGATGATGCTCTTTAATTTCACCTTTGAGCTGTTCCAATTCAGATTTTAATGTATTTTTCTTCTCAAGAACTTCAAGAATCTGTAAGCCATTCAGCTGTTCCCACGGTGTTGTGAGAATATCCGCTGTTTCATTGTGCTGGCGGAGAAGGTCCACACATGCGGACAGCTTGGAGTCAAATGTGTTTGTTGTGTGACTGAGGATAATTGTGTGAGCACTTTCAATCTGGTTATTAAAAAACTCACCAAAGTTTTTCATATACATTTTGCATTTGTTAACATCCACAACAGTAGCAATAGCATTCAGCTCCACATCAGCAGTCTTTACATCCTTCACCGCACGGATAACATCGCTGAGTTTGCCAACACCGGATGGTTCAATGATAACACGGTCAGGTGTGTAGTCTCTCAAAACCTGTTTCAGAGCTTTGCCGAAATCACCTACCAGGCTGCAGCAGATGCAACCGGAGTTCATTTCTGTAATATTCACGCCGGCATCCTGGAGAAAGCCACCGTCAATACCTATATCGCCAAATTCATTTTCGATAAGAACCAGCTTTTCGCCGCTATAAGCTTCTGAAATAAGCTTTTTTATAAGTGTTGTTTTACCGGCACCAAGAAAACCGGAAAATACATCAATTTTTGTCATAATATATCTCCTTATGATAATACAGGGATTTGTAGTTAGCCTTGACTAACCATTTGTTTTCGAATAAGCGGCTCAAAAAATAATAAAGCCGCAGATTACATTTTAGTATACTTTAATTATACACCCTTTGTCAATGTTTGAAGCTTGTAGATAAATCAAATTTTTCACGATTATCTTCTGAGCATAAAACAGGTAAGCAATATCAATATCTGAAAACAAAAAAAGGCATCCGTGCAGGATGCCTTTTATAGCGCGGTTTATATTATTTTTTGCCGCCTGCCTTTTTGGCTGCGTGAAGAACGATAGCCAGAGCGATAACACCGTAAACGATAAATACACGGAAGTATTCACCGATAAGAGCTGAACCAAAGATATTCTGGCCAGCCAGTGGTGAAACGTTGAACAGCAGGTGGAACAGGAATGTACCAAGAATAGCCTGTGGTACTGTTGCCTTTGTAACAGAAGCACCGCCGATCAGCAGAGCTGCACCTGCAAACATACCAACATTCTGGTGAGCTGTGTATGTTGACAGTGTACCAAGGTTCTGGAGGAACAGCAGCTGGCCCCATGCAGAGAGAACAACAGACATAATGTTGGCAATGATACGAATTTTGTTAACGTTGATACCGCTAACTTCAGCAATTTCCATATTCTGACCAACAGCTCTCATATCCTGGCCCATTTTTGTTTTAAAGAATGCTGTGATAAATACACAGAGCAGACCGATAAGACCGTAAGTAACAACAGGAATTTTTACAACGCGTTTGAACATCAGGAAAGCTGGCATTGTGTTACCTGCTACACCCAGACCAGCCAGGAGAACAGCAACAACAAATTTTGCAATGTCAGGTTTCTTTGCTTTGACTGTGTTAACAACAGCTATTATTGCAACGATTGCTGCAAGGGCAAGTACGAAAGTGAACAGGTCAACTTTCAGGATGCTGTCAACAGCACCTTTAACCTGTGTAAGGTCAATGGAGCTTCTTGCGCCAACGCCGTTTGGCAGGATGATTTCATAAACATCGATTGGAATAATACCACCGATGATGAACAGGAACAACAGCATATAAAGACCGTGTGCGAAGTAACCTACGAACATGGATGTCAGCATTTCCTGACCTTTTGTTTTGTTGTTCAGAGCACCTGAAAGGAAACCAAACAGTACAGCAAAAGGAACACATACAACTGCTGCAAAAGCGATAGCTGCAATACCTTCCATCTTGAGAGCAAGAGCCCAGTAAAGACCGATCTGTGCTGCCATAGCACCAACAACGATACCGAAGTTCAGACCCATACCTGCAAGAACCGGAATCAGCAGGGAAATAACGAAGAATGCGTTACGTGCAAAACGCGCAACAACGTCATTCATAATAATTGCAGGCTGTGTACCTGAATAATAAACAAATACAGCTGAAATTGTAAGGAATACTACAGGAACAGCATTTTCTGCAAAGAATTCTTTAAAATTGAATTTTTTGTTTTTAAGCATTATTTGTTACCTCCTGCCTGTGCAAGTGCATAGAGGATAATACCGTTGGAAACGATAATACGAACTACGTCACCAAGACCGCCTTCCGGTGCCAGCATGGAAACAACCGGTACGGAAACTGCGATGATTGTCTGGTACAGAAGAGTACCAAGAATAACATGGCTGATTTTGATTTTTCTTGTGGAAGCACCACCGATAAGAACAGCAGCAACAGGGTACATAGACATGTTCATTGGAGCTGTGTAAAGCTGGTAGAAACCGAATGCCTGTGCATAGATGATAATACCGAGAGCACCCAGAACTGTGGAAATAACAGTACCGATAATACGCTGTCTGTTAACATTTACACCAACAGCTGAAGCGTAGATTGGGTTAGCACCTGCAGCACGCATAGCAATACCCATCTTTGAACGAGTAAACAGGTACATAAGCAGACAGGCAAAAGCGATAATGAGCAGCATACCAACCTGTATTGTAACACCGCCTACTGTAATACTCAGCATATTTGAAAGGATAGCATCGTAATAACCGTCAAGTGTGATTGTTGTACGCAGACCTTCACCACCGATAGCCCAGATCATAGACGGGTTTTTGAATGGGAGAACCATCCAGCCGATACACATAATGTATACAGCTGCATAACCTACATATGTAGCAACAACCATTTCACTGCCTTTAACTCTGTTCAGCAGCAGACCGTAGCCAAAGCCAACTATTGCGCCGAAAGGGATAGCCAGCAGCAGTGCGCAGCCGATACCCGTAAAGCCTGTAAGACCAAGTTCAAGGCTGATAAGACCGGCAAGAACACCGGCAAGAATACCCAGTGTGATACCGAAGTTCAGCAGTGTACCGGAAATGATGGATGGCACCATTGCCAGTGAGAAAAATGCGTACATGCCGAAACGGTTAAGAATATCAGAGAACAGGATAGTCATATCCTGACCCTGCAGGAAAGCAGCAACTAACAGAAGTACAGCGAAGCAAGTAACAATAAAACGGCTAACACCATAATCCTCTATCATTTTTTTAACATTTGTCATAGTATTAACCCTCCACTCCTTCTGTGATACCGCTCATCAGCAGACCAAATTTAGCATCATCTTCAGATGCAGGAAGAACACCGATAACTTTACCTTCTGTAACGATAGCAATTCTATCACATACAGATTTCAGTTCTGCAAGTTCGGAAGAAGTAATGATAACTGTCATACCCTGTTCTTCATTGAGTTTAACCAGTGTGTCCAGAACAAGACGTTTAGCACCGATGTCGATACCACGTGTAGGTTCGGAAACAAAGATAATTTTTGGTTCGCTTGTAAGGGCTTTTGCAATACATACTTTCTGCTGGTTACCACCGGAAAGTCTTCTAACATTCTGGTTAGGACCTGTGCAGCGGATATCCAGTTCTTCAATGTATTTGTTTGCGTTTTCTGTAACTGCAGCCTGGTCCATCAGAGAAACAGGACCAAATTTTTTCAGGAATTTGCCCTGATTCTGCAGTGCAGGAACAGCAATATTGAAAGCAATGCTTTCATCCAGCAGCAGACCAACACCACGTCTGTCTTCAGAAACGAAGGCAATCTGTGCATTGATAGCAGCTTTTGGATTGTTGAGAGTTACTTCTTTACCTTCGAAAGTAACTTTACCTGTTGCAGGATAAAGACCCATAATACCGTTTGCGATACCAATTTTACCCTGACCGGCCAGACCGCCGATACCAAGAATTTCACCTTTTTCGATTTTCAGGTTTACACCTTTAACCATTTCGCCAGGCATTTCAACTTTCAGGTCTTCGATTTCCATTACGATTTCATTGCTGGCTTCGTGATGTTTTGTTCTTTCGATAACTTCAACTTCACGGCCAACCATCAGTGCGGAAATTTCTGTAACATTTGTTTCTTTTGTGTTGAGATATTTTACAAATGCGCCGTCACGGATGATTGTAACATGCTGTGATGCAGTCATAACTTCATCAAGACGGTGTGTGATAAACAGGATAGCGATACCCTGGTCAGCCAGTGCTTTCATAGCAGCCAGCAGTCTTTCTGCTTCGCCTTCTGTAAGAACAGCTGTTGGTTCGTCAAATACCAGCAGTCTAACACCGCGTTTGTCAATTTCACGAGCAATTTCAACGAACTGCATGTAACCAACAGGCAGACCTGCAACTTTGTCAGCAGGCATCATATCCATACCCAGCTGGTCAAGGGCAGCCTGAGTGTCTCTTCTGATTTCATCGCGGTTCAGGTTTTTCATTGGTTCGCCAAGGAATTTACCCAGAATGCTTTCTTTCAGAGGTTCGCGGTTAAGTTTTACGTTTTCTTCAACAGAAAAACCTGGGATAAGCATGAATTCCTGATGAACCATACCGATGCCGTATTTCATAGCATCACGAGGAGTTTTGATTTCAATAACCTCGCCATCCATACGGATTTCACCTTCGAAACCACCTGTTGAATGAATAACAGGCATACCGAAGAGGATGTTCATAAGTGTGGATTTACCGGCACCGTTTTCACCACAGAGTGCGTGAATTTCGCCCGGCATAACTTTAAGGGAAACACCTTTGAGAACCTGGTTACCAAAATAGTTCTTTTTAATATCTACCATCTCAAGAACTGGTTTTAAGTTTTCCAAAATTAATCACCTCATATAATTTGTGGTATATAAAATCTCTTTATTAAAGAGACGGAAATTCAAATTAAAAAAGCTGTTTTATAACAGCTTGAAAAGTGTCTTTTTAATTTTCAGGGATTATGAAATGAATAAAAAGTTTTTTCAATGAGTTATCAGGGCTTATTTATACAATAAGGGGGAGAAGGTTCTCCCCCTGTACTGTACGTTTTATAAATCCCTGATTATAAAAGTCAGATAATTTACAGATTAGAATGTGATGTATTCGCCGAGGAATACCAGGATGTTTGGATATTCGATACCGTCGATAACCTGTACATTGTATGTTACGTCACCGCCAGCAGCTTCGCCGATATGTCTTGAAACTTCGTCTGGAACGAATCTCTGATCAGCTGGGCAACCTGCATCAATCCATGCGAGGCCGTATTCTGTAAGGCCCTGGATGTAAGCCATGTTCATTGGACATGTCCATGTAGATGTTCTGCCTGTCATACCGAGGTCAGCGATTGCTTTTGTTACTTCGTCAACACAGTACTGAACGTCACCAGCTTTGTCTTCTGGGATTTCGATACCAAGAACGTTAGGGAATGCATGGTATGGAGATGGGCAGCATGGCTGTGGGTAGATAGCGCCAAGTTCCAGAACTTTCTTCAGCATTGGTTCCTGCAGAGCGCAGTTTGTGGAGAAGAATGCAGTGTCTTTGCCGTATTTTTCTACCATTTTTGGCACATCTTCCAGCATGAACTGCTGTGCGCCAGCAACGCCTACGTCAGACAGTGGGTCTGGAGCGTCAGCCATTACGAATTCGATACCGAGTTTTTCACATTCGGATTTGAAGTTTGCAACACGTTCCTGTGTAGCTGTACCAGCAAGGTGACGAGCAAATGAGTAGTGAACGAGAACTTTAGCACCAAGTTTAGCAGCCTGCTGTGGAATTGTCAGACCTGTTCTGATACCGTCTGTACCAACGATAACATCAGAAACTGGTGAGATGATGTTAGCTTCTTCGTGAGCAACACCGCAGAGAACGAGAAGGTCTGGGTTGATTTCTTTAGCAGCGTCGATAGCAGCGCGAGCGCCGGAAACAGCCTGCTGGAAAACCAGAACTTTTACGTCTGGGTCAGAAACGAGGGAAACAACGTTGGAAATAACTGTTTCTGTTTCTTTGTCAAAGTTATCAGGGTATGTAGCTGTGATAACTCTGTCTGGGTATTTAGCTTTCATTTTTTCTGCAGCCTGGAAGTCTTCTTCACCCTGTGTAACTGTACCAGTGATGATAGCTACTTTACCAGCGGAAGCTGTTTCGCCGCCGTCTGTTGTTTCGCCGCCGCCACATGCTACCATGGACAGAGCCATAACTGCTGCAAGAGCCAAAGCTATAACTTTTTTCATATGAGTTTCCTCCTGATTAAAATATACTTTCAAACAATTCTTAAACATTAATTTTAAGTGTCGTTTGTTATGGGTGATATTATAATGCATATTTACAACATAAGTCAACATATTTTAAACATTTTAAAAAGTTTTGTGAAAATAATGTAAAAACTGTTAAAAAAATAACCTGTCTTTGTAACTTTCCACAATAAAAGGTTACAAAATGTTATCAATTTATACTCCGGTGAAACACAATTGCAATTCACCGGAGTACACTTTTTAGTAAATCTTATTTTTTTTACAGACAAACGGTTATTTTCTTTTTTTTATTCAGATTGTCAAAAAAATGTCTAATTCCGGAATTTTTATATTTCTGTCTCATTTTATGCAACATTTACCGTTGTTTGGACACAACATTTATCCATTCAAGTGTATTTTTATTCATTTTTGTATGCGGAATGTATATTTATTATCAAACACAGAAAGTTGTAAGCCTTTATTTATTAAGCATTATATTTATAATACCTGACAAAAATTAATTACATATTGTTACATACATGTGTTTTGCCACCTGTACAAGACAATCAACCTATATACATAATATATGATGTTAAGACCACCAGCAAAACACATACCTGTACTATGTATATTATAATTACTATATTATTACTATATATAATAATATATAAAACAAAAACAGCCCTTGGCAGGGCTGTCATTTACCTGTTATCAAGCTTTTGCAGCTTTTTCTGCTTCCAGCTGTTTCAGTGCTTCTTCAATAGTGATGGCAAACTGGTCAGGGCATGATGTAGGCTTAAACATACATGGGGTACCTTTCCACTTTTCAATAACAAAAGTAGCCGGCAGACCTGTAACAATCTGTGCCAGGCCTCTTGTGTTGCCATCACAGCCACCGATGATTTTGGCATTCAGAATAACGCCGTTATCATCCAGTTCCACATAAGATGCTCTGGAGCATACTCCTCTGTGTCTTCTTGTATATTCCATAATATAACTACTCCTTATAAAAATAAACTTCCATGTTAAATAATATCAAAACCTGTGGAAAAGTACAATATTTCTGTGATTTAATCACTATGGCGGCAATTTTGTTCACATAAAATATTCACAATTGAAGCTATTCTTTTAATTGACATAAGGACAAAAAAAATATACAATATAATTTATAAGTTTATTTTTAATATACTATTATAATTATATATTCGGAGGAATCTCAATTATGACAATGTTCCAGGTATATGCTATCGCAGCACCAATCAGTGCATTTATATGGTGTGCGATTATCACATTTTTCCTGAAAAACTTTCATCTTAAATCACACATCAGGGTTATAGTGACATATGTAATTTATCTGATGATTGCTTTTGCTATGTCCTCAGGCGGCAACGGCCTGCTGAACATCGATATGTCTGTATTCAATTCTGCACAATTTATGATGTATGCTGTCGCCGGCCTGTGTGTTTGCCTGGGTCTGTACCTGTTCTATGAACGCGGCAATATCGGTCAGAAGCTGGAAGACAGAAGAAATGCAAAAAAAGCAAAATAATCTGACGGCGATGTAAAGAAAAGGGAATGACAGTATGAAATTTCAGTTGATGAAACAGGCTGTAATAGGACCGGCGGTCCCTGCAGTTGTTTTTGAAAATTTGTACAGTGCCCGTGAAAACGACCTGAAGGTTATACTTTATGTTCTGCAGAAAGGCGAAGTAGATGTCAAGGATATTTCAGATAAACTGCAGATAAGTAAGACAGCTATCAACTCAAGCCTTTTGTTCTGGACAGACAAAGGCTTGATTTTGTGTGAGGAAGATTTTTCTGAAAAACCTAAAAAGAAAAAGCTGCTGTCCAGCCGGGAAATTCTGAATATCGCCCGGACAAACCCGGAAGTAGAGATATTGGTAAACCAACTGCAGCAGATATACGGCCATGCAATAAACGAAACAGGCACAAACAAATATCTCAACCTTCTGCTGCAGGACAATATACCTATGGAGGTTATTCTTGTACTGGCTATGCATCTGGCACCGATTCAGAAAGGCCCGGCCTACACCGCCAGAGTGATACAGAATCTGTACGAAAAAGACGGTATAACCACAGCTGACAAAGCGGAAGAATATATACGGACACTGGAAAAAAGAGAAAAGCTGTATCAGAAGGTATGCGAAATATTTACTTTGGATACAGCCAAACTGACAAACAGCGAAAAAACTATGATAAGCGCTTGGGACGAAAGACTGGGTATGTCTGCGGAAATGATACAGGCAGCCTTTACCACTGCCGGAGTCAACGCTTCCATCAGATACTGCAACGGCATCCTGAAATCATGGGCACAGAAAAAATACAGAACACCTGCCGATATACAGGAAGAATTCGCACAGGTAACCACAACCGGCAGAAATATTGACCGGGATGATGACCTGATTCTTAAAGGTATGACTATAGTACCGGTATTCTACAAAGGAGAATAAACGATGGCCAAAGGCGAAAGCTACAACAGCGCTTTTTCCGTGCTGGAAAACAGAAGGCTGGCCGCAAGGGCAAGATTTCTGGCAAAACAGGACGAAATATTAAAAAAGATACCACAGATAAACCGGATAAACGATGAAATCACCGAAACCGGCGCCGGTTATACACTGGCCGTACTGGGCAAAAACACACGGGAAGCCACAGCACTGCGCCGGAGGATGGACCGGTTGGTTGCTCTGCGCGCCAACATGCTGGAAGAGGCCGGCTACAGCGAAAAAGACCTGGAAATGCAGTATTATTGCCCTGTTTGTAAGGATACAGGCGTGGTAAAGGGTAAAACCTGCCGCTGCATGAAAGATGAAATCACCAGACAGCGTCAGCACCTGCTGACACGGCTGTCCCCCGCCCCGGAAAACAGCTTTGAACAGTTCCGTATGGACTTTTACTCAAAAAAAGCTGTTGAAACTGCCAGTGGTGCAATGGTGGTGCCATACAATCAGATGAAGCAGATATTTGATTACTGCAAGGCATATGCGTCCAATTTTTCACTGCACAACAAAAGCCTGCTGATGCTGGGCAACGCCGGACTGGGTAAAACTCACCTGGCATGCTCTATAGCAAAAGTGTGCATTGAAAAGGGATTTGTGGTAATGTATGCATCAGCACAGAGCCTTTTCAACAAGATAGAACAGGCCAGATACACCGACGAAGATGTAATCAGTGATATTCTGGAGTGTGACCTGTTTATACTGGATGACCTGGGGGCGGAAAGCCTGACAAACTATTCTCTGGGTGTACTGTACAACATAGTGAACACCCGTATGATAAGCGACAGACCTTGTATTTACACCACAAACCTGGTGTCACAGAGCGCGCTGCAGAAACGATACGGCGAAAAAATATCTTCACGACTGCTGGGCAGCTGTGAAAGACTTTTCTTTGTTGGAGAAGATATACGAATATTAAAAAACAGATAAAATATAACTGCGGCCAACGCCGCAGTTTTTTTATTGCATAAAAACACCGATGGTAATATAATTAGATTAATATATATTGAGAGGAAATTATTATGAAAGCTGTTTACTTTATAAACGCCAAAAACAATTGGGGCCATGTGTCTGCAAAGGTGTGGGACATACTGGAGGAAGAAGGCTACCTGGCAGAAAAGACCGATATTCTGTTTCAGGGTCAGGAAGTAATGAAATACACCGACGGCAGCCACGAGTATTATTTTGTACCTACTGACAAAGCAATCTGCCGTGATTACGAAAGATTTCTGCCTGAAATGAACGAATATTTTGCAGATTTTGATATGTCTGCCATGGTTACCTGGCACGAAGGCACCCATGCACCGGACAATGTACTGACAGTACATTCTCTGGGTGATGTGGACAGCGGTATTTACGGCAAAGCCAGACCAAGATTTATGAGAAATCTGATGATGGCATTTGAGAGAAACCGTGTGGCACTGGGACTGGAAAACTACAGTGTTGTAACAGAGGCAACCCACTGGTCAGGTGTGCATTCAGGTGAAGGTGACCCTTCACTGCTGGTAAAATATCCTGTAGCCATGGTGGATATTGAAGTGGGCAGCAGCCCGGAATGCTGGGACGATGACACCGCCTGTCGCGCACTGGCACGCACACTGATGCATGTGTTCAACGACGACGGTATGAAAGTACACAATATTCTATGTGTGGGCGGCGTGCATTTTGAACCCAATTTCGCTCAGGCTGTTTTCACACAGTGGGGTGACAATGAAACCTTTGGCGTGACGCACATTATCGCTAACCAGTGGCTGGTAAGCGGTAAATATGAAGATAAAACAGGCTTTGAACGCGCCTGCCGGTGTATCGACAATATTGAAGGCGGTGTAGAAGCCATCTTCTTCCATGACAAGATGAAGGGCTGTTACAAAGACCTGGTAAGAAAACTGGGACGGCATTACAACATTCCTATCTACAAGCACCAGAAGCTGCGCACACCTGCTGAACTGGAGTGGTAATATGAAAAACAGTTTCAAGTTTTTTGAAAACAAGGAGTGTGAATATTACCCCTGTCACAACACAGACCGGCCGCTGAACTGTCTGTTCTGCTACTGTCCGCTGTATGCAAAGGAAGTCTGTCCGGGCACACCACAGTATCTGGAGATAAACGGCAGAAAAATCAAAGACTGTTCCGGCTGCACCTTTCCCCACAAACGGGAAAACTATGACCTGATAATGAAATATCTGACAGAATAACAAAAGGCACCCTGGCGGGTGCCTTCTGTTTTTGGGGATTTTTATTCAATGTATATTATTTGCAGGAATGACTCCCCTGACATGGGAGTTCATATGCCTAATCATTTAAGCCGGAGTATAAACCAGCTGATATGCATCATTGCCTGTCAGTTCAGCTTCGTCAACGCCGTAAGACATATAGTTGCCTTCGCCGTCAAGGAATGCCCAGTAGGCATTGTCTTCTTCATAAATAGCCTTTATACCATTTACGTGGCTGATATACAGGCCGTAATCGCTTTCACTGCCTTCCACAAAGCCGCTTTTGCGCAGTGCCTGACCAAAGTTTTCTTCATCAGTTTTCAGTGTGATAACGATGGATTTTTCTTCTGCTGATACTGTAACGGCCACTATGTTTTCGCCTTCACCTACTTCTGTGTCTTCTGTGTAGATTGCAGCTGCCCACAAGCCTGTTTCTACAGTCTGAGTTGTCCGGGAATTCTGCTGTGCGTCCTGCTGTGATGATGTGTCATCTGAACAAGCCACCAGAGACAGTACCATAACCATTGAGAGCAGAACAGGGAAAAGTTTTTTCATTGTGTTTTTCATTTTTTACCTCTGTTTTAAAAAATTTCCGCAAAATAAACACGCCTTTCTGCCACAGGCAAAAAGACGCATAAATCCCACAGTAAACGCACCTTCCCTGCCCAAGGCTGTAAGTAAATCACAGTACAGGCATTCCGACTTTGTACCTCGGAGGGCATATACGATAATGGCTGTTGCGACGGATTCTCACCGCACTTCCCCTGTATTCAAGCTGATAGCAAGAAAATGATAAATCACCCTGTGAAAACATATTTAATTTACAGATAATATATTACCACAATATACTTTTTATGGCAACAAAAAAGACGGCACAGGCCGCCTTTTTGCGATTAAGCATTAAAATCTTGTGATTTCAAGTTTAGGTGCAAACTCTTTGCATACTGCCACATCTTCCACACCGTAACCCACAGCGAGAGCTGCAAGAGGAGTGAAGTTTTCAGGGATGCCCAGTTTTGCTTTCAGTTCTGTGTCTTTCTGCAGACCTACCGTTACACCGTACAGATAGATGTTGCCCAAGCCCAGGTCAGTGGCCATAAGTGACATCATTTCCACTACACAGGCAGCGTTCTGGTCGCCAATACCAGGTGCAGGTGACGGTGGGCAGGAAACAATAATAACAGCAGGTGCATCGTAGATACCATTCAGCTGTGCCAGAATTGCTTTGTCTGTAACCAGTGTCAGCATAGGTGTGCACATTTTTGGCAGGCCCAGAGGTGCCAGTGATGCAGATGTGATAATCTTTTCCAGTTTCTCAGCTTCTACAGCTTTGTCCTGGTAAGCGCGGCAGGATTTGCGTGAAAGCAATACTTTTTCCAGTTCCATAGTTTATCTCCTTTTCAATTTTCATGGAATTGTATTTTTTATTAATTATATTTTACCATATATAAATAAAATTCAAAGTGATTTTATCACGGATAACTGCCTTTTAAAACAAAAAGACAGGGAGTCCACCCTGTCTCTGCAATAATTACCGGTTTGTTTCCAGTTCGCCTTTGCTGGCGGCGGAAAGATATGCATTCAGGAAGCCCTGGATAGCACCGTCCATAACCATATCCACACGACCGTCTTCATGACCTGTGCGGTGGTCTTTTACCAGTGTGTACGGCATAAATACATAACTGCGTATCTGGCTGCCCCAGGCGATTTCTTTCTGTACGCCTTTGATATCTTCAATTTTGTCCAGATGTTCTCTTTCCTTAATCTGCGCCAGTTTTGCTTTCAGCATCTTCATACACATATCCTTGTTCTGGAACTGGCTTCTTTCATTCTGACAGGCAACAACAATACCTGTAGGAATATGAGTCAGACGAACAGCGGATGATGTTTTGTTAACATGCTGACCACCTGCACCAGAGGAACGGAAAACGTCCATTTTGATGTCTTCCTCGCGAATAACGATGTCTGTATCGTTTTCAATTTCAGGCATAACTTCGCAGGAAGAGAAGGATGTATGTCTGCGGCCAGAGGAGTCGAATGGTGAAATTCTTACCAGACGGTGCACGCCGTTCTCTGATTTAAGGAAACCGTAGGCATTGTTGCCTTCGATGGAGAATGAAACAGATTTGATACCTGCTTCATCGCCTTCCTGATAATCGATAGTCTGTGTTTTCCAGCCCATTTTTGTGCAGTAGCGTGTGTACATTCTGTACAGCATTTCGCACCAGTCCTGGCTTTCAGTACCGCCGGCACCTGCATGAAGAGTGATGATGGCATTGTTGGCATCGTATTCACCTGTCAGCAGTGTGGTCAGACGCAACTGTTCGATTTTGTCCTGGAGAGCTGCGGCTGTTGCCACAATTTCTTCTTCCATTTCTTCATCTTCCAGCTCTACATACAGTTCAATCATTGTTTCCAGGTCAGAGTGTGTATTTCTTATATCGTCCACACCGCCTTTTTTATCTTTCAGCACCTTCAGCTGTGCAAAGATTTTTGTGGAGCGTTCCTGGTCATTCCAGAAATCAGGCTGCTGTGTGTGCATTTCCAGTTCTTCAATCTGACCTGCCAGCATTTCATAGCCTGTACTTTTTTCCAGTTCTTCAATCTGTGGTTTTGTATCGTTTAAAATTTTCTTGTAATCGTCAATTAATATCATTGTTTACCCCAATATTTCACATTTGTACATTATAATATAATATAGCTACAAAGGAATAAAGTCAAGAATTATTGTTTATGTAGCATAGATATTATACTAAACAATATTATGTCCCGAAAATATACTTTACATTGTAAAGCATGATATTACTTTACATAAATATTGAATTTATGATATAATACAATTTGATGCAACATTTTGCATTTACAGGAGAAAATTATGTACAAATTTGAAAATCAGCCTTGCGAAGTTTGCGGCGAGGTATTTGATAAATACAGTGATATTGTTACCTGTCCTGAATGCGGTACACCTCACCACAGGGAGTGCTGGCATAAAACAGGTCACTGTGTGAATGAACACAAACACGGCACAGATTTTGAATGGCAGCCGGTAAAAAAAGAACCGGCAGCCGGCAGCATCACCTGCCCTAACTGCCAGGCAGTAATGCCCGGCGGTACATTGTTCTGCGAAAACTGCGGTCACTCACTGTCACAGACCAATATCCCACAGCAGAATGGCCACCCGGCAAACGGTCAGCCAAATGTACAGATATTCGGTATTCCAGGCATGATGGGTGTCAGCATTTCACAGGCTGATGCCAACAGAATAAACAAAGAACTGGCCGGTGAAATAGACGGTGTACCGGTAAGGGATATGGCCGTGTATATCGGTCCCAATGCCCAGTCATACATCTACAAATTCAGAAGAATGGACTCCAACCCTAAATACAGACCTTTCAGCTGGGCAGCTTTCCTCTTTACCCCGCTGTGGTACCTGTTCAGAAAAATGTGGAAAACAGCGTTGGCTACAGCATTCTTCAACGGAGTGATGAACATTCCTTACTTTATCATGACAGCTGTTGAAATGGGTGTTATAGAAAAATCCTTTATGTTTCCTGGTATTGAATCAGTGGCATCTGTATGCCAGTTTATTGTACTGGCTGTAAGCCTTGTTCTGGGATTCACAGCTACACCTATGTACAGAAAAGCCACTGTGAAAAAGCTGAAACAGCTGAAAGAAGAAACCGGCGGTGACAGAAATCTGTACTACCGGAAAATTATGGAACAGGCTGGCCCAAGTAAAGTAGGAATGGCAGTAGTTACAATGTTTGCAATATTCTATCTTTTCACAGCCTTTATGCCTTATTAAAACAACAGGAGCATTAAAATGATAAGAAAAGCAGTTATTCCTGCAGCAGGTTTTGGCACACGCGTATTGCCTATGACAAAGGCTGTGCCAAAAGAAATGCTGCCTATAGTTGATAAGCCCAGCATTCAGTACATAGTGGAAGAATGCGTAAAAAGTGGTATTACAGATATTCTAATCATCACATCCCGCGGTAAGGAAACAATTGAAAACCATTTCGATAAAAGCCCTGAACTGGAAAGAGCACTGTCAAAACCAGGCAAGGAAGATGTGCTGCAGCAGGTGCAGGGCATCAGCGACCTGGCCAATATTTACTATCTGCGTCAGAAAGAGGCAAAAGGTCTGGGACATGCTATTCTCTGTGCAAAAGATTTTACAGGGGATGAACCTTTTATGGTACTGTACCCTGACGATGTGATTTTTGGTGAAAAGCCGGTGGCACTGCAGCTGATAGAAGCATACAATGAATTCGGCAAGGCCTGTGTAGGCATCAAAGCCGTAAGCCAGGAAGCTATTTCCAAATATTCATCACTGAAAATCGAAAATATCCGCGATAATATCTATACTGTTACAGATATGATTGAAAAACCTGCAAAAGGTCAGGAGTTTTCACTGTACTCCATTCTGGGCAGATGCCTGCTGACAGCTGATATTTACCCAATACTGGAAAACACAAAACCCGGCGCAGGCGGTGAAATCCAGCTGACTGATGCTATGGCTGTAATGGCCAGAGAAGGCAAAATGAATGGCGTTGACTTTGTAGGTAAACGCTACGATATGGGCAACAAGCTGGGCGTGATGATGGCTAATGTGGAACAGGCCGTAAAGCACGATGAAATCGGCGAAGATTTTAAAGCCTATCTGAAAGAATTTGTAAAAAACATATAATTTTTTACAGAGAAAATCTATGATTTATACAATAATCCCCTTGACTAAAAGGGGATTTATTGATATAATTATTTTTGCTGTGCAATGCATAGCGTCCTTGCCCTGCAAAAGGCAGGGCCTTTTGAACAAAGTCCATAAGGAGGTAAATAACAATGCAGAAATACGAATCAATGGTTGTAATCAGCACAAAACAGGATGAAGAAGCTATCAAAGGTCTTGTTGAAAAATTCTCAAGCCTTATCTCAGCTAACGGTACTCTGGTTTCTGTTGACGAATGGGGCAAAAGAAAACTTGCTTACATGATCAACAAAGAAACAGAAGGTTATTATGTTCTGTTTACTTTCGAAAGCGAAACAGCTTTCCCTGCAGAACTTGATCGTGTGTTCAAGATCACAGAAGGTCTTCTGCGCACAATGATCATCGCTCTGTAATTTGAAAGGATTTGTAAAATGAATGTTGTTTGTTTAATGGGCAGACTTACTGCCGACCCTGAACTTCGCCAGACACCAAACGGCACTAATGTGTGCAGCTTTTCAGTAGCTGTAAACCGCGCATATTCCAGTGCTAACGGTGAAAGACAGGCAGATTTTATCAACTGTGTAGCATGGCGCCAGACAGCTGAATTTATCTCAAGATATTTCAGAAAAGGCAATATGATTGGCCTGAACGGTTCTATTCAGACAAGAACTTACCAGGACAGAGACACAGGTAAAAACCGCACTGCCTTCGAAGTAATTATCAACAACGCATATTTTGCTGAAAGCAAAGGTTCTTCCCAGAGTGCCAACACAGGCTACTCCCAGAACACATACTCTCAGCCAGGTCCAAGACAGACAGAAAACAATTTCCCGGCCACTTCCTTCTCCACTGGAGATTTGGATGGCTTCTCCGCACTGGCAGCAGATGACGGAGATTTACCGTTTTAGTTTAAGAAAGGAGAATTTCTATCATGGAAAGAAATGAAAGAGAATTTAAAGGCGGCCGTCCTGTAAGACGTACAAGCCGTAAAAAAGTTTGCAGCTTCTGTGTAGACAAAGCTGAATCAATCGATTACAAAGATGTAGCTAAACTCAGAAAATACATTACTGAAAGAGGCAAAATCGTTCCAAGACGTGTAACAGGCACATGTGCTCAGCACCAGAGAGAACTGACAACAGCTATCAAAAGAGCTCGTCACGTTGCACTCCTGCCATACACAAACAACTAATATAGTTAAAGTCAAAGCCGTGGAAATCCACGGCTTTTATTTTTATTTCACATTACAATATCCGTAAACACAAAACCCGGGCTGCAGTGCAGTCCGGGTAAGTTTATTTATTTTATTCCTGTTTGCCTTCTTTTATGCCTTTGGCCCCCAGAACACTGGTGATAGTGCCAAAGAATATTTTTACATCATTTACAAATGTGATATTCTGTGCGTATTCGCCGTCATATTTAGCTTTTACATCTATAGGCAGTTCGTCACGGCCCATAATCTGTGCCAGCCCGGTAAGTCCGGGAGGAACATCGTTGGCACCGTATTTATCTCTTTCTGCTATCAGGTCAAACTGATTCCACAGGGCAGGTCGCGGGCCGATAATACTCATCTCCCCTACCAGTATATTCCATATCTGCGGCAGTTCGTCCAGACTGGATTTGCGCAGGAAACGACCGATTTTTGTGATTTTGCTTTCCGGGTCGGCCAACAGATGTGTGGGTACATCCTTTGGCACATCGGCATACATTGTGCGGAATTTCAATATATTGAAATGGGTTTTCCCCTTTGCAACGCGTTTCTGTTTGAACAGTACCGGTCCTTTGGAGTCCAGTTTTATCAGCACTGCTATAACCAGCAGCACCGGGCTCAGCACAACCAGCCCGATGAAGGACAGTACAATATCTATAAATCTTTTAAAAAACTTCTTATACATAATTTACTCTGTTATCAATAATCTATTCTCTCATGGCTGAATGTAGGCACCATAACCTGCAGCTTTTTCATCAGGTTTTCGCGGTCATTTTCATAGGCATAACCTTTCAGTTCCAGCAGGTCAGTAAAAAATCTGTCGGCATCCATTTTCAGCGGAGAACCGATAAAGATTTTGCTGTTTTCGGTGGTGCGAATACCCTCCTCGTCCTGCAGCAGTTCTTCATACATCTTTTCGCCCGGGCGCAGACCTGTAAATACAATGTCTATATCCCTGTAAGGAATCATGCCGGACAGTTTGATAAGATTTTCTGCCAGGGTAAGGATTTTAACCGGATTGCCCATGTCCAGTACAAAGATTTCACCGCTTTTGTCACTGATAGCACCGGCTTCCAGCACCAGGCTGACAGCCTCCGGAATGGTCATAAAGTAGCGTACCACATCAGGGTGGGTTACCGTAATAGGACCGCCTTCGGCCAGCTGGTCTTTAAACAACGGAACTACAGAGCCGTTGGAACCGAGGACATTACCAAAACGCACAGCCACAAAAATAGTGTTGCCATCGCTGCTCTGGGCAATATTCTGCACAATCATTTCGCATATACGCTTTGTGGTACCCATAACATTTGTAGGGTTAACCGCTTTGTCCGTAGAGATAAGCACAAATTTTTCAGCACCGTATTTTTCAGCGCAGAGCGCACAGTTATAAGTGCCGAAAACGTTGTTTTTCACAGCTTCTTCCGGTGCATCCTCCATAAGAGGAACATGCTTGTGGGCTGCTGCATGGAAAACAATCTGTGGACGGAATTCCCGGAAAAGGTCGTCCATTTTTTTGGTATCACGCACTGACGCGATACGCACTTCCAGATTGAGATTACCATTGTATTTTCTTTTCAGCTCCTGCTGAATGGAATAGGCGGAATTTTCATAAATATCAATAATAACCAGCTGTTTTGGTCCGATATTTGCAATCTGTCGGCACAGTTCACTGCCGATGGAACCACCGCCGCCTGTAACAAAAACCACTTTGTCCTTTACCAGCTTGATAGCTTCATCAGCCAGTATAACAGGGTCACGGCCCAACAGGTCCTCCACTTTGATATCTGTGATGCTGGAGGCAAAATCTTTGCCCTCTGCAATAATTTTCACTATATCCGGCAATATTTTGATATTGCATGGTGTTTGTGAGCAGATATCAATAATTCTCTTTCTGTTTTCGCTGTCCAGAGTAGGAATACAGATAAGTATAGTATCTATCTGACAGGTAGCCACCAAGTCCGGAATATCGTTGGTTGTACCCAGGATTTCTACGCCGGTGATACTGCGGCCCTGTTTGTTTTTATCATCATCTACAGCACAGATAACATTCATTTCCTGAATAGGATTGCGGTGATGTTCATGGAGAAATGTAGATGCCGCATCCCCTGCCCCTACCAGCAGCACACGGCGGCGCTTTTTGCCCGATGAGGATATTTTTGTATTTCGATACATCCTGTAGGTCAGACGGATGTACAGTGTGAGAGATGATGCAAAGGCGGCAGACAATGCGTAAACTGAAATTGGTATACGCCTTTCCTGATAGATAATCAGCGTGATTATGATAAAGGCTATAATAGCCGCCACACTGGAGGCTGCACAACGGAAAAACTCCACTATTTCAGCATAGCGCCACAGGCTGTCATACATACCGGTGGTGAAAAATATAATAGAGTAACATGCCACAAACAAAAAACAGCTGGAAACCATCAACGACAGATAGTCATCCATAGAAGCACGGCCGCTGATAAGCATCCATGTAAAAAGATATGCACCGCACACAACGAAAAAGTCTATGAGAAACAATATCAGTCTGCGGTATCTTGAGATTAACTTACTTATATAATTAGGCATAAAAGCCTCCTGAATACGATACATATTATCTATATAATTTTACAACATTTTACACAAACAATCAATGAAAAAACACTTTTATTAAGTCTTTGTTAACATTTTTCCATATAATTTTATGCTGCAGATACAGTTTTCTGTCAATGGCACATATTAAAGTATTGTCACATAAAAAATCCGGTATCACAAGATAACGGATTTTTTTACTTTTTATCGCAAGAATATTAATATGTGACAAATATGGAAATATATGTTAAAATCGGATTGTAAAGAAAATTTTACAAAGGAAAGGATTTACTGAATATGAAAATTTGCGGTAAAAGAGAATTTGAGCTGCTGAACAAAATGGGGTTTGTTCGTATGGGCGGCACAGAGGAAGAACTGAAAGCTGCACACATACTGATGGATGAAATCAAAGCCATGGGTCTGGAACCACAGCTGGAGCCATTTGAAATCGAAGATGCAGTGCAGGTAAAGGCTGAACTTGAGGTGCTGAAGCCTTACAGCAAAAAATATACAGTTACAGCATACAAGCTGTGCGAAAACACACCTGAAGAAGGCGTAACAGCACCATTTTACTATGCTGAAAACATGACCGAAGCTGATATTGCTGCTGCAAAAGGCAAAATTATTCTGGTAAACGGATTTGTAAGACTGGACCTGTACAGAAAAATTCTGAAATCCGGAGCTGTGGGCTTTATTTCCATGAGCGGCACCATGCTGGAAACAGAAGAAAACTCTGACCTGTTTACAAGAACTATCCGTGATACAATGAGAGCATTCGGCAATATACCGGCGGCAAATATAAGAGTGACAGATGCATTTGATATGGTGAAAAATGGTGCAGAAGAAGTGAAACTGACTGTTATCAACACACCAATTACACGCACCAGCCACAATGTGACTGTAACTGTAAAAGGCACTGAAAAACCGGAAGAAGTGGTTTCTTTCGGCGCACACTATGACTCTGTAGAATTTTCCACAGGTGTTTATGACAACGGTGCAGGCAGTGTAATCAACATGGAAGTTCTCCGTCACTTTGTGGAAAATCCACCTAAGAGAACACTGCAGTTCAACTGGTATGGCAGTGAGGAAATGGGTCTGCTGGGTTCAAAGGCATGGGTTAAAGCCCACGAGGACGAACTGAAAAACCATCTGTACATGATTAATGTGGATGTTGGCGGCAGCGTTATCGGCGGCGATACAGCTCTGGTGCTGGCTACAAAAGAAGCTACAACCTACTGTGATGCTTTTATGAAGCGCAATGGATACGCCTGTGAAGCAAAACAGGATATTTACTCATCTGACGGTGTCCCATTTGCCGACAAAGGTGTACCATCCACCAGCTTTGTCCGTTTCGGCACAGCATTCGGTGGTGCATTTATCCACAACCGTCACGATGTTATAGACTGGCTGAGCGCAGATGTACTGGAAAGAACAACAAAATTTGTTCTGGGCTATTCAGAAGAAATGATAAACTCTGTGGTATTTCCTGTGGAAAAGGTTGTTCCACCTGAAATGGTGGAAAAAGTAGACAACTATCTGTTTAAAAAACAGCTGGCTGAACTGAAAAAATAATACTTATATTTAAAGGCAAGGATTTGCTCCTTGCCTTTTTCTTCTGTATTCTGTAATATAATTATTATACACAGGAGATATGTTATGAAAAATCTGATTTTTATAAATGGTACAATGGCTGTGGGG
>JAFUNP010000035.1 GCA_017473015.1 Oscillospiraceae bacterium | reverse complement strand
GCTCCAAACGGTAAAACGATGGACAGGCTGATTGAAAATGTTGTCCGTTTCGCAGCAGGAAATACCGTGTCCGCAGAAATTTCGATGAATTGTTAACAGAATCGCATTGAATCAAACCCACGCTTACGGTATAATATACTCAGCGAAGTATTGTAAGCGTGGGTTGTTTCACGAACAGGAGGATTTTTAATGAAACAACCGTACAATACAGCACTATATATGAGACTCAGCCGTGATGACGAGAACTACGGCGACAGCGTATCCATTGAGACCCAGCGCACCATTTTACAGCAGTACGCAAAGGAACAGGAGCTTCATGTGGTCGGTGAGTATATCGACGACGGCTGGAGTGGCACTACGTTTGAAAGACCGAATTTCAAGCGAATGATGGCAGATGTGGATGCAGGACGAGTGAATTGCATTATCACAAAAGACCTCAGCCGCTTTGGTCGTGACCATATCATGGTCGGCTACTATCTGGAATATGAGTTCCCGGAAAAGCAGATACGATATATCGCCGTATCCGAGAACGAGGATACCAAGAAAGGCTTATCCGATTTCGTACCTTTCAAAAATCTGTTTAATGAATGGTTTGCCAAGGATACCAGCCGCAAAGTCAAGACCGCACTTCATGCGAAGTATGCCGCAGGAGAACGCACATTCACTTATGCTCCGCTTGGCTACATCCGACATCCCGAAATTAAGAACGCCATTGTGATTGACGTGGAAACCCGCTGGATTATTGAGAAAATCTTTGATCTTGCCTTTCATGGTGCGGGTGCCGCCAAGATAGCAAGGGTATTGGTGGAGGAAAAGGTTCCGACTGCCGGATGGCTGAACTATCAGCGATATGGGACATTCGCTCATATCTATGAGGATGCACCAGAAGAAAAAGCCTATGCGTGGACATTGGCGCAGATCAAGAGCATCTTGAAAGACGAAACCTATATCGGCAACAGCGTACACAACAAGCAGACCAACATTTCCTACAAGAACAAGAAAAAGGTACGCAAGCCGCAGGAAGAATGGTTTAAAGTGGAACATACCCACGAAGCCATTATCTCCAAGGAAGTCTTTGAACAGGTGCAAAAGCAGATCGCCAGCCGTCGCAGACAGCAAAAGGACGCTACCACGCAAATCTTTTCGGGGCTTGTGAAGTGTGCGGATTGCGGATGGTCGATGCGCTTCGGTACGAACAACCAAAACAAAAATCCGTACAGCCACTACACTTGCAGCCAATATGGTCAAGGTTTGAAGCAATGTTCTGCCCACTATATCCGCTATGATTATCTCTATACCTACGTTTTGACAAGAATACAAGACTTGGCAAAACAGGCGCAGTTGGATGAAAAGGAGCTTCTGCATCGGTTGCTGAAAGCAAGCGATCAAGAGATTGCCGCCAATGCAAAAAGGCAGAGTGCCGAGCTTACAAGAGCAGAAAAGCGCAGAACGGATGTTGATCGCAAGTTTGCGAAGCTGTATGAGGATTGGTCGGATGGTCGTATCACGGAGTACAACTTCAATATGATGTCTCAGAAATTTCAGACCGAGCAGCAGGAGCTTACCGAGAAGATCGAAAGGCTCACTACAGAGCTTGAAGCTGAAAAACAAACAACTGTCGATGCGGAAACTTGGATTTCTCTTATCAAGCAGTACGCCAATCCCACCGAACTGACAGCGGAGCTTCTGAATACGCTGATTGAGAAAATCGTCATTCACGAAGCAACCACCGTGGACGGTATGCGTGAGCAGGATATTGACATCTACTACCGCTTTATCGGCAAAATTGAGTAAAACAACGAATATGAGTGCCTATGCAAGTAGGCGTAGGCACTCATACATAACCAATATCTTTAATTTAGGGAAACGGGTCTGGGCGCGCCGGACACATCGTTGCTGGCGGACCTGGCGGTAATACTGGGTGTGGACACCCGACGGATTCTGGAGGGAGAAATACGCCCAAACCGCCCGGACAACGGCAATATGGCACGCACCCGTTTTTACATCTGCCCGGTGTGTGGAAACATACTGTTTTCCACAGGTAACGCAGGTATATTTTGCTGTGGCCGCAAGCTGGAGCCGCTGAAAGCAGAAAAAGCAGACTGTACACTTAACCTTTCTGCACGGTCTGTGGATACTGATTACTTTTTCACCTTTGAACACCCTATGGAAAAGGAAAACTATATGATGTTTGCCGCCTGCGTAAAAGGGGATATTGTTTACCTTGTCCGTTTTTACCCACAGCAATCACCGCAGTTCAGCCTGCCTGCCAGACTGATTGGCAGACTGTATCTTTACAGCACATCAATGGGGCTGATTGACCGGGGAAGCGTAAAGGATATGGTAAAATAAGATATTCGGGGTAACAGATAAAATATTTCGGAAAGTATACTTTATGGAACGCTAAAAAGCGTGGTTACTTTTGAGACCAAAAGTAACCAAAAGTCCTGGGGGTTGCGACTCCCCCAGACCCCAACGCGTAGAAGGTGTGCGCGTCACTATCGCCTACAAAATACTACGCATTTGGAGTAGTCGATTTACGTCACGCGCTTATTGTTATATCGGGAGGAGCGCTGCGCCCTCCCGATACCCTCCCGCGTAGGGGACGATGCCTACATCGTCCCGAAAAGTATACTTTATAAAGCAGTACAACTTTATTCCATATAAAATCACCCCGGACTGTTAACAATGCAGTCCGGGTTGTATTTATTGTTTCTCTTTTTTGTCTGGAATGCTGTCCAGCACTTTTTTGTACGGCATCAGCATACCTTCGTTCATATTGTTGCCCATTTTGGCTTTGATTTTCGGGTTTGCCAGCATTGCACCCACCCGGTACATGGCTATCATACGGCCCGGTTTTTTCTGTGGGAAATCGTACTGACCGTGAGCTTTGTAGAATTTGTGGTCGGCCTTCATCATACCCTGCATCTGCCATATAAGGTCACGGAAAATCTTCATACCGCCCACGCCGTAAAAGTTTGCCGGCTGTGTGTTTTTGTATTTCAGTGAGTATGACAGATTTGCCGCCAGCATATTTACGGCGTTGTCTGTGTCGGCTTCGTCAGTTGCTATACCGGCCAGAATGTTTCCGCCTACCTGGGCACGGCCCTCCAGTATCATCTGCAGGTTGGCTTCGTGGCTGTACCGGCCGCTGATAAGATAACCCACAGGCATACCCATAGTCACTGTACGGTGGCCGTTGCAGAACTGTCTGTCATCGTACAGTTTGAAGCGTGAACCCATGGAATGGTCTTTTATTGCGAAAGCATAGATAATAGCCTGTGCTGTCTGCAGCTGCCCACGCAGGAAGTCATCAAAACCGTCCTTGTATATACATTTGCCGTCCACAGCACAGTTAAAACAGCCCAGACAGCCGCCGGAGAACGGATAATCGTTCAGGTTTACCACTCTTGTGGCTGCAGGCAGCACTGCACGGAAACGGTCTATCATAGCATTCAGTGATACATCTGTCTCTGTGGCAGTGGTCACAATCACTACATCACCCTGTTTTTCTTTTGTCACCACAGGCACCTTTGCCATCACAGGTGTATGCTGTACAGTCAGAGTGGTAACAGGCTCATAGTAATTGTTTTTTATACACCAGAACAGATGGTCGGCCCAGTTCTGTGCCTCCAGCTGGCCTTTTTTCACTGTCAGGTCGTCCATATCGGCGGACAGACCTCTTATGTATTTCAGCCCCAGGTCGCAGCAGTTGTCCTGCACATATCTGTGGGCGGTCACATCATAAAAATGCTTTGATGTGGTTATCTGTGTGGCGAATTTTCCGCTGACATCCACTCCGCTTTCTTTCAGCAATTCAATAAATCTGTGCAGCTGATAAGGTGCGATGAAAGTGTACACAGGGTAGGAGAACAGTACCAGCTCTGCTTTCTCCATTTCCCGTATAACAGGTGAAAAATCTCTTTCCAGTTTTTTTATCTGCTGTCCGGCATGAATTGTAACAAAGCTGTGTTCCGGATGCAATTTTTCCAGATAGTTTACAGTCTGCCAGGTGATGGAGTTTTGGCCCTTAGGACTGCCGTTGATTACCAATATATTCATAAAAGCTGCCTCCCGCATAGTTTATTATAGTAGGATATTATTATATTTTTATTATATCAAACAGGTATGATTTTGTACATAAACCAACTGTTTGTTTTTTGTGTAATTCCTGTAAAAACAAGAGAAAAAATCCGGTATGTATGATATAATACAAATATAAATAACAGTGAGGTACAGATATATGAAAGTTTTACTTGTAAACGGCAGTCCGCGCAAAGACAGTAATACAGCCCTGGTGCTGGAAGAGATGGTGAAGGTTTTCCGCGGCGAAGGTGTGGAAACAGAAATAATCAATCTGGGCACACAGGATGTGCGCGGCTGTATAGCCTGTATGAAATGCAGACAGACCGGCAAGTGCGTGTTTGACGATATAGTAAATACTGCTGCCGATAAACTGAAGGACTGTGATGGTCTGGTGGTCGGTACACCTGTTTACTATGCTTCTGCCAACGGTACAGTGGTTTCTTTTATGGACCGCCTGTTCTATTCATCGCCTTATGACAAAACCATGAAGGTGGGCGCAGCCATTTCCGTGGCACGCCGTGGAGGCCAGACCACAACCTTTGATATGATGAACAAATATTTCACCATCAGTGGTATGCCTGTGGCTTCCGGTCAGTATTGGAACGGTGTGCATGGTGCGGTTCCGGGTGAAGCAGAGCAGGATGATGAAGGTATGCAGCAGGCACGCACCCTGGCCAGAAATATGGCTTTCCTGATGAAATCAATCGCATTGGGTAAAGAACAGTATGGCCTGCCGGAAAAAGAAGCTCCACAGAGAACAAATTTTATCAGATAGCAAATAATTGCTGTAACAGATAATATCCCCTGTCGTTTTATGCGGCAGGGGATATTTATATATGGAAGAAAAAAGAGGTACGCCGGAGCGTACCTCTTGATATTGACTTCTAATTCAATAAATTACCATTCAGCGTTGATAACGTATTTTGTCAGTCTGTCGAATGCTTCAACTACGGAGCTGTGTGGGCAAGCGAAGTTGAAACGAGCATGGCATGGACCATGGAATGGACGGCCGTCCTGGCAGATAACGCCAACGGATACACATTTTTTCAGTACTTCGTCCATTGTTTTGCCGCGTTCTTCACAGAATTTTGTCCAGTCAAGGAACATTACGTATGTACCCTGTGGTTTCTGTGTTGTT
>JAFUNP010000034.1 GCA_017473015.1 Oscillospiraceae bacterium | reverse complement strand
GTCTATAACTTCATCGGTGCATTTGACTTTACACGGGCTATCGAAGAAGCCCGCAATACAACTGAAAAACAGCAAAAGACGGCATAGCCGTCAAGCTAAACCGTCTTTTGCTTCAATGTTTTCTTAAGTCACCGCCCCATTCTGCCGTAGTTTTATTTTTATGTATTACTGATTTTCCAGTCTGCGGCGCATGGCTTCCAGCTCTTCCAGCTGCCCCATATCCATCCAGCTGTCTTCGCTGACAGGATATACGCCCACTTTATAGCCCTGTGCGCGGTATTTTTCCATGATATCCGGGAAGCCGATAACCTTGTTTTCTTCCAGTTCGGCGATAATTCTGCCGTCAACCAGGTACATACCTGTATTTGTAAGGAAGTTAAAGGTTGGTTTTTCGGTTACGCTTTCGATTTCGCCTTCGTTGTTCAGATTGAAAACACCGTAAGGGATGGTCACATGTTTCAGAGCGCACACAACAGTGATAAGGTTGCCGTTTTTATTGTGGAATTTGTAGATATCGTTGTAGTCAGCCTCTATCAGCACATCGCAGTTTGTCAGGAAGAAAGGACCGTCGATTTTGCCTTTCAGTAGTGACAGACCGCCGCCTGTACCAAGGAAAACTTCTTCATCCACAAAGTCTACTGTGTAATCCTTGTTGGTCAGTTCGTTGAAATAGGCTTTTATCATATTTTTCTTATGATTTACAATCATTCTTACATCAGTACAGCCGAATGCCTTGAATCGGTCGATGATATGCTCCACAATTGGTTTTTCGGCCACAGGAATCAGTGGTTTTGGCAGAATTTTGGTGTATGGGTACAGGCGTGTACCCAGACCGCCGGCCATGATTACAACTGGCAGGTCCAGGGCCTTCTGTACGCGCACACTGCTTTCGTCAAAGAAAACCACATCAGCAATACGGCCCTCGCTGTCCAGAACAGGCAGGGCGGAAATGGATTTTTTCACCAGTATGTCATTGGCTTTGTGACGCTGGGACAGTGGCAGAGCCATGAATTTATAGTTTGCCATAGCACCAACTTTTTCATCCAGCTTGCCGCCGTGAAGAATATGGCGGCGCACATCGCCGTCTGTCAGCACAGCTTCCAGCTTTAAATCAGGGGCGATAAAAAGGATTTTTTTGCCTTTTTCGTCCAGCTTCTGCATAGCCTGGAGAACTGTGATATCTTTGCTGATTATCAGGTCTTCAATACGCATAGGAAATCTCCTGTGTAATGTTTATTTTTAATGTTCGGTCAGCGTTGCTGACCATCAATCAAAGGTACTTTGGGCGCCAAAGTACCCAAAACGTGGGGCGTTGCGATTCGCCCCACACCCCTAACGCGTAGAAGGTGTGCGCGTCACTATTGCCTCCAAAAAATGCTGCGCATTTTCAAATCGGCAACTTAACGTCACGCGCTTATATCTAATTGGGAGGTGCGCTGCGCTCCTCCCAATACCCTCCCCGCTAAATACTGTTTAACAGGGTGCTTCGATTATTTTGTCAGGTCCAGGATTTCGGCACAAACAATTCTTACTTCTTCTTCAGTCATGCCGGAAGAACAAGGTATGTTTACGATTTTGCCTACATAGTCTCTGGCGTTTGGCAGAGGCATGCACTGGCTGTTTTTGTATGGTTCCTGGTCTGGGTTCAGCAGCCAGATTGGACGGGACTGGATTTTTCTCTGTGCCAGACCTTCAATCATTTCATTTCTGGAGATTTTGCAGTCGTCCAGATACAGCTGGTGGAACCACATAGATGAACGGATACCAGGTGTGTAATCAATCATTTTCAGGCCGTTTTTACCGTCCAGCAGCTCTTTGTAGATAGCAAAGTTTCTGTTTTTGGCTGCAACAAATTCTTCCAAATGTTCCAGCTGTGCCAGACCAAGAGCTGCGGCGATGTTGTTCATACGGTAGTTGTAGCCAACATCTGTGTGGATAAAAAGCAGGTTGTCTTCTTTTTTGGCCATGTCCTGTGCTTCTTCGGAGAGAACAGCCATGTGATGGCGTTTTTCATCGTCGTGACAGATAGCCATACCGCCGCCGCCAGTTGTCATAACTTTGTTACCATTGAAGGAAAGTGCGCCGTAGTGGCCGATTGTGCCCAGATGACGGCCTTTGTAGCGGCCTTCTGTTACGAAAGTACCTACAGATTCTGTGGCATCTTCCAGCACGAACAGGTTGTATTTTTCAGCGATGTCCATCAGGCGTTCCATATTTGCCATGTTGCCGAAAACATGAACAGGAACCATACCCTTTACATGGGCACCTGTGGTTTTGTTGATAAGCTTGCCGTCAACCATTTCGCAGTAGTTGTCGATAAAGTACTGCACGCTGTCAGGGTCCATGCAGAAGTATTTGTCACAGTCAACAAATACAGGTTCTGCGCCGCAGAAGCGGATAGGGTTTACAGCTGCAATAAATGTGAGAGCTGCTGCGATAACTTCATCGCCAGGGCCGATGCCTGCATCAACCAGAGACAGGTGGAGGGCTGCTGTACCGCTGTTTGTGGCTACAACATATTCTGTACCCATGTATTCAGCCATAGCTTTTTCAAATTTTGGAATCAGCGGACCAGCTGTGGAAACCCATGTGGAGGCTACAGCTTCGCTAACATATTTTACTTCATTGCCCGGGAAATTCGGAACGGACAAAGGAATGAATTTTCTATCCATAATCTTTTTCTCCTGTGTGAAAAGTTATTTTTTATTTCTGTATTCTATTATTATACAACTTATTTATTAATTTTTGTATACTTTATCCGACTTTTTTGTAAAAATTTCCTGAACAAATCGGAAAAAAGAGGCCAGAAGACCGGTGCAGACCATTACTACCGGCAGCTCCGTGGCTGAAAAGTTCACAAAATCAGAAAACTGGCGTGGCGGATTAAGGATAAACTCGCCAAAATACAGTCTGTTGCCGCCATAAATAGTGGGGTCAATGCGCAGTGTGTGGACATACTGCGCAGGTATTGTAAAGCTGTACAGTTTTTCCCCGTCTTCCGAAGGCACTGCCCATGTGCGCTGACTTTCGGTGTAGTCCTGACCCGGGGCGGTGGTGTAATACACCAGCACCTCTCCGGTAGGCATAGAGGAATCCATAACGAAGTCCATGCCGCCAATCACATTGTCCACTGTCATAACCAGCTGGCTGTCGCTGTCTGTAGCCACATAGAAATCATCACGCAGCTGCAGGCTGTGCAGTTCAAAGTCTGTTACGGAAAACTCCCCAGTCCAGTCACAGCTTAACCCGTAACTGAAGTATCTGTTCCAGCTATTATACAAACCTACAGCAAGAACAATCACTGCACTTATAAGCAATATTTTTGTGAAGGAAAGTTTTTTCAGTTTATCAGCCATAGATACTGCCCTCCTTCACCAGTTCGCACCAGAAAGCGGTGTCAGTAAAATGGACTTTATAATAAGCCACAGTGTCATGACCGATAAGGTACATCATACCGCCGAATACATCGCCGTAGTTTTTGGACAATTCTTCGTTGGAATGGTCCACCAGAATATGGGTGACACCTTTGTTTTTCATATACTTTGTCAGCTGTGCCATTCGGGTGGCTTTTTCTTCTTCAGGGGACATACCCCAGGTTTCTATATATATTTCCGGCGGAAAATAATTGTCGACAAAATTGTAGGAATACATAAACCAGTGTTCGCCGTTGTTGTCTGCGCTGAAAAGATAAATAACATCATCCTCGCCTACCACATCGCTGATAAACCGGGATTTGGCATCAATCAGCTGTTTTTTGCTGAAGGTGGTGTCATTTACCGCCAGGAATGTGTTGCCGCTGTCGATATAGATATTGCATATCAGCAGGCATCCCATCACCAATGCAAAAACACCTGCTGTGGCCACAAGGGACAGGCCGTCTCTCACCGCCAGTGACAGACAGCACACCGCCAGCATAAGCCAGCCGATGTAGAAAGTGTACATATATCTGTCGTAGCTGGCCAGAGTGTAGGCTTCACTGCCGAAAACATAGGCGTAAAGGAACAGATGGAAAATATAGTAGCCGATAAACCCTGTCCATGATGTGAGATACATCATCAGGGTGCGTTTTCTGCCGTTTTTGTCTGACAGGATAAATGCCAGAGCAAAAATAGCGGTGATTATGATAACCACATTCAGACCGCAGCCGAACATGGAAACTTTTGTGTCAAAGAATGCGCGGAAAATGGATGAGCGCACTGTAAGGAATTTTTCATCTGTGGTGCCGAAAATCAGTGCCTGCACACCTGTGACCAGCATCTGCACCATACCCATGCCGCTTTCGCCGCCGAAATCAGAACGGTTGATGGACAGCACATCGGCCAGATGGACACTCCACAGCACATAGGCACAGCCGGTTACCGCCAGCATTGAAAGGGCGGCGGAACATTTGGCCACAAAGCCTTTCATTTTGAGGAAAACAAACTCTTTTCTGCCTATGACAAGGTCAAAAAAGATAATAAACAGGGCTATACAGGACAGTGCCAGACCCATATCTTTGATAAGGGTGAGAAAAACCAGCACCGGCAGCACAGGGATTATGCTGCGACTGTCGCTTTCACGGGTGAAAAAGTACACCGCCACCGCCCCGGCAAAAACCATGGCCAAAGGTACATCAGCGTAAACGGAGATATACAGGTCAGATATTTTGCCGCCGGGTGAAAGCACCCGGAACATATACGGTGATATAAAAGCCAGGATAAACACCATAATGGCGTTGTGGGCTTTATTTTTCTCAAAGGCTGCTGTGAAAGCCGCAAAGCAGGCCAGCAGCAGCACATCATAGGCGTAATAGCACACCCATTCAATAAACACAGGTGAAAGCATCTGGAAAAAGTAAGTCAGCACTGCCAACGCAGGCGGGATAGACTGACCCAGCATGCTGGAGGAATAAAAAGTATACAGTGCATCATGGTTTTTCACCAGCTTCTGACTGATTCCCCAGAAAGAAAATTCGTCCCACCGGTGCATCACAGGCTGGGTGGTGTACAGCACCGCCAGCATAGCAACAGAAACCGCCACAAACAGAACAAGACCCGGAGAGAGGAAAGCTGTCAGTTTTTCTTTCAGGTTTTCCCTGTTTTTTATAACTGCCGCAGCGCATAGCGCCAGGGCAAAAATACAGGCGGCGACCACACCCCGTTTCAGCATACCTGCCATGGCAAAAGCCAAGGCAATATCTATCAGCACCGTCAATGACACCAGAGGCGCTAACCGGCTGTTTATACCCACAAGGGCATAAATACCGAAAGCACCCGCCAGAATAACAGCGAGAGCAAAAATACTGCTTAACAAAGTGTATCACCACCTTTCGTAAAATTTTTCAGTTTTTAATTAAATATTATTCAAATTTCTTTGTGATAAACTCCTGCAGCCAGCGCAGGCAGGAGCTGATGATGGCAGTGTAAACAATCAGTTCGTATACACGGCCGGTGGTGATTTCAAAAAAGTCACCAAAGGATTTTTCCCGGTTGAAGATAAAATCACCGAAAATCAGTTCATTGCCGATGTACATGGTAGGGTCCAGGCGCAGGGCAGTCACATTCTTCACCGGTGTTTCAATCAGGTACCAGTTTGGTTCGCCATCAACAGAGGTCGCCCACAGACGGCGGTGTTCGGAATAACCGGGAGCTTTTTCTGTGGAGTAATACAGCACCACTTCGCCCGGGTGCATACTGCTTTCCATATAGAATTTCAGGCTGGTAAAGGCCTGTGGAGTTTCCATCAGCAGCTGGGGGTCATGGCTGAACACCTTAAGCCCTTCGCCACCGGCATATCCAAGCTCCTTGAACTGAAACCGGTAAACATCCACTACTTTTTCCTGGAGAGTGCCGTTTTTTCTTGCTGAAGTCTCTCTGGCGTAATTAATTGAGCCATATCCTACAAACAAAACCACCAAAAATAGTGCAGAGAAAAGGATAATTTGCCATGATTTGATTTTTTCTATCTTTTTAACCATTCACATAGCCCCCTTTCACCAGTTCACAGCGGAACATATCTTCTTCGTAGATAACTTTATAATAGGCGGCGGAGTCCATGCCCACAAAATCCATAGGCACATCAAAGACATCACCAAAGGTATTGATAAAGAATTCGCTGGAGCAGTCTATAAACACATGGGTTACGCCGGTCTGTTTGAAACGGTTGAACAGAGTTTCGCGGTAAACCTGTCTGGCTTCTTCCTCGCTGAGGCCGTCCACAGGGGCACCCAGGTCCTCAACAATGTAGTTTTCTGCCATAAGGTAGGTATACAGGAACCATCGCTGGCCGTTGTCGCCGCCGGAGTACAGATAGATAACATCATCGTCCTCCACTGTATCTTCCATATATTCCACTTTCTGCTCAACACTTTCGCGCACCGCATAGTTGCGCTCACTGGCTTCCACAAACAGGTTAGGATAGTCAGTAAGGTAAGTGAACATAACAAAAATTGCACCTGTCAGCACAAAGAGTGCTGTTTTTGCCCACCGGCGTTTGCCAAATTGAATAGTATGGCACAGGTTCACGATGGCAAAGCAGGTCCAACCCAGATAATACGGATAGATATATCTGTTGTAGCTGGCCAGGGCGTAAGCTTCGTTGTGCTTGAAGATATAAACATAGAGGAAAATGTGGAACACATAGTATGCAACAAAGCAGCCAAAGCTGGCAATGTACATCATCACAGAACGGAGTCTGCTTTTTTTATCGCCGAAAATAATAGCGATAAGAAAAATAATAGTAATCAGGCCGATAATCTGCACCGCTGTGCCAAGGAAAGACATGCGGGTGGTGTACAACGCTTTTATCATAAAGCCATAAATATCGCTGAATTTCTGGCTGCGTGGGCCGATAAGCAGCTCTTTCACACCCACAACCAGCATTTCCACCATACCCATATTGGCAGCGCCGCCAAGGGCGAACGGGTCACGCTCCATAACCCGGGCCATAAAGAAGCTCCAGCCGAAGAAGGAGCCTGCAGCTGTGGCAACCATGGCAATACCGGCAAGAATTTTGCCGAAAAAGCCTTTTACTTTCAGGAATGAGAATTCCTTTCTGCCGAAAAGCAGGTCTACAAACACTATAAAGGCCGCAATGCAGGACAGGGCAAAGCCCATATCCTTGATAAAGGTGAGCATCATTATCATAGGAATGATACAGAGGATGCTGCGGCTGTCGTCGTGCTGACTGAAGAAATAAACAGCCACAATGCCGCCAAACATAATGCCCAGAGGCAGGTCGGCATAGGTAATCATATATGCGGGTTCAAGATATATAATTTTGGTATAAACTTCGTAAATATAAGGGCTGAGGAAACCCAGCAGGAATGTCATCACTGCGCTGTTCCAGCTTTTTCTTTCGAAAAGTGCTGTAAATGAGCAGTAAACCGCAAAGAACATAACGTCATAAGCGAAAAAGCTCATCCATTCGGCAAATTCCGGATTCATCCACTGGAAGAAGTAGGACAGCACCGCCAGGGCCGGCGGTGTGGAATTGCCTATCATACTGGAGCGGAAGAAGGTGTACAGCTGGTCATGGTAATGCACCAGTTTCTGGCTGATGCCCCAGAAAGAAAATTCGTCCCATTCTGTCATCATAGGCTGGCGCACTGCCAGCAGAGCCCACATGGCCAGGGAAGCCAGTACAAACAGGATTATACCCGGTGTGAGAAATTCATCCAGCTTTTTTGCCAGAATATCTTTGTTTTTGTAAACAGCAATACCGAACAGTGCAAATGCCAGAAGATACGCAAAGATAACGCCGGGCATCAGCAGGTCTTTCATTGCAAAGAGAATGATAATGTCCACCAGCACAGTCAGTGAAATCACCGGTGTCAGTTGTGGTCTGATGTCAAACAGGGCATGCAGGCCAAAGGCAAACATAAGTATTACAGCAAAGGCAAATAAATTGTTAAGCAACAAATACCACCATCCTTTCAGGCAGATAGTACACAATCAGCATCAGCACTACAGCCAGTATAGAGAATATATAGTTTGTCCGCACACAGGAAGTGGCGGTGTTTTTAACATTTTTTGCAGTCCTTGTGGAAAAGTACTGACCGATAACCATGCAGAAACCCATAAACGCAGGATATACATAGCGCATCTGCAGGCCGATAATCTGCGGCAGGGTAACAGGTGTCCAGGACAGGTACAGACCGGTCAGTGCCACGGCATAGGTAAGTATACCGCAGATAAAGAACATGGCTGTTTTGCCAATATCGGATTTTTCAAAAACATCTGCCTGTTTCACACAGCACAGCAGCACGATGATTGGTGTGAGATAGTTGATAAGAGGCAGATTTACATCCAGCCAGCCCAGGCTGCCGCCGCTGAACAGGAAGAAAGCGTTGTTTTTCAGTGTGTCCACAAAAACTGCTGCATAGCGCAGAGGGTTTTTCAGCACGAAAATCAGCTGTGCCATAGGGTTGGAATCCGCCATTGTTCGTGGGATTTCGCCGTAGTTGGAGAAAGCGGACACATACAGTCCCATACCCTGATAGAACAGGAAGAATACAAGCACTGCAAAGGCAAGATAGATAATTCTGTTGATTTTTTTATTTCTGAATTCCACCTGCCATTTTTCCTTTGGAATACAGAACACCAGCGGCAGGAACACCACATAGCTCATTTTACAGGTGGTGAGAATGGCAAAGCAGACAGCGAAGATGATGCCTTTTCTGCCGTCAAAGTCCTGAGACAGCACAGTGGCAAACATAAGGAACATAAGGGCAAAAAGGAATGAATCGCTGTTGGCAGAAGCATACACAAAGCACATCAGCGGCAGGGACATAAGACAGAACATAATTGTCTGGAATTTGCCCCGCATTTTCAGTGCGAAATAAGCACACACACAGAAGAAAACCAGGTTTGCAATCCTGTGGGCGTAAAATGCACCCAGGGCACCGAAGCCCAGCAGTCTGGCAATAAAGATACCCAGCGCACCCGGCATATAAGGCACTACCTGGAAAATGATAATACCGGCATTAGGTGCTTTTTCACCTTTTTCCAGCGCATCGTAATATTCAACAAAGCGGTTGTAGACAGTGTTGCCCTCTTTGGCAGGATAGCCGTTGTTGTGGGCTGTAGGGAAATGCTTTACAAAGCTGTTTACATCGTCAGGGAAAACATGCTTTTCATCAAAGCCCCACTGACCCTGGGCCATCTGGTAGCTGCGCAGATAGTGGGTGTATTCGTCCGGCACCTGGTTCGGTGGTGTGGCATATGTCCACACCAGCCCCAGTACAAACAGCAGAATTGCCATAAACAGAGGCGTGTTTTTATCTTTCAGCCTTGCCGCTGCAAACCAGCATACCGCCAGCACAAAAAAGAATCCGAAGATGATAAAAGACCATTTAAACTGCCCCATCCAGGCCGGTGAATAGATAACTCGCAGATAGTATGTGAATAAAAAAGAAACCGCAAACAAAAGCAAACAGCCCATACTGTATACCAGCACAGGCTTCTGCTTGAGATTATTCAGTTTAGTCAATAAAACTTCCATAAATAACGCCGCCGTTATTTAGATATTGTAAATATCAGTTTTGTAGCTGGACAGGTTGTCTCTGAACCATTCGATTGTTTCTGCGATACCTTCTTCGAATGTGTAGTTTGGCTTCCAGCCTGTCAGCTTGTTCAGTTCCTTGGCTGTGCCCAGCAGACGGTTAACTTCGCTCTTTTCAGGGCGCAGACGGTCTGTATCTGTCACGATTTTAGCCTCAGGATTAATCTGACGGATAAGTTCTTCTGCCAGCTGGCCGATGGATATTTCTTTTTCTGTGGCAATGTTCAGTTCACGGCCGATTGTGTTGTCGTGTTTTGCAATAGTCACAAAACCGTTGGCTGTGTCTTTTACATAGTTGAAGTCACGGGTAGGTGTCAGTGAACCCAGGTGAATTTCTTTTTTGCCTGCCAGCAGCTGGCTGATTATTGTAGGGATAACAGCACGGGCGGACTGGCGTGGACCGAATGTGTTGAAAGGGCGCACGATAGTCACCGGTGTGTTGAATGAGCGGTAGAAGCTTTCAGCAATTCTGTCAGCACCGATTTTTGTGGCAGAATATGGGCTCTGGCCCTGGAAAGGATGCTTTTCATCGATAGGCACATATTGTGCTGTACCGTAAACCTCACTGGTGGATGTAACCAGCACTCTGCGTGTGTCCAGGTCGCGTGCAGCCTGGAGAACATTCAGTGTACCTTTGATATTTGTATCTACATAAGTGTCAGGTGAATGGTAGGAGAAAGGAATGGCAATCAGGGCAGCCAGATGGTAAACTGTATCAATGCCTTTCATAGCCACGCGCACACCGTTAGGGTCGCGCACATCACCCATAATAACATTCAGTGCATTTTTTTCTTCTTTTGAGAATGTGTCAATCCAGCCCCAGGTGCCGAAAGAGTTGTAAGCGCAGAAAGCTGTAACATCATAACCTTCTCTGATAAGCTGCTGTGTCAGGTGGGAGCCGATAAAACCGTCAGCACCTGTAACCAATACTTTTTTAGACATCTATATTTCCTCACTTAAAATAAAATTGCATATTTTTACTTATTATATATGAAACCGGCAAAAATTACAATACAGTGCATAAAACTTAACCGTCCGTTAACAGTATGTTAACAGTTGGAAATCAGCAATTATTTACAATTTTTCTATAATATTGTATACTATAAGGTAGACTGTTTATAAAAAAGAGGTTTTTATATGCCAAAACTTATTAAAAAACTGGCACTGGCAGCAGTGCCGATTGTAATATATTTTGCCATGTTCATTTACTTTGAGCCATACGATTATTTCGGGCTGAAAAACAATGAATATTCCGGTGACAGTGCGGTATACCGTGCCAGGGAATTCATCAAAAATCCAAGTGATGTTATCATTATGGGCGACAGCAAGCTGGCCCATTTTGACATGGATATAGTGGAGGACCTGGTGGGCGAAGAAGTGGGTCAGCTGTCCTTCGGCGGCGCAGCCCTCAACGAAAGTATGGACCTGCTGGAATATGCGCTGGAAGTAAACCCTGATGTGCACACCATTTATTTCGGCGTCAGCTTTTACACACTGAACGAAAGCTATTACAAGGACAGAATGAGTCAGATTGAAACAATCGCCTCCAATCCTTTTGCATATATGCTTTCCTTCAACTACAACATCGAAATGCTCAGCCAGATAAGATGGTGGCTGCTGGGTGTGGAAGACGTGGCCTCCACCCACCACGAAGACTGGACTGAAGCCGACTATTACTACGAAGACGGCACCGAAAGACCATACCGCAGAAACCTGATGGAATACGCCCAGCTGATTTACGGTGTGTGCGAAAACTATGTGCTGGACACTGCCGATGTGGAAAGATATGTGGAAATAGCAAAAATGTGCCAGGAAAAGGGCATAAAGCTGTACACAGTAATGCCGCCTATCGACCTTTCACTGCGCGAAATCGTGGTGGAAGGGCTGGATATAGCACCGCACATACACACATTTATTGACCGGGTTTCCCCATACAGCGAAGTGCTGAATTATGAATACCCTGAAGAACAGCTGTTCGGCGAAGATATGTTCTACGACGGCTTCCACATGGACACATATTCCGGCCTGCCGGTATTCACACAGATGCTTTTTGACAGATAAGGAGATAAAAAATGTCTTTGGATTTTCTGATTTTATACGAACATATTGTAAGGGAGTACGAAAGTATCACCCTGCTGAAATGCGAACTGGAAAGACGCGGCTACACAGCGGAAATCCGCCAGTTGCTGGACAGAAAGAAGCTGAAGTATTTCACATGGAAAAAGCCTAAAGTACTGGTGGCATCCGCCATGTATGATGACAAAACCATGAACAGCTTTGTTTACAATAATGTGGGCAAATGCAACAAAGTAGTAAACCTGCACTGGGAACAGGTGCTCAGTGAAGAACAGGAAAACAGCCCGTTCTTCAACTGCGGCCAGTCCGCCAGCTATGCAATGCACACCTGCTGGGGCACACAGGCCCGTGACAGAATAGTAAAATATGGCGTGCCGATAGAAAACACCGCCATCACAGGTCCTATCCAGATGGACTTCCTCCGCGACCAGTTTGACGGCTATTACAAGGATAAAGACAGCCTGTGTGAAGAGTTCGGTCTGGACAAAAACAAAAAGCTGGTGCTGTACATCTCCTCTTTCTCCACTGCATATATGACAGACCAGGAGGTTGAAGAGCTGAACAAGCTGGCCGGCGTTGGCTTCAACCAGTTCAAAATCACCAGCCAGAAAACAATGAACACCACTCTGGACTGGGTGGACAAGTATCTTTCAACAGAAGAAGGCAAAAATGTTGAATTTGTTTACCGTCGTCATCCAAGTGAATGGAACAGTCCTATTCTGGAAAAGATGGCAGCAAAACACAAAAATTTCCATCTTATCACTACATATTCTGTAAAACAGTGGATTAAGGCCAGTGATGTAATCTTCTCATGGATGAGTACATCCATTGCTGAAATCTACTTTGCAAATAAAAGCTGCTTTGTAATCCGTCCGTACCCTATCGAATGGGAATACGACCCTGTTGTTTACAAAGACTGTGACCACATTGACAATTATGAGGATTTTGCAAAATGCTTCAGCATTGAAAACCCGAAATTCCCTATAGATGAACAGCTGATGCTGTCCCACTATGATTTCACCGAAACACCAAGCTATATCCGTATGGCTGATGTACTGGAAAAGGTACTGCTGGAAGATGAAGGCGATAGAAAGCCGTTTGACCACTTCACACCTAAATTCAGCTGGCTGAAATTCTTCTCACTGATTGGTCTGCACGCAATGTACGCCATCAGACTGGACCCGGGCAAGCTGAAAATGTTCGGTCCGCTGTCCACATGGGCAGGCCGCATTTACGGTCACATCAAAAACACCCGTGTGTCCAAAGAAAAACAGCAGGAATACATTGACAACATCTCTAAATTCATATAGGAGGGTGGAAATTGAGCGAAAAATCTTCTATGTCACCATTGAGTTTTCTGATTTCCATTCTCAAATACTCAATTGCTACTGTAATAAATTTTCTTATTTACGGCGTTTCGCTGCTGCTGGTAGCATGGCTGGTTGACCCTGCAGTATGGGGCCAGGTGGATATTTTTATCTCCACCTCCACCCTGTTTATGAATATCTGCATACTGGGTCTGGACCAGTCCTTTATCCGCTTTTTCAACGAACCGCCGCAGCCCCTGGACAAAAACAGCCTGTTCGGTGCCTGTTTCGGGCTGAGCAGTATAGTGCTGATAATCACCTGTGTGATAAGCTGTGTATTCTTTCCACAGCAGGTGCTGGGCATATTCTTTACAGAAAAAATAGGCAATATATATCTGGCCATACTGTTCCTCAATGCATTCATGGCTATGATAGGCCGTTATCTCAACATTATGTACCGTATGGAAGGCAGTATAAAACTGTACACTCTGGAAAGCGTGGCTATGCAGTTTTTCTCCAAGATGTTCTATCTGGTGGCTGTTTTCATCAATCCAAGCTTTGAAAATATGGTGCTGTGGTTCACAATCGGTATGTGCCTTTTCGCATTTTTCTTTCTGTGGCCAAACAGAAGCTGGGTGTCCTTTTCACCGCGGGTACTGTTTTCAAAAGCAAACCGCCAGCTGATGCCTTACGGTCTGGCGCTGGCACCTACAGCCATTATGCTGTGGCTGAACAGCCTTTTTTCAAAGGTTTATATTTCCAAAACCATAGGCAACGGACCTGCAGGGGTTTTCAGTATGGTAAGCCTGCTGTCCAATGTGGTGGCCATTATCCAGGCCGGTTTCGCCACATTCTGGTCCGCCTTTATCTATGCTAACTACAAAACAGAACAGGAAAAAATCAAGCAGGTACACGATTATCTCACTTTCCTTATAGTGGAATTTTTCTGTGTTCTGCTGGCCTTTGAAGATGTGATCTTCTTCTTCCTCGGCCCTGACTACCGCAGCGGTATGGCGGTTTTCCCCATTATGCTGCTGGTACCTGTGTTCCTGATTATTGCCGAAACCACAGTTTACGGCATATCCATCGCCAAGAAACCTGTGCATGACACCATCGGCATCGGCCTGTCTGTAGTGGGCAACATTGCACTGTGTATGCTGCTGGCACCGTCCTTTGGTCTGTACGGCGTGTGTATCGCACTGGCAGGCGCAAACTTTATAATGTTTATCTACCGCACAGTTGTGGCACAGAAATTCTACAGAAGTATCGTAAGCTACGGCCGCACCACGCTGGTAATTGCAGTGATGTTTGTGCTGACTTTTGCCGCCTGTGTGCTGAGTGGTAATTTTATGGCAAAACTGGCAGTAAGCGTAGCAGGTATGGTGGTGTATATCATCATCTACCGTAGCCAGCTGGTAAGCGCAATCGCCCTGGCAAAAGAAGTAATCGGCGGTTTTCTGGCGAAAAGAAAAGAATAGACTTTAGCACCTATTGCGCGGGGTGGTGGAAGGAGGGACGCAATGCCCTCCTTATAATAAATATGTATTTGCCGATAATTTACGTAAGATTAGTGCGCGGTGCACACGGAATTGTGTGCAATAGCGCCGCTGTTTGTAAGGCAATATGGTACATATTCCGCGTTAGGGGTGTGGGGCGAGTCGCAACGCCCCACGTTTTGGGCACTTTGGCGCCCAAAGTGCCAATTACAAACAAAACAACGGGGTGACACTATGATAAAACTGATAGCCAGCGACCTGGACGGGTCACTGCTGGACGATGAAAAAAATCTGCCGGCAGATTTTGACCGGGTGCATAAAAAGCTGACCGAAAAGGGAATCACCTTTGTGGTGGCCAGCGGCAGGGATTTTGCATCCACAGAGGCCGTATTCGGCCACAGGGTGAACAGCCTGATGTGCATATGCAACAACGGCGCGAATATATATGAAAACGGTGAAATGATAATCTGCCACAGCCTGACAAAACAGCAGGTGAAAACCACTCTGGACCTGGTGAGAACAATGGAAAACACCGAACCGCTGGTATTTACCCTTGACAAAACCTACTACACCGACGGCTGTGAAGGCTTTATGGAGTGGACAAAAAATCCTTATTCTCCTATGGACTGGGTGTCCAGCTACGATGAGCTGTACAATATTGATGAGGATATTTTCAAAATAGCCATTTTTGACGGCAGCGGAAATATTACCGACTATTCCTACCCGGCTGTAAAAGCGGCAGTGGGCGGCGAAACAGCGGTGTATGTGTCCGGCGATATATGGGTGGATGTAGTAAACACCAACGCCAGCAAAGGCAGAGCGCTGCAGCTGGTGCAGGAAAAGCTGGGTATTCCAAAGGAAAACACCATGGCCTTCGGCGATTATTACAACGACGAAACCCTGCTGGAAAACGCAGAATATGCCTTTGTAATGGAAAAAGGCGTAGACCTGCTGAAAGAAAAATTCCCTCTCCGCGCTGGTGACAATAACCGCGGCGGCGTAACAGCAACCATAAAAGAATGGGTGCTGAAATAAAATATAATTAACTGAAAAAGGACAAGGTTTTCATCTTGTCCTTTTTATATTTACTCTTGCCCTGAATGACGATGTTGTAGTTTGTATACAGTTTACGTAGGGGCGGATGCCCACATCCGCCCGTTTATATTGCTGTCTACGACAGCAAAGATTTCTACCCTAAAGGGCACGCGTCGACTCACTTCGTTCGCTCGAAATGACAGAGTGATAGTTTATGCAAAATATCCACAAAATCCCCGCTCCACAAAAAATTGCAAGAAAAAACTGCCACAAAATGTGGCAGCTATTCTCAGCTAACTAAAATTATTCTTCAACGATAGCTTCTACTGGGCACTGATCAGCACATGCACCACATTCGATGCAAGCATCACCGATAACGTAGATATCGCCTTCAGCGATTGCTTCAACTGGACACTGACCTGCACATGCACCACAAGCGATGCAAGCGTCTGTAATTCTGTATGCCATAATAATACCTCCGTTTGTTTTTAGCCATAGCCATATATTATATTTAACTGCCCGCATGCAGTAAATATACAAATTAATATGAAAGCTGTCTGCTTTCAAATACAGTGTACAATAATCCGGCAGATTATGCAAGTGTTAATTTTTTTAATTTGGTAAAATTCACACAGCTTTCAGAAACATCAGTCTTCCAGCTTTGCCAGTTCTCTGTCCACATTTTTGTCAGCGTTGGATTTGCCGGCGCGGCGCAGAACTGTCAGGTCTGCCACATTGTATTCTCTTGGTACACCGTCACGGTTTTTGTCCAGACGAACCTTTACTTTACCGGCCAGCAGGCTTACTTCTGCAACAATGCCGTTGCCGTCACCTGGGGTCTTTACCAGTGAACCCACAGACGGAGTAACACTGTTGAGATATTCGTAAACATCCTGCTCATAAGCCAGACAGCACATAAGTCTGCCACAGCTGCCGCTGATTTTGGCAGGATTCAGGGACAGGCCCTGTTCTTTTGCCATTTTGATGCTTACAGGGGTAAAGTCACTGAGGAAGCGTGAACAGCAGAAGGGCTGTCCACACACGCCGATACCGCCCATCATTTTGCTTTCATCTCTAACACCAATCTGGCGCAGTTCGATACGGGTGCGGAACACCTGGGCAAGTTCTTTTACCAGTTCGCGGAAGTCCACACGGCCATCAGCTGTGAAATAAAAGAGCGCTTTACTGCGGTCAAATGTATATTCCACATCAATCAGCTTCATATCCAGCTTATGCTTGGCGATTTTTTCCAGGCAGATATCAAAAGCTTTTTTCTCGTCGCGGCGATTCCGGTTCATTTTTTCAATGTCCTGCTTTGTGGCGATACGGGAAACAGCTTTCAGCGGTTTTACAATTTTGTCATCATTTTCTTGGTGAACACCCTGAACAACCAGACCGCATTCCAGTCCGCGTGCAGTATCAACTATAACATAATCATTTTTTTCTATTTCAAATTCGCCCGGGTCAAAAAAGTAGATTTTGCCGCCTTCTTTGAAACGGACACCTATAACTTTGGTCATATATATTCAAAATGCAGTAAACTGCATATCCTTTCTGTTTAAAATAGGGTAACATATCTATTTTATATAATAGATGTAAAAAAATCAATTTATTTTGTGATTTCCACAGCAAAATTTTCTATAGCGAGGTTTAAATTCACATTCATTAGCAGTATTTCGCTGTATTTCTGAATGATATTGATGGTTTGTATGCTTTTAGTGGAAAGATTGCGGTGACATATATCACGCAGGTCTTCCAGCATCAGGCGGAAATCGTCCTTGTGTTTATTGTAAGTGTAGCACAGCTTTGCCGCCCGGTAGGTATCCCCTTTTTTGACGCATTCGTGGAGTGACACAGCATCCTGCAGTATGGAGTAGCGTTTTTCACTGCCCAGGGCAGATGCGATTTTGCCTATATTTTCGCCGTATATTGCCATCAGGCCTTCCACCGCCTGCATGTCCGCAGACTGTGCGCGGAAATAGTCCAGCACCTGCGGTTGTGTGGGGACTGTCAGAGTGTAGACAGCACAGCGGGAGCGGATAGTGGCCAGAATGGACCGTGGATTATTGGTGGTGAGTATATAAGTAATATCGTCCTTTGGCTCTTCCAGATTTTTCAGCAGTGCATTGGCAGAGTTCAGGTTAAAATTTTCACAGTTTTCGATTATTATAACTCTTTTTTCGCCATTTATTGAGGAATAGTTCACATTTTCGTTTATCCGGCGGATTTTATCCACACGAATAAGCCCGCTGGCGCCTTCTCCTTTGATAATCTGCACCAGTGGGTTTCTGCCGGCTGCTATGCCGTCTGTGTCGGTACTGCCGGTAATGTCGGCCGCCAGGAGCAGTGCAAAGTAATTGACACCCATACCTTTTTCACCGCACAGCAGTAAACCATGAGAAAGCCGCCCTGACGCCAGTGCGCCAAGGAGGCTTTCTTTTATATTATTATTACCTGTAAAAGAATTTAAAAGCATTATACTTTTATAAAGTCTTCAACATTCAGCACAAAGATTGTAGCGCCGCCAACTGTAACTTCCAGAGGGAAGGCTGTTGTAACGCCGATGCCATAAGTAGCTGTGGAAGGTACGATTTCTGTGCGTTTCTGTGAATGGTCACCGATGATTTTTACAACTTCATCAACTTTTTCATCTTCCACACCGATGATAAGTGTGATGTTGCCGGACATAAGGAAGCCGCCTGTTGTAGCGAGTTTGGTTACAGAAAATCTGGCTTTAATCAGATGTTTGGAAACTTCTGTAGCGTCCTCTTTGTTGATAATAGCAAGTATAAGTTTCATAAAAAACCTCCTTACAGCTCCACGGAGTTTAGCGGTTATGTGAAGCTTTGTCATTAGTTTTATATTAGCACCTTTTCGATGAAAATTCCACTGTTTTTTAATTTTTCATAATAATTATACAATCATTATTTTCAAAAATGTGCATATTTACAAAGTGCGGAAATATCAGTTGTTTTGTGCATATTTTTCCAGCAGCTGCTGTTTTACCGGTATCATGGCGTTCTGTGCCATAGACAGGCAGCGTATGCCCAGGTCAGCATATACACGGGCATTGGCGGCATCGGCGGCACTTTCACCGCAGACAGACACCTTTATTCCGGCTTTTTTTGCATTTTCAACCGTAATTTCAATCAGTTTCAGCACGGCAGGATGCATAGGGTCATAGTATGCTGATGTTTCCATATTCATTCTGTCAGCTGCCAGAGTGTACTGTGTCAGGTCGTTTGTACCGATGGAGAAAAATTTTACATGCTGTGCCAGTCGGTCACTGATAAGGGCGGCAGCCGGGGTTTCTATCATCACACCCCAGGTAATTCTGTCTGCCTTTATTTCACCAGCTGACAGCATTTCCTCTTTCACCTGCCGGGCCATTTCCATATAGTCGGTTACATCCTTTTCCAGAGAAACCATAGGCAGCATAACATTGATATCGCCGGCTGTGTCAGCGGCGCGGTACAATGCACGCAGCTGCTGTGCAAACAGCTCTCTGTGGCGGTACTGCAGACGGATGCCGCGCATACCCAAGGCAGGGTTTGGCTCTTTATCCGGTGAAATATCGCCCACCGGTTTGTCAGCGCCGATATCAAAGGTTCTGATGGTTACAGGGCGGCCGGCTGCGGCACGGATACAGTCACAGTAAAACTGATACTGGCTTTCCGGTGTAGGCAGGCTGCTCTTCATAAACAGGATTTCACTGCGCACCAGACCTATACCCTTTGCACCATTTTCCACAGCCAGAGCAATATCTTTAGGGTCGTTGCAGTTGGCCCATATCTGCATATCTTCACCCTCTGTGTGAATATCCTTTTCTTTAAGTGACTGCAGTGAGACTTTGGCTCTCTGCTCCTGACGGATGCGGTGATTGAAAAGGCCTACAGTGCCTTCGCCCGGATTTATGTATACTTCGCCGGCATAGCCATCTATGCAGACAGTTCTGCCGTTGTTCAGAGGGTTGAGAATTTCGCTGTCAAGACCGCACACAGACGGAATCCCCATGGTGCGTGCAATGATATTGGCATGGGACTGATAACTGCCCCCCACAGTGATAAAGCCCATGGCGTACTGGCGGTCTATAGATGCCAGGTCGCTGGGGAGAATTTCATCAGCAACAATGATGGAAGGTTCTGTCAGCACAAAGCGCTCACGGCTGCGGCCGTCCAGAATGTCTACCACTCTGCCCAGAACATCGCGGATATCACTGGTGCGTTCAGTCAGGTATGCGTCACCTGTGTTTTTCAGACGGTCACAGTATTCTTCCATAGCCAGCTCCACACTGCGTGCAGCACCGTTGCCTTCGGAAATATGGTTCTGAATCATAACATTCAGGCCGTTGTCATCCAGCATAACCAGCTGGAACATAAGGATATCCTGATGCTCTCTTTCAGAATTCCGCATAAGCCGGCGGATTTCGTCCTTGGCCAGAATAAGGGCTGCCTCATACAGTGCTTTTTCACGGTGAGTAGCCAGGACCACGCGCTTAAAGCCTGCTATACGGCGGTTGATAACTTTGATTTTGCCTACTGCAAGGCCGCCGGAGGCCGCATTTCCTATATATTTTATCATAATTCCTCCAGTAGATGGTGGTGATTTTTCTCTCTGATTGTATTATACACTCTGTTTTTGTGAAAAAGGTGTTTAATATTCAAAAGTTTTACAGAAGCCGGTAAAGCTGTACATAATCAGCAGAGGGTGGACTGTGGACAGGTACATTACATAAGTACCTATCCCAAAGCTGGCAACCTCCACAAAGGCTATCATAGCACAGCGCAACAGTGCCATACCCACCAGCCCCAGCATAACAATATTCAGCATGGTTTCGCCGTCAAACTTTTTGTTTGTCATATCTTCGCGCAGCTTCTTTATCTGCCAGAACACTGCAATAACAAACATCACAGGTATGCAGACAGTGTAAACCGCATTGAAAACGCGGAGAATGCCGTGGGTGATTGCACGGATTGGTGAAAGATAAGGGGTTTCAGTGTACGGGATAAGGGCCACTGCACCGGGCTGATTGATGAATTCTTCCACCGGGGTGATTTCCTCCGGTGTGCCCACAGCACGGTGTGCCACAGGGTCGCACTGTTCAAACAGTATACTTACTTTAAAACCCGCAAAGGTTTCGGCCAGCACATCCGGCACATACTCCATTTTTATAGGTGGGGTGACAGATTTGCGCAGAGTGGTCTTACCGTTTGAGGTTTTCAGGCGACCTTCGTTTACAGCCTGCTGGATTTCAGCAGTGAGTTTTTCGTAATACTGCTGTGCGGTCTGCGGTGTATCGTACATACCCAGGTCCGACAGTGCCTCTCTCAGCGCCCAGTAAAAAGCGCCAGATGCAAAATCGCCGATGGTTTCGTTATAGTAGCCGTTTACCAGCAGAGGCTTCTGCAGGGCCTTTTTTACCGGTGTGAAAGCCTCTACCTCACGGTAAACATTCTCTCTCACATCCTCCGGCACAGCAACCATAGGGTGCCATTCATCCTGTTCCAGGCTGGTCAGAGCGCCATAGGCGGCTTTGAATTCAGCAGATGTGAAGTCGCTGACAATAAAACGGCCATAATGAATATAATTCATATAGCTGTAGCCGCCGATAACCGCTGCGCTTAACACAAAAGGCAGCAGCATAGCGGTAATTTTCACAAATTTGCCCTTTGTCTTTTCCACAAACAGCAGAATTGTCACAATCACAAAGGCAGCGGCGAAATATGGAATAATCCACATACCGTCCTCACGGCAAAGGTAGATACAGCCGAAAGATACGCCGTACAGCACCAGCCAGCCGGCCCATTTTTTCACACTTTCTCTATAACGCAGGCCCACTGCGGTGATACCTGCAACAAACATCAGACACAATGACGGAAAAATAGCGTCGCGGTAAATGCGGGTGGCGTACTGTGCGCTGGCAGCAGGGTTATAAAGCAGACCTAAAAAAGTAAACAGTATATGCCACCTTTTTCTGAAAACCGGTCTCAGCGCCATTACGGCTGCCAGGCTGGCAGCTGCCCACAGCAGCATATTTGCCACCAGATAAGGCATTTTTATCACATGAAGAAAGGCCAGCCACACCGCAAAAAAGGCGTGTTTTGAAATGGTGAGGTAGGTGTATTCGCCCAGCCAGTTGCCCTCCACAATACTCATAGCGGCAGTTGTCATCAGATGGTCATCAATAGGGGCAAGGTTGGGATATATGGTAGCGAACTGTGTGTAAGACAGTATCAGCTTTAAAATCAGTGCCAGCACAGCCACTGTTATAGCAGCCGGTGCTGATATATCGTTGTCTTTAAAAATATATTTTTTCATAAATTACCTGTGAATTTATATAAATTTTTACATTGCAGAGTGATGAGCTGGCTGCTTTTGCTCACAAAAGTAACACCGCTTCGTCCATCCTATTCCTATTATTTTATCACATATAAAATAATATATAAAGCAAAAAATAAACATGAAAACTCTTTTTTGTTCAAAAAGCAATAAATATAAAAAAAGAGGGTGGTTTTTCTACTTTTCCTACAATCTTTTTTAAATTGCAGGCTTTTTATTGAAAAATAGGTTATAATAAACTATAATTATTTTGTTATGGGAAAATAATTTCCTGTAAAAACTGTTCCGTTTCAAGGGAGGAATATATATGTCAAGAACTATTGGTGCAGTATCCAGAGGTATCAGAACACCTATCATTGTAGAAGGTGATAACCTGGTGGATATTACCGTTCAGAGCTTGCTGGAAGCTTTTGAAGAAGAAAATATTAAAGTAAACGACAGAGATATAGTAGGTGTTACAGAAGCAGTTGTGGCAAGAGCACAGGGTAACTACATCACCTGTGACCACATTGCCCAGGATGTGAAAAACAAATTCGGCGATGATACCATCGGTCTGATTTTCCCTATCCTGTCCCGCAACCGTTTCTCCATAGTGCTGAAAGGTATCGCAAGAGGCGCCAAAAAACTGGTAATCATGCTCAGCTATCCTTCCGACGAAGTGGGCAACCATCTGGTAACACTGGACCAGCTGGACGAGAAAGGCGTAAACCCATGGTCCACAATTATGGATGAAGCTGAATACAGAAGACTGTTCGGTTCCAATCCACATCCTTTCACTAAAGTGGACTATGTTTCTTATTACAAGGACCTGGTATTGGCTGAAGGCTGTGAATGTGAAGTTATCTTTGCAAACAGAGCCACAGACATTCTGGCTTATACAAAAAATGTTATCTGTGCAGATATTCACTCACGCGCACGCTCCAAACGCCTGCTGAGAGCGGCCGGTGCTGAAAAAGTTTACGGTCTGGATGACCTGATGACAGAATCCATCGACGGCAGCGGCTACAACGAAATGTACGGTCTGCTGGGTTCCAACAAAGCCACAGAAGAAAAGGTAAAACTGTTCCCACGCGACTGTGAAAAATTTGTTACAGACCTGCAGGCAGCACTGCTGAAAGCCACAGGCAAAAAACTGGAATGTATGGTTTACGGCGACGGTGCTTTCAAAGACCCTCAGGGCAAAATCTGGGAACTGGCTGACCCTGTAGTTTCTCCTGGTTTCACAGACGGTCTGGTAGGCCTGCCAAATGAACTGAAGCTGAAATACCTGGCTGACAACCAGTTTGCAGGTATGAAAGGTGAGGAACTGCGCGACGCTATGACACAGTATATCGCCAACAAGAAAAAGGACCTGATGGGCTCTATGGAAAGCCAGGGTACAACACCACGCCAGCTGACCGACCTTATCGGCTCACTGTGCGACCTGACATCCGGCTCCGGCGACAAAGGCACACCTGTTATATTTATCCAGGGTTACTTTGACAACTATTCAAACGAATAATTCAGATTTTAAGAAGCGGTTTTCACCGCTTCTTTTTTTGTAAAAAGATGTCGGGCGGGGCGGGGACGCCCGCCCCTACGCGTTGGAGTCTCCTATAGTATACCGTAGGGGGAGGTGGTAGAGCAAAGCGAAACCGGATGGGTTATACCGATGCATTGCAATACGGGCGACAGATTGCCGCCCCTATGTATAGTTCGTACAAACTACAATCCTGTTATCCTGAGTGAAACGAATGATCTCATCTTGTGCTCTTTACACAACACCGGAAACACGCTATATCCTTTCCGGGCGATTCGTGAATCGCCCCTACGCGGACTTCTGTACTCATTGTTACAGGGGTGTAAAGTCGAAAAAATTATGCATTGTTACAAATAAACTATCAAAATGATGGATTTTATCTGTTTTTCTGACAAATTGCACAAAAAAGCGTTGACAAAAAATTTTTCCTGTGTAAAATGAGAACCATATTGAATACGACAAACAGCGTTGAAAAGAAGAGTAGGCTGATGTGTTGCTTTCACAGAGAGTCCCTGGTCGCTGAAAGGGGATAAAGTGGTCACAGCTGAACATGGTCTTTGAGCTATGCAGACGATATGTAGTCTGCGTCGGGTGTGCCCGTTACAGCACTGTGCCATAAGAGCGTAAAACCGCCCCGTGGCAGAGAAGGCATACAGGGCAACCTGTATGTGAAACAAGGTGGTACCGCGTGAATTTTATTCCCGCCCTTGACTTATTTGACAGTCAGGGGCGGATTTTTTATTTTCCACACTTCTTTTCACCGCCTCTACAAGAGGTAAAGCATGATAAAAATAAAAAATCTTTCCAAAACATTTACACAGAACGGCAATGCCGTAAACGCACTGAAAAATATCAGTATTGATATAGGCAAAGGCGAAATATTCGGGATAATCGGCATGTCCGGTGCTGGCAAAAGTACACTTTTAAGATGCCTGCGGGCATTGGAGAAGCCCACAGCCGGCGAAATACTGCTGAACGGTGTATCGCTGACAGGAGCAAAAAACGGACGGCTGACAGAAATCAGAAGAAGCATGGGTGTGGTTTTTCAAGGATATAATCTGCTTATGCAGAGAACGGTGTACCGGAATATAGCCTTCCCCCTGCAGATTTCCGGAGTATCACCGGAAGAAACACGGCAGAGAGTAAACCAATTGCTGAAAGTGGTGGACATGGAGGACAAAAAAGATGTATACCCTTCCCAGCTGTCCGGCGGTCAGAAACAGCGAGTGGCTATAGCAAGAGCACTGGCAACCAATCCCCGGATACTGCTGTGTGATGAACCCACCAGTGCGCTGGACCCGCTGACCACCAGACAGGTGCTGGCACTGCTGAAAGAAATCAACAGCAAGCTGGGTGTGACAATAATAATCATCACCCACGAAATAAATGTGGTGAAAAATATATGCAGTCAGGTGGCTGTAATATCTGACGGCGAAATCGCCGAAACAGGGGCAGTAAAGGATGTATTCACTCATCCGTCCAGCCCGGTGACAAAATCCCTTATAGAATGGCAGGTGTAAAAGAATGGCAGAATTTATAAGCAGCTACGGACTGCTGCTGGCAGAAAACACAGTGGACACACTGTATATGTCACTGCTGTCCACAGCGTTCAGCTACATACTGGGCCTGCCCATGGGTGTACTGCTGTACACAACAAAAGAGGGGCAGATACTGGAAAACAGGCACTTCAATGCTGTATTCGGCTGGGTGATAAACATTGTACGCTCCTTCCCTTTTATCATACTGATTATCACAGTGATGCCTCTGACCCGACTGGTGATAGGCAAGGCTATCGGTCCTACAGCCGCAATATTCCCACTGACAATAGGTGCTGCACCTTTTGTGGCACGAATGGTAGAAAGCAGTCTGGAAGAGATAGACAAAGGCGTAATCGAAGCCTGTCAGTGTATGGGTGCTGCTCCGATGACTATAATCAGAGTTCTGCTCAGCGAAAGCAAACCGTCAATAATACGCGGTCTGTCCATCACATCAATCACCCTTATAGGCTACAGCGCCATAGCAGGCGCGGTAGGTGCAGGCGGTCTGGGTGACATAGCCATCAGATACGGTTACCACCGCAGAATAGAAAGCGTAATGTGGGTATCCGTAATACTGATTATCATAATAGTATGTATTCTGCAGACAGTTTTTGACCTGTTGGCAAGAAAAAGCGATAAACGTAACATCCTGTAAAAATATCCACCGCCCAATCCGGATGGGCAGTGTATATATAGACAAAAAATCATTAAAAATCAACTGTAAACTTGCGAGGTAAAAAATATGAAAAAGTTATTTAGTATTGTTCTTTCACTGGCTCTTACACTTTCACTTATCGGCTGCGGCGGCGGAGAAAAAGCCAATGTTCTGAAAGTAGGCGCATCCCCTTCCCCACATGCAGAAATTCTGGAGGCAGCAAAAGAACCTCTGGCAAAGCTGGGCTGGGAACTGGAAATCATCGAATTCACAGATTATGTACAGCCTAACACAGCCCTGGACGCAGGTGACCTGGACGCAAACTTTTTCCAGCACACACCATATCTCAACTCCTTTAACCGGGACTACGACACTGACATTGTGAGCGTGGCCGCTGTTCATTTCGAACCACTGGGCATTTATCCTGGCAAATCCAGTGACCTGACAGCCATTGCTGAGGGTGCAGTTATCGCAGTACCTAACGATGAAACAAACGAAGCAAGGGCACTGCTTCTGCTCCAGCAGGAAGGCATCATCACACTGAAAGAGGGCGCAGGCCTGTCCGCCACAAAGCTGGACATCGTGGAAAACCCATACAATGTGGATATTTATGAAATTGAAGCAGCACAGACTGTAAATGTACTGGCAGATGTGGACTTTGCAGTGGTAAACGGCAACTATGCTGTATCCGCAGACATTCTGGACACAGTTCTGGCCAGTGAAAGCAGCGAAGGTGAAGTACCTGATACTTATGCAAATATTCTGGCAGCCAAAGCCGACAGACAGAATGAAGAAGGCATCCAGGCGCTGGCACAGGTGCTGAACAGCGACGAAATCAGACAGTTTATCAACGAAAAATACGAAAACCTGTTTGTTCCTGTATTCTGATACTGCAAATCTGAAAATTACCATCCTTAAATCACACAGACGGCCGGCGGAAAACCGCCGGTTTTCTGTTTGCTCTATATCAATTGCGCGGAATATAGATTGCCGCACTGTGCAGATATCCACAAAACAAAACCGGATGCTTATGCACCCGGTTATATATTTATATATACACATTATTTATTATTGCGCAGTTTTTCCCACATAGTTTCCATATTGTAATTACCTGCAATGCGCAGACCATGATCAAAAAGCGGGGTTGTTTTGTTGTCCAGCACCGCCACATGCCAGTCACCGCCAGCAGCAAAGAACACACAGCGGCACTCCAGACTGGTGCATTTGGCTGCTGCAGGCAGGCAATAGCGCAGCAGGTCCACATACTGTCTGGTGGTAAAATGCTCTTTTCCGGCTATATCGGCGGCGCATATAATCATTATATATTCACAGGCAGTGTAAGCCGGCTTTTTGAAATAGTTGCCCACTGCGTTTACATACTCTGTTTTCAGATAAGGAGACTTGTACAGGTCCTCAAAAGCAATCACATCTTTTTTTACATCAGCGGCCAGCATAGGTACAATTTCGTCCAGAGAATATTTTTCCATAAGAGACTGGATTTCTGTTATTCTGGCTGTGATTTTTTTATAGGGCAGCACTGTTTCCTGGCCTGTAGCCGAAGGGCGTTTGATAAACCAGCTTTCCGGAATAAGGCCCATTCTTTTCCAGCGGTACAGCTGGCCGTAGGATATACCTGCTTTTTCCAGCAGTTCTTTTTTTGTGATATACTCCATAAATGTCATCCTCTGTCGTTATATATAATCATTGTATCACAACATTGTTGTATGCACAATAAACAATCTGTCACAATGCTGCATAATAAAGAAAAAATCATCGTTATTTCATTAACAAAACAGGTTTTGTGATAATCATCTAAAATACACAAACCAAATCAGGATTTTTTCAACAAAAATTTATCATTTTGACGAAATATTATAAACTTTGAAAAGCGCTTTGATTTTTTTATCAAAAATTGATATAATTATACTTAATAAAAGAATGAAAGGTGTGACTGTTGTGTACAATGTAGGCGATATAGTTTTTTATTCCTCCACCGGCATATGTGAGGTAAAGCATATAGGTGACCCGGGTGTAGGACTGCCCACCCATGTGGATTATTATACTCTGCAGCCGCTGAGTAAAAACCACCGTGAAATGATTTATGTACCTACAGATACAAAAGTTTTTATGCGCTATGCAATAGATGCACGGCAGGCACAGCAATACATTGATATGGTAAAAGAGCTGTCTCCTGTGCAGCCTGAAAGCAGAAATCCAAAAATGATACAGGATTTTTATTCCAATCTGCTGGGCACTTATGAATGCAGAAACCTGTTGCTGGTGATTGTCAGCCTGACAGCAAAGAAACGCGAAATGGCGGCCAGAAACAAACCACTGAATCAGACACAGACATCTTTCCTGAAACGCGCACAGGAAATGGTATATAACGAGTTTGCCTGGGCACTGGGAAAAACCAGTGATGAAGTGGCGGACATAATCGAAAGCGAAATAGTTTTATAAATCTCTGCCGGTCATGCGACCGGCTTTTTATTTACATAAACAAAAAGAGCTCCCTAAGGAGCTCTTTTTTGGTGGTAATAATTTTTTCATACAAGACTATGTATTAGTCGAGTTCGTAAGAAACTGTCATATGAACTTTGCCGGATTTCTTCATCATTGTTGCGTATGCAAGAGCAACTACCATTGTTGCAGCATTGATGATGATGATTGTCATTGTTGTACCGGAAACGTTCATGTAGAACTGTACAAGTGTAACTGCGATGGAAGCCATCAGACAGCCTTTGAACAGACCGTCGGAAACATGGAATGGGGATTTTGCCCACTGTTCTGGGAACATTTTTGGCAGTTTCATGATACCCCAGATAAGGATAACGTTCTGTACGTTACCGATAATCAGAACCAGCTGACCCAGAGAGTCAACGTCCAGACCAAAGAGGATAGCAGCCATGTTGATTACATAGAAGATTGTCAGCATTGTAGCTGGAACGCCTGCTTTGTTCAGTTTGCCCAGTGCAGCTGGCAGCCAGCCGTCCTGTACAGCCTGGAACAGAGGTTTTGTTACCCAACCCATGGATGCGTTCAGTGTTGTGCCAAGAGCGAAACAAGCACCGCCGATAACGAAGATGTAGTAAGCCCATGTAGGCATAACAGCTTTTGCGATAACAGACAGGTTACCTGCAGCCATAACTTCTGTAGCTGGCAGGATACCACCGATACATGTAGCAATCAGAGCATACAGAGCAGCAACACCCAGTGTGGATACAACGATAACAACTGGAATGTCTTTCTGTGGGTTGATTGCTTCAGCAGAGTAGTTAACGATGATTGTAGCACCACCTGTAGCAAATGTCAGGAAGGAAG
>JAFUNP010000033.1 GCA_017473015.1 Oscillospiraceae bacterium | reverse complement strand
TGCGAAAAGGGATGCTGCCTTGCGGTAACATCCCTTTTGTCGCTTGGTTATTCAGTTTTTGAGCTAACCTGTTTGCCCTCTGCCCTTAAAAGCGTTGATTTTACTGGGTTTTTGCTTGTTTTCTTATGTCAACGCTCTTAAATGCCGTAGTTTATTTTATAATTTATTCCACAGTTCTTTTCTGACCACTCTATAGGCAGGGGTGTAATGGCTGTGGTATGTTTTTGTATGGGAGGTGGGTTTTATACCGCCTTTCAGGTATTCTTCCACAGCCTGCACAGCTTCGCTTTGTGTAAAATCAAACACATCCTCTGCCGCCATCTCCACAAACAGGCTGATTTTGCTCATAAAGCTGGCTTCGCTGCCGGTTTTTTCATTGGCGCTGGTGACAAAAGCTGTGTTCACCTTGTCCAGCACAGACCGGTCAATGCCTTTTATACACAAACGTATATATCCGCCACCTATCTCCTGGCTTTCTTCCTGTGGCAGATTTTTCACACTTTCCCATTCATTTATCAATCTGTCGTGGCTGAAATTCCGGTCAGCTATCAGATGTCCCGGACCGAATTCGCTCTGGAATATCAGCTTTATATAGTCCTGTGGCAGAGCTGCCGGGTGCAGCTGTTTTTCTTTCAGTATATATTCTTTCATAATTTTTACCTCATATAATTTATAAAAACTGTAACATATTTTGCTTTTACGGTCAATCGGGAGTATAATTTATCTATTACTACAAAGGAGATTGTAATGTCCACCACTGCGCTGAAAATAATCGCTCTGATTTTGATGACTATAGACCATATCGGCCGGTTTATCCCCGGTATGCCGCTGCTTACACGAATTATAGGCCGTGCCAGCCGGCCACTGTTTGCTTTCTGTGCAGTACAGGGTTTTGAACACACTTCTGACAGGGATAATTATCTGAAAAGAATGTATATTTTTTCTGTTATCACCGGGGTTATGAATTTTGCTCTGAACAGTATTTATCCCGATGCGTATCACACCCTCTCCGGCAATATTTTCTCATCATTGTTTATAGCCTTTTTTATTATAAATACCGGATTTTATGGTGCCAATCTTGCCCGACTGGCATATGTGCTTATATTCAATACCGTTGTGCACAATTTTGTGGCAGGGAATTTTTCTGCAAATCTGTTGAATATAACCGATGCCATATTTCCCGAAATTTTCCACTGCGAAGGCAGCATACTGTTTTTTGCACTGGTAGCGGCATTGTACCGGGGCAGAGAAAGCAAAAAAGAAACGGCAGAAGCCTTTGGCTGTTACTGTCTGGTTTATCTTGTGCTGGTGCTTCTGGCCAATACTCCTGTATATACCTCATCACCGCTGCCATTGATGCAACTGCTTTTCAGCTACAGTATCCAGTGGCTTCAGATACTGGCACTGCCTCTGATGCTGCTGTACAACGGTAAAAAAGGCCCAGGTCTTAAATACTTTTTCTATATTTACTATCCTTTGCATAGTGCGGTACTGTTTGTGCTTGGCAATACATTTTGAGTATAAAAACAAATACAGGGACGAAAAACATCCCTGTATTTTTTATTGCCTGTTATCTTTTTGTAAAGGTTGAACAACCCGCTGTATCGCCTGTAGTGTTTATGGAAACATTTGTGGCGAGGCATTTTGAATTCTGGTTATACACACATTCCACTGCGGAACAGGCGATTTCCAGTTTTTCGTTTGGTGTTGTGCAGGCTGCACGGTTCTGTGCGCCTTTAGGTGCATAGGAAACACAGTTTGTTTCGTTTGCTGTCTGTGCCCGTGGGCCGTCTACTTTTATATTTGGTTTACAGCACATATCTCCGCTGTGGTGCATACATGAATGAACACTGCATTTTAAATTTGTCATAATAACTTTACCTTCCTTTCGTGGTACTGTTATTATGGGCACAGCAAGACAAATAATACATACAAAATCAGTTGCAAAAATATATTTGTGGTCTATAATATTAATAATACTATTTTTTAACAGAAGGGGAAAGTATAAATATGAAAAAACCATTGATTGTTCTAACTCCACAGAATATGCCTATGGAAGAACCTTTTGACCTTTCATACAATTATTCAAACGGATATAATACCCGCGGTGTTCTCATTGGCGGCGGTCTGCCGCTGATACCGCCTTTCCTTACCGAAGAACAGGCTGATAACCTTATTCAGCAGGCTGACGGCCTGATGATGACAGGGGGCGCTGATGTTGACCCATCACTTTACGGCGAGGAAAAGATGGACTGCTGTGGCACTGTTGAATACGACCGTGACAAATCTGACCTGGCGCTGCTGAAAGCAGCCCTGAAATATAAAAAACCTGTGCTGTGTATCTGCCGTGGCTGCCAGCTGGCAAATGTTTACTTCGGCGGCACAATGTACCAGGATATTCCTACACAGGCTCCAAGTGAGCTGAAACACTCCAATTATGTTTACCCTGACTTCAAACAGGAGGTTACACATAATATCAAAGTTGTGGAAGGCAGTCCGCTGCACCGGCTGTGCGGAAAGCTTGAATTGGGTGTAAACAGCCTGCATCACCAGGGTATAAAGGATATTGCCCCCGGCGTTATACCTATGGCATGGGGCACAGACGGCATTCTGGAAAGCTGGTATCTGGACAGTGAAGACCAGTGGCTGCGCGCTTACCAGTGGCACCCTGAAATGATAGACAACAGCCCTGCAAGCGAGGCTATTTTCAAAGATTTCATCAACCGGTGTATTGCAAACAGAGACAAATAAGCATATAGTTACAGCCACCCTGCGGGGTGGCTGTTGTGTTGAGTATCCTTTTGGATTACAGATAAAACTTCAAAAGAAGTTTTATGTACTTTCAGGGTGAAAGTACCAAAGCCCCGGGGCGTTGCGACTCGCCCCGGACCCCTAACGCGGAATATGTACATAACTGCCTTACAAACAGCAGCGCTACTGCACGCAATTCCGCGTGCAACGCGCACTAATATAGCTGTAGTTATCGGCAAATACATATTAATATGAGGCGGGCGTTGCACCCCGCCGTTCCACCACCCCGCGCAGGGTACTTTATGAATATCCTTTTAAATAATTTCACAAATCATATCAATCGATAAAAAATTCACGAAAAGTTTTTATTTATTTTACAATAAACCTTTTTATTATATGGAAAATGTGATAAAATATACTTAACTATGTAAATACACTAAACAAGGAGAAATCTTATGTCAGTTTTAATTATAGCAGAAGCAGGCGTTAACCATAACGGTTCATTTGAACTTGCAAAAAAAATGGCAGATGTTGCCAAAGCAGCAGGCGCAGATATTGTAAAATACCAGACAGCTGTTCCTGAACTGGTTATCAGCCGCTTTGCCCCAAAAGCAGAATATCAGAAAGATACCACAGGCGAAGCAGAAAGCCAGCTGGAAATGGTGCGCAAGCTCCACTTCGGTTTTGAAGAACACCGTCAGCTGAAAGAATACTGCGACTCCATCGGTATTATGTACCTGTCCACACCATTTGATATGGACTCCATCGACTTTCTGGCAGAACTGGACATGCCTGTGTGGAAAATTCCATCAGGCGAAGTGACAAACCTGCCTTATCTGGAAAAAGTTGCACGCCTGGGCAAACCTGTAGTTATGTCCACAGGTATGTGCGAAATTCCTGAAATCAAAGCCGCCCTGGAAATTCTGGAAAAGAACGGCGCAGGCGAAATCACAATCCTTCACTGCAACACAGAATACCCAACACCGCTGAAAGATGCCAATGTAAAAGCCATGCTGGACATCAAAAACAACTTCGGTACAGCTGTAGGTTACTCTGACCATACTCTGGGTCTGGAAGCACCTCTGGCTGCAGTTTCCCTGGGTGCAACAGTTGTGGAAAAACACTTCACACTGGACAAAACAATGGAAGGCCCTGACCATCAGGCATCCATGAGCCCTGATGAACTGGTTGCTCTGGTAAAAGCTATCCGCAACACAGAAATCGCTCTGGGTGACGGCGTGAAAAAAGTGACAGAATCCGAAGCCAAAAACAAAGACATCGCCAGAAAATCCATCGTTGCAAAAGTACCTGTAAAAGCAGGTGAAGTTTTCACAGAAGACAACATCACTGTAAAACGCCCTGGCAACGGCATCAGCCCTATGCGCTGGTACGAAGTTCTGGGTCAGACTGCAAAACGCGACTTCTCTCTGGACGAACTTATCGAACTGTAATTTTCATTAAGATTAAAACGCGCAGGGGACGGCCATCGGTCTTCCCCGTTGCGCAGAGAAGGATTTAATTATATGAAAAAAATTATGGTTGTCACCTCCACACGCGCAGACTACGGTCTGCTGCGCCCGGTGATAAAAAGAATACATGACAGCGACAGACTGGAATTGTGTCTGGTAGCCACAGGCACCCATCTGCTGGAAAAATACGGCAGCACAGTCACCGAAATTGAAAACGACGGTTTCCCTATAGCCCACCGAGTGGATATTATGAAATTCGGCTTTGGCGAATATGAAACCGCACAGATCATCGCCTATACCGTTCAGGCTTTCAGTCAGCTGTTGAAAGAAGACAGACCGGATATGATGGTGGTGCTGGGTGACAGATACGAAATGTTTGCCGTGTGCACTGCAGCGGCCACTCTTTCCGTGCCTCTGGCACATATTTCCGGCGGCGATGTGACTGTTGGCGCAAAGGACGATTTCTACCGTCACTGTATGACAAAAATGGCAAATCTCCACTTCCCGTCCTGTCCCGACAGCACACAGCGCGTGCTGCAGCTGGGCGAAGACCCGGCCACAGTCCACAATGTGGGCGGTCTGGGTAATGAGAACATCCACAATGTGCCTCTGATGAGCCTTGACGAACTGGAAGCCAGCCTGGATTACAAAAATCTGGTGCCTTTCGCACTGATTACATACCACCCTGAAACACAGAAGGGAACACAGCCTGCGGAAGAAATGGCTAAAATGCTGGCGGCTCTGGATAAAACCGAAAATCTGAACCTGATTTTCACCAAATCCAACGCAGACGCCGGTGGTGACGAACTGAACAGAATGGTGGATGAGTACTGTGAGAAGAACAGCCACAGGGCAAAAGCCTTTTTCTCTCTGGGACTGCGCCGCTATCTGTCTGCAATGAAATATACCAGTCTTGTTCTGGGTAATTCTTCCTCAGGCGTGGTGGAAACTCCTGCCTTCGGTACACCTACTGTAAATATAGGCGACAGACAGAAAGGTCGTTTTATTGCTGAAAACGTGATACAGACCACAGGGGAGACAGACTCCATTCTGGCAGGCATCCGCACAGCCCTGTCTGCAGAGCATAAAGAAATCTGCAAAAATGTAACCAATCCGTATTACGCCGGCGTTATTGCCAGCGAAGAAATAGTGAATATAATCACAGAATATGTATATTCACCCCACAATACCATAAAAATATTCCACGATATAAAAGGAGAATAAGTTATGAAAGCACTTATCGTAGGCCTGGGTTCAATGGGCAAAAGACGTATCCGCCTGCTGAAAGGCATCGACCCTACAGTTGAAATCATCGGCGTTGATATGACAGCCGAACGCCGCGGTCAGGTGGAAGAAATGGGTCACAGAACCTATTCCTCCATCGCTGAAGCTGCAGCAGAAAAACCTGATGTTGCATTTGTATGTACAGCTCCGCTGTCCCACTATGTTATCATCAAAGAACTGCTGGAAAACAAAATCAACACTTTCACAGAACTGAACCTTGTAAAAGACGGTTATGAAGAACTGATGGCACTGGCAAAAGAAAACGACACTGTTCTCTTCCTGTCCAGCACTATGCTGTACCGCGGTGAAATCAACTTCATTATGAACGAAGTGAAAAACTTTGACAAACCTGTTACATACATCTACCATGTTGGTCAGTACCTGCCTGACTGGCACCCATGGGAAAGCTACAAAAACTTCTTTGTTTCCAACCCTCGTACAAATGGCTGCCGCGAACTGTTCGGCATCGAAATGCCATGGATTCTGGAAACTTTCGGCCTTGTAAAAGAACTGTACTCTGTATCTGACAGACTGACAGGTCTGGACATTGAATTCCCAGACCGTTTCTTCATTACACTCACTCACGAAGACGGCACACGCGGCGTGGTTATGGTGGATGTTGTCGCACCAAAAGCAGTGCGCAATCTGGAGGTTATGGGCGAAGGCCTGCACCTGTTCTGGGAAGGCAACCCAAAAGCACTGTACAAATTCAACACTGAAACAAAAGAAAAAGATTTCGTAAACACATACGAAACCTTTGAACACGACAGCCGCTATTCCGACAACATCGTTGAAAACGCTTATGTTGACGAAATGCAGAACTTCCTGAATGTTGTACTGGGCAAGGAAGAACCAAAATACTCCTACGAAAAAGACCTGTACACCATCAGCATTATGGACAGAATCGAGGGCATTGAATAATGAAAGTATTATTTGTAGGCATCGGCTCCATCGGCACACGCCATCTGCGCAACCTGCACACTGTTGCATCTGAAAGAGGCATCCAGCTGGATGTAACTGCCCTGCGTTCATCTCCGCGCCCTCTGGCTGAAGATGTGGCTGCCCTTATCAACAATCAGGTTATGGAGCTGGACGACACTGTTTATGACCTGGCCTTTATCACAAACCCTACCACCCTGCATTACACAGCGCTGAAAGACCTGAAAGGCAAAGCAAAATTCTTCTTTATCGAAAAACCTATTTTTGAAGATTCCATCTATGACCTTGCTGAACTGGGTCTCACAGATGAAAACGCCTATGTTGCCTGTCCTATGCGCTACTGCGGTGCTTATATGAAGCTGAAAGAAATTCTGAAAGACGAAAAACCATTCTCTGTAAGAATCATCTGCTCCAGCTATCTGCCGGGCTGGCGTCCTGACCAGGACTACCGCAAAAACTACTCTGCTATCAAAGCCCTGGGCGGCGGCGTAACCATCGACCTTATCCACGAACTGGACTATATGACTGACCTGTTCGGCTTCCCTCTGGAAAGCTACAACTTCAAAGGCACATATTCCAATCTGGAAGTGGACAGCGATGACCTGTCTGTTTACATTGCCCGCTACGCTGACAAACTGTGCGAAGTACATCTGGACTACTTCGGCCGTGAATACCGCCGCACCTGCGAAGTGTTTGTGGCTGACGGCACTATCGAAGCAGAATTCGGCAAAGGCAGTGTAAAAATGCCTGACGGCACAGTTATCAACTGCAACGAAGAAGCAAATATGCGCTTTGTGCGCGAAATGCGCAATGTGCTGGACATTATGGCCGGCACAGCTGAAAACATCAACACACCGGAAAAAGCCAACAAAGTGCTGGCTCTCACTCTGGGAAAAGAGGCATAATTATGAAAAGAGTGCTTATCACCATCTGCGGCCGTGCAGGCAGCAAAGGCTTTAAAAACAAAAACCTGAAAACCTTCCTTGACAAACCGCTGGTTTACTACACACTGGCATCAGCCTTCAATTTTAAAGACTCTGTGGAAGATGCACAGGTTGATGTATGTCTGAACACAGACAGCAAGGACCTGGCTGACCTTGTACTGGCAAAATATCCGGAAGTTCATTTTATCCCACGCCCTGAAGAAATCGCAGGAGATGTGGCACCTAAAATGGCGGTATTCCAGCAGTCACTGAAATATATGGAAGAAAAACAGGGCTTTTCATACGATTATCTTATCGACCTTGATATCACCAGCCCTCTGCGCCAGATTCACGATGTTCTGGGCGCATACAAAATGAAGCTGGAAAGACCTGATGCAGGATGTGTCCTGTCCGGCTGCGGTGCACGCCGCAACCCATATTTCAACCAGTTCAAACAGGTGGGCGACTATGCCACCCGTGTGGTTGAATCAAACTTCACTGCCCGTCAGCAGGCACCTGATATCTACGATATTAACGCTTCCATCTATGTTTTCGAAACAGAGTTCCTGCGCACAAACAAAACAGGCAACCTGATGGAAACAAACCTTATGGTTTATCTTATGAAAGACACTGCTGTGCTGGATATTGACAGCGAAGAAGACTTTGAAATGATGCAGCTTATCGGCTCATATCTTTTCACAAAAGTAGACGGCTTCAAAGCTGTAAGAGATTTAATCAGATAAAATATAAAGCGGAGAGTGAAAACTCTCCGTTTTTATTTGTAATTATATATAATTTGTGTACAGGGGCCGTTGCCCATAGCGGCCCGTTCTGTGTTATATAAAATACGCGTAGGGGCGGATGCCTACATCCGCCCGAAAAAACCGGGTATTCTTTACATATTTTTACGCTTATGTTATATTGGATTTATGGAGGTATAGTCATTATGAAATGTTTATACTTTATCTGGCAATAATCTGATTTTCATTCCCAATCACCGGTCTGCGCCGCAGGCCCTGTTTACTGTTGTCTTTTAAAGGAGAAAATTATGATTACACAGAAAGAAAAACTGAAAGAATTACTGAAAAATGTTTATTTTATAAACGGCACAGCCTATGCCGGCAAATCCACTATGGTAAAGCACCTGTCAGAAAAATATGACGGCATCGCCTGTGGCGAAAATTACCACGATGCACTGCAGGATACCCTTGACCGGGCGGAATTCCCCGGCCTGTGCTACACCCGTGACCTGCAGGACTGGCACCACTTTATCCGCCGCAGTCCACAGGAATATCTGGCATGGACAGAAAGCACTGCAAAGGAATGTGAAATTCTGGAACTGCGCATACTGTCTGAACTGGCCCCAACCACGGACAAACCTATTTTTGTGGACACAAATATCTGTGTGGAAACCCTGCGACAGATTGCCACAGAGGGCCATGTGCTGATTATGCTGGCAGACCCGGAAATATCCGTAAACCTGTTCTTCAACAGACCGGACAAAGAAAAACAGTTTCTTTACCGTCTGCTGATGGAGGAAGAAAACCCACAGCGGGCAATGGAAAACTACCGCCGGGGTCTGGCACTGATAAACTCACCTGAAAAATATGCCGCTTTTCGGGGTTGCGGCTTTCCTGTGATTACCCGTGACGAAAACCGCACCATTGAACAGACAATGGCCATGGCGGCAGAAATCTTCGGTCTGGAATAAAGAATTCATACCTGAACTGTAAACGGAGAGTGAAAACTCTCCGTTTTTTTCGTCTCTACTTTCCGTAGGTATACAAAATCTGCTGTTTTTGCTACAATTCAGTTATAAAAGAGGTGATTCTATGGATACAAAAAAGACTGCAGATTATATAACTGAAAAAAGAAAAAGGAAAGGCCTTACCCAGCGGCAGCTGGCAGAAATACTGAATGTCAGCGACAAAACCATTTCCAAATGGGAAACAGCCAAAGGTCTGCCCGATGTGGGCATCATAGCCGACCTTTGCACAGCGCTGGATATTTCACCTACAGAATTTTTCAACGGGGAAGATATGAACACCGGCAATATGATGACACAGGGTGACATAATCATCGATGTGGCACAGCAGTATCACTCCAATGGTAAAAAGGAAATGTTCTGTTACTACAGCTTTGTGGCGGCATTGCTCTTCTGTGTGGTGGCCGCCTTTTTCGGCGACGGCTTTTCGAAAATAGTGATGCTTATTGCCATTTATATCACCGGCGCCATAGCGGCCTACAAGCTGGGAAGAATGAATGTTTCAGAACTGAAAAGACTGCAGAAATTTGCTCTTTTGCTTTTTGCTGTCACGGTGATAATGTCAGTTGATTTAGGTTTTAATTATTTTCACTCGCTGAATGTGATTGAAAATGACGGCATAACCATTCACGGTTTTTTCACACCGCTCCTTGTGGGAGACTACGACTGGACAATAAACAAATTTCTTCTTCTGTTCAAAAATGCTGTCACAGCCCGGGCACTTGTACTGGGACAGAACTGCTATCTGCTGTCGGCCAGACTGAAAAACCGATAAAATACACAAATTCTCAATAAATAATTGTTAAATTATAATAATTGACAATATCAGAAAACAGTATTAGTATAAAAATATACATAAAAACAGGGGCGCTGAGGGCATCCTCGGCTGAGATTGGAGCAAAATGCAGTTCCTTGTCACCTTGAACCTGATCCGGGTAATGCCGGCGTAGGAAGTTTTGCATGATTTATTCAAATCTTACACGCTTATGGTTTTACCGCCATAAGCGTTTTTCTTTTGTTTTTATGTATGAAACTTTTAAAAGGAGTGATTATGTGAAAACAACACAAATCAAAAAAATGGCGCTGGCATCTCTGCTGGCAGCTGTTGCAGTGGTGCTTTCTCCATTGAGCATCCCTGTGGGAGCATCCAAATGCTTCCCGATTCAGCACCTGGTAAATGTGATTGCCGGTGTATTCCTCGGCCCATGGTATGCTATGGGTTCTGCATTTATCACCAGCCTTATCCGCAACATTATGGGTACAGGCAGTCTGCTGGCTTTCCCCGGCAGCATGTGCGGCGCATTCCTCTGCGGACTGCTGTTTTCAAAAACAAAAAATCTGATTGCCGGTTGTCTTGGTGAAGTTATCGGTACAGGTATCATCGGCGGTTTGCTGGCTTATCCTGTGGCCACTATGATTATGGGCAAGGAAGCAGCACTTTTTGCTTATGTTATGCCGTTCCTTACTGCTACCATGGTGGGCAGCTTTATGGCATTGCTGCTTATAGGTATACTGGATAAGTCCGGGGCTTTCAGAATGCTGCAGAAAATGGTGAACTGATATGAAAATTGCAGAAATTCTGGTAAAAATGAGAGAAAAACGACCTCTGGTCCACTGTATCGGCAACGATATCAGCACCGCTGATACCGCCAATCTTCTTCTGGCGGCCGGTGCCCGTCCGATTATGAGCTATGCTCCGCAGGAAGCCGAAGAAATCAGCCGTGCATGCCGGGCAACAGTTCTGAACTGCGGTACACCCATACAGGAAAAGTTTGACGGCCTTGCCAATGCTGCAAAGGGAGCGGCAAATCATCCTGTTATAATAGACCCGGTGGGTGCGGGGGCATCCCGGTGGAGAAAACAGAACATTGTCACTCTCATTGAAAACAGCCGGGTGGATATTATCCATTGCAATTACTCCGAAGCCCTGGCGCTGACAGATACAGATACAGCTTTTGCCGGCGTGGACAGTATTGATGATGAACAGTCCTGCCGTATAACTGCGGCCAGAGCACTGGCGTTAAAATATGGCTGCACGGTGGTTATGACCGGCCGGAAGGATATTGTGACTGACGGAGTAAAAACAGCAGTTGTTCATGGCGGCAGCAGTATGATGAGCCTTGTATCCGGCAGCGGCTGTATGCTGGGGGCATTGCTGGCGGCATTTGCCACAGCCGGTCACAGCTTTGAATGCTCTGTTGCGGCCTGTGCTTTCTGGAAAAAATGTGCCGAAATGGCAGGGGAGAGAGCACATTCTCCCGGCGGCCTGCGTGCTGCTCTGGCTGACGCAGCTTATGAATTACAGCCACAGCGGCTGGAGGAGGTAAAAATTGATTATAGATAAAACTTGTATGACTCTCTATCTTGTAACAGACAGGCAGTGGCTGAAATCAGGCCACAGCCTTGCCACAGCGGTGGAAACAGCGCTGCAGCACGGCGTTACCTGTGTGCAGTTAAGGGAAAAGGATACCCCTTACCGGGAATTTCTGCAGTTGGCTCAGGAACTGAAACCTGTGTGTGAAAAATACGGAGTGCCTTTTATCATCAATGACAATGTGGAAATCGCTCTGGCGGTTGATGCTGACGGGGTACACATCGGTCAGAGTGATATGGCTATAGCTCAGGCAAGACAGCTTCTGGGTAAAGATAAAATCATAGGTATCAGTGCTCACAATGTGACTGAGGCTTTAAAGGCTGTGGCAGATGGGGTGGATTACATAGGCTGTGGAGCGGTTTTCGGCTCTGCCACCAAAACAGATGCCTCTTTTCTGGGAGTGGATGGTCTGGCAGATATATGCCGACGGGTGTCTATTCCTGTTGTGGCTATCGGCGGAATCAGCCGGGAAAATACGCCACAGCTGGCAGGCACAGGAGTGGACGGCATAGCAGTAGTCAGCGCAGTGCTGGCTCAGGATGACATATCTGCCGCCACAGAAAATATGCTGGCACTGGTGAAAAAGATAAAAGAATGATACATAATGCGGCCAATTGAGGGCACCGCCTTTGACCGCTTAAAACAAAATGTTGTAAAAGGAGAATTATTATGAAAACAGCATTGACTATTGCAGGTTCTGACTGCAGTGGAGGCGCCGGTATCCAGGCTGATATCAAGACAATGACTGCCCATGGCGTGTATGCCATGAGTGCAATCACTGCTCTTACAGCCCAGAATACCACCGGCGTTTATGGAATAATGGAGTCCACACCGGAATTTCTGGCAAATCAGCTGGATTGCATTTTTACGGATATTTATCCCGACGCAATAAAAACAGGTATGATGGCCGACAAAAGGCTGATTCAGACAACAGCAGAAAAACTGGTGTATTATAAAGCGAAAAATATTGTGGTGGACCCTGTTATGGTGTCTACCAGTGGTTCACGCCTGCTGACAGAGGACGGTGTTGAATGTATGATGAAACGGCTGTTTCCTATAGCCACTGTTATTACCCCCAATGTGCCGGAAGCCCAGGTAATAACCGGAATAGAAATACATTCTGCCGATGATATGCTGGCGGCGGCCCAGGCCATACACAAAAAATATGGCTGTGCCGTACTGCTGAAAGGCGGCCACAGTATAAACGATGCCAATGACCTGCTTTATGACGGCAAAGCTGTCTGTTGGTTTTACGGCGAAAGGATAGATAATCCCAATACTCACGGCACAGGTTGTACATTGTCCAGTGCCATTGCATCAAATCTGGCAAAAGGGTATAATCTTGTAACAGCCGTGGAAAAAGCCAAAAAGTATATTTCTTCAGCGCTGGCAGACGGATTGAATCTGGGCACGGGCAGCGGACCGCTGAATCATGCCTTTGATATAACAGGTGATTTTTAAGAAGAGATATAGATAAGTTTTCTGAAAAATGAAAAAAGAAGATATGTAAATATCTGTGTCAAAGACAAATAAAAAAACCACCCTCACGGGTGGTTTTCTCTTTTGATTATTCTTTGATATACATTATTTCAATGTCGCCGTCCACAAAGCCGCAGCCTACGCCGTCGTACTTTCTAGCTGTGTCTGCGTGCAGACCGCCTGCCAGGTATTTTGCCACCCAGCCGGTTACATTTTCCATTATGGTCTGCCATTCAGTGGCTTCCTGCCATTCAAATGGTTCATCTCTTGTGGCAAATACTTCATCACATGCCCAGTCCCGGTCATTTACATCAAAACGGTCACAGGCCACCAGTTCCACTGCCCACCAGTCGTCGCCGTCTTCGTATATATTGAAATTCAGTGCCACGGCAGTTTCAGGAATTTCCAGCTCCAGTGCGCCGTCCAGCCATTTTTCAAACTTTTCGTACATAAATCATACCTCTTGTAGTTATTTTTACAGTATTATATCACAATGGTCTGAATAATAACAGTCTGTTTTGTTACAGTACTATTTCAGCCTGATTGGGTTTGTCCATGCTTTTTTATCATTTATATCGATTACTTCAATGCGCACAGTTGTTTCCACACCCTGGATAGGACATTCCACATGTTTCAGCGGCTGTTCGTTGGCCCATACTACAGTTCTGCTTACACCTACTTTACCGCCAAACAGGAAATTTACTCTTTTTGCACCGGCACAGTCTACATAAACGCTGCCGTTTTTCACGCCCCACTGGCTGATTTGGGCACCGCTGGATGCATAGTATCTGCCTTCCAGCAGACTGTTTACAATGTTTTCGTGTGTCAGGGAATCTGCCTGTACCATTACAAATCCGCCGAAGCTGTCAGGATATACGCCTTCGTTGTGGTTGTCATCAGCGGCAAACACATTGATGTCAGTGCCTTTGCGCAGCAGCATATCAAGGAAAGTTGTATCTTCCCCTTCGCCGCATTCATTTACAGAAGCATAGTTGTACACTTCCAGCCCCCAGAAGCCTTTGATGCCTCTTACATCTTCGTGTTCAACCCTTGACCAGATAGGGTGGTTGTATGTTGTGAAACAGCCTTTTTCTTTCAGATAATCAGAGAATATATTTGCCGCCTGTGAGCCGTCCCAGTTGTCAAAATAAACCCTCATCGGTGTTCTTTCGTTGTCTTTGATGATGTTGTCACCGGCGGCTTCCTGCATGGCTTTGTTGCCCAGAATACCGTGAATGTGGTGAGTTTTCATCTGTCTGTATTCGCCCAGGCTGAAAATTTCGTCCCAGATTGTATCGGCGTCATAATCTTTGTAGCCTTTGCCCTCTGTGTACTCATCAACATCAATATTCAGGAAGGAAGAATCCAGCAGACGGATACTGCCCTCTACGCTTGGCAGAGTGATAAAGTCCTCGCTGTCCAGCTGGTCGCGCAGGTCTGTGTAAATGTCATGGTCAGACAGACACATAAAGCTGTAGCCGTGCTGTTTATAAATCAATACAGATTTTTCCGGTGTCAGTTTGCCGTCAGAGTTAACTGTGTGGGCGTGGAGATTGCCCTTGTACCATTTGCCGTCGTCTGTAAACATTTTTTCGCGTATATCCATAATAGCGCCCTCTCTTGCATTATGTATTTTGTTTTCATTATAGCACGAAAAAATTAAATTCATAGCATCAATACAGTTTTTTGACAGAAAAAACAGAGGCAATATGCCTCTGTGAATTTTTTGTTTTAATTATATCGCATTGACAAAATTTTCAGCCTGTTCTTTCAGCAGCCGCAGATTTTCTTCTGACAGTTGCAGCATACCGGTGTCAGCTATGATATGGTTCATATAAAAACCTGTGCCGGTATCACCCATTACATTCATGGATATTTTCCCCAGCAGTTCTTTCAGATTAGCCCTTGCATTTGCTGCTGCGCTTTTTCCTGCCACACCGGCTATAGTCACTGCTTTTCCTCTTACTGCAGATCCGCGCTTCCAGTCGCCCGGCACTACAGGTCTTGACAGCCAGTCCAGCAGGTTTTTCAGCACACCCGGAATCTGTGAATTGTATTCAGGGGTGAATATCCATATTCCGTCTGCATCCATTACCTGCCGGCGTATCCTCTCTATACTTTCCGGTGTGGGGGTTTCTATATCCTGATTGAAAAACGGCCGGTCTTCGTACTGCAGAATATTTACCTCTGCTTTATCTGCCAGCATTTCTTTTGCGGTCAATGCCAGCTGCATGTTAAAAGAATTTTTTCTGAATGAACCCACTATCATCAGTATTTTTTTCATATTGGTCCCTCACTTTCCGGTGTTGTCTTTGTTTTATTCTAACAGTTAAATTATTACATTTCTGTGAGAATATCACACAGATTGTGATGGTTATATATATTCATCAAAATTATGGCAGAGGTTTTCCTCTGCCAATTCTATAAATCTGTAAACTGATAATAATATTGCAGCTTATGCCGCCATATTGCTTTCTGTCCGTGCCACACTGTCCAGTGTTTTCAGCATATTTTCCGCAAAAATTCCATATCCTCTTTCCACATTGTTTACAAAAACATGGGTCACAGCGCCCACCAGCATGCCGTCCTGTATTATGGGGCTGCCACTCATTCCTGCCACTATTCCCCCTGTCAGTGTCAGCAGACGGCTGTCTGTTATCCTGATAACCATGTTTTTGTTGTTGTCATCGGCAGTCAGATTTACCTTTTCTATCTCCACTTTATACATCCGTGGGGTGGTGTTATTTATGGTGGTCAGTATATATGCAGGCCCGGTTTTTATGGCCCGGGGGCTGGCTACAGGCATTATATTGTCCTTGTCCATAGAATATGCTTTGCCGTATACCCCTGACCGTCCGTTATACAGCAGTTTGCCGCTGGCTATTGTGGTGATAAACCTGCCCTTCAGCTGACCGGCAGAGCCGTTGCGGCTTTTCACTATACCTGTTATTTTCACCGGCACTATTTCTCCGGACAGCAGTCTCAGCTCCTTCTGGGTGTCCACATCTTTTATTCCGTGTCCCAGACCGGCAAAGTATCCTGTGACTGTGTCATAAAATGTCATGGTGCCTATTCCCGCGCCGGAGTCCCTTACCCACATGCCTGTTCGCGGCTCGCCGGTACTTTTGTCAGTTACAGCTGCCATTATTGCGGTGTGCTGTATATCGTCACGCAGATAAGTTATTTTCAGAAGATTGCTGCCACTCTTGGTGATTACTTTCTCCACATCTTCATTGGTGTGCATCTTTTCATCATTTATATGGGTGATTATGTCCCCCGTTTTAAGCCCTGCGGTTTTGGCCGGATTCTGATAGCCGGAATCGGTGAGTATATCAGAAAAACCCACTACCATTACTCCATCGCAGAACATTTTTATGCCGAAAGGCTTTCCGGAAACATTTACATATCGCTGTTGTGTCTGTATCACTGATACTTCCTTTACCGGAAACAGTCCCAGCAGGCGCGCGGTGTATGTCTGCCGGTCTGTGCTTGTAGTACGGGGACTTGGGTCTGTGTCACCGCGGTTCAGGGTAATTATAGGCAGAGATTCTATGCATATATCCTGTCCCTGCCGGAAATACATGATGTCCGGAACCCTGTCAGCGGTATACATATACAGCCATCCCCGGAAAGCTGCCATCAGCAGCCCTGTTTTTATAAATTTTTCAAACACTTTTCACGTCCTCCATACAGCCTATTATGCCCACAAAACTGCGGTATATTTCACAGCCCATTTTTTTACAAAAAAATACACACCCATACAGGTGTGCAGCGTAAAAGCTTTATAAAATAGAGGAGGGCCCTCCTGGGGAAGAGGGCCACATGAAAAAATATTTACCGGATATGCCGGTTACAAGCCAGCCTTACCACACTGTCTTGCAGTTATTATTATAAGCAGTCAATGTGAACACTGGGTGAATTTTATGGGAATATTAAAAATATTTTGCCATTTGTATTGTAAATTTTACAAAAAAACGATATAATTTAACGAAAGAATTAATTAAAGAAAAGTAAAACCCATCACTTTACTTGACTTTAAATGGCGCGTAGTTTATTATTAAATAAAGAGATTTTCCATTAATTGTAAGCTGCATGCGAATAAATGCAAGGAGGCATAAAATGGAAAAAAAGGGAATTATTCAGGAATTTAAAGCATTTATATCCCGCGGTAATGTAGTGGATATGGCAGTCGGTGTTATTATCGGTTCTGCTTTTACAAAAATTGTAAACAGCCTGGTAAATGATGTGTTCATGCCTGCTCTCAGTGTAATTACAGGCGGTGTAAACTTTACCGATATGAAATATGTCATCACTCCTGCCACAGAAACTGCTGCAGAAGTTGCCATCAAATACGGTGCTTTCATTCAGAATATTGTGGACTTCCTGCTTATTGCAGTGGTGGTTTTCACTATGGTGAAAATGATTAACAAACTGCGTGCACCAAAACCAGAACCAAAGAAAGAGGAACCAGCTGCTCCGCCACCAACACCGGAAGATATTCTGTTGCTGCGTGAAATCAGAGACAGTCTGAAAAAATAAAGCTGTGTTTCAGCATTAATTCAGCCTTTTCCTTTATTCATATATCTCAAAGACAAAGGACTGCCGGTACCATCTGGCAGTCCTTTGTCTTTCATTTATTTTTATCGCTGATTTTTCACAAATATATGTTAAGAATATAGCAGATGTGTTAAATTTTATTGACACGGGCTTATTATAAAGAGTAAAATATGATTAATAATGTGACAAAAGGAGAGCATCAAAATTGAGCCGAAACAGAAGAAATAAACCTGTCAGTCCCCTGTACGCTGTGGCTATGCTGTGGCTGGCCTGGGCGCTGATACTGCCGCTGTTCACACTGCTGCATTATGTGCCGCTGATTATCGCTGCCGGCATACTGTACAGCATAGTGAATAATTCAGCCAAGAAAAAGGCTGATGCTGCAGAGCAGACCCGGCAGACCACACAGGTAAAGCAGGAGCCTGCACAGCCGGTGGAAGAAAAGAAATCCACAGGCAATCCGGAGGTGGATAAGCTGATAAAGGAAAGAGACCTGGCTATCAGCGAAATGCGCAGACTGAACGCAAACATCGAAAACGAAAAAATTTCGGACCAGATAAACGACCTGGAGTATACCACATCCAAAATTTTCGACCATGTTATCGCTCACCCTGACAAAACACCGCAGATGAGCAAATTTCTCAATTACTACCTGCCTACCACTATGAAACTGCTGAACACCTACGACAGAATGGGTTCACAGGGCGTGGAAGGTGCAAATATCACAGGCACAATGAAAAAAGTGGAGGACACGCTGGATATGGTGGTAAATGCATTCCACAAACAGCTGGACACACTGTTTGCTGGTGAAGCCCTGGATGTAAGCGCTGACATCACCGTAATGGAAAACCTGATGAAAACGGAAGGCCTTACCGAAGACGATATAAACAAAATCAACCTGACACTGTCAGAACAATAAAGGAGACACAACTATGAACGAAAAGGAATTTGTACCACAGCTTACTTTAGACCCAACAGCAGAAGCACCTGCTGCACCACAGCTAACCCTTGAACCTGAACTGGAAACAGCCCAGGCAGTACTGACACAGGCTGAAATGGAACTGCAGGAAGCAGAAAAAGCCAAAAAAGAGGCTGAAGCTGCAGCAGAAGCCCAGCGCCAGAGAGAACTGAACGCTATTAAGCTGGATGAAGATATGCTGACAGAAGAAGAAAAGAAAGTAGTTGATGAATTCAGCAAAAAAATTGATATCACTAATTCCAATCTTGTTCTGCAGTACGGTGCAGCCGCACAGAAAAACATTGCAAACTTTTCTGAAAACGCCCTGAACAGCGTAAGAACAAAAGACCTGGGCGAAATCGGTGATGACCTGACTGACCTGGTAAAAGAACTGAAAGGCTTCGAACCGGAAGAAGAAAAGAAAGGTCTGTTCAGTTTCCTGAAGAAGCCTGCTGATGCTATGGAAACAATGAAAGTTAAGTACACAGCAGCAGAAAAGAATGTGGACAAAATTGTACAGGCTCTGGAAGCACACCAGATTACGCTGATGAAAGATGTGGCTATGCTGGACCAGATGTACGCTCTCAACGAAAAATACTACAAAGAGCTGACAATGTACATCATCGCCGGTAAAAAACGCCTGGCAGAAGTGAAAGCTACAGAGCTGGAAGAAATACGCAAAAAAGCGGAAGAAACAGGCAGCCCTGAAGCAGCACAGGAATACAATGACTTTGTAAACCTTATCAACCGTTTTGAAAAGAAAATCCACGACCTGGAACTGACTCGTCAGATTTCTGTACAGATGGGTCCACAGACACGCCTGCTGCAGAACAACGACACACTGATGATTGAAAAAATTCAGTCCAGCATCGTGAACACAATTCCGCTGTGGAAGAGCCAGATGGTTCTGGCACTGGGTCTGGAACATTCCAAACAGGCCACAAGAGCACAGCAGGAAGTGACAGAAATCACAAATGCAATGCTGAAAAAGAATGCTGATCTGCTGAAAACCAGCACAATCGAAACAGCAAGAGAAGCTGAAAGAAGCATTATCGATATTGAAACACTGCAGCATACCAACCGTCAGCTGATTACCACACTGGACGAAGTGATGAAAATTCAGGTACAGGGCGCTGAAAAACGCAGAGAAGCAGAAGCTGAACTGGGCAGAATTGAAGGCGAACTGAAAGCAAAACTGATGGAACTGCGTGCATAATTAATTTTACTGTAAAAGTGTAATGCCGCCTGGAGTTTAAAGGGCGGCATACGCAAAACTATAAAAATCTGTATTTTCAGGAGAAAAAATGGAATTTTTCAAAAAACGCTCTACAGCATGGGCAGTACTTATAGCTGTGATAGCAGTGTCTTTCTTTATAGGCCAGGCCAGAAAACCGGCCAGCCAGACTCAGATACTGCCAGCCGGTGAATATGTGCAGGACAATGCCAATGTGCTGTCCGCTTCTACCGAAAAGCACATGACACAGATGAATAACGACCTGGTTTCCAGAGTAGGCGGTGAAATCCATGTGGTGACGGTGGATACCACAGGCGGCGAAGATATTTTTGACAAAGCCATTGACCTGGCCAATGACACAAACCTTTCTGCCAGCAGCTGTATTTTCTTCATAGCTGTTGATGATGTGGACGCTGTTATTGTACAGGGCGATGAGCTGCTGTATGCATTTTCGGACGATGAGCTGTCCTATATTCTGCAGTCCAATTTTACAGAGGACGATTTCAGAAACAGAACCATAGATACACCGGCACGCCGTGCTTTTGATGCGCTTATCGGCATGTATGAAGATTACTACGGTGTCAGTATTTCAGGCAGCGAACATGTAGTGGTGAACAACTCTGCAGATTATGATGAATCCACTATGGTTGCGGTATATGTGCTGATTATTGTGCTGATTATACTTATTGTGTATGTGGCCTCACGCCCACGCAGATACAGACAGAGAACAGTGGTTGTACCGGGTGGCACCACAGTGCACCGCACAGGTCACTATCCACCACGTGGCTCTTATACCACACCACCTCCATACCGACCTGGCACAAACAGGTCATCACGCACCGGTGGTTTCAGCTCAGGCAACAGAGGCGGCTCCTTCTCATCATCTTCGTCACGCACCGGCGGCTTTGGCTCATCCAGCCGTGGCGGTTCCTTCTCATCCGGCTCATCATCCCGTGGTGGTTCTTTCTCTTCCTCACGCTCATCCTTCGGCGGCTCATCCCGTTCCGGTGGCTTTGGCGGCGGCAGCAGAGGTGGCTCTTTCGGCGGTGGCAGCCGTGGCGGCGGATTCCGCAAATAAACAATATAAAAAATAAAACTGCGGCTTTTGCCGCAGTTTTTGCTATATCAAAACAATTAACTGTGATGGTAATTGCCAAAAGGTTATGCACATATGTGAAACAAGAATTAGAAAGACTACTTTGCAAATAAAAGGCATAAAAAATTGAACGAAAGCCTCCCTTTGACGAGGGAGGTGATTTTGTTGAAAACAAAATCGGAGGGAGAGAAAGAAAAAACTTGAGAATCGAATATTCTCTCCCTCAGTCTCACTTTGTTCGACAGCTCCCTCGTCAGAGGGAGCCAATAAAATTGGTCATACAGGTACAAGTAGGACTTATTCAAATATGAATCCCCCAGTTTCACTGGGGGATTACAACAGTTTTAATATATATGCCTGTTTTGTGACAGATGATTATGGTTTATGTATATCAGGCTTTTCAGAATCAATTATCCTGTCGCAGTGCCTGCATTTATAAGGCACATCTGCCAGCCCGAAGCCTCTTGCCTGGGAAAAAGGTTCATTACAGTAAGGGCATACCAGAATATTGACCTGTATATAGCTTTTTAACAGTAAACAGATGATACCAAAGGCCATAAGTCCGTTAAATAAACAGTCTTTCAATTTAAATGGAACAGTAATAAATGAAAATACCAATAAAGTAATAATTAGCAGAAAAAGGCACAGATAATAAAACATCAAAAATTTTTTACATCTTTTTATATAATCATTTATATTGAAATCATCCATTTTAGCACTTATGAAAAACATACTGCAGGAATTCCTGCAGTATGCCTTGTATCTCCTTTAGATATATCTGAAAATATGTGATTAATTCAGCTTGCCGCCGCAGTCATGGCAGAAAACATCGTCGTCATCGGCAGCGGCGCCGCATGATGGGCATACTCTCACTTCTTCAGCTTCGCCCATAACAGCCTCTTTTACTTCTTCCACAACTTCTTTGATTTCTTCCACAATTTCAGTTGCTTCCTCTTTGATTTCGGCTTTCACATCTTCCACTGTAAAATCAACTTCTTCGTTTACGTCGCTGTTTTTCAGTGCTTCGATTTCAGCTTCCAGTGCAGCCAGTTCAGCAATATACTGTGCTTTCAGACCGTCATCAGTTGTGCCGTTCTTTTCCATTTTGTATACAAGTTCGCCCAGCTTTCTGTAACCGTCTTTCATATCGCTTTCCAGTGACAGCTCTTTCATCTTTTTCTGACCTTTGTCCATGGCTTCGCCAGCCATAACTTTTGTCTGGTCAAATGCTTCTTTGCTCACTTTTACAGCCTGGTCAGCAAATTTTTCAGCTTTGTTCATCAGGTCTTCAAATAATTTCATAGTAAAATTCTCCTTTATATCCAAATCGTATTTAAAAGCAAACGCTTTATATAAAAAACTCACACAGCATAGAGCTTTGCGGCAGCACACCCAGAGGCAGGTAGCCCAGGTTGTCAAAAATCTTGAACAGCCCCGCCAGTCTCTGGCCTTCAGGAGTATCGTCGATATACTGTTCAAAATCTGCCAGCGCAGTATGCATTATCAGTAGTTCATAGCTGAAAGATGTATCCAGCAGCAGGTCGGCATTAGGCTTGAATATTTTTATATATTTGTCTTCGCCGTCGCATACGGACTGCCACATGGCTATGGTTTTCTGCGGAGAATGGCCGCGGTATTTATAGTCGCGTATCATTCGGCGCAGCAGGCGTATATCCCTTGTAGGCAGTATTCTCTGACCGCGGAAAGAATATTCCTCACGCAAACCGGCATAAATGGTAAACACTTCGTTTTCCGGCAACAGCCCCAGCAGTATGGGATTCAGCGCGTGGATACCTTCCACTATCACAAATCCGCCTTTCAGCTCCAGTTCAATGGCATTTTCGATTCTTCTTTCGTTCTGAAAGTCAAATTCCGGGAATTTTGCATTGCCTTTTTCCAGCAGTTCCTTAAAGCATTTCTCAAACAGCCCCAGCTCCAGAGCTGTCACATTTTCGTAATCCTTTTCTCCGTTTTCCAGACGGGGATAGTCTTCCTGATTTTTGAAAAAATTATCCAGTGAAATCACCCGGGCGTTTTTGCCCATGGAAATCAGCTTGTCACGGAGCTTGAATGCTGTGGTGGTTTTGCCGCTGGCAGACGGTCCGGTCAGCATAATGATATGCCTGCCCTCCTCTATTACTTCCTTGGCAGTGGCATACACACGGCTTTCGTATTCAAATTCACAATGGCGGATAAAGCTCCGTTTGGACAGTCCTGCTGTATTTATCAGATTTAAATCTACTAATCTTTTTGGAATCCATATTGCCGGCATAAATCAAATACCTCATCTTTCCTTCTGAGTATGGCAGAAAAGTCCTTGATGTATTCGTTGGGATATTTATAATTGTACACCCTGTCGATTTCACCACCGGGACCTACCACTTTGCTTACACCACCTGCTCCGCAGGAGATGATAGTCTGTATTTCTTCCATTATATACATATTATACAGGCTTTCGTGTCCGGATTGTGAAAATCCAACATTTTCCAGATTTTTCACAGTTGACTTCTGGCGATACATGTAATATGGCTTGTAACCGTATTTTGCCAGCATGCTGTTTTTGGCTATCATTTTTTCCACATCGTCATAATGATGCTCTTCATTTCTGATAACCAGATTTGAGGCTCTTTTCAAAGTCAGTGTATGAACAGTGATGTTTTCTGCGCCCAGCTCAATACAGCCGCGCAGGCTTTTTTCAAAGCCTTCCACAGTGTCTTCCGGCAGGCCGGCAATCAGGTCCATATTGATGCTGTCAAAGCCGGCTTTTCTTGCATCTGCTACACAGCGCAGGAAATCCCGGTGAGTGTGGTTTCGGCCAATTGCTTTCAGCACATTGTCAGAAAAAGTCTGGGGGTTTATGGAAACACGGTCAGCGCCGTATTTTTTTATAATCATCAGCTTTTCCAGGTCGGTGCAGTCAGGTCTGCCGGCCTCTACGGTGTATTCCTCCACCTGTGACAGGTCAAAGCATTCCTGTACTGTTTTCATCACCTGTTCCAGCATAGCCGCAGTGATAGCGGTAGGAGTGCCGCCACCCATATAAATAGTTTTCAGCTTTAACCCGGCTTCCTCGGCTTTTTTTGCTGTGTAGCGTATTTCTTCGCACAGATTGTCCACATAGCCTGCCATCAGATGACCTGCACTTTTTACTGATGTAGAAACAAAAGAACAGTAACTGCAGCGTGACGGACAGAAGGGGATGGATATGTACAGGCTGTAGTCGTTTGGTCTGCCACCTTCAATAACAGGTTTCTGCAGATTGAAAATATCGGTACACAACTTTATCTTTTCATCACTTACCAGGTATTCATTTTTGAATTTATTTATTACATTCTGTATATTTCCTTCTTTTTTATACAGATTTCTCATTAGGCGCACAGGTCTTACCCCAGTCAGAACACCCCATGGCAGCCCTGCACCTGTGGCTTTTTCATACAGGCGGTAGGCTTCTGTACACAGCTGCATTTCCTCTTTGGCACCCTGCGGGTCCACAGTCAGAGTAGTGCTGTGGCTTTCGCCTTTCAGACAGAGGGAAATATCAAAGCTGCCGCTTTTGTTCACTATCAGAATGTAATCATCTTCCGGCAGCTGTGGCAGACTGTCTGTTTTTATAACAGTCAGCTCACGGAAAAACATCCTGCTCAGCTGTTCTATTTCATAATGTGTGTCATAATTTACTAAAAATAATTGCATATAAATCTCCAAAAATTTTGGATTGAGTTTTTTTATATCTTCGATAATAATTTAATCACTTTAAAACTTCTTTTGAAGTTTTATTGGTATTGCATATATTTATCTTACAGTCTTCTCAGATATGGATTCTGTTCTTTTTCCTGCTTCATTGTAGAAAAATGGTTATGGCCAGGCAGAACCTGCATTTCGTCCGGCACCTTGCTCACAATTCTGGCCAGGCTTTCTTTCAGCACTTCAAAGCTGCCGCCTGGGAAGTCCGTTCTGCCTACAGTACCTGCAAACAGTGTATCACCGCAGAACAGCATGTTTTCGCACATCAGGCAGTAGCCGCCAGGTGTATGGCCCGGTGTATGGAAGGTGTGCAGGCGTATTTCGCCAAACAGCAGATTGCCCAGGTCTTCATAGGCAATAGTGTTTTCCAGACCGAACTGTGCTGCATCTTCCTCGCCCAGATAAACAGGGCAATCGAATTCTGCCACAGCCTGGTCCAGTGTTTCTCTGTGGTCCTGGTGGCCGTGGGTCAGCAGAATTGCGGACAGCCGGCAGCGGTCATTCTCCAGAATGGCCTTTATTTTTTCTATGTCAGCACTGCAGTCAATCAGCACCGCACAGCCTTTGTTGTCTGTAAGCATAAAGCAGTTTGTGTAGTATGGTGCTTTGCCCATCAGATGATATGCTTTCATCAGTTACCCCTCCATTCATCTGTATCGATGATTATAGTCACAGGGCCGTCGTTGGTCAGGTTAATCTGCATATCGGCGCCAAATTCGCCGTGCACCACCTTGCCGAAGCCCATGGACTGTATTTCGGATAAGAATTTTTCATAAATAGGAATGGCTACTTCTGGACGGGCAGCTTTTACAAAGGACGGTCTGCGGCCTTTTTTAGTATCGGCAAACAGAGTGAACTGGCTCACAACCATACAGTCCAGTCCCATATCCAGCGGACCGATGTTCATTTTGCCGTTTTCGTCTTCAAAAATGCGCAGTTGACTGATTTTCTGTGCCACTGCCAGTGTATCTTCCGGGATGTCTCCTTCGCGCACACCCAGCAGTACCACCAGACCGGCGCCCATTTCCTGTTTTTCACCGCCGTTTACTGTAATCCATGCGTCTTTTACTCTCTGTATTACTGCTCTCATCTGTAGTCATTTACCTCTTTTTTTTTGATTTTTTCCAGTTTGTCTTTTTTGTTTTCCTGTACAACCTTTGTCACAGGCTTTACACCGTACCAGCTGCCGCGTTTTGCGGCAGCTGCCCGTTTCTGTGCTTTTTTCGATTGTTTTTCAAGGGGGACAAACTTTTCGTTCATAAAAACACCCCTTTCCGTGTGATGTTATGACCTCTGCACATCAATCACATTTTTGGTCTTTTTCAACTTGGCGATAATGCTGTTGAGATGGTCGGTGTTGTTTACACCGATTGTAATGCTCATTGCCAGGCGTTTGTCCGGTGTCTGTTTGGCGTTCATTGCATAGATAGGCACTCTCATATTGCCCAGCTGCATTGAAACCTCTGCCAGCGCCATGCCGTTGTCAATAGCAATCAGCTCCAGAGAGGCCTTGAAGTCTTCCCTGATATTGTCTGCCCAGTATGCATGTACCCATCTGGCCTGATTTTCAGGGTCAATGTTTTTAGGCTGGGCGTTTACACAGCTCTTTTTGTGGATGGATACGCCGAAGCCACGGGTGATAAAGCCCACGATTTCGTCCCCCGGCAGAGGTGAACAGCATTTGGAGAATTTAACCAGACAGTTGTCCAGACCTTCAACAATAACGCCGTTGGAGCTCTTTGGCTTTTTCACCGGAGCTGTAACCACCTGCTGCTGAACAGGTGTTTCGGCAGCTTCGCGCTCTTTCTGGATTTTACTCCACATATCCCTTGCTTTCAGCATAACCTTGGATATCTGGATACCGCCGTAGCCTATGGCTGCAAACAGCTCTTCTTTGTTGTTGTATTTGCTGCGCTTGCCCAAATCATCCATAAACTCGTCGTAAAGGTCGTCAGTCAGGTTGATAAGGTTGCGGCGCATTTCTTTATCAAGGGCGTTTTTGCCCTCAACAATATTTTCTTCTTTTCTTTCTTTTTTGAACCATGAGCGGATTTTGCTCTTGGCTTCACTGGTTTTTACTATATTCAGCCAGTCGCGGGACGGGCCTTTGTCCTTCGGTCCTGTGATAACCTCGATGATTTCACCGGTGGAAACTTTGTAATCTATGGAAACCATTCTGCCGTTTACCTTGGCACCTGTCATTCTGTTACCTACAGCAGAGTGAATAGCATAGGCAAAGTCGATTACAGTGGCACCTGCAGGCAGGTTGATAACATCACCTTTAGGAGTGAATACAAAAATATCATCAGGCACCAGGTCACTTTTGATGCTTGCCAGCAGTTCGGTGTTGTCGTCTGTATCCTGCTGATTTTCCAGCATCTGGCGTACCCATGCCAGCTTTTCGTCCATGTTGTCAGCACCCTGCAGGCCTGTTTTATATTTCCAGTGTGCAGCAACACCGTATTCAGCGGTATAATGCATATCCCATGTGCGTATCTGTATTTCAAAAGGAATACCGTCCTTGCCGATTACACTGGTGTGCAGTGACTGGTACATATTGGCTTTAGGGGATGAAATATAGTCTTTGAAACGGGAAGGAATAGGACGGTACATATCATGCATCAGCCCCAGAGCGTTGTAACACTCAGCCACGCTGTTGAGAATGATACGCACAGCGTAAATATCATAGATTTCACCGTAGTCACGGTTCTGAATGTACAGTTTGCGGTATACGCCGTATACGCTTTTTACCCTGCCCAGAACGGTTGCGTTGCTCAGCCCAAATTCGTTCAGCTTATTCTTCACATTGGTAACAATGCTGTCCACCAGTGTCTGTGCACTGCCGTCGCGTTCAATAACATGTTTTATTTCATTGTAGCCCACAGGGTCAAGAATCCTCAGAGAAATATCCTGCAGTTCATCTTTGATTTTGCTCATACCAAGGCGGTGGGCGATGGAGGAGTAAATATCCATTGTTTCCAGGGCTTTGTCGCGCTGTTTCTGTGGCTTCCAGCCTTCGTAGGTGCGCATATTGTGCAGACGGTCACAGAGTTTGATAATCATAACCCTGATGTCCTTGCTCATTGCCAGCAGCATTTTACGCAGGTTTTCTGCCTGCTGTTCTTCCTGTGTGGACAGTGGAATCTGGCCCAGCTTTGTTACACCGTCTACCAGCAGTGCCACATCCTTGTTGAACAGCTTTTCTATTTCTTCCAGCGTTACAGCAGTGTCCTCCACCACATCGTGCATGATTGCGGCGGCGATACAGGTGGAGTCCATACCCAGTTCCGCCAGAATGCCGGCAACAGCCAGCGGATGCTCAATGTAAGCTTCGCCTGTTTTACGGAACTGGCCTTCGTGGCTGGCATCAGCCAGGCGGTAGGCTTTTTCAATCATCTCCAGGTCATAATGTTTACCCGATTCAGCCAGTATTTTTTGCAGTTCGTCATATTTCATAAATCATACCACCTTATAATTTATTGGAGAGAGAGCAGTATTTTGCTGCTCATCAGGTCTTTTTTCTCTTTTACAGCCACAGGAGCAAAATAGTTTGCAATATCTGTGCGCACTATTTCAATCAGTCCCAGGTCCTGAAGTACATCTATAATCACCTGTATTTTGCCGCTGGACATTGACGAAAACGCCACAAACAGCGGTCTCAGGTCATCACAGTTCACCTTTTCAGCTATTATTCTTCGGTATATCTGTGCCACATCGTTCCTTATCGGGCAGAGAATAGATTTTTTGTCCGGTGAAAGGCTGAAATCATTGAGAAACAGGCGATAGATGTCGTATTCATCTATCATTCTGTCGGTGATGCCCACCGGGCGCACTTCCTTGATGCGCATGGATACCATGTCGCCGGTTTCCCCCTGGAATATTGACAGTGAAAAGCAGGCATCGATGTAGTCTCCCGGTTTGTAGGCAAATTCGCCGGGTGTCACATTGAACATAATACCCTGATTTATATTGTTGCCCTGGCGCATTTTGATACGCACATGTTTGCCGTCGCTGACAGGGAACACCGCGGTAATCTGCAGGTTTTTTGCCATAAACAGCGGGCTCTGGTTGCCGTTGCCGAAAGGTGCCAGAAAATCAACCTGACTTACGGAACGGGTGTTTATTTCGGACAAAGACACCAGACAGTCGATGTCCAGGTCTGCTGTTTTGGACATATTTTCATCTTTAAGTGCAAATTCGTTTATAGCACGGCGGAAATTCTCCAGATTTTCCTTTTCCACCGCCAGGCCGGCAGCCAGTTCATGACCGCCGAAACGGATAAGATATTCCTTTGTCTTATCCAGTGCGTTGTGCAGGCTGAATGCCGGCACGCTGCGACCGCTGCCTTTGTATTCGTCACCGTCCTTGGTGAACACTATGGCAGGGCGTGCATATCTTTCTACCAGACGGCTGGCAACTATGCCCACCACGCCCGGATGGTATTCGTCGCCCCATACCACGATAACGCGGTCCTTCATCATTTCTCCGTTGGCCAGTATTTCGTTGGTTATGTCTTCCGCCATTTTGTTCTGGGTGTCCTGGCGCTTTTTGTTCTCATTGTCCAGGAACATTGCCAGATTGTCGGCGTCTTCTTCATCTTCACTCAGCAACAGTTCCAGTGCGCTGGTAGCGTCGCTCATTCTGCCGGCTGCATTTATGCGGGGGGCTATCGTATAGGCTATATTTTCGCTGGTTACTTCTTTGCCCAGAATACCGCTTATTTTCAAAAGACTTTCAAAGCCACATCTCGGCCGGCTGTTGAGGATTTCCAGCCCGGCTTTTACCATTGTGCGGTTTTCACCCTCCAGCAGCATCAGGTCAGCCACTGTACCTACACATACAAAGTCTGCATAGAAATCCAGCATTTCTTCACAGCTGGCACCCTCCAGGGCACACACCAGTTTGAAAGCCACGCCTACACCTGCCAATATTTTGCAGGGGGAGGTGTCGTCCGGCTGCAGCGGGTCCACCACAGCCAGTGCCTTGGGTATCTCTTTTTTAGGCAGATGGTGGTCGGTGATTACTATATCCAGACCGATGCTGTTGGCATAAGCCACCTCATCAATGGCAGAAATGCCGTTGTCCACTGTGACTACCAGCCCCACGCCTTTGTCTTTGAACTTTTTCAGCACCCGGCTGTTGAGACCGTAGCCCTCGTTTTCACGGTTTGGCAGTTTGTAAAATACATTTGCACCTATACTTTCCAGATAGGAGAACAGTGTGGCTGTGGCGCATACACCGTCCACATCATAGTCGCCGTAAATTACTATTTTTTCTTCATTTTCCACCGCCTGCATAATGCGGTCAACCGCTTTGTCCATATCCTTCATCAGAAACGGGTCAGACAAAGGAGCGGCGTCCAGATATTTAGTTGTAGCCTGCTGCCTGGTGTGCACATCTCTTGCCAGCAGCACCTTTGCCAGCAGGCTGTCCACCCCCAGTTCACCGGCCAGGCTGTTTACCTGCCGGTCTGCAAATTCCTTCACTTTCCATTTACGATAAAGCATTTATACCTCTTGTTTTTACTTATTCCGGTTTGTATTTTGCGCATATATACTGTGCAATCCTTACGCCGTCCACAGCGGCGCTCATAATGCCGCCTGCGTACCCTGCGCCTTCACCGGCAGGGTACAGTCCGCGTATATTGCTCTGGTAATCCTCGTCCCTTGTAATGCGCACAGGGGAGGAGGTGCGTGTTTCCACGCCTGTCAGCACACTGTCGCCAGCAGCAAAGCCGTGGAGCTTTCTGTCCAGGGCAGGCAGTGACTGTCTGAGATTGTCTGTGATAAATGATGGGAACAGCCGGTCAAAATCCCCGTGGACAACGCCCACAGGGTAAGTAGGCTGTACTCTTTTTATATTCATACCCGGTTTGCCGGCCAGAAATCTGTCCACTGTCTGGGCCGGTGCCTTGTAGCTTTTGCCGCCCATTGTGAAAGCAGCTTTTTCCAGTTTTCTCTGGAAAGCAATGGCTTTGGTAAAATCGTTGTCAAAATCCTGTGGATTTACAGACACCACCAGCGCGCTGTTGGCATTTCTGCCGTCACGGGCATGGCGGCTCATACCGTTTACCACCACTGTGTTTTCCTCGCTGGCTGCCGCTACAACACTGCCGCCGGGGCACATACAGAATGTGTACACACCTCTCTCACGGCGTGTGTCAGACAGCTGGTATTCGCCCTTTGGCAGGGCAGGGTGGCCGGCAAGGTTGTGGTACAGACCTTTGTCTATTTCGCTTTGCAGATGTTCAATTCTCACACCTACACTGAACGGCTTCGCCAGCATTTCCACGCCTCTGTCCTTCAGTGTGAAAAACAGTTCTCTGGCACTGTGGCCTGTGGCAAGGATAAGATGCTGTGTAGGAATATCACCATTTGTGGTTTTCACAGCGGAAATCCTGCCGTTGGTTATAACAATGTCTGTCAGGGCAGTGTCAAACAGTATTTCGCCGCCCAGTGACAGTATTTCTTCTCTTATATTTTTTATTACACCCACCAGCAGGTCTGTGCCTATGTGGGGTTTGGCCATTTTTGCTATTTCGGCCGGTGCGCCGTGGCGGATAAAGGTGTCCAGCACATAGCCGCATCTTTCGTCGGAAATTCTGGTGGTCAGCTTGCCGTCAGAGAATGTGCCTGCGCCGCCTTCGCCGAACTGAATATTGCTGGCAGTGTTCAGTATGCCTTTTTCTTCAAATTCCTTTACGGTCTGTATGCGCTGTTCTATTTTCTGGCCCTGCTCCAGCACGATGGGACGAAAGCCCATCTTTGCCAGCACCAGTGCGCACATAAAACCTGCCGGACCAAAGCCGCAAACTATCGGTCTGCTGCTGATTTTTTCACCGCCTCGGCCAAAACTGATTTCCGGCTCTTTTTTTACTACTATGTCGCGATTTTTACCGCTGAATTTCTCCTCAGCCGCCGGATTTGCCAGTTTTACAGCCACGCTGTACACAAAGCTTACATTGCCTTTTCTGGCGTCGATACTCACCTTGTGTACCCATATATCCTTTATCCGGCTGCGGCTGATGCCCAGCATTTTCACCCCTCTGTCCAGAGCAGTCTGCCGGTCGGCATTTATGTTCAATTTTATGTTGTTTATTAAAATCATAAAATTCCTTTTAAATCTTTATTGTTGCTGTGTATACGCCTTTTACATATGCTTTGTCGGTGGACGGAATGATAAAGCTTACTTCCACTGTCTGCTGGCCCTGAGCCGCTGACAGTCTGGATGCATCTATCTGTGCTATCACACTGCCGTGGGACAGTGCTTCCACCGCTTCTTTTTCGCCCAGAACAGTTACATTGCTGATAATCTGTGTCAGCACCTGAATGCTTCCGTTGGCGTCATTGAGTATTTTTATTTCGTCCACATTTACACTGCGTTCCACAAGATTTTCTGATGAGATTGTGGCGTTTACCTGCTGGATGTCATCCATACTGCGATAGCCTGTAGGCAGTTTGATATCCAGCACATACGGCTGGTCTGTCTGCAATGTGGACAGGTCGATATAGCCTGCCACAAATTCTGTCAGACTGCCGGCGTTCTTTGCAGGCACTGCCAGACGGATTTCTTTTATTGACAATGACATGTTCAGCACTGATGTGTCAAAACCGTCAGGAACATTCACATATTCCACTTTTATAGGTACAGTTACCTCTTTCATAATAGGCACTGTGATGTCCACTGCATCTTTGTCAAAAGTCAGCAGCTTGTGGTCGATTTCACTGTTGTTTTCATCATACAGTATAATTTCACCCGGCAGCACGGCAGACTGGGACAGCGTTTCTTTGACGGTGGTGGCAGCCACCACTCTGCTGATGGTGCTCACTTTGTATTCAGGACCGGTAACAGTCAGTACAGCAGGGTTTGCTGTAGGTCTGTCGGCCATTTTGTCGCTGCCAACAGTGATGGTGGAAATATCCACTTCCAGCGGAAACTCTTTTGTCACCACTCTGTCCAGTCGCACAGAAACTGTGTCCTTGCTCAGGGAATTTATTGTAAAGTTCTTTACATTTGATGTTTTTTCATAAGTCAGTGCCAGTGAATATGTGCCGGCACCTTCTATTGTGGTGATGGACGGATAGATGATTATATCGTCGGCAGTCAGGTCACCGGTTACGCTTCTGGGACCTGTAACGGTAACATCTACAGAGGATATATCTGTTTCAATAACATCCAGCCCCATGGACTGATACATACTCCGGCGGTACTGCATATTGATTGGTACATTGCGGATTGTGGTGGTGTCCTGATTGTTTACATATACCACCACATAGCCCCACAGTGTCACTGCGATAAAGAAGGAAAGAGCCAGCAGGAAGCGGTTGTCTTCAAACAGATGTGAAAATTTACCTTTTGACATTAGTTTTTCCTCCTTAAGAATTTATTTGTCTGCACTTCATCGGCAGAATCAATTACAGGCTGTACAAATTCGTTGTTCAGCATATCGTACAGGCTCTGTCTGTCCAGGTTTCTTCTCAGTACGCCGTTTTTAGCGTAGGAGATAGTGCCTGTTTCTTCGCTTACCACCAGAGCGATGGCATCGCTCACTTCGCTCAGTCCCAGGGCGGCGCGGTGGCGTGTACCCATTTCTTTACTGATTTCCAGGTTGTCGCTCAGCGGCAGCACACAGCCGGCGTTGGTAATGCGGCCGTTGTGGATTATCATGGCACCGTCGTGGAGAGGAGAACCATCATAAAAAACAGTGCCTATCAGCTCTGGTGTTATGTCGGCGTTGACCACAGTACCGGACTGTTTTATGCCTTCCAGACTGGTGAAATTTTCCATTACAATCAGTGCGCCTGTCTGCTTTTCGCTCATTCTCTCCATTGCGTCACATATACCGGCTATGGCCTTGCGCAGTCGGTCTGCCTCCACTTCCTCCACTGTCCTTTTGCGGAAAAAGCTCAGAGAAAACAGATTGCCGCTGCCCACCTGCTCTAAAGCACGGCGCAGCTCTGGCTGGAATACCACCAGCAAAGCAATAAAACCTACCTGCAGCAGGCTTTCAATCAAAAATGTAACTGTTTTCAGCTTGAACTGGGATGCAATTATGTATCCGAAGAAAATCAGTGCCACACCTTTCAGCAGAGGGGTAGCCTTTGTTTTGTTCATCAGCTTCAGCACATTGAAAACCAGATAAGTGATGATGGCCACATCAATTATGTCGGCCAGGCTGATAGTTTTTATTATGCTTATAAGTGAACTGAAAAGTCCGGAAAATTCCATATCAATACCACCTTTATGATTAATTCCCGTCGGGAGAAAAAACAATTATTCTATCTTAATATGATACCATATAAATAAGAATAATAAAAGCATAAATATAAAATATTATCAATTTGTAATAAAAGTGTATTTGAAAAATTTGACAAAAATACAAAAAGCACGGCTTTAAAAGCCGTGCCCGTTTTACGATTATTCCACTGTACTCAGCAGACATACACAATGGCATGCTATGCCCAGACCTTCACCGGTAAAGCCCAGACCTTCTTCTGTGGTAGCTTTTACAGAAACCCTGTTCACATCACAACCCAGTGCCTGGGCAATATTTTCCCTCATCTGTGGGATGTGAGGTGCCAGCTTTGGTCTCTGGCAGAGAATGGTGACATCCACATTTTCCACATCTGCGCCGTGGTCAAATATCATATCCGCCACATGGCCCAGCAGTACCAGACTGTCAGCGCCGGAATAGCGTGGGTCAGTGTCAGGAAAATGCTTGCCTATGTCGCCCAGCGCCATAGCGCCCAGCAGTGCATCGCTGACTGCGTGCAGAACTACATCTGCATCAGAATGGCCCAGCAAACCTTTTTCGTACGGTATTTCCACTCCGCCCATTATCAGCTTTCTGCCCTCGACCAGTTTTTGTACATCATATCCGTGACCTATTCTCATTTTCTTTTCCTTTCGTATGTCGTCTATGGTGGTTATTTTATAGTTTTCGTATGCCCCCGGAACTATCCGCACCTTTACTCCGCCTCTTTCAAACAGCTGTGCATCATCTGTAATGGTTTCATCAAAGTATTTATCCACCATTTCTCTGTATAAATTTACATCAAACACCTGTGGCGTCTGCACTATGTACAGCTTGTCGCGTTCGTGGGTTTTTTCTATAAAACCATTTTCGGCCTGCTTTATAGTATCCTTTACCTTTACGCATGGGATAGCGGCCTTATGCTCCCGGGCTGCTTCTATTGCCCGGCTGATGATTTCCTGTGTCACAAAAGGTCTTGCCCCATCGTGAATGGCAACTATCCGGTTTTCAGGCACATATTCCATGGCGTTCAGCACGCTTCTGGCTCTGGTGCTGCCTCCGTGAATAACCCGCCTTACCTTGTAGTTTTTTATTGCCAGAGGTGCCAGCCGGTCGTAGTTATCGCCTGCGGCCACTATTATTCTGTCCACATACTCATTGTCCCGAAACGCTTTTATGGAATGCTCTGCTACTGTATATTTATCCAGCTTATACATCATTTTATCGAAGCCTATTCTGGTGCCTTTTCCGGCTGCCAGCACTATGGCATATACGGCCTTGTCCTTGTACATACGCCCTCCTGCAAATCAGTTATATAACATAATTATACAATAAACCGCTGCGCTTTTACAATACACACACTAAAAAAGGCAGGGAAAACCCTGCCATTAATATTATTGAGTAACCCATACATCTGCTTCATTTCTGTCCGGTTTTTCAAATTTTGACCGGAATTTTGCTGCCAGATTTTCGTCTACATAGTAAGCATCAGTCTTGCCCTGCTGCACCAGCCGGTTGCGCTTTTCAAGCCTGCGCCGCCATTCCCTGTCGTCTATGTCCAGGTAATGCATTTCCCACTGTATATCTTTGCTGCGGTAAAATTCCTTTATTTCCCGGCGCTGTGCTGCTGTCCAGAATCCCCAGTCCAGCACCACATCACAGCCGGCGTTTATTATTTCAACCGACTTTTCCAGCAGATATTTTTCTGCCCTTGCGGTATATACCTCATGCATATCCCCCAGATATGGGTCCAGCATTGCCAGCATCAGCCCGTCGATAGACAGAGAAACAGCTTTACCGCCGGCACACAGGCTGTCAGCGTATGTGCTTTTGCCGGTGCATATTCTGCCGCATATCAGTATAGCTTTAGCCATAAAATTCCTCCTGTAACTCAGTTGCTCATTTAAAAACTGTCCTTATAACAGCTACATTCATAAATAAAATCACATTACTCTCATGCCGTTGATATTGATTTCAAACTTCAGTCCGAAATAACCTGCTGCACGGCGGCACAGCATCATTCTGTTCATAAATATTTCAAAATACTCTGAAATGGGGCTGATTTTTTCATCTATGATAAGATTGAGAGTGATTAATTTATTTTCTTCATCTACTACCAGCTTTGATTTTTCTACAGCGTAATTTACTCTGTCGTGAATGTCAAAGTTTATTGTGCCTTTGTCTCTCACACGGCTGCGGCGCACATCGCTTTTGTCAGCGATAATCAGCGCTGCGGCCAGTTCGTTCACAGGGTAGGCTGTGCCTTCATCGTGATTCCCTATGGCGCACACTATTTTGGCTATTTCAGCTGCGGGCATTCCCAGTTTATCCAGTATTCTGAACGCCATTACAGCACCGGACTGGGCATGGTCTATCCTGTTTATCACATTGCCTATATCGTGCATATATCCGGCTATTCTGCCCAGCTCCACTGTTCTTTCATCGTAGCCCAGCTTTGTCAGTATCTGGCCGGCCACATCGGCAGTTCTCACCACATGGGCGAAGCTGTGCTCGGTAAACTGCAGACTGCTCAGGCTTTCGTCTGCGGCGCGTATATATGTTCTGATTTCTTCATTGCTTTTAATCTCGTCAAATGTAATCATTAATGTACCTCTTTCATATATTTCACAACGCTATTTTAACACACCGCTGTAAATTAACCAATCCTTTGCTGTAAAATTTAATATTTTTTCCACATAAAATCATACCCGGAGAGGATAAATGTAAAATTTATGTAAATACGCCAAAACATTTCTGTTTATTTGTATATGTTAAACTTGACAAGAGTAATAAATAGGTATATATTAAATATGAAAATATATATCGATAAAAATATATCAAAAAGGAGACGTATATGAATAAACAAGTTTCAAAACGGACCCTTTACCGTCTGCCGGTATACCTTTCACTTTTACAGGAGAAATATCAGGAGGGTGTAGAGTATATATCCGCCACTACAATTGCAAACCTGCTGGGACTGAACCATGTGCAGGTGCGTAAAGACCTGTCCTGTGCATCCACAGCCGGCCGACCAAAGGTAGGCTATGCCACTGATGTGTTGATAAAGGATTTGCAGAACTTTCTGGATTACAACAATGCCAAAAACGCAATTATCATCGGTGCGGGGGACCTGGGCAAAGCCTTGCTGGGTTACAATGGCTTTACCAGCTACGGATTGAATATTGTGGCTGCCTTTGACAACAATCCTGTCCTGGCAGGCACTTCTGTAAAAGAAAAGCCTATTTTTGCCATGGAAAAGCTGCCACGGGTAATGGAAAATATGAATGTACATATCGGTATTATTACCACACCGGCTCACACTGCCCAGTCTATAGCTGATATTCTGGTGAAAAACGGAATCAAGGCTATATGGAACTTTGCACCCACATCATTGAATGTACCTGATGATGTTATTGTACAGAATGAAAACATGGCCACCAGCCTGGCTATATTGTCCAGTAAACTGAATGAAAAATTGAAAAACAGATAATATGATTCAAGGAGAAAACCATGCAGAAATTTGATACACGAGTTCAGCATTTGAAATACAGGGTTCTCAGAGAGATGGCGAGAAATGCTTTTAACGACACTCTTCTGGAAAATTTTGCTGAAATTCCTAAAATTATTATGCCTAACAAAGAACCTACTATGCGTTGCTGTGTCTATAAAGAAAGAGCAATTATCACAGAGCGCATGAAGATAGCAATGGGTGGTGACAAACACAACCCCAATGTTATCGAGGTTATCCCTATAGCCTGTGACGAATGTCCTGTAGGCGGCTATCAGGTTTCTGATTCCTGCCGCGGCTGTATTGCCAAACGCTGCAGCGATGTTTGCCCTGTAGGTGCCATCACATTCGACAGTGACCACCGTGCTTACATAGACAAAGAAAAATGTGTAAACTGCGGTAAGTGTGCCCAGGCCTGTCAGTTCAGCGCCATCCGCAACAATATCCGCCCATGTCAGGCAGCATGTAAAGTAAACGCTATTTCCATCAACTCCGACCAGTCCGCCAAAATCAACGACGAAAAATGTATCGCCTGTGGTGCATGTGCTTATCGCTGCCCGTTCGGCGCTATCGTTGACAAGAGCTATATTCTGGATGTGGTTGAGCTGATTAAAGAAGCCAAACGCAACGGCACAAAACTGTATGCCATGATTGCCCCTGCCATTGCCAGCCAGTTCGGCTATGCCAAACTTGGTCAGGTGGTTGCAGCTATCAAAGCTCTGGGCTTCACAGATGTTAAAGAAGTTGCTCTGGGTGCAGATATGGTTGCCCTGAAAGAAGCTGCAGAGCTGGCCGAAAAAGGCAAGCTGACCAGCAGCTGCTGTCCTGCATTTGTTTCTTATATTCACAAATTCCATCCTAAAGCCGTGGAATACATCAGCCACAACTATTCTCCAATGGCTGAACTGGGTAAATACCTGAAAGAACAGGACCCTACAGCAAAAACAGTATTTATCGGCCCTTGCACAGCCAAGAAAGCTGAAATGCAGAAAGAAGATGTACGCCCATGGGTTGACAGCGTGCTGACTTTTGAAGAACTGCAGGCACTTTTCGACAGCCGCGACATTCCTGTGGCTGAACTGGAAGAAGATGACCTGAACGATGCATCCTTCTACGGCAGAATTTTTGCCCACTCCGGCGGTCTGACAGGTGCTGCTGCCCGTGCTCTGGAAGAACAGGGTATCGACTTTGAAGTAAAACCTGCTACCTGCAGCGGCGTTGACGAATGTAAAATCGCCCTGCTGAAACTGGCCAAAGGCGTGCTGAAAGAAAACTTTATCGAGGGTATGATTTGTGAAGGCGGCTGTATCAACGGCGCCGGCTGTCTGACTCACCTGGGCCCTAAAGGCGCAGCAAAAGTAGACACCCACGCAAAACAGTCCACAGTGCCATCTATCAAAGATGCAGTGGAAGCTGCAAAATAAACTGAATAAATAAAACAAAAGCCGCAGCAATGCGGCTTTTTTGTTTATAAAACGGGCGGATAATATCCGCCCCCACATATTTTCAGGCGATCGGGGACGCCCGCCCCTACGCGTTTATAATACAAGGGACGGGAAGCCCGTCCCCTTCATATTTCTGTGTAAAAACTATTCTATATCTGCCAGCAGTTCGTTGTGGATACCCTCGTCATTGATGCTGAAAATCAGCGGTATAATTTCGCCGTTTTCAACTCCGTATGTAAACCACACATATACTCCGCCGTATTCTTTGTACCAGGCGGTATATGGTGTGTCTTCTTCCGGTTTAATTTTATTTATTTCTTTCAGTATTTCATCTTCTGCATTGACTGAAAATAAATCACAGCATACATTTACAGCTTTTTCAGTTATATTATCAATGCCATCGCTGTTTATATGTCTGTTTACAAATTGGAATGCCACACGCTGGCCCAGGTCGGATTTATGGGTTACAAATGCACCGATTGTTTTTACAGCTTCGTTGCCGTCACTTTCGGCGTTGGTTTCCGTCATATCATCGGTATAAACCATATATGTCTTCATTTCCTCTGACAATAGGTCACTGCGGTACATAGTCCATTCGGTATTATTTTCGTTCAGAACAGCAGTCATTTCATCATCACTTGGGTGAAATTCCTTTCTTTCCACAACTATTTCCTTGCCGCAGCTGCACAGCATCAGGGAAAACAGAACAAATATAGATAATAATTTTTTCATATAATCACACCTCACTTGTATATTTTCATTTTATCAATATATAAAACAAATGTAAATAATTGTGACAGAACAGTCAGTGAAAGATTGATGAAAAATAAAAAGCAGCCGAAAGGCTGCATATATTTTACATAAAATTATTTATCTTTTATATATTTCATTATATCTTCCACTTCGCAGTCAAGTATTCTGCAAAATGTATCTATTGTGTGAGTGCTTACGCTTTCGTTTCGCTTGAGTCGGGTTATTTGTGCTGGGCTGATATTATATTTCTTGATTAATGCATATTGCGTTATACCTTTTTCTTTCATAACATTCCACAGATTGTCATAAGAAATCATAATACTCAAGCCTCACTCTCTACTTGAATATTAACTGAAAAGTGTATATAATAATATTAACCAATATCGGTTAATATATACTGAGGAGAAAAATATGGAAACCAAATTGATAAGATATATTAAGGATGTGGCTACACTGGAGTGTCAGTTATATACGCAGAATAAGCTGAAAAATAATCTGGAATGGCAGATAAACAGGCTGGGGAAAGAAAGATATTATGATGAGCCGATTTTGCAAAAACCGGATTGGGATAAAAGTATGAGTTTATTTATAGCTGTGCTATCTTTTATAGTAGGATTTGTAATATTTTTTACTCTTTTTGTTATAGTAGAAATAGTTCCTGCAAAAATCATTCAAAATTTACCGGAGTTTTGGAAATGCCTATTGTTGTTATCTCCAATACCTATAGGCTTTTTTACTGTTTATATGCCCTGGTACGTCATTAACGAAAGAAAAGAGAGAAAATATCAAAAATTCCGTTACGAAAAAGCAATTGATGAATATAACATAGCAATTGCAAACGATAACGAAAGGGTAAAAAGAGAAATTCTCGTAAAAAAGGATATGCAAAAACAACTGTTTAACTTGAAAAAAAGCATAGGAACAACAAAGAGTGCAATAAATGCGTTATATAGTATAAATATTATTCATCCCAAATATAGGGATATGGTAGCAGTATGTTCATTCTATGATTATTTTGACACAGGCAGGTGTAACGCTTTTACGGGTCCGGGCGGTGCATATGATACATACGAAACAGACCTGAGATTTAACAGGATAGAAAATAAACTTGATGTTATTATCAGCAAACTTGATGAAATTATTGCAAATCAGCAGTATCTTGGAATGCTTATAAGGGAATCCAATAATGCACTTTACAGAATAGAACAGCAGAATAAAGCACTGTTAAACAGCTCCAACGAAATAAAAGAAAATACTGAACTTATTGAATATAACACAAGATGTTCTGCACAGAGCAGTGCTGTTATGGAACACCTGATGGTATACAATACATTAAGAAGCAGATAATTACGATAAAATAAAAACTCCCCGAGCGGGGAGTTTTTTATATGCATTACATCTGTTCTGGGATAGTGATGTTCATAATCTTCAGGCAGTTTGCGATAGCGTGTCTTGCTGCTACGCACAGTGCCAGTCTGGCTTTGGACAGTGCTTCGTCTTCACCTTTAACGCGGCAAGCGTTGTAGAAACGGTGGAACTGTGTTGCCAGTGTGATGGAATATTTTGTGATTTTTGATGGGTCGTATGCTTTGCCTGCTGCAATGATTTCACCCGGCATGTAGGACAGTGTACGGATGAGTTCGATTTCTGCAGGGTCTGCCAGCAGTGTCAGGTCTGCTTCTTTTACGCCTTCTGTTGTCAGGTTTTCTTTTTCCAGCTGGCGCAGAATGCTGCAGATTCTGGCGTGTGCATACTGAACATAGTATACAGGGTTTTCGCTGTTTTCCTGAATAGCCAGATCAAGGTCAAAAATCAGATGTGTGTTTGGTTCTCTTGTGTTGAAGAAGAAACGGGCAGCGTCGATTGGAATTTCATCCAGCAGGTCAACCAGCTGAATAGCTTTACCTGTACGTTTGCTCATTCTGATTTCGGTTTTCTTTGGTTTGCCGCTTTCGTCCAGGATAACATTGCCGTTTTCGTCTTTTGCGTCACCAATCAGTTTTACCAGCTGCATCAGCACAACATCCAGCTGGCTTGCGTCCAGCCCCAGTGCTGTCATGGCTGTTTTCATTCTTGCAACATGACCGTGGTGGTCAGCGCCCCATACGTCGATGGCTTTGTCAAAGCTTCTTGTAACCAGCTTGTCGTAGTGGTATGCAATATCAGCTGCAAAGTATGTGGAGATACCGTTGTTTCTTACCAGTACTTCGTCTTTTTCTTCGCCCAGTGCAGTGCCTTTGTACCACAGAGCGCCGTCTCTTTCGTATGTGTATCCGTTTTCAGTCAGTTTTGCAATAGCCTTGTCAACATCGCCTCTGTTGCGCATTTCCTGTTCGGAGAACCATACATCGTAGTCGATGCGGTATTTTGCCAGATGAGCCTTCATATCAGCTACGTTTCTTGGCAGAGCGTAGTCAATGAGAGCCTGTTTTCTTTCTTCCAGAGGTTTGTTTACATAGGAATCACCGTGAATGTCACAGAATTCCTGTGCGCGTGCTGTGATGTCTGCACCCTGGTAGAAGCTTTCGTCAAATGGATATTCCTTGTCGAAAATCTGCATGTATCTGCCTTCCAGGGACATACCGAATTTTTCAATCTGGTTGCCTGCGTCATTGATAAGGAATTCTCTTGTTACATCGTAGCCTGCCCATGCCAGACACTCAGCCAGAATATCACCCAGAGCGCCGCCGCGGGCGTTGCCCAGATGCATAGGACCTGTAGGGTTTGCAGAAACAAATTCCACATTGTATTTTTTGCCAGCGCCATATTCTGTTTTGCCGTAGTTGTCACCGTTTTCCAGCACAGCTTTTACAACTGTTTCAAAATAACTGTGGTTCAGGAAAAAGTTGATAAAGCCAGGGCCTGCCAGCTCTGCTCTGTCAAAGAATGTGCCGTCAAACTGCATGTATTTCAGGATGGCAGTTGCGATTGATCTTGGGTTTGATTTAAAGTTTTTGGCGTTTACCATAGCTGCGTTGGTGGAAAAGTCACCGTTGCGCAGGTCCTGTGGAATTTCAACAACAAAATCTTTCATCACTTCAGGCTGTGCCAGTTCGCCGTTGGCGATAGCTGTTTCGATGGCAGCCTTTACCATTGTTTCTACCTGGGCTTTGGCCAGGTTCATACCGTCAAATTTTTCTAAGCTCACTTTAATTTATCTCCTTAACTGTTACATTCACTTTGTTTTCACTGATTAACATGCCGCTGCTGCTGAGACTGTATTCAAAACTCAGGCTGCCACCGTTGTCATTCAGATTGCTTACAATATCTATTCCGTTTATATCCAGCATTATGGGGCCTGCCACTGTCTGGTAATTGCACAGGTTCAGCGCACCTTTTTCTATTATCAGGTTGCTGGTTGCCTGGCCGCCGTAGCGTGTCATGGACACGCCACTTTCCCACACTTTAAGTGATGTGGTACAGCCTTCAAAGCCTGTGGCCTCCGTCTCCTTATAAACAATGTAGTATTTGCCGTTTTTTCGGTAGAAGGAACCCACTGTGGTCAGGCTGACACTGTCTGCGTCGTCCCCCATGTTCATAAAGCCTTCAATTGTAATCAGGTAGTTTTCTTTCATATTAATCCTTTATATCAGTCAGAATTGCTTTGGCATCGCTGCCGTCACCCAGGAATATGTTTGCCACTCTGTCAAATTCCTCCGGCTGGCTGGTAACATAATATTCCACCCTGTCGCGGGGCTGAGTTCTTTCCAGCTTCAGCATTTCCAGAATTTTCTTTACCTCCAGCGCTGTCTCGTAGCCGGAGTCAATCAGCGTCACATCATTTCCCATAATGTTCTGAATGACCTTTGAAATGATAGGGAAGTGGGTGCAGCCCAGTATCAATGTATCAACGCCAAAAGCCTTGATAGGTGCCAGATACTCTTTGCACACACTGTTGAGGATAAAATTGTCCTCGTCTATATATCCCTCCTGCACCAGTGTAACCAGCTGGGGACAGCCGTTGGAAACTGTCTGTATATCCTTGTCAAACATTTTCAGCCTTGAGGCAAAGCTGCCGGATTTGATGGTGGCAGGTGTGCCTATAATGCCGATTCTTTTGTTTTTTGTTGCCTTTACGGCGGCGGATATGGTAGGAGTGATAACATCTATAAACGGCACAGACAGGTTTTTTATCTGTGCTGCAGGTACGTTGCTGGACACTGTGCCGCAGGCGGCCACCACCAGCTTTACCCCTTTTCTCTGGAGAAATTCCACATCGTCATTGGTGTAGCGGGCCAGGGTTTCTTTGGTATTCACACCATAAGGCATTCTGGCTGTATCCCCCAGATAGATTATATTTTCACCGGGCACCAGTCTGAGCAGCTCTTTGGCGCAGGTAAGGCCACCTACGCCGGAGTCGAACACTCCGATTGGTCTATCTTTCATCTTCTGCACCTTCCAGCCCCAGTCTGATGATGCCGTCTACCAGTTCGCCGTAGCTCATACCGGTGTGCTGCATCAGCTGTGGATACATGCTGATGTGTGTAAAGCCGGGCAGAGTGTTGATTTCGTTCAGCAGGATTGTGCCGTCTGCTTTTACGAAAAAGTCAACTCTGGACAGGCCTTTGCAGTCCATCACTGTAAAGGCTTTTTTGGCCAGCTCCTGAATTTTCTGTCTTGTTTCCACAGGCAGGTGTGCAGGAATGTATGTTTTGCTGGTACCGTTTTTGTATTTGTCATCATAGTCATAGAATGTAGCACTGGCGCCGATTTCGCCCACTTCGCTGGCAATCAGGTCCGGAGTGTTGCCGTATACGGCACATTCCACTTCCTGACCGGCTACAAATTCTTCAAAGATTACCTTGTTGTCATGGGCCAGTGCAGCATGAACAGCACTTTTCAGTTCTTCTCTGCTTTCAGCCCTGGAAACGCCTACTGATGAACCGCTGTTTGCAGGTTTTACAAAGATTGGCCAGCCCAGGTTTGCTTCCATTTTGTCAGCCACTGCATCAAAGTTGTCCAGCTCCCAGTCCATCATATAGTCCCATTTGCAGTGGGGGATACCGGCGTGGTCAAATGCCATGTTGGCGTGTACTTTATCCATGCACAGTGCGCTGGCCAGTACGCCGCAGCCACAGTATGGAATGCCGCTCATTTCCAGCAGACCCTGCAGAGTGCCGTCTTCGCCGTTTCTGCCGTGGAGTACAGGCAGAACCACGTCTATTTTTTCTATTCTGATGTTTGTGCCGTCCATTTTAATCAGCCCCTTTGTTGTTCTGTCAGGGCTTATCATACATGGCACATTGTCAGGATGCTCGTGCCATTTGTCATTTATGATTTCGTCGGTAGAGCCGGGGAAGAACAGCCAGCGGCCTTTCTTTGTGATGCCTACCTTTACCACGTCGTATTTGTCGGCAGGAATGTTGTCGATAACGCTTTTTGTGCTCATCAGACTTACTTCATGTTCGTTGGAAACACCGCCGAATATTACGCAAACTTTTGTTTTTGCCATAACGACCTCCATGTTTTATGTAAATAGCTTAATAAATTGTATAATTTAATCTAATATAATATGATAACACATGCGGTCAAAAAAATAAATACCAAAATGTTATTTTATATAAATATTAATATTTTATATAGATTTCCTTTGACAAACAGCGTGTAAAAGTGTAAAATATATAAGGTTAAGTCCAAAAAGGAAAACCGACATATACCTGTAAAAAATCAGCGATGGTAAAATATTTGCAAAATGAAAAATATTATTGACTTGTCCGGTTTTATATGGTATTATGATATCACCTCTTTTGTAGGTCTATTTTTTATGCAATAAATTTTTGCAGCCAAAAGAGGGAGGCTAACTTTAATGGAGGTGCCGATATGAGAGTTAGAATTACACTTGCATGTACAGAATGCAAACAGCGCAATTATGACACAAAGAAAAACAAAAAGAATACTCCTGACAGAGTAGAACTGAAAAAGTATTGTCGTTTTTGCAAAAAACACACTCTTCACAGAGAAACTAAATAAGAGGTAAAGCGAATGGCAGAAAAGAAAGAAAAGGTTGGCTTTTTTGCATCAATGAAAAAGCATTTCAGAGATGTTAAATCTGAAATGAAAAAAATTGTATGGCCAACTAAAAGCCAGGTAGTGAACAATACTCTTATTGTTATCGCTGTATCTCTGATCGCAGCTGTGTTGATCTTCGGTCTGGACACTGTATTTGGTCTGGTGCTCCAGCTGATTTACAAAAACGTATAATCAAAAAAGCGAGGTGTAGATATGAGCGAGGCAAAATGGTATGTTGTTCACACATATTCAGGCTATGAAAACAAGGTAGCTTCAAGCCTTGAAGCAGTTATCGAAAACCGCAATCTGCGCGATATGATTCAGGAAGTTGCAATTCCTGTTGAAACCTTAGTGGAAATCAAAGACGGCAAACGCAAGGAAACAGAAAACAAACTGTATCCTTCCTATGTTTTCGTAAAAATGATTCTCACAGATGAAACATGGTATATCGTGCGCAATACCCGCGGCGTTACAGGTTTTGTAGGTTCATCCCCACAGAAACCATCTCCTCTTTCACAGAAAGAAGTGGACGCAATGGGTGTAGAAACAAAATCCCAGACAATCGACTTTAAAGTGGGCGACAATGTCGAAATCACTGACGGTCCTCTGGCTGGATTTATCGGTGAGGTTGTTGAAATCGACACCGATGCACTGAAAGTAAAAGTAAAAGTTTCAATGTTCGGCAGAGAAACACTTTCAGAACTCGACCTGTTACAGGTAAAACCAATTTAACAACGGTAAGAGTCACAAAGGAATGTGATTTTTATAGGGCACACATGTGTCCGTGGGAGGACGGGAACAGGTCCTGTCCGATAGCTTACCACATCATACGGAGGTATTTAAAATGGCTCAGAAAGTTACTGGATATATCAAGCTCCAGATTCCAGCTGGTAAGGCAACTCCAGCACCACCTGTTGGTCCAGCTCTTGGTCAGCACGGTGTAAACATCATGTCTTTCACAAAAGAATTCAATGAAAGAACACAGAAAGATATCGGTTATATCATTCCTGTAGTAATTACAGTATATGCAGACCGCACATTCAGCTTCATTACAAAAACACCACCAGCACCAGTTCTCATCAAAAAAGAACTCGGTCTTGAATCTGCTTCCGGCGTGCCAAACAAAACAAAAGTTGGCCAGCTGACAAAAGAACAGGTTCGCAAAATCGCTGAAATGAAAATGCCAGACCTGAACGCTGCAAACATCGAAACAGCTATGAGCATGATTGCTGGTACAGCACGCAGCATGGGCGTTACAGTAGAAGAATAATTTGTAGTTTTGCACTACTCACACAAGTGGGAGGAATATTCCGTTTAACCACAGGAGGATAATAATGAAACACGGTAAAAAATATATAGAAAGCAAAAAGCTTGTTGATAAAACAAAGCTTTACGACCTTGCAGAAGGTTGTGAACTTTGCATTGGCACAGCTAAAGCAAAGTTCGACGAAACAGTAGAACTTCACGTTCGCCTGGGTGTTGACAGCCGTCACGCTGACCAGCAGGTTCGTGGTGCAGTTGTTCTGCCAAACGGTACAGGTAAAAACGTAAAAGTTTTGGTTATCGCAAAAGGCGATAAAGAAAAAGAAGCACTGGAAGCAGGCGCAGACCTGGTAGGTGCAGAAGAAATGGTAGCAAAAATCCAGAACGAAGGTTTCATGGATTTTGACGTTCTCATCACAACACCTGATATGATGGGTCTGGTTGGCCGTCTGGGTAGAGTTCTGGGTCCTCGTGGCCTGATGCCAAACCCAAAAGCCGGCACAGTTACACCAAACATCGCTCAGGCTGTTAAAGAAGCAAAAGCTGGTAAAATCGAATACCGTCTGGACAAAGCAAACATCATCCATGTTCCAGTAGGTAAAGCTTCCTTCGGCGTAGAAAAACTGTCTGAAAACATTTCCACAGTTATGGACGCTGTTGTAAAAGCAAAACCAGCAGCAGCTAAAGGTCAGTACATCCGTTCAGTATCCATCGCTACAACAATGGGTCCTGGCGTTAAACTGAACAACACAAGATTCGGTGGCTAATTAATTTTTAGTGTCCGGTCAATTTAGCAGTTGACAAAATTTGTACAATAGTATATAATAATAAAGCTGTTTTAAGACAGCAGGTGCATTAGCATAAAGGGCATAGCCCGCCTGCCGAGAACGGAGCTAAAAATAATTACAGTTATTTACAGGCTTGTTTTCGGTGTGCGGAAACAAGCCTTTTGTGTTTTGCAAAAAGAAACTTACAACCTCTTTTTTCACAGAAGAAAAAGGTATTATGTTTTAAAAATAATCAAGGAGAGGTGACAACATTGGCAAGCGAAAAAATCTTGGCTCAGAAACAGAGCTATGTAGCAGATCTGAAAGCTAAACTGGACGCTTCACAGGGTGGTGTTGTTTTCAACTACGGTGGTATCACTGTTGCTGAAGATACAAAACTCCGTAAAGAACTCAGAGAAGCAGGCGTTACTTACGAAGTAGTAAAAAACACACTGCTGAAAATCGCTATCAAAGATACAGACCTGGAAGGTATGTCTTCTGCACTGGAAGGCACAACAGCTCTGGCTATCGCAGGTAACGAAGATCCACTTGCAGCAGCAAGAATTCTGCATAAATTTGCTGAAGCATCCAAAGGCAAATTTGAAATCAAAACAGGTTACATGGACGGCGAAGTTCTCGATCTCGCAGGTATCCAGAAACTGGCTACTCTGCCTAACAGAGAAGGCCTTCTCTCTATGCTGCTCTCTGCACTTACTGGCAACCTCAGTGGTCTGGCACGTGCACTGGATGCAGTTAAAACAAAAATGGAAGGCGAAGGCGAAGTTGCTTAATCAGCAGCCCGCACACATCTAATTTATTAAAAATTAACGGAGGAAATTTACAATGGCAAGCGAAAAAATCGTAAAATTTGTTGAAGAAATTAAAACTCTTACAGTTCTCGAACTGGCTGAACTGGTATCAGCTATCGAAGAAGAATTCGGTGTTACAGCAGCAGCTCCAGTAGTTATGGCTGGCGGCCCAGTTGCAGCAGCAGTTGAAGAAAAAACAGAATTCGACGTAGTTCTGGTTGAAGCAGGCGCTTCTAAAATGGGTGTTATCAAACTGGTTAAAGAAATGACAGGTCTGGGCCTGAAAGAATCCAAAGAACTGGTTGACAACGCACCAAAAACACTGAAAGAAGCTGCATCCAAAGCTGACGCAGAAGCTATGAAAGAAAAACTGGAAGCAGCTGGCGCAAAAGTAGAACTGAAATAATTTTCACTTTTCCAGATTATAAAATTACAGAGTCCGCAAGGACTCTGTTTTTTTGTGCTATTTTCTGTTTTACACAATTATACAAATCAAAATTTATATATTCTTTCAATAAATTTTTTCATTCTTTTTTCTGCTTATATGGTAAAATTATAGTGTATGTAGGCGAGAGGTATTATGAAAGAAAGATATATTTTACATTGTGACTGCAACGGCTTTTTTGCATCGGTGGAACTGTTGAAATATCCCGAACTGCGGCATAAACCTGTGGCTGTAGGGGGCGACAGTGAAACCCGCCACGGCATAGTGCTGGCAAAAAACGAAGCAGCTAAAAAATATGGTGTTAAAACTGCAGAAACTTTATGGCAGGCCAGAAAAAAATGTCCTGACCTGATTGTTCTGCCGCCGCATCACAGCGAATACACCCGCTACAGCAAAATTGTAAATGGAATTTATACACAATATACCGACCTGGTGGAGCCTTTTGGCATTGACGAAAGCTGGCTGGATGTGACAAATACATATAAATTGTTTGCAGATACCCCGAAGCAGCTGGCAGATGACCTGAGAAAAAGGATAAAATACGAAACAGGGCTGACTATTTCTGTAGGTGTCAGCTTTAATAAAATATTTGCCAAGCTGGGCTCTGACTACAAAAAACCGGATGCCACCACAGTTATAGACATAGAAAACTATAAAGACATCGTTTATCCGTTGCCGGTGGGAGACCTGCTGTATGTGGGCAAAAGCACCCAGACTGCCCTGGCGGAGATGGGGATACATAATATAGGCCAGCTGGCAGAAGTGCCACTGGAAATACTGGAAAGAAAATTCGGCAAACATGGTGTTCAGTTGTACGAATATGCCAATGGCCTTGAGAACAGCCCGGTGGAAAGCTACTATACCGAAAAAGATGTGAAGAGTGTGGGCAGTGGCAACACCTTCAGCCGCAACCTGACCGGACTGGCTGAAATCAAGCCTGCCTTGCTGGGCTTGTGCGAGGATGTGGGTATGCGACTGCGCAGACATAATATGTATGCCAACGGAGTGCAGCTTACCATCAGAAACCCGGAATTTTTCACCTTTTCCCGTCAGATGCAGGTGCCTTCGACCGATGTGACAGAGGATATTTACAAAGCGGCAGTTGATTTATTTGTGAAGAATTACAGTCTTACAAAACCTGTACGCGCCCTGACTGTAACCGCCATAGACCTGGAAAAGGAGAAAAGAGTGGCTCAGCTGTCGCTGTTTGAGACGGGTTCGGTGGAAAAACGGGACAAAAAGGAAAAATTACAGGCCACAATCGACCGGATAAGAGGCAAATATGGCAACTCTGCCGTACAGAGTGCCACGATTATGACTAACCCTCTGAAAAAAGATAAAAAGCAGAACCCATTCGGCGATAAACCGGACCGAATGAAGGGGTGGGATGTGGAAAAATAATTTTTTACCATATAAATTATAGCAACAGGCTTAAAAATACAAGGAGGAACTTATATGTTTAAACTTATGAAAAACGGTCATGTTTATGCACCGGAGGACCTGGGAATCAAGGATATTCTTTTCTGGGAGGACAGAATTATTAAAATTGGTGAAAATCTGTCCATACCTGCAGGATTTGAAGGCGGAGTATTTGACCTGAGCGGCAAAATTATCATTCCTGGTATCGTTGATACTCATGTACATATCACAGGTGGCGGCGGTGAAGGCGGCTTTACTACAAGAACCAGTGAAATCACCTTTGAAGAAATCGCTGAAGCAGGCGTAACCACACTGGTGGGGGTTCTGGGTACAGACGGCTATGCACGCAGAGTAGAAGATGTGCTGGTAAAATGTATGGCACTGCGCGAAGAAGGCTTTGACTGCTACTTCCTGACAGGCAGCTACACATTCCCTATCACAACAATGCGCGGCAGCGTGGCAGAAGATATTATCTTCAACGAATACTGTCTGGGTACAGGTGAGGTAGCACACTGTGACCATCGCGGCAGTCTGATGAGATACGAAGAATTTACACGCCTGGCTGCTGATACCAGAAACGGTGCCCGTCTGGCAGGTATCAAAGGTGTTCTCAATATTCACCTGGGTAACTATCCAAACCCTGCTGATTTCTTTATCCGTGCCTGTGAAGAAGACATCACATTCCGCCCTCTGATTGTACCTACTCATGTTACCAGAAAATATGATGTATTTGACAGCTGTCTGAAATTCCTGGAATACGGCGGTCAGATTGATATTACTGCAGGCTCTGACGGCGATGAAAGCCAGAAATCCTACGGCTCTGTGGAAGGTCTGGAAATAATCTATAAAAAATACGGCACTCTTGACCGAGTTACAATGACATCTGACGGCAACGGCTCCGCACCTATCTGGGATGAACTGGGCAATATGATTGGCATGGGTAAAGGCTCATCCAAAGTGCTGCTGGCTGACCTGAAAAAAGCCACACAGCGCGGCGTTATTCCATTCGTAGAGACACTGAAAACAATGACAACCACACCTGCTGCAGTTTACGGCCTGAAAAATTCTGCCGGTAAAATAGTGGAAAACGGAACAGCGAACTTTGCTGTTCTGGATGAAAATCTGGACCTGGTGGAAACAATCCTCAATGGTAAGATGGTGTGGATGAAAGGCAAAGGCGTAGTAAAATAATATATACATAACAAAAGCCGCGGTTGCCAAAGCAATGTCCGTAAAAAAATTAAGCCGATCTATGACTTGCTCACAGGTCGGTTTTTATTTAGTGAATTGATACGGAAAATGCAAAGCCTCCCCCGTGTAAGGGGAGGCTTTATTGCGACTAAAGGTTTTATACCATGCAATACTTGTCGGGAAAGTATCAGAGTGTACCTGTAACTTATCACTATCTTTAAGTATTCAGATAAACTAAAATTTACTGATAAAACCGTTTTTGGATCATACAATTTTTTTATATTAATTCACAGATATGTGATTGGTTAAATATTGAGTTCGGGTAAATTTAGTGGTATTTTAATGTTGTATATAAGTAAAAGAAATAGGTTAACAGTTTATTGGCAGTTATGATTTAAGGTTTATAGATTATAAATCAACTTTTTTCAAATAACGTTCATATTGTGTTGTTGCCTTCTTGAAATCTTTAAAATATTGAATGTGTGAGGGTGATATATAGCAAGATTCATTAGGAGTTTCTGGATTCTCCAAAATAACAACTTTTGTAAGAACTAAATGATTAAATAAAATAAAAGCATTTTTCCTATTATTAATTTTGGAATTAATAATGTCAATAATTTCAGAAGAATTGGTTTGGTTCTCGATGGAATCTCCGATTGGTAATTTGGCGGCAAAAGCAATGCATTGCATAATTACCATTATTTTATCTTCAGTACTGGAATTTTTTGTTAATAATATTTTTTTTGATAAATTTTCAATATTTTCATTTGTGATTAGTGTGCTGTTATATAAATCCAAAAATTTAATATTCATCCCAACATTTTACTCCTTTTAATTATTCGTTAACAAACTTTTTTATATCAACATAAAATGTGTAATAATCAATTGGTATGATTAGATATTATCACGTTGAAGTAAACCCAAGAACAGTCAAAGTATATGAGGCTGCAGGTATAGCTGATCGTATTATTGACGCCGCGGTTGATGCCGCGGCGTTTTTTGCTATATTGCTTATTTTGTCAGTTCTGTCAGCAGTTCTTTGATAAATTCGTATACTCTTTCGTAGCTGTCCAGGTCCATCCACTCTGTTACAGTGTGTTCATTGCCGGATGTGCAGCCCAGTGTAACAATATCAACGCCTGGCAGTTTTTCACTGAATACGCCCAGCTCCAGACCGCCGTGTACTGCAAATTCTTTGATTTCACCGCCGGTTTTTTCGTTGTACAGGCGTTTTACCAGTGGGCGAAGTTCGCTTTCAGCCATATATGGCCATGCAGGCATCCAGTCGCCTTTGTAGTCAACATACATACCGCACAGCTGTGCCACTGTAATGATGTTGTCCACATAGTCGTCATTTACACTGCGGGAGGATGAACGCAGCATTGTGTTGATGGTAATTTTGTCTTCCAGTGTTTTTACCACGCCCATGTTTGTGCTGGTTACAGGCAGACCTTCAACTTCCTTGCTCATCATTCTCACGCCGTTAGGGATGGTATACAGTGCTTCTGTCACAGTTTTTGTCACAGTAGCGGACAGTATTCTGTCTGCTGTGCAGTCAGATACCTGTACATTAACTCCGGCATCGCTGGCTTTCAGTTCTGTTTTCAGCTGTTCAAACACTGTGTTTATCATTTCTACAGCGGCGTCTTTGTTGCCGTCAACCACTGTGATAACTGCTTCGGCTTCGCGTGGAATAGCGTTGAACATCATACCGCCTGTCACATTGCAGATGCGGAAATCACAAACCTTTGCTACATTGTGGAGAATTCTGCCCATGATTTTGTTTGCGTTGCCTTTTTCATCTGTGATGTTCATAGCGGAATGACCGCCCAGCAGACCGTCAACTGTAATTTTTACAGCTTCGCCCCGGGCATCTTCCCACTGTGTATCGCATGCCACGATGATTTCCTGTGCGCCGGCACTTGTTGTGCAGATAACACCTTCAGGACCTGCATCCAGGCCAATCAGTTTGCGCGCTGTAATGTCGCTGCAGTCCAGCTTCATGGCACCGATAAGGCCTACTTCTTCCATTGATGTGAATGCAAATTCCAGCGGTGGGTGAGGGAACTTGTCGCTGTCTTCATCCATCAGTGCCAGCATATATGCCACGCCTTTGCCATCGTCAGCACCCAGAGTTGTACCGTTGGCGCGGAGAATATTGCCTTCCACAATCAGCTCCAGACCATCTTTTTCAAAATCGTGAACGGTGTCTTTGTTCTTTTCGTTTACCATATCGGTATGTGCCTGCAGCAAAACAGCCGGCAGATGTTCATAGCCCAGTGTGGCTGGCTTTTTAACTACCACATTATTTGCCCGGTCCATGCGCGCATACAGTCCCAGTTCTTCGGCGCGGTTTTTGATAAATTCAGCCACAGCCTTTTCATTGTAGGAACCGTGAGGAATGGCAGCGATGTCCTCAAAATATTTCAGAGCCAGCTTTGGCTCTCTGCCTGTGATAACATATTTCATAATCTTCTCTCTCCTGTTTTACCTGTAAATTCAGGTTGATGATATTCAGCCTACCACTAATGGGGATTTTTGTCAACCATTGGAATACAACTGTATTTTTACAATAAAAGAAATACTATTAAGAAAAGTAAGTCTACATGTAATTTTAATTTTAAAAAGATGATTTGCTATAGTAAAACAGCAAAAAATATTGTATAATTATTTATTATGACAAAATATGACAGGAGAAGAAAAATGCAGGAAAAAAGCAATAAAATCCACTACGCCTGGTGGATACTGGTAGCTGCTGTAGCTATTCAGGGCGGTATTATCGGTATTATGGTAAACTGTACAGGCGTTATTTTTTCAGCTATTATTGAAGACCTGGGCTTCCGTTCAGGCGACCTTTCCATTTATTACACCATCCGTGCATTCCTTCAGGCAGCGGCCTGTGGTATCACAACAAAGTTGTTTCTCAATAAAAACCCAAAAGTTATCATGACAGCACTGGCTTCACTGGGGCTGGCAGGCTATGTGGGTATGTATTTCTACACTCAGCTGTGGCAGTGGTATTTTTCCGGCGTGCTGGTAGGCATCTGCATGAGCTGCGTGCTGGTGGTTATTCCTGTTGTACTGAACAACTGGTTCGCTACCAAAAACGGCCTGGTTATCGGTATTGCTATGGCGGCTTCCGGTCTGGCTGGTGCGGTATTCAGCCCTGTGCTGTCATCGCTGATTATGTCAGTGGGCTGGAGAAAAACAGCTGTTTTCAACGGCGTGGTATCCTTTCTGGTTATTGTGATTCCTACACTTTTACTGCTGGTAAAAACACCGGAAGAAAAAGGTATGAAGCCTTATGGGTGGGAAGAAAAGGCTGCTTCTGCCGGCGATGCACAGACAGCTGAAAAACAGACAACAAAAAGCTATAAAATGCCTGGCTTCATGTTTGCACTGTCTGCTTTTGCCCTTGTTGTGGCCGGTATTATGACACAGTTCGGCAACCAGCTGCCTATGCTGGCACAGTCCGTGGGGTATACCATTTCTGTGGGTGCTATGGTTACCAGTTTTAATATGGTGGGTAATGTTGTAGGTAAGCTTCTCATAGGTATTATGGCTGATAAAATCGGCGTTTTTCCATCTGTTAATATCAACTCTGTGGTTATTGCAGTTTCCACCATCATGCTGATTTTCAGTGGTACATCGCCTGTTATGATGTATGCCGGTGCTCTGTTGCTGGGCATGGTTTACTCTATGGGTACTACTGTTCCTCCGCTGGTGTTTATGGAAGTATACGGCCCGGATGAATACAAAATCCATCTGTCCCGTTTCCAGTCATACAACTCTGTGGTTATGGCTCTGGCCAGCAGTGGTCTGCCATATATCTACGACTTTACCGGCAGTTTTACAGGTGCACTGGTGCTGGGCTTTATCTTCGCCGTTGTATCAATGGTGTCCTTTAATGTGGTAAAGGCAAAAGCTGATAAAATCAAAAAAGCTGCATAAGTTTTAAACATGCTATGCGGCTTATGTTGAAAATATTGCAAAAAAACAATGCTGAAACATCTTCCGTGTTTCAGCATTATTATTTTTATTCCACGCTTTTCAGCGATTCAACCATCTGTACATTGCGCAGGGTTTTGCGCATCAGCAGTATTACCAGCACAGTAAATGCAAGGGTAATCAGGAATCCGAAGATATAGCTGGACGGCTGTACAGCGGTGCTGAACATTACCATTTCCATATCTATAATATCCATTACGAATATCAGTTCCAGCTTGCCGAAAGGCAATCCTATTATTATGCCTATCAGCGACAGGATAAATACCTCTTTGAAAATATAGGAGTAAACCTCGCCGTTGTTGAAGCCCAGTACCTTCAGTGTGGCTATTTCGCGTATACGCTCAGAAATATTTACTTCTGTCAGGTTCATTATTACCACCAGCGCCAGTGAACCTGCCGCCAGAATGATAACCACTATAATGATATTCAGTGAGTCAAACATATTGCTGAAGGTGGCTTTCATGCCGCTGAAATCCACTATGTTTTTCACACCCGGAGTATCCTTGTATTTTTCCGTCAGCTGCGCGCCCTCGCCACTGGTCAGAGCTATGCTGTCATAGCGCACAGTTTCGTTGAAAATATCTTCATAATTTTCTCGGCTGATAAACAGGTAATGCTGGGTATACATTTCGCATATGCCTGTTACTTCCACCTGTTTTTTGATGCCGTTGGCAGATTCTATGGTGATGTCGTCACCCACAGATACGCCGCACAGCTTTGAGAATTTTTCGCTGATAACAGCACCATCCTCTATGGTCAGTGGCTGTCCGTTTCTTCTCTGGCGCAGGTCGATTATACCGGCTATTTCATCTTCCTCCATGACATATACATTTATGGCTTTTTCATCGGCTTCGGTATATGCCATTGATGAATAGGTCATGTGGGGCACTGCGTACAGCACATCCTTGTCCGCTTTCAGTTTTTCCAGCACGCTGTCCATATCCTCATGACTTTCCAGTGTCACTGTAGTGTCATAGGTGATGATGTCTCCATACTGTATGGAAACTACCTGGGAAACAGAGTCTTTGATGGCAAAACCCAGCACCAGCAGACTGGTACAGCCCGCCACACCGATAACCGTCATAAAGAAGCGGCTCTTGTAGCGTATGATGTTTCTGGCTGTAACCTTTGATGTAAAGGACATTCTTTTCCACAGTGGAGTGATATGCTCCAGGAAAATCTTTTTTGCTGTTTTCGGTGCCTTCGGTCTCATCAGCCGGCTGGGGTTTTCTTTCAGCACACCGCGCACTACTATAAATGTAACCATAGCCATCAGCAGAGTGAAAGAACATACCCCCAGTACTGCTATATGGGCCGGCATTGTCAGCACCATGTCCGGCAGGTCATACATCAGTTTCCAGCAGAAGTAGATAACGGTAGGGAAGATGGCCATACCCACAGGGATAGCCACCACGCTGCCTGCCAGACTGGCTGTCAGTGCGTAGATTATGTATTTGCTGGCTATTTTTATTTTTGAAAAGCCCAATGCGCTGAATACACCTATCTGTGAGCGTTCCTCGTCTACCAGTCGCTTCATTGTGGTCATGCATACCAATGCGGCAACCAGGAAGAACAGCACAGGGAATACGTATCCTATTTTGCTCATCTGGTCGGCATTGTTTTCGAACATATATGATGAAAAATGAGAAGTTCTGTCCAGAACTATCCACTGCGCATCAGGCAGCTCATCCAGCTGCTGTTTTGCTTTGTCCAGCTCTATTCTGGCTTTTTCATACTCTTCGTCCAGCTGTTTCTGACCTTTTTCCAGCTCAGCCATGCCTTTTTCGTATTCGGCGCGGCCGGTGGCCAGCTCAGTCTTTGCACTTGCCAACCGTATTTTACCGGCCTCCAGTTCAGCTCTTGCACTGGCTATCTGCTGTCTGCCGCTGTTCAGCTGGGCTTCTGCCCGCTGCAATTGCTGCAGACTGGCATATACACCCTTTATATCGCCTCCGAACATCCGGTTTATGCTGTCCTTGATGCTTCCCAGAGCCACATTGCCCAGCATGCCGATAATCATTTCCAGATCGCCCAGCTCCTCGGTGAGAGTGCCTATTTGGGTATTGTTTGCAACAATTTTTTCATTGTTGGCCGCTATTTTTGCATCGTTTTCAGCAATTTTCGTGTTGTTGGCTGCTATTTTTATATCATTTGAAGCAATAGTGGCTTTGTTGGCTTCTATTGTCAGACTGTTTTCGGCTATTTTCAGATTGTTGGCAATAATTTCTTCTGTTTTGCCCTCTGTTTCCAGCTGAACATTGGCCGCAGCCAGGCTGTCATTCTCTGCCTGAAGTGTGGCGTTCATCTGTGTCAGAACATTGTTGGTTTCTGTCAGTACAGTATTTTCTGCTGTCACAGCAGCTTTTTCCATCTCCAGTGTGGTGTTTTCGCCGGTCAGCTGCAGGTTTTCCTGTCCCAGAGTGTTGATTTCTGCTTTTTTCCGGTCAATCATCTCCTGCAGAGTGCTGTCCGTGGAAGAATTGCCCACAATAGCATCGGCTATATTGTATATATTGTATGCCAGATTTACCAATGTCACAGCTTCTTCATAGCTGCGTCCGGTCTGGGCTGTTATCTGCCGTTTACCTGCGGCAATCTGGCTCTCCGCTGAAGCCAGCAGTGCCTCGTTGGCGGCAATTTCCTGTTCGCCGCTGGTTATCTGTGATTCATTTGCGGTTATCTGGGCTTCGCCCACCAGTATCTGTATGTAGGCGTCCTCCAGCTGCTGTCTGCCACTGTCCAGCTCTGCCTGTGCCCGGCCTATCTTTTCTTCCAGCTCTTTTTCGCCCTCAGCAACCTGCCGTGTGATTTCTTCAATTATTTCTTCTTTGCGTACCACTTCCTGTTTGCTGATTATCTTATCCAGGTCGTCAGCACATTCTGTCACATAGTCTTTGTAGTCATCGCTGAAAGCGGTATATTCAGCCGCACCTTTCAGACTGATATAAATGGAAGTGTAGTAATCGGCAGTGAAATTATCCCGGTCCACAAAAATTACAGTGTCCAGTGTCAGATTGTTCAGGTTGGAGGTCTCTTTGCTGGATGCCATGTACTGCGGTGTGCGTGCGATGCCCACTATTTCGTATTCGGTTACAGAGAGAGTTTCGCTCAGCTCGCTGTCCTCCAGATACAGTGATACAGTGTCTCCTATACTGAACACACTGCCGAATGATGATGACCCCAGCGCCAGGGCTTCGTTTTCAGCCCGGGGCATGCGTCCCTCTGCCAGTTCTATTCTGTTTACTGTGCTGTCCAGCTCCTGCACGCGGGTTACTATTTGTGATTCGCCCTGCTGCGTGAAAGCATCGGTGAATTTTGTGGGATATATGCCGGCGATAAGGTCGCTCTTTTTCAACGCATCCACGTCTCTGTCGTCAAAGCCGTAGGATGAGTACAGCTGCAGGTCCATAAAATCTGACCGGTCCATATATTTATCCACACTGACACGCATGGTAGGAGCGCTGCTCATCAGTCCCACCATAAACGCCACACCTATCAGCACTATCAGCAGAATGGTGATAAAACGCTTCCGGGTCTTTTTAATAAGTCGGAATGTATCTCTGTGAAACATTAATATTCAATATCCTCCACATTCTTGGGATGTTCATTGATGATAATATCTTCTATTTTACCACTGCGTACTTTGATGATTTTCTGGCCCATATCCGCCAGAGCGGCGTTGTGGGTAATCATCACCACAGTCATTTTTCTTTCCACAGACATATCCTGCAGCACCTTAAGCACCTGTTTGCCCGTTACATAGTCCAGGGCACCGGTAGGTTCGTCGCACAGCAGCAATTTTGGGTTTTTGGCCACAGCACGGGCGATGGCCACACGCTGCTGTTCACCGCCGGACAGCTGGGAAGGGAAGTTGTCTCGTCTTTTTTCCAGCCCTACCAGCTTCAGCACTTCGTCGCCGTCAATAGGGTCACGGCATATCTGGCGCGCCAGTTCCACATTTTCAAAAGCTGTCAGATTCTGTACCAGATTGTAAAACTGGAACACAAAGCCTATGTCGTGGCGGCGGTATTCGGTCAGCTCTTTGTCATTTGCTGATGACACATTTCTGCCGTCCACCTCAATGGTGCCGGTGGTAAGGGTGTCCATACCGCCCAGCAGGTTGAGAATGGTGGTTTTGCCGGCGCCGGAAGCGCCAAGAATTACCACAAACTCACCCTGTTCTATCTCAAAATTTATATTGTCCAGGGCCTTTATTTCCACTTCGCCCATTCTGTATGTTTTACACACATCTCTGAATTCTATAAATGCCATAAACATCTCCTGTTATATCGGATAAACCGACATATTTCTAATTTTAAATTATATCATACTTTCCCGACAATAGAACAGTTTATAACTAAATTTTCACCGTATTTTTATAAATCTGGAATGAGTTTTCCAACAATGTAAAATCACGGTAAATTGTATTATAAAAAACCGCCGTCAGACTGACAGCGGTTTAAATATTATATAAATTGTTATTAATTTTCCAGAACGCCCTGAATTCTGTGAATCAGCAGGTCCAGTGCCACTGTGTTGTGGCCGCCCTCCAGCACGATGATGTCAGCATTCTTTTTGCTTGGTTCCACATATTTTTCGTGCATAGGCTTTACTGTGGACAGATACTGCTGTGTGATGGATTCGATGCTTCTGGCTCTTTCCTTCATATCACGCATGGCTCTGCGCAGTATACGGGTATCTGCATCTGTATCCACAAATACTTTTATGTCCATCAGGTCACACAGGTCTTTGTTTTCAAAAATCAGTATGCCTTCCACAATAATTACTTTTCTTGGCTGGATTACCACCACTTTGTCACTGCGGTTGTGCACTGTATAGTCATACACAGGGCATTCCACAGCCTGACCGTTTTTCAGCTGCTTCAGATGCTCCACAAACATATCTGTGTCAAAAGCCTGTGGTATGTCATAGTTCAGCAGACATCTTTCCTCATATGTCATTTCATCGTGGCGTTTGTAATAGTTGTCGTGATAAACTATGGCGATTTCGTCGCCGAAATGTTTTTTCAGATTATTTGTAAGTGTGGTTTTGCCGCTGCCGGTGCCGCCTGCAATACCTATAACCAATACATCCATAAAAGCCTCCAGAGAGTTTATTTCTTTTTATTTTACAGTAAAACATATTTTTTTACAACTGTTTGACGGTGTTTTCTTAAGTAAAATATAAAAATTACCTTTCCGGACATACCTATCTGCCGGCTACTATGTACAGGCAGCGGCGGCGTATGGCAGATTGTTTTATACACAAAAGCTGCTGCTTCCCATTGCAGAAAGCAGCAGCCTGAAAAAAGAAGAAAGATTATTCTTTTATAAGTTTTTTGCCGTCAGCAAATGCAGTGCCTACTCTTTCGCCCAGCACATGATAGCCGTGGTTTGCAGGGTCGTATACTATGGCCTGCAGTTTTGCCACATCAATGTTGCCTTCGGCGTCCAGTACTCTTTCAGCAACACTTACATTTACAATTTCACCCACAACACCTTCATCAGTGAATTTTTTCAGCTTGCATTCCAGAGTGATTGGAAATTCTTCAATCACAGGCGCATTTACAAATTCAGCTTTTGTGATTGTCAGACCGATTTTTGCCAGTTTATCAGGCACTTTATTGGCAGAAACAATACCCACATAGTCAGCCTCCAGCACATGAGGTGCATCAGCGATGCTCACTGTAAATTCGCCTGTTGCTCTGATGTTTGCCACTGTTTTATGGCTGTGTGCCAGGTCCATGATGATTTCGTTGTAATCACACATACCGCCCCATGCGGCATTCATTGCGTTTGGTACACCGTTTTCATCGTATGTGCCTACAATCAGTACAGGCTGTGGATAAAGCCAGGATTTTACACCAAAATTTTTTCTCATAATAATTACTCCTTTTCCAATATCTTCATTTTATTATAATCATAATATCATATGGTACAGACCACCGGTCAATAGTCAAACCATACAAAAAAAGTATAATTTTATTGACTTTGTGCCAATTGACCGGTAGAGTCTACCGCTTGCTATAATATTATATAACCTATTAAACCGACTGATTTCAGATACCGTATCAGACAAAAATTGCACAGGAGGATAGTATGAATTACAGAAGACTGGGGAAAACAGACCTGATGGTAAGTGAAATAGGCTTTGGCTCTGAATGGATGGAGCGTCACAATCTGGAAGATACCATTGCAGTGGTAAAAATGTGAAAAACATGACATCAATATTCTGGATATATGGATGAATGAGCTAAATATGCGTATGAATGTGGGTATCGCCATTAAAGACAGCAGAGAAAAATGGTATATTCAGGGGCATATCGGCTCCGCCTGTATGAAAGACAGTTTGTTTCAGTTCTCACAGGCCTCCAGGCCAATATGATAAAACTACATAAATCAATAATATAAAGCAACAGAGACCCGGATGCCGTTCAGGCAACCGGGTCTTTGTTTACGATGTTGATGTATTTATCTGATATGGCTTATTTTTTGAATACAGTCAGTTCATCCACTGAAAGGCGTGGTTTAGCTGCAGGTTCAATATCAGGGTATCCGATGGAAAGCACACAGACAATTTCCTGTGTTTCAGGGATTTCAAAATATTTTCTGATGGCTTTTTCATCATATACGCCCATAATCAGACTGCCCAGACCCATGTCCAATGCTTTGAGGCATATGTTCTGCACCCGCAGACCATTGTCAAAATGCAGGAAACCGTCGTCCAGGTGAGTGCGCGCTGTGCCGTCTTTGTTATAACCGGAGGTGCCTCTCACCACTGTAGTAACAATCAGCACAGGTGCGTTTTTTACATTGTTTTTGTTGAAATCAGGCAGCATTTCTGCTACTGCATTTCTGGCTTCACCCATAGCAACATAGTAGCGGGAAGGCTGGCTGTTTGTCCAGGACGGTGCCAGGGAAGCAGCACAGAGAATTTCTCTCACCTGTTCTTCTGTCACAGGCAGGTCTTTGTATTTGCGGATACTTCTTCTGTTTTCAATAGCTTTTGCAAGTTCCATAATATTCTCCTTTATTTGTTATCAATATAATCTTTCTGAATCTGACTGGCAAATATAAGCTTAATCACAGTGGCACAGCAGCGACGGGTATCTTTTTCAGTGCAGATATTGTCATATCGGGAAACAATTGCTGTTTCCCCCAGAACCACAACTACTTCCAGCTGAGTATCACGGAAGATTTGTCTGGACTGACAATACATCCCTCTCTTGTTCAGCAAATAGTATGCTGCTCTTTTATAATAGCTGGAAAATCTGGTAATGTCAAATGTGGTATTCACTTAGCCTGTGGTATGCGGCGCCAACAGTTCTGTTTTCGAAAACTTACAGGAGACTGCTATTCCTTATGAAGATTTCCCCGTGGGCGGACATGTAAACCTGTAAAACTTTTTTGCCGCTGAACTTATCCCCGGTGTTTTTTACAGCAACTGTCACTGCAACCATAGTGTATTTCAATGGAACTTTTCAGTTCCAGCAGTAAACTCTGTGGAGCTTTTGTTATGGACGAAATGATATGCAGGTTCTACACTAAAACTGTCAAAATATCTGTAGCCGTTGATATAGCTGAACTGGTCATGATATGGAATATCAGCATACTGCTTTGTCTGTGTGTCAGTCAGTTTGTCGCTTGGATTAATCTTGCGAACGCAGTAGTTAGTCACAGGCGATGCCTTAGGGAATCCCCGGTCATTGATCTGTAAAAAAAGAAAACCCTCAGCCACTGGGATGGCCAAGGTTTCTTATGGTTGCGGAGGCTGGATTTGAACCAACGACCTTCGGGTTATGAGGAATGGGGTTAGTGTGAAATATTGTAAAAAAGCGTTAAAAACCATATATTTTCAGGGGTTTTCTCAACGATAATCACGATAGTATACGATACTCAACGATAATCCTTGCCCATTCTTTGCCCACTAAAGTGGGCTCTTTTTATTTCTCTGGATTCTGGTTTGCCGCCTTATATACAACGCTGCCAAAGCAATCAAAGCTACATTCTTTATAGCTCAACAACTTTGGTTGCAATATTGTCGCAAAACGCCTTGTCGTGTTCCACAAACAGAATTGTGGGCTCAAAATTCAAAAGCAGATTTTCAATCTGCATACGGGAGATAACATCAATATAGTTCATAGGCTCGTCCCATATGTGCAGATGTGCCTTTTCGCACAGGCTTCTAGCAATAAGCACCTTTTTCTTTTGTCCGTCACTGAAAGATGATATATCTTTTTCAAACTGAACGCGTGTAAAATCCAGCTTGCGAAGAATTGCCTTGAACAGACTTTCATCAATTTCGTGCTGCTTTGCATAGTCGGACAGATTGCCGCAAAGCCACGCAATGTCCTGCGGAACATAGGAAATTTTAAGTCCGCTGCCTTTTTCAAAAATGCCGCTGTACGAAATATCTTCACCGCAGATAAGTTTGATTATGCTGCTTTTTCCGCTGCCGTTTTTGCCTTTAAGCAGAATTCTGTCACCTACGTTAACGGCAAAATACAGATTTTCAAACACAGTATTGTTCCTGTATTTTACTGACAGATTTTCGGCGTATATCATCTGTATTGTGTGGTATTTTTGCTGATATATCTTTAAATCTTCGCTGGCCTCAATATTTTTGAGCAGTTTTGATTTTTCTTCTATTGCCCTTTTATTACGCTGTTCAATGGCTTTGCTGCGCTTCATCAGCTTGCCCGCCTTTGCCGCCTGCAACGGACGATAGCCTTTTTTGTTTTCTACTTTATGGGGGTCTATACCTACTTTTCGCCTGTCCGCAACATCCGACCACTTTGCCTTTTCCTTTGCGGTTTCGGTAAGGCGTTTTATTTCTTTTTTCAGTTTTACATTTTCATTAAGTTTAAATTTGTCCTGCAGTGTCTTGTTTGCCATCCAGGACGAAAAATTACCTTGCTGTATTTCGATATTGGTTTTGTTTATTGACAGCACATGGTCAACACAGCCGTCCAGAAATGCACGGTCGTGGGAAACAAGAATAAAGCCCTTTTTGCCCTTAAGGTAGCGACTTACAACCTCCCTTGCCTGTAAATCAAGATGATTGGTAGGCTCGTCGATAAGCAAAAAGCTGTTTTCCTTTAAAAACATTACCGCTAAAAGCACCTTGGTCTGTTCACCATTGGACAAAGTGCCAAAGGGGCGGTAAAGCACCTCCTCGTCCACTTGCAGCAGATTGAGTTCCTTGGTAATCTGCCAGTACTCATAGTCAGGGTAAATCTGTTCCACTATATCAATAGTATTCACCGACTTATCTGCCACCTTGTATGGAAAATATTCAAAATTTACTGACGCGGAGATTGTACCGCTGTAACTGTACTTACCCATCAACAGATTTAAAAATGTGGTCTTGCCTCTGCCGTTACGGCCTGTAAAGCCCAATTTCCAGTCGGTATCAAGCTGGAACGACACGTTTTCAAAAACATTGTCATAGCTGCCGTCGTAAGCGAATGTGAGATTTTGTATACTTATCAAAGACATATAGTTTCCTCCCAAAAATCAGACTGCAAGAAAACAACTCCTGCAGTCTGTGGATACAATACGTCCTTATAAATTATACAGAGCGGGATATTTTCTTGCTTTTTAACCACAGTAAAACAAGCCATATAAAAATGACTATGCCTTATCTGTTAAATTGGTTTGTAACACAAGAAACTATCTCATCTTTCCACTCCATTCATTTTTTACTGTCTTCAATATAACATATCTTTGTGATTTGTTCAAGCTGCAGAATAACACATATAAGCCCCTGACAGCCCTAGTTGATAACCTGCTGGAAAAGCAATCGCACTTTCACCAATTTTCAATATTTAAAAGCTTTGCCCATTTTTTGCCTACTAATTTTTTACCGCAAATAATGAACCCCCAGATTTTAAAAAAATCTGGTTTTTTGCTTTATCATACAAAAGAAAAAAGCCTTAACTACTGGGATAGTCAAGACTTTTGTGGTTGCGGAGGCTGGATTTGAACCAACGACCTTCGGGTTATGAGCCCGACGAGCTACCATGCTGCTCCACTCCGCGATATTTAATTTTTACAGTACGATTATTATAGCACAGGTGCATACCGTTGTCAACACTTATTTTTGTGAAATTTTAAAATTTTTCAGGGAGGGGAGTGCCCTCCCTGAGCATAGCAAAAATTATTCCATTTCTTCGATGGTTTCTTTTACTTCTTCGTATACTTCTGCAACTGTGTCTGCAATTTCTTCAGCTGCTTCTGTTACTGTTTCAGCAACTTCTGTCAGTGGGTCTTCATCTTCTACGATGATGAATTCATCACCCATTTCTTCTGTGTACAGCAGTTCTTCACCTTCATCCGGTTTCTGGTTTTTCTTGTACAGATAGTAGCCGGCAGCACCTACTGCAGCACCTGCAGCAGCCAGAGCAACTAAGCCTGAAATAAAGCGTTTCATACTAATATTCTCCTTTATTATATTTGAATTATTTTCTTTTATACAACATTCTTTGTAAAACAAATTCAGTATACATATAGTATACCACTTTTTTACTGCTATACAAATGAAAATTTTGTGTTTTTGAAAAAATATTCCAATTGACTAATCAAAATTATTATAGTAAACTATAATTTGGTATTTTATGTGCCACATTTATTTAAAAAGGCAATTCTACGAACAAATATATAAGAAAAAAGTGAGGTAATAACGATGGATATGGTTAAATTAAAAAAATATCTGATTGTTACAATCGGTCAGATTATTATTGGTATCGGCTGTGCATTTCTGGTAACAAGCGGTATGGGTAACGACCCTATGGGTGTTATGGTTAGCGGTTTCAGCAGACTGTCAGGCATTCCTTTCGGCACAATGACAAATATTGTAAGCGCTGTTCTCTTTGTACTGCTGCTGATTTTCTACCGTAAAAGACTGGCATTGTCTACAGTAATCACTGTTTTTGCCATTGGCTGGACAATTGACCCTGTGTGTGTACTGCTGAATGCTGTAAACGCACCTGTGTTTATCAATAACTACATTTACCCTGTTGTAGGCTGTGTTATCATCAGCATCGGTGTTGCTTTCTACCTGTCCATAGACTTCGGCGCATCTATCACAGATAACGTTATTCTGATGATTTCCGATATGGCAAACAAACCATACTCCTTCGGCTGTTACATCCTGTATGCTATCTATGTAGCTATCGGTATTCTCACAGGCGGTGTTTGGGGCTATGCCACAATTCTGGGTCTGGTGCTCAACGGCAAGCTTATCGACCTGATGTCACCATTCTTTGTAAAAACAGTAGCAGTATGGGCTAATAAATAATTTTTTTACATAGACAGCGGAGTGAAAACTCCGCTTTTTTATTGACTGAAATGTTGTGTACACTTATAATTTAAAATGTGACGAAGGGGGTCAGGTATATGGTTATTGCATTTTTTATCAGCTTTACTGCCTGTATAGTAGGTGCTATCTGCGGCATGGGCGGCGGCGTTATCATCAAGCCGGTGCTGGATTTTATCCAGTTCGGCAGTGCTTCACAGATAAGCTTTATGTCGGGCTGTACAGTGCTGGCGATGACTACATATTCTGTGGGCAAATCCCTTTTGTCAAAAGAAAAGACAGTGGAGATGAAAACAGTTACACCTCTTGCCATCGGTGCAGCTGTGGGAGGCGTGGCCGGTAAAAGGCTGTTCAATTTTGTTCGCCGGCTGTTTGCAAACGGAGGCCTGGTGGGTGCTGTACAGTCGGTTTCCCTTGCGATAATCACCACTGCTACATTAATATATACGATAAAGAAAGAAAAAATAATCACACACAGTGTGACAGCTCCGCCGGCCTGTGGTCTGATTGGCCTTGTTCTTGGGGTGGTTTCCAGCTTTCTGGGTATCGGCGGCGGTCCTATTAACCTGGTAGTGCTGTACTACTTTTTCAGCATGCCAACCAAAACAGCGGCTGCCAACAGTCTGTATATCATTCTGTTCAGCCAGCTGGCCAGTGTGGTTTCTACTGTAATTTCCGGTGTGCCGGAATATGACCTTACAGCTCTGCTGCTGATGATGGCAGGCGGCGTATGTGGCGGCATAGTGGGCAGAAAACTGACAAAGAAAATGGATAACAGAGCAGTGGACAAACTGTTTATACTGCTGATGGTGTTTATCATACTTATCAGCTGCTATAATGCATGGACTTATGCAATGGGATAACTGAAAGCGGTATCATAACGATACTGCTTTTTGTTTTACTTTTATATCATTTAGTGATATTATAGTTTACATTGGAAAAACAACAAAAGAAGGTTATGACATGAAAAAATATCTTGATATATTTTTAGCTTTTTTCCGCGTAGGCGGCCTTACCTTTGGCGGCGGCCTGGCTATGCTGCCCATACTGGAAAGAGAAATGATAAATGACAGTCATCAGTGGCTGACAAAAGAAGAAATTTCTGACTATTACGCACTGGCCCAGTGTGCGCCCGGCATTATCGCCATAAACACAAGTGTGCTGTGCGGTAATCATATTGCCGGTGTAATTGGCGGTATTGTGGCAGCACTTGGCGTTGTGGTACCGTCCATAATAGTTATCCTGGTTATTGCCAGTGTGTTGAATAACTTTATGTCTGTACCGATGGTGGCATCTGCTCTTATGGGTATCAGGGCAGGTGTGTGTGCCCTTATCCTGAAAACAGTGCTGAACCTGTCAAAGAAAAATGTGGTGGACAGTCTCACAATGGTGGTTTTTCTGGTGGCTCTGGCTGCACTCACCTTTGTGGATGTAAGCCCTGTGTTGCCCGTTATAGCAGGTGCAGTGGTGGGCATTGGTACAAAATGCTTTGCACCATCAGCGAAAAAGGAGGGTGAAAAATGATTTATTTCAGCCTTTTTTATGAATTTGCAAAAGTGGCGGTTTTCACTTTCGGCGGCGGTATGGCATCTATACCTTTCCTGCAGGACATGGCGGTGGAAACAGGCTGGTTTACCCTTGCACAGCTGACTGACTTTATCGCCGTCAGCGAAAGTACTCCCGGCCCTATCGCAGTAAATATTGCCACTTATGCGGGCTACAACACTGCCGGTTATCTGGGTGGTGTGTGCGCTACTATGGGCTTGGTTTTTCCGGCTATTGTTCTGATGACTATAGTGGCCAAATTTATCACTGCTTTCCGCGGAAATAAATATATCGACCGGGCCTTTTACGGTCTGCGCCCCTGTGTGCTGGCCTTGATTATGTCTGCCCTTATAGGCATTGCAAAGGTAACTCTGCTGTACGAAGGCGCAACTCTGGCAAACCTTGCTGGTGCAGTGAATATCCGTGCCTGCCTGATTTTTGCAACTGTAGTAGCATTACAGAATGTAAAGAAATTCAAAAAATTACATCCTGTAATCTTCCTCGCCCTGTCTGCAGTACTGGGAATAGTGATGTTTTAATCAAAATAAGTACAGCCACAGCAGTTGAAATTGCTGTGGCTGTTGTTGTATATACAGATTTTATATGATAGGATATAATCAGTTGGAAAAATTTGAATTTATCTGACAGATTGATATATAGAATTTTTTATATTTATTTGATACAATACAATTAAGAAAATTTGACAAGGAGATTATTCTATGAAGAGAATACCTAACGAAGAATGTGCCTCAATATGTGGTCTGTTTTGTGGGGCGTGTCCTGCCTTTCCTGACATTTGTCATGGTTGCTTTTCTGACTATGTTCGTGATTGCTGTAAAAACTGTGCAGACCATGGATTTCTTGACTGTGCTGTAAGCCATAATGTTACCCGATGCTATGAATGTGATGAGTTTCCTTGTGAAAAGCTGAAGGAGTTCAGTACAAAGCCTGTTATAAATGGTATTTGCAATCATGCCAATGTAATTCCAGACTCTTTGCGTATGAAAGAAGTGGGCGTTTCTAAATGGATTGTTGAGAAAATAGCAGAACATACATGCCCTAAATGCGGTGAACTGATAAATTGGTTTGAAATGAATACACATAATTGCGGCTAACAGTTAACAAAATTTCAATAGGTCGAACAGAAAGGATCTCCTTACACAGGGGGAGCCTTTTGTGTCATAAAACATAAATCAAAACAACAGCCAGACTGCATCTGTAGCCTGGCTGCTATATTTTATTTCATTCTATTTTTACATTCGTTTACAAAGTCGCACAGGATTTTGTCCATATTGTCATTGAAATCCATCATTTCTGGATGCCACTGATATACTCTTATCCATGTGCCGTCTTTTTCACTGTACCAGCTTTCGCACAGACCGTCCGGTGCATAAGCCATAGGAATGCTGTCAGGCCCCAGTGTTTTGAAGCCCTGGTGATGTGTGCTGTTTACGCCCAGCACATCTTTGCCCAGCAGGTTGTGCAGCGGTGTGCCCGGCACAATATTCACTGTGTGGCTGTCTTCTTTTGTGGTGTTGTACAGGTCGGTGTGTTTTATTTTGTCACCCAGCTGTGTAGGCAGGTCCTGATACAGGCTGCCGCCGAAATGCACTGTGCACAGCTGACTGCCACGGCATACTGCCAATACAGGTTTTTTGTGTTTCAATGCTGCTTTGATAAGGGCAAGGTCAGATGCATCTCTGTCCGGTTCAATATCACCGCATTCAGGCAGTTTTTCTTCGCCATACAACGCAGGGTTTACGTCTGCGCCGCCTGTTACAAACAGACCGTCCAGACCGGCCATCAACCGGTCAGCATCTTCGTCAGAAAGGAAAGGAGGAATAACAGTAAGTGCGCCACGCTCCATCAGTACACCCACCTCGGCATGGGAAGCTGAATACTGAATGTATTCAAATGGCAGGTCAGGGATTTCTTTTTTGGATGATGTTACGGCGATTACAGGTTTTCTCATGGAAAATACCTCCTTGCAGATATAATGGTTTCATTATATTTAATGTTTTAATACATTTCAATTGATTAAACATAGAAAAAACAGCCTTTTTACAGGCTGTTTTTGTGATTTTTGTGATTGTACACAACGATAGAACATATAGTCGGCGATGTATCCGCAACGACTACATTTGTGCCTGTTACAATGTCAGGCTTTCGAACATTTTCGCCGTGCGTTGTTTTATAGCCGGATAAGCAGTCAGGTCGGGGCTTTCTTTCAACAGCCGTGCCGATGCCTCTTTGGCGGCCTGGACCAGTTCGAGGTCACTGCACAGGCTGGCCGTTTTCATCAGCGGCAGACCATGCTGTCTGGAACCGAAAAAGTCACCGGGACCTCGATGTTCCAGGTCATACTGGCTGACAGCAAAGCCGTCGGGATTGGCCGCCAGGAATTTCAGTCTTTCCTGTACATTGGTGTTCTGCTTGTCACTGACCAGTATGCAGTAGCTTTGCACATCACCTCGGCCCACTCGGCCTCTCAGCTGGTGCAGGGCGCTCAATCCGTAGCGCTCGGCATTTTCTATTATCATCAGCACAGCGTTAGGTACATCAACACCTACTTCAACTACAGTGGTGGAGCAGAGAATATCAATTTCACCTGCGCTGAATGACGCCATTACACTGTCTTTTTCGGCGGCTTTCATTTTGCCGTGGAGTATGCCCACCCTTGCCTGTGGCAGCATAGGTTTCACCACTTCGTTGCAGTATTTTGTCACCGACTGCAGGTCGGTCATGTTTTCGCTTTCCTCTATGGCCGGCAGTACGATGTATGTCTGATAACCGGCCTGTATGTGCTTGTTTATAAAGCCGAACATTCGCCGCCTTTTGTCTGTGCCTACAAGGAAGGTCTGTACGGGCTTGCGGCCTTTGGGCATTTCGTTTATTACACTTATCTGCATACCGGCGTATATAATCATAGCCAGTGTGCGGGGGATAGGTGTGGCGCTCATTACCAGAATATGGGGATTTTCACCCTTTTCGCCGGCAGTGTTGCGCTGGTTTACACCGAAACGGTGCTGTTCGTCAGTTACCACCAGTCCCAGATTTTTGAACTGCACCTTGTCAGAAAGTATGGCGTGGGTGCCGATAAGTATATCTATCTCTCCGGCCTGCAATGCCCGGATAACTTCTTTTTTCTCTTTTGCTTTCAGTGATGCAGTCAGCAGCCCGGTTTTCACACCGAAAGGTGCCAGCATTTTTGACAAATTGGCGTAATGCTGGTTTGCCAGTATTTCAGTAGGCGCCATCATACAGCTCTGCCAGCCATTTTTGGCCATGCAGTACATGGCACTTACCGCCACCAGAGTTTTACCGCTGCCCACATCCCCTTGTACCAGACGGTTCATGGTGGTTTCGCCTTTGAAATCCAGCAGAATATCCCTTATGGCACCAAACTGAGCTCTTGTAGGTGAGTAAGGCAGACTGTGGAGAAAATCATCAATATTCACACTCTTGATTTTAATATTGCTTTTTCTGCGCTGCTGCCCGTTCAGCAGATGCAACCCCAACTGCAGGCTGAACAGCTCATCAAAAGCCAGACGGCGTGCAGCATCAGCCAGTTGTCTGTCATTTTGTGGAAAATGTATGTTTTTCAGCGCAGTGTACAGGTCCGGCAGATTGTTTTCTGCCAGAATTTCCTGCGGCATAAAATCAGGTATGGTTTCAATTTCCTTAAAAGCATTTGCTATTATATTTGATACCACCTTGGCAGACAGACCGGCGGTCAATGGATAGACAGCACGGCGTGTCAACGGTGAATCAGCAGGGATAAATATGGGGGTGGTCATCTGTCTGTTCAGCATACCGCCGCTTACTTTTCCCCAGAAAATATATTCTCTGCCCACTTCCAGCTGACGCACAGTGTATTCACTGTTGAAGAATGTCAGCTCCAGTCTGGCGGTGTCGTCGGCACACAGCACCTTGAATATGGTGCGGCCGCCGCGTATTCGCACTCCGCCGTTGGTCTGCAGCACTGTGGCTTTTACGGCGCACCGCTCATCATAAGGTGCAAAGGCCACTTCATAAGGATTGGAATAATCCACATATCTTCTTGGCAGCAGATACAGCAGGTCTTCGGTGGTGTACACGCCCAGCCTGTTAAGCATCACTGCTCTTTTTTCACCTACGCCTTTCAGATAGCGTATATCTTTCTGCAGCATTATCCCACATCCTTTCTTAAAAATTTATACCCTGCTGGGTGGTGGAAGGAGGGGTGCAACGCCCTCCTTATAACAAATATGTATATGCCGATAGTCAAGATAGCATCCGTGCGCGGTGCACGCGGAATTGCGTGCAGTAGCGCTGCTGAATATAAGGCAAAATGGTACATACTCCGCGTTAGGGGTTAAGCGTAGCTTACGCCGGTGATGGCGTAGCCATCATGCCGCTATGCGTCACCGCGGCAAGGCAAGGGGGAGTCGCTCCGCTACACTCGCAAGGACACACTCGTGTTTCGTCTTTCAGACGAACCGCTCAGGCGCTGCGCTTACCCCACGTTTTGGGCACTTTGGCGCCCAAAGTGCCATTGATATACTTAGCTTATGTAATACGATTCAAGTTTAACGGTGATTAATACTTTCTATGTCTATTTTATCACAAACCCATAAGAAAAATAAACGGTTTTACTTTAAATTTGTATATAATATATGGTATACTGATAATATATCGGCTGTTTATGGAGTATTTATGAAAAGTATCACATATTTTTATCTCAAAGGCTGTCCTCACTGCGGTCAAGCAGACGAAATGCTGGCACAGCTGAAAGAGGAAAAACCTGAATATAACAAACTGGAAATTCATTATATAGACGAAAATTCAAATGCGGAATACTGTGACCTTATGGATTATCTCTATGTGCCATGTTTTTATGTGGACGGCGTAAACTGTCTTGAGGGGCGTAGGATAACAAAGGAACAGATACAGGCAGTGCTGGATAAAGCACTGGAAGATTAATTTTTATCAGAGGATAAAATGAAAAAACTGACAGATTTTTTAAATAAATACAGGCACCCTCTGTGGATGACTGTCATACTGATGGTCAGCCTGTGTGTGTTCGGTGTGGTGGGCATGTTGTCATTGCCGGATGCGGCGCAGAAAAGCGAACGCACCATAGTAAACGATGACTATTCCGTTATTACAGATACCATCCGTGATGATACGGGCGTAAAACAGAACATATATGTGAAAGCCGGCACCAAACTGTACGGCGTGAACATGAATTTCCATATTTACGACAGGGTTCAGTACGGCACCGTATATGTGGACCTGCTGGACGCTGACGGAAACCTGCTGGCATCATCACAGCGGGATATGACCACCATTCTTGACAATACTTTTAAAGGCTTTATCTTTGACAGAATGATATACAGCCGGCAGGACAGCCGGTATATTATTCATGTCCATGCGGCACCACAGACAGAAGCAGATGGTTTTGCTTTATGGAAAAGTGAAAAAACCTACACCGGCTTTGAAATCACAGAAAACGGCAACCGGGCGGCTGGCACTGTGGCTTTGCAGTATATAACCCGTCATGTGGGTAAAAGCGTTTACGGATTTTTTGCAATTATAGCTGCAATAGCCATAATCGGCTTTGAGCTGGCCTATATAATGCTGTTTATAAAGAAAACTGCCCTGCACCATGCTTTTGCTGTAATCAGCCTGACAGTGGGTATGATTTTCTGCCTGTTTACCCCGGTAAACGGCGGCCCTGACGAATATGTACATTTCGCCACCAGCTATATGCTGTCAAACGAAATCATGGGTATCGAAAATCTCTATATTGACAATCAGGTGCTGGTGAGGGAGTGTGATTCATACATTCCTCTTGACGGCCCTGTGGAATATGATTCCTTCAGTTTCCGGGATATGTACAACGGTCTTTTCACCGGAACAGAGGGCAAAACTGACCTGGTGGCAGTAAGCGCCCGCTTTGTCCGCGTACACAAACAGCTTTATCTGGCCCAGACTCTGGGCATCACACTGGCCCGTATTTTGAATCTTGGTTTTATACCACTGGTGCTGATGGGCAGGTTTTTCAATCTGTTGATGTATACCGCCCTGGTGTGGTGGGCAGTGAAACTGATGCCGGTGTTCAAAACCACTCTTGCCCTGTGTGCACTGCTGCCAATGAGCCTGCAGATTGCCGGCAACTTCTCTTATGATACCTATATTCTTGCCATGGCATTGCTGTTTACCGCATCGGTTTTCAATGTGGCATATGGTAAAAAGAAAATCACATACAAAGACCTGCTTCTCCCTGCAGTTACCCTGTGCCTGCTGGCACCGGCCAAGCGGCTTTATCTGCTGATGGGTCTGCTGGTGTTCACCATACCGGACAGACTGTTTGCAGACAGGAAAAAGGCGTGGATTTCCAAATGTGCAGTTTTTGCAATGGCACTGGCCTGTTGGCTCAGCGTAAACTCCGGCGCAGTGTCCGGACTGTTCAGGGAAACAGTGGTGGAACTGCCGGTGACAGAAGAAACTGTAACTGTTCAGCAGCCACAGACAGAACGGCCGCAGATCGGGCCGGCTGTGGCAGAACAGGAATTTGACTATCCGTTCCGAACACCGGAAGACAGTGCAGACACACCTGTTTTCTACGACCCGGACAGTGATATACAGATAAATGGCGACAGCAAATATTACTACAATATCCCTTACATTCTCACCCATCTCAGACAGACTCTGTCTCTGCTGTTCAGCACTATCACTACCCAGACCGGCACTATACTGCAGTGCATCATAGGAACCCGACTGGGCGAAATAATAGTGGTGGACCTGCAGGCCAGCTGGATATGGTTTATAGCCATACTGCTTGTGCTGCTGCTGTCAGTGATGAATGTGAAAAAGGGGAAACTGACCTATCCGCTGTTGCCAAAGCTGACTGGGGCTGTGATTTTTGTGGGTATCCTGGCGCTGACAGTGCTTATCTGCATCACCTGGACACCTATCAACTACACCACTATCTTCGGCATCCAGGGCCGCTATGTTCTGCCGGCACTGCCGCTGATGGTAATGTTTTTCAACAACAAGCTTATAACACTGGAAAAAAATATAGACAGAATACTTTTGTACAGCATTCTGCCGCTGGATGTGCTGGTGGTACTGAATGTATTTATGATAATGACAGGAATGTAAACAGGAGGGTTTACCATGAATAAAATTTTGCTTATCACCACAGGCGGCACACTTGCCTGTACACCTACAGAAAACGGTCTGGCACCTACATTGACAGGTGTAGATATCGTTGAATACTGCAAGTATAAAGACGAAGCAGATATCGACATCTGCGATTTTAAACTGATTGACTCATCTATTATGACAGATGAAGACCGCGCAGAGCTTGCTGAAATCATCTGGGGCAACCGTGATGATTACGATGCGTTTATCATCAGCCACGGCACAGACAGCATGGCTTACACAGCTGCTTATCTGGACTGCGCCCTGCCTGATTTCGGCAAATCCATCATCATCACAGGCGCACAGCTGCCTCTGCCACAGGAAGGCACTGATGCAGTGGAAAATCTGAATCTTGCAGTGGAGGCTGCCATGGAGGGTTATGTGGGCACTTGCCTGGCTATCTGGCATCGCCTTATCCCTGCAAAATCCGCCACAAAGATGGATACAGAAGGTTTTGAAGCCTTTGAAAGCGTGACAAAAACCTACATCACAGAAAAACTGCCTCTGCCACAGGGTGAAAGAAAGCTGGTGGCAGAACCACAGAAAAAAGTGGGTCTTATCTACATCACACCAAACCTGGACCGGGAAACAATCGCCCGTTATGCTGATTTTGATGCTGTTCTGGTGCTGGTACTGGGCAGCGGCGGTATGCCGAAACATCAGGAAGCAGCCTTTGATGTGCTGAAAGAAAAAGGCGTAAAGGTTTACATCAAAAGCCAGTGTCTTTTCGGCAAGGTGGAAGCCATCTACGAAGCACATTCCGGCGTAAATAAATTTATCTCCGTGGTGGACACATCCATCGACTGGGCACTGTACGCCATTATGTTCGGCGTAATCTGATAACAGAAATAAAACAGGCATTGAAAAATGCCTGTTTTTTTATACAAAAACAAAACCGATGTAATATCATACATCGGTTTTCTGGTGCACCCGGCGGGATTTGAACCCGTGCCCTTCAGAGTCGGAGTCTGACGTTCTTCCAGCTGAACTACGAGCGCTCAGTATTAAACTGTAAAATATATTATAACACATACTGTGTAAAAAATAAAGAGTTATTTTTACCCGAATAATGTCATCTGATTTTCCTGGTTTTTATCTACAAACCGGTGCAGATAGCTGAATATTTCATCGGGATTATACATTATGCCGTGTTTTTTACAGGTTTCGTAAAATATCTTCATCAGCTTCGGATTGTCCGGACTGTTGCATTGATAGGCGTTGCCGAATATTGACACATATTTTTCTTTCATGCCGGGGAAATTCTCATCCAGTTTTTGGTAAAAATACTCCCTGTTTCCCTCTCGCAGTGTCAATCCCATACCAAAGCAGATTATACCTTTTACCTCTGCTTTTACACACATTTCCAGTATGCCGTGCAGATTTTCTTCGGTGTCGTTTATAAACGGCAGCACAGGGCACAGCCATACCACTGTGGGTATGCCTGCTTTTTTCAGTTGCATCAATGCAGCGAATCGTTCTTTTGTGGTGGCCACATTTGGTTCAAGTATTCTGCACAGTTCTTCGTCATAAGTGGTCAGTGTCATCTGTACCACGGCCTTTGATTTTTCATTTATGCTTTTTATCAGGTCCAGGTCGCGCAGAACAAGGTCACTTTTGGTTATAAGAGTGAAGCCATACCGGTATCTGTCGATTATTTCCAGACATTTCCTGGTGTGCATCAGCTGTTTTTCACAGTGCATATATGGGTCGGCCATGCTGCCCATACCCACCATGCAGCGGCTGCGGCGGCTCTGCAGTGATTTCTCCAGCAGGCGGGGCGCGTTTTCCTTTACCAGCACATCTTCAAAATCGTGGTCCATATTATAGCACACACTGCGGCTGTCACAATAAATACAGCCGTGAGTACAGCCACGATATATATTCATATTTCCTGTGGGGGACAAAATCCCCTTTACTTTTTCAAAATGCATACTGTCACCACCTGAAAAAAGAATAGCACATATGTAAAAATTTGTCTATTACCGGCCATAAAGTGATTTTTGTGTGAAAAGAAAGAAACAAAATTCTGAAAAAGCTGAAAATTACTTGCAACTTTGCCACAGATATTATAAAATGGTCTATGCGACTTTAAAAAATTAATTTGGAGGATATATATGAACGCTAAAGCAAAAGCTAAAAAGAATCTTACAAGATTAGTAGCTCTTCTTCTGGTTGCACTGATGGTTATCGGTATGCTGGCTTCCTGCACACCAAACAGCGGTACAACAACAGGTTTTGATTACAGCGCAAACCTTACAAAAGATGGCTTCTTTAAAGATATCACAGCAGCTGACTATGTTACACTGCCTGACTACACAGCATGGGAAATGCCATCTTATCTGACAGTGGCAGACCAGGAAGAAGTAGACGCAGAAATTTTTGAAACACTGGCAAGCTACACTACAACAGAAAAAGACGAAACAATCCGTGAACTGGTTGAAGGCGATACAGTGCATCTGGATTTCACAGGTACTATCGACGGTGTTGAATTTGAAGGCGGCTCTACAGAAGGCGCAGGTGCATATGCCACAATCGGCTCCGGCGGCTATATCGAAGGTTTTGAAGAACAGCTGGTTGGCCACAAACCTGGTGAAAACTTTGACATCAATGTTACATTCCCTGAAGAATACCACAACGAAGACCTGGCAGGCAAAGATGCAGTGTTCAACATCACACTGAACTACCTGTGCAAAGAAGTTACACCTGAATTCAACGATGAATTCGTTGCAGAATACCTGAGTGATATGTACTCATCTGCTGCAGAAATGAAAGCAGACATTGAAAAACGCCTGATTAAATCACAGATGCAGAACTACGTATGGGCTAAACTGTTTGACGAATCCACAGTTTCTGAATATCCACAGGCTATGATGGATTACGAAAAACAGGCACAGGAAGATTACCTGAACAACATGGCTTCCATGTACGGCATGACAGCTGAAGACCTGGTGGTTATGCAGGGTGCTGAATCTATGGAAGATTATCTGACACAGATGGAACCATCCTTCCAGGAAACAATCAAAATGCAGCTTGTTGTACAGGCTATCTGTGAAAAAGACGGTCTGTCGGTAACAGAAGATGACCTGAAAGAATACTTTATGACATACTACGGCACAGAAGATTACTCCGCATACGAAACAGCTTACGGTCTGCCATACCTGAAAAGCCTGATTGTAAACGAAGTAGTTCTGGAAAAAGTTATTGCAGATATGCCTGTAGCTGAAATGGAAACACCTGTTGAAGAATAAATAATCAGTAAAAGACACGGTTTAACCGTGTCTTTTTTAATACAGAAAATTTGTCAAAAAAATATCATATTTGGTATTGAAAAAATCATAATACAGTCTTATTATATATGTATAAGTTATGATGAGAGAAACAGGAGGTCCGTTTATGGATTACACACTGAAAGCAAAAGAAATACATGAATATGTGAGAGGTATACGCAGACAGCTGCACACATGGGCAGAGATAGGTTTTGACCTGCCAAAAACCGTAGCTCTGGTGGAAAAAGAGCTGACAGCTATGGGTATCGACTATTACCGTGTGGGCAAAGCAGGTATCTGTGCCACAGTGGGTAAAGGAGACAAATGTGTTCTGCTCCGTGCGGATATGGATGCACTGCCTATGAAAGAAACTACAGGTCTGCCTTACGCGTCAACAGGCGAGGGCACGCACAGCTGTGGTCACGACTGTCACGCTGCAATGCTTCTGGGGGCCGCAAAACTGCTGAAAGAAAACGAAGCCAGCCTTAAAGGTGTGGTTAAATTTATGTTCCAGCCTGCAGAAGAACTGCTGGCAGGTGCTTTGGATATGATAGAAAACGGTATTCTTGAAAACCCTAAACCTGATGTTGCTTTCGCCACTCATGTTGCTGTGGGTCAGCCCGGCTCCACAGTGGGCAGAATTACATATTCATCAGGTCCGGCCCTTTATTCCGGTGATGCTGTCAGAATAGATGTGACAGGTAAAGCCGCCCACGGCTCCTCCAGCTTTATGGGTGTGGATGCCATAAATATAGCCGCTCACATTGTGGTAGCTCTCAACGAAATCATCTCCCGTGAAATTCCACTGGACGAGCATTCCGTAGTACTGGTGGGCAAAATCAGCGGCGGTGATACTGTAAACACCACAGCAGGTTCTGCCACACTGGAGGTTTCTGTTCGCGCTCAGACAGAGGAAAAACGCAACTTCCTGAAACAGAGAATAAAAGAAATCAGTGAAGGCATAGCTGCCACCTTCCGTGGCAAAGCTGATGTGCAGTTTGTATATGGTATGGCACCGCTGTACTGTGACCCTCAGACTGCCGCAGATGCACACCGCTATATTGACTCACTGGGATACACCCCTGTATGTGTGCCTACAGCAGGCGGTACGGAGGATTTTACCGCAGTTGCAAATATTGTTCCGTCAGTTATGCTGAACCTGGGTGCAGGCAGCCTGGAAGAAGGCCACCTCTGCTCAATGCATAATGCCGGAATGGTTGTAAACGAAGATGTTCTGCCGGTGGGCGTGGCCGTGTATTGCCAGTGCGCAACACAGTGGCTGGAAGAAAATGCATAGGTTTGTTTACAGCCTGCATAGAGCAGGGGCAGATAGCATATGTCAGATTGATGCTAAAAAACTTATAGTTTCAAAAATAATCTTTATGGTTAACCTATAAAACTATTGACAGACAGGCAGTATACGCCTGTCTGTTTTACATATCTGCAAAAAACAGTAAATTATTATTGCTTAAAATACTGAAATAGTATATAATGCCTTTGTTTGAATTAATTTGTTATTAATTGTTGTTTTATGAATTTAAAAAGGAGTTTTTATGCAGAAAACTATCAGTAAAAACCGTTGGATTATACTGGTTTCAGGTGTAATTGTATGGGCCTGCACATCATTCCCGTCACTGTGGGGTGTATTCCAGGCAGATGCTGCCGCAACCTACGGCATTACCTTGGAAGAAAGTGCAATGCTTTTCCCTATGTGTACTGCATTTTTTGGCATTTTTTCTATTGTAGGCGGCAAACTGCAGGGCAAATTTCCGCCTAATCTGGTGGCTATAGCAGGCTCTGTTATGATGGCTACAGGCGTTATCATGCTGTCTGTACTGGGTGAGGGTACTACCATTACAAAGCTTTATTTATGTTTTTCAATGCCTTTCGGCGGCGGCTGTGGTCTTATTTCACCTGCTATGTCTGCAGCAATTATGAAATGGTATGCTGACAAAAAAGGCTGGGCCATGGGTATCTGTGGTGCAGTTTCATCACTGTTGCTGGTAGTGCTGACCTATCTGTCTGAATATCTGCTGGGAGCATGGGGTATGCAGAGAACGGTTTTCATTTATGGCGTTGTATTTATGGTACTGTGCGTTGTAAGCTGTTTTGTACTTATTAATCCTTCCAGGGAATATCTTATGGAAAAAACTGCTATTGCTATGGCTGCACAGGCAGGCGCACAGCAAAAAGGTTCCGCTCCTGTAAAAATGGTAGAATTTACACCGGGTGAAATGCTGAAAACAAAGCAGTTCTGGCTGCTGTTTATGGCCGGTGTATTTGTAAACCCTGCATATATGCTGATTGCCCCTGCTATCGTTACACTGGGCATTTCCCGCGGTCTGTCCGAAAGTCTGGCTGTTTCTGCTGTAGCCCTGGCCACAGGTGTTTCCGCCATCGGCAAGTTTGTTGTTCCAGCTCTTTCTGATAAAATAGGCAGAAAGAAATGTGCCATTATATTCACAGTATGTACACTGGTATTCTCTGTGCTGCTGATGGGGGCACACGGCATCTCTCTGCTGGTTATTTATTCAGCAATGGTATTTACATACTTCGGCTGGACAATGCTTATCACACCGTTTATCACAGATATGTTTGGTAATGCAAACGCCGGTGCAAATGTTGGCTTTATCAGCCTTTACAGTACAGTGGCTTCTCTTGCTGCTCCTGTGCTGGTTTCACTGCTTTCACCTGTGCTGGGTGCAAATGTAAACCACATTGTTGGTATAGCAGGTGTGCTGATTGCTGTAATACTGATTTTTGTTATGGATACAGATACATCAAAGCTGAAAACAGAGGAATAACCACAAAAGGAGCGTTTAGCTCCTTTTATTTTGTGAAAAATGAGATAATCACAGAAAAATTCACTGCCAATTCACACAACAGCACTGAAAAGTGGTATAATAAAATTTAAGTTATGAATAAGGGAGAAGAGAATGAAAAAAAGAGATAATATTATTTATATACTCACCATTGTTTTTTCGCTGTTATTTATTTTTATAGGCAACAAGGCAGCCAATGTGAACAAAATAGATTATTCGCTGAACTATGAAACAGGCACACCGCAAAAAGCCCGTGTCACTCGGGTTATAGACCCTGAATATCAGAAAATAGTGTACAACGGCTTTGAAACAGATGATAAGATTATACTTTTTGAGGCTGAGTTTCTCACAGGCTACCGCAAAGGCACTGTTTTCACTGCCATACAGTCTATAGACAGCATGTATGCCATAGACCAGAGGGTGGTTACGCCGGGGGATAAGGTGGTTGTATATCTCAACCAGAATCACAATGCACCTGATGTAAAATATATGTTTGCTGAATATCACCGTGTGGACTTTATATTCCTGCTCTACGCCCTGTTTGCAGTATTACTGGTAGTGCTGGGCAGACGAAAAGGTCTGAACACACTGGTTTCACTGTCTTTCACTGTGGCCAGCATTTTTTATGTGTTTATTCCTGCTGTTCTCAACGGCGGCAACATATATTCCTGGTCAATATCAACCTGTATATTTATCAATGTTGTGCCGCTGCTGATAAACAACGGCGCTTCAAAGAAAAGCCTTGCGGCTATGATTGGCTGTGCAGCCGGTGTATGCGTGTCCGGTATTCTCACTGTTCTGGCCACAGAAATCTGCCATCTCACAGGTCTCACTACAGAGGACGCCATGTATCTGCTGTTCCTCAATAACGAAAACCCTATCGACCTGAAAGCGGTTATTTTCGCCGCCATTATCTTCGGCGCAGTGGGCGCTGTAATGGACGTTTCCCTGTCACTTTCCTCATCACTGGCAGAGCTGAAAGAACAGGCCGGGGATATGACTGCACGGCAGCTGACCCGCAGTGGCATGGTTATCGGCCGCGATATTATGGGCACTATGACAGATACACTGATATTGGCTTACATCGGCTCATCTCTGTCTGTTACACTGCTGCTGGCAGCTTACAACGCTTCATCTCCGCTGCTGCTGTTCAACACTGAAATGATTCTGGTTGAACTGCTTCAGGCGGTGGCAGGCAGTCTGGGCATACTGCTGACCATTCCTCTCACCAGTGTGATATGCGGTATTCTCTACCGGTCTGATGACAACAGTAAAAAGAAATATGTAAAAGAATAACTCAATATAAACCAGTCTTTTCCCTGATGACAAAGACTGGTTTTTGTTTACATATCAGTACTTATGTTTTAAAATGCATTTGTGACAGAAATGTAATCACGAATTAAGAGAATCTTAATAATTTTTGGTGTATAATTTTAATATGGAAAAAGAGATAATAAAGGCGGAGGAGAAATATGTACAACATACTTATCTGTGACGATGAAAAAGATATTGTCAATGCTTTGAAAATATACCTGTCAAACGAGGATTACATAGTTTTTGCGGCCTACAACGGCAGACAGGCTCTGGAAATTATCAGGGAAAACGACATTCACCTGGTGGTTATGGATATTATGATGCCACAGCTGGACGGAATTTCCGCCCTGACAAAAATCAGGGAAGATTACAACATTCCGGTTATACTGTTGTCTGCCAAAAGTGAGGACACTGACAAAATTCTGGGACTGAACATGGGCGCTGATGATTATATCACAAAGCCTTTCAACCCTGTTGAACTGCAGGCCCGTGTGCGCAGCCGGCTGCGTCGTTATACAAAGCTGGGCGGCAAGGTACATAATGACGACCGCCTCACCATAGGCGGTATCACCCTGGACGACAAATCAAAAACTGTCACCTGTGACGGTGAGCCTGTCAGCCTGACACCTACAGAATTTGAAATACTGCGATTGCTTATGCACAATCCCGGTCAGGTTTTTTCACCAAAGGAAATTTACGCAAAAGTGTGGAACGATGCCCCTTACGGTGCTGAAAACACCGTGGTGGTACACATACGCCACCTGCGTGAAAAACTGGAAATAAACCCGGCAGAGCCGCGCTATCTCAAGGTGGTGTGGGGCCACGGGTACAAAATGGAGAACGGTAAATGAAAAAGCTGATTGAAAACGAAATTTTCCGCGGCTGGCTGATTGGCCTGCTGGGCGTGGATATTTTCATCACTGTAATACGGGGAACACACCTGTTTGCCGATTTCGGCTTGGGGGTTAATACCTCTGCCTATGCCACCAGCGTACGGATTGTGATTGGTCTGGTACTGTTTGCCACCATTATGCGCAGTGCAGGTCACTACCGAGGCAAAGAAGCGGTGACACCAAACTATTTTGACAAAGTTCCTCTGGAGCTTTATCTTCTGGTGGACGGAGCGGTGATTGCCACCAGTGGTGCGCTGACAGCTTATCTGTTCCATTACCGCTGGGGTTTTGAGGTGATTTTCGTGTCCCTCAGTATATGCTATCTGGCGTCCATTTTCCTGTGTACCTCAATAGCAGTCCGCTGCAAAACCTACACTCTGCTGACAAATACATTCACCTGGCGCTTTTTCAGTGCAGTGGGCAGATTTGTGGTGGGTATATGGCACAGCATCTGCTTTTATATCACCAGCCTGCCTCTTTACTGGCAGACAGCTGCGGCAATAGCTGTACTGACACTGATTTCACTGTTGCTATGGCCGGTGGGGCCTTTTATCGCCGCTGCGATAGCTGTGGTGGTATTTGGCCGTATACATATGGCGTGGGGCAGAATAGCTACGGGCATTGAAAAAATAGCCCGGGGTGATACCGATTACAAGGTGGACACCCACCGCATGCCAAAGGAAATAGCTGCTCACGCGGAAAACCTGAACAATATCAATATAATCGTCTCCAACGCCGTAAACGAACGGATGAAAGGTGAAAGGCTGAAAACAGAGCTTATCACCAATGTGTCCCACGATATAAAAACACCGCTGACCTCCATTATTAACTACATAGACCTGATACAAAAAGAAAACATCACCCGGCAGCCCATGGCTGATTATGTGAATGTACTGCAGCGCCAGTCAGACCGACTGAAAAAGCTGATTGACGACCTGGTGGAAGCCTCCAAAGCCTCCACAGGCAATATTGCAGTTCATCTTTCTACCACAGGCGTAAACCTGTTGTTGAATCAGGCTGTGGGTGAGTATATGGACAAAGCGGAAAACCGGAATCTGGAACTGTCCCTCAATCTGCCAGGGGAAGAAATGTATGTCCTGTCAGACGGCAGACTGTTGTGGCGTATTTTTGACAATCTGCTGAACAACGCCTGCAAATATTCCCGGCCCGGTACACGAATATATATCAACGCACAGAAAGACGGCGATAAAGCGGTGATTACATTTAAAAATGTATCCCGCACACAACTGAATATTTCTCCCGATGAACTCATGGAACGCTTTGTGCGCGGGGACTCTTCCCGCAACACAGAGGGCAGCGGCCTGGGGCTGTCTATAGCACAGTCACTGACCGAAATACTGAACGGCCATATGGTGCTGGAAATTGACGGCGACCTTTTCAAAGCTGTTCTCACTTTTGATATGATTTAAAGGGAAAGACACACAAAACACTGCACAAAACAACCCTGCAAATATTGCAATCCAGGTTATTTTGCGCAGTGTTTTAAATTTGTTATGATTTTATAAAAAAGTTTTATCCTGAATAGCGGGCGGATACTATACCCTTTCAGGGCACACGTCCGCCACTACACGAAACAATAATTCTGTCATTCTGAGGAGCGGCAGTGACGAAGAATCTCTTCTTGTACTTTTGCACAACACTGAAAATGCACTATGTACGGTTTCGGGCGGTCGGGGACGCCCGCCCCTACGCGAAACAGTGCACAAACTAAAAGTATGTCGTTTTGAGGAGCGGCAGTGACGAAGAATCTTCTTCGGTCATTTCTGCAAAACCAATAATAAGAAAACCCCTTTAAATACAGTCACAAATTTACGAGGTGTAAAATGGAATTTATAAGATATTTCAATATTGCGGTTTCTGTAATATTCGCTTTGTGTTATGCGTATCAGGTGGTATATATACTGGTGCCGTTTCTTATAAAAGAAAAAATACAAAAAGGAGAAAAACTGCACAGATATGCTGTTCTTATCTGCGCCAGAAATGAGGAAGCTGTTATAGCAAACCTGATAGACAGCATAAAAAAGCAGACCTATCCCGGCAGTCTGGTAACCACTTTTGTTGTGGCGGATAACTGTACTGACTCCACAGCCGCCATTGCACGCCGCGCAGGTGCGTTGGTGTATGAGCGACATGATCGCAGCCATACCGGAAAGGGCCGGGCTATGGATTTTCTGCTGCGAAGTATAGACGGTGATTACAGCGCTGGCAGTTTTGACGGCTATTTTGTGTTTGATGCCGACAATCTTCTCCGGGAAAACTATATAGCTGAAATGAACAGGGTTTTCAGCACAGGCTATGATGTGGTCACTTCCTTCCGCAACAGCAAAAACTACGGCGATAACTGGCTGACAGCAGGCTGTGGCCTGTGGTTTATGAGGGAGAGCTTTTTTCTCAACCAGTCCCGTCATCTGCTGGGACTCAGCTGCCATGTGTCCGGTACAGGGTATATGTTCAGTGATAAAATTTACAGGGAGCTGGGCGGCTGGCCTTTCCATTTACTTACAGAGGATATAGAATTTTCAGCATGGAATATAACAGCCGGCAGAAAAATCGGCTACTGTGCCACAGCACAGTTTTTTGACGAACAGCCCCTCGCGCTGTCCCAGAGTGTGAAACAGCGTGTGCGCTGGGCCAAAGGCAACTATCAGGTGTTTGACAAGTATGGCAGTCTGCTGATAAAAAAGGCAGTGAAAGAAGGCAGTCTCTCCTGTGCCGATATGGTGATGAACCTTGCCCCTGTAGTACTGCTTACCCTTGCAAGTGTTATGGTAAATGTGTCTGCCTGTGTGTGGGCGATACTGGCCGGACGGGACACTTTGCCGGTGGCACTGGGCATCATATCCACATTCCGTTCTGTATACTGGATGTTTTTTGCCATGGGCGGATTGACCACATTTACTTTGTGGGAGCATATACACACCACAGCTATAAGAAAGCTGGCTTATATCTTCACCTTTCCCTTGTTTATGATGACTTATATCCCCATTTCTGTGGCGGCACTGTTTATGGAGGTCACATGGCAACCTATAATTCACTCAGACAGCCGAAACCTGACAGCCGTGAGAAACGGCAGGTAATTATGAACACAGAATTAACCGCAGGTTAACCATTTTTGAATATTATTAAACTTTTTTTAACAGCCGGTAAACTTTCTTTATACCCCATTGAAAAGGTAAAATTTGTGTTGTACACTGTACTCAACAAAAGAAATTCACCACAATTCACTGCAAAAAGGAGTACAGGTATGAAACAGCTTATCAGAAGATTTGCCGGTTTTTTAATGTTCACATTTGTGGTTCTCACACCTTTTATAGCATAACAACTGTAACCTCATAGTTTTTCTCGATACAAAGAAAAGCCACCCTGCGGGGTGGCCTTTCTTTTGTTTTTATCTGTTTATATCTTCAAATTCTTTTACCATCATTTTGGCGGCTTTGTATATGTCGCCACAGCCCAGTGTTATTACCAGGTCGCCCGGCTGTACATTTTCTTTGCAGTGTTTTACCACGCCGTCAAAGCCTTCGTACCACACACTGCCCGGAATCAGCTCTGCCAGGTCTTTTGTGTAGATGCCGATGGTGTTTACCTCACGGCTGCCCATGATTTCTGTCATAACCACCTTGTCCGCCAGCTGCAGGGAAGTGGCAAAATCATTCAGCAGCATTTTTGTTCTGGAATAGGTGAATGGCTGGAATACTGCCCACACACGCTTGAAGCCCATGTCGTTGGCTGCGTTCAGTGTGGCTGTGATTTCTTCAGGATGATGTGCATAGTCGTCAGCGATTGTCACGCCGTTTACGGTACCCAGAATTTCAAAACGTCTGCCTGCACCGCCGAAAGCATTTGTGGCTTTTTCAATGTCAGCCACATCCACACCGCTCATATGGCAGGCTGCAAAAGCGGCCAGAGAGTTGTAAATGTTGTGCTTGCCGGGGATTGACAGATGGATTGTGGAAATGATTTCACCTTTGTATTCCACATCATATGAATAGAAACTCTGATGCTCTTTTCTCACATTGACACCGCGGTAGTCCCTGCCTTCTTCCAGACCGAATGTGATTACCGGCACATGCATATCCTTTATCACATCTGTGGTGTTTTTATCATCGCCGTTGATTAATACAGCGCCTGTGGCCAGGTCTGTGAATTTTCTGAATGTGTCCTGCAGGTTTTCAAAGGTTTTGAAAAACTCCAGATGGTCGTGGTCAATGTTCAGCACGATTGCCAGATAAGGTGTAAGTTCCAGGAATGTGTAGCTGTATTCACAGCTTTCAATTACCACATTTTCGCCTTTGCCGTCACGGCCGTAGCCATTGATAAGAGGCAGCTTGCCGCCGATTACACAGGCTGGGTCTTTGCCGGCCATAATCATAATCTGGCTGATAAGGCTGGTTGTGGTGGTTTTGCCATGAGTGCCGCTTACGCAGATGGATTTTTCAAAAAATCTGCTTACTTCACCCAGCATTACGCTTCTTTCAATACAAGGAATACCCAGTTCTTTTGCTCTTGCCAGTTCACAGTTATCCTTGAAAATAGCTGCGGAGTAAACCACCAGGTCTGCGCCTTCCACAGCTTCTGCAGCGTGAGGAATATTTACTTTTATTCCCATGGCGCGTTCATAGTTGATGATGTCGCCTTCGTTTACATCACTGCCTGTTATATTATATCCGCGTCCGGCCAGAATCTGTACAATAGGGTACATACCGCTGCCGCCGATGCCTACAAAGTGTATATTCTTTTTACCGTTTAAAATACTCATAATTATCTCCGTATATATAAATAAGTGTATTACATACTTAATTATATTTTAACACAAAATATTCCTGTGTAATAGTACTTTTGTGAAAATTTTTAAAATATGTTGATAAAGCAAAAGGAATGACAGCCGCGTTGCTTTATGTATTCAATTACGATATACAGCTGATTGTGTAAAATTACTTTAAAACCGATTGACATTATATGGAAGAGTGGTAAAATATAAAGTGGATTATTTTGATACACAATTTATACCGCTTCTGTGCGGTACATTCTGAAAGGAGAAAAGTATAAAAATGGCTTCTAAAGAAACTAACCAGAATTCACTGAATATCTTTGCTTTCTGGAAAGCTCAGCAGACTGCATGGAAAGTTACAGTTTACCGTACATCCATGGAACGTCTGGGTTATAAAGCAGTTCTGCCATACCTGTCACTGTACATCGTGCTTATGGGCGCTACAAAAGCACAGATTGGTTATGTGACCAGCCTGGGTATGATTGTATCTGCTCTCATGGCACCATTCCTCGGTCAGCATATTGACCGTCATGGCCCTAAAAAAATGTATATTTTCGGTATAGCCGTACTTCTGGGCGGTTATATAGCTTTGTGGGGCGCACCTGTATGGCAGGTAGCTGCACTGGGTATGTTCCTGCACACAATGGGTCCACACTGGGTGGTCAGTCCTGTTCAAATATCTGCGGTAACTGTCTGGAATCCTGCGACCGTGCCAAAGGTATGCTGGTTTGCGAAACCTTCGCTGCCGGTGCATTGGGTATGATTGGCCCTGCATTTGCAGGTTGGTTCCTGGTAAATGTGATGAATGTTCCTGAAGGCACTTCACCTACAGACCCTAACTCCATCAAACCACTGTTCCTGTTCTGTCTTGTTCTCACAGTTCTGTCACTGCTTCTTGTTGTTTTCAAACTGGATGTAAGCCATCTGGGCGGCGCAAAAAGAGTAAAGCGCAATGCCTTCAAAGATGCTGTTGACATGATGAAAGCAGACAAAAACTGCCTGAAATGGATTATCATGACAGGTGTTAACCGTATGCCTACAGCTATGATTATCCCTTATCTGCAGCTGTATGCAGCTGAAGTAAAAGGCGCAAGCACAGAAGAACTGGCTATTATGACAACATGTACAGCTCTTACAGCTCTTACCTGCGGTTACTTTGTAGGTATTATGGCTGACAAATACGGTCGTAAAATTGTTCTTGGCTCTACAATCGTTCTCTATGTTGCAGGTCTTGTATTGCTGCTGGTTACAAAGAACACCGTTATGCTTTATCTGGTAGGTATCCTGGCTGGCTTCCAGGAAATTTCCATGGTTGTTTCCGGTTCTGTTCAGCACGAACTGGTGCCTGGCTGGGCCCGTGGCCGTTGGGCAGGTGCCAACGGTATGATTGGCTCCCTGATTGCTGCTGTTGTTGCAGCTGCAGCAGGTGTTATCTATGACACAATCGGTCCACAGTGGCTGTTTATTATCTACATCGCTGCTGAACTGGTTATCCGTCTGCCTCTGCTGGTATCTCTGCCTGAAACACTTACATACAAAGTAAATGAAGAAAACTTCCAGTCTCTGCTGGAAAAAGCTTAATTGAATATGTAAACTGATTAAAGCCGGGGCAAATCACCCCGGCTTTTAATTTTTTATATGAATAATTTGTGGTACAGCACAGGCTCTGTTCGCTGCAAAATAAAAGCCACCGTTTCCGGTGGCTTGTTTTATTCCTCTTTACCCAGCTCATCGCACACATATTGTGCTATCATTATGCCGGCCAGATTCGGGGCGAAAACTGTGCTGCCGGGTGCGTGGCGCCCGTTGGAGGAGTTCACCGCCTTTGACTGTGGCGGATATTTGTTAAACAGGCTTATATGGCCTTTTACGCCTCTTTTTCTCAGCTCCTGTCTCATCACTCTGGACAGCCCACAGCCGTTTCCTGCGGTGTTTTCTACTGTGTCAATCACAAATCCCTCTACAGCAAATCGGTTGCCTGTTCCCATGGCAGAAATTATTTTTATGCCCTTTTCATGGCAGTACTGCACCAGGTCCAGCTTGCTTTTTACACTGTCTATGGCATCTATCACATAGTCAGGCTTAAGGTCGCCGACAATGTGCAGGTTGTCCTTTTCCATAAACATATTATATGCGTTTATTTCACAGTCGGGGTTTATGGCCAGTCCGCGTTCCTTGGCCACCTCTGTTTTTATTCTGCCCACAGTATGAGTGGTGGATATAATCTGTCTGTTCAGGTTGGTTTCATCCACGGTGTCAAAATCAATTATGGTTATCCTTTTCATTCCGAAACGTACCAGACATTCAAACACGGCACCGCCTACACCGCCTACACCTACCAGCACCACATGCTTGGAGGTTATGCGGTCATATATTTCTTTTTCCACTGTCATCAGGGTTCTTTCGTTAAAAGCCATAAACACCTCATTATGCCGTCAAAGGCAAAATTTCGTAAAATAAAAGCGTAACTTCCGTTACGCCTTGCTGTAAATATATATAAACCCGTCAAGCCGTATACAGCCATATTAGAACCCGTTTTGTAAAAAACAGGGTGGCTATGTTACGATGATACTTTCATGCTCCCTTCTTCCCCAGTGGGGGAGGTCTGCAATTCCATATTAAACGGTAACCGCCTTTTAATATAAGTGTAGGATTAAAAATGACTGCATATTTTCGCACAAGACAGGTTTATAACCATTATTATATCTTTGATATTCAATTTTATTCTTCGATTTCGTAAATTTCGCTCAAGCGTTTTTCAAAAATTCCGCCTACTTCAAAAAATTCCTCGTCATCGTCAACAATATCAAATGTATCCAGTCCGTCTTCATCGGCATCCCCGACACGGAAAATGATAAGCACAGGTTCAGCTTCCAGAGCTTTCTGTGGGTCTTCAAAATATTCAACAACGGCCAGATAGTGTTCTTCGTTGTAATCGATTTCATCTACGATTTCAAACATATATGTGTCGCCGTTTTCATCAGTCAGAGTAATAATAGTAGGGGAGTATTCTTCATCGGCTTCAGTTGGCTGAAGTTCCATATCTTTATCCTGCATGGGAAGGTACCTCCTTTTTGTTGTTAACATTATATTACACTATTTTGACCTGATAAGTCAACAGAATGGGAACGATTTTCCAAAATATACACAAAGCCGTAAAATTTTTGTATAAAATTATAAATTCATAAAAACATCATATTATTTTTACTTTTTTTGTGGTAAAATAAATAGAATAATTTATTTATATGCAAAAAACGGAGAGATATATGAAAAAAATACTGGGAATTTTATTGCTGACTGTAATCTGTGCTGGATTTATGACAGCCTGCGGCGGCGGTGGCCTGGGCAGTGAAAAACTGAATGTGAATACTGCTGAAATTCAGCTGCAGCAGCCACAATCCGGTGATACCATAGCCACTATTACCACATCCGAAGGTGAAATCAAAGTCCTGCTTTTTCCCGATTATGCACCAAAAGCTGTACAGAATTTTATCAGCCTTGCCGGTAACGGTTATTATGACGGCACAACATTCCACAGGGTAGTGGAAGATTTTGTGGTACAGGGTGGCTCTCCTGACGGCAGTGCCGGCGGAGGCACCAGCTGCTGGGGCCTGGAGTTTGAGGATGAATTTTCCGATAAGCTGCACCATTACTGCGGTGCGCTGTCTATGGCCAATCATGGCGCTGACACAAACGGCAGCCAGTTCTTTTTTGTGACTTCACCTGTTGGCAGCCTGGCTGATGATGCCCTGACACAGATGGAAACAGCCGGCTGGAGGGAGGAAATCATCTCCGCCTACAGACAGGCCGGCGGTATGCCGGAGCTGGACTACCGTTATACTGTATTCGGTCAGATTTACGAAGGCTTGAATGTAGCTTACAAAATCAGCCGTGCGGAAACTGACACGGCTGAAAAACCGGTGGATGATATTGTTATAGAATCTGTAGTGGTATCAGTGGCAGAATAGTATATTGCAAGGAGTATCTGCATAATGCGGATGCTCTTTTTTGTCTCGTGGTGGTATAGCTGCCCTTGAAAAAACAATTATATTAATATATCATAGAATATGTAAATATAGTTTTAACTGCCTCCGGACAGTTTTGCAGGAGAATATATGAATAAACTCAAAAGATTTGTTTTTACCAGAAAATTTTTTATAGTTTTGCTGGCATTGTTTCAGATTTGCTTTTTCCTGACCCTTACCGTCAGATTTTATACAGCGGGTGCTGCAATATATATGCTGATGACTATTCTCAGTGTGCTGATAATACTGTATATGTTTGAACGCGACGACATGAACCCGGCCTACAAAATCTCATGGCTGATTGTTATGATTATATTGCCTGTGTCGGGTGCGGTTTTTTATGCTCTGTGGGGCGACACAAAAATGACCAAAAAGCAGAAACAGCAGATGGAACAGATAGTCCGGCGCACCAACAAGGTTATGAAACCCAACCAGGGGATTATCGACAGGACAGGAGCAGCTGACAAGTCTCTTGCAAAGCAGATGCTGTATCTGCAGAATGTGGCGTTTGCCCCGGCATATGAAAACACTGCTGTAAAGTATTACGACACCGGTGCAGCTTATTTCCGTGATATGCTGGCCGATATGGAAAAAGCGGAAAATAGTATTTTTCTCCAGTATTTTATAATTGACCAGGGTTATATGTGGGACCGCGTTCTCAGCGTGCTGAAAGAAAAAGCTGCCCGGGGCGTAGATGTACGCCTGATTTATGACGGCTGGGGCTGTATGGTAAACTTTCCCCGGGGCTACGAAGAAACTTTACGCAGCTGCGGTATAAAGGTGTGTGTGTTCAACGATGTGAAATTCAGCCTGCATATAGGGGATTATCTTATGCTCAACCACCGTGACCACCGCAAAATCGCTGTCATAGACTCTGCTGTGGGCTACAGTGGCGGCATAAATATCGCTGATGAATATATCAATTATGTGGAACGCTTTGGCGTATGGAAAGACACCGGCTTCCGTCTGGAAGGTGATGCGGTATGGAGCCTGACTGCCACTTTTATACAGACCTGGGAATACGGATGCGGAGAAAAGCTGGATTACAACAACTTTTCACCGGATTACTCAATGGAAACTGACGGGATAGTGCAGCCATATTTTGATACACCTATGGATAAAAACAATGTGTGCGCCAACGCCTATCTGAATATTATAAATAACGCGAAGGATTATGTTTATATAGCCACACCTTATCTGGTTATAGACAATGAAATGCTAACTGCTCTTACTCTTGCAGCACGCAGCGGCATAGATGTGCGCATTGTGGTGCCGGGGATTCCGGATAAATGGTATGTGTACTATGTCACCCAAAGCTATTACAAGGCCCTTGTAGATGCCGGAGTGAAAATATATGAATATACCCCCGGTTTTGTTCACGCAAAAATGTATGTAAGTGACGATGTACAGGCTATTGTAGGCGGTGCCAATACAGATTACCGTTCCATGTATCTCAATTTTGAAAACTGCTGCAGCTTTTACGGTGGCAGCATAACAGCAGATGTAAAAGCGGATTTTGAGAATATGTTCACCCACAGCCATCTGGTAACCATGCAGGATATTGAAAATGTTTCATTTCTGAAACGCCTGTATCAGATAGTTTTCAGGGTACTTGGACCTATGATGTAAAAATCAGTAAAAAGGCAGCTATAGCTGCCTTTTTTTGATGTGAAAATGTCCTGTTGGTGTCATCCGGACAGAAAAAACATGTTAAAATGTTAAACAAATAACAAACATAGGCAAAATAACAGCTCAAATAATTGTGTGGAACAAGAAAATTTATTTTTGCAAGTGAATAAGAAAAGAAATTTTTGTGAAAAATAACAAAATTTTTCTGAAAATCGTGTTGCTTTTGACATTTTTGTTATAAAAAATGAAAAAAGTATTGCCAAAATATGAATATTTTTTTAAAATAACCTTTGAAACAACGTGATTGATTTTATATCATCAGACTGATATGCGTTGGAACAAATAAAATTTAAAAGGAGAAAATTATGGCTCAGACTCAGAAACAGAAAGTTGATCTTTCTACTGTAACCCAGACACTGGGCAGAATGGACCTTATGGCTGTTGCTGTAGGTCAGATTATCGGTGCTGGTGTTATGACAATGTCTATCAAAGCTCTTGGTATGACAGGTCGTTCCGTTAACATTTCATTTGTTATCGCAGCTATCTTTACAATTTTTGGTGCATTCCCTGCAATTTTTGCATCATCCGTTCTTCGTATGCGCGGCGGTCTTTACACACAGGCTGTTGTATTCGTAGGCGAAAAATTCGGCGGTTTCTACACAGTTACACAGATTCTCGCTAAACTCTCTATGGCTATGTACGCTGTAGGTCTCGTAGACTACCTGGTAGCTCTCATTCCTGCATGGCAGCCACACCACAAAATGATTACTTTCGTGGTAATGACAATCTTCTTTATCCTGAACTTCTTCGGTACAGAATACATGGCTAAAGTACAGAGCTTCATGTTCTACCTGCTGGTAGCTGCTCTGCTGATGTTCTGCTTCTTTGGTCTTCCAAAAGTTCAGTGGTCCGGCTACTTCGGCAACGAACTGTTTGGTCACCCACTTATGTCCAACGGTGTTGTTGGTCTGTTCGAAGCTGCTTCTTACCTGACATTTGCTACAGGTGGTGCTACAGTTATCCTGTCCTTCTCCGCTGACGCAAAAGACCCAGCTAAAGACTTCCCATTCGTTATCATCGTTTCCACAGTTGGCGTTGCTCTGCTGTACGCAGGTCTGGCTTCCTGTATCGGTGGTATCATGCCTCCAGAAGAAGTTATCGCTTCCGGCACACTGGGCCCAATCGCTAAAGCTATCATGCCATCATGGGCTTACTACTTCTTTATGATTTGTGGTGCTGGCTTTGCTCTTGGTACTACACTGAACTCCTCAATCGCTTCCGCTCTGAAACCTTTCGTTTCAGCTTGTGAAGACGGCTGGTTCCCAGCATGGGTTGGTCAGCTTCATCCAAAGACACAGGTTGCCTGGGTTCTGCTGATTATGTTCTACGTAGTTAACGTTCCAGCTGTTCTGTTTGGTCTGCCAGTTGACCAGCTTGGTAAATGGGTTCTTGTTATCGGTAACGTAACAAACTTCTTTATCTCCCTGGGCGTTATCCGTCTGCCAAAACTGTTCCCAGAAGCATGGGCAAAATCACCATTCCATGTTTCAGATGGTGTTCTGACACTTATGCTCGGTGGTACAGCATTCACAATCCTGATGCAGGCTTACCTGAACCTCCGCGGTCTTGCAATGTCCATCGTTCTTATCAACGTTGCAACATGTATCTTCGCTATCATTTATACAAGTCTCCGCTGGAAATCAGGCGCAGTTAATATCAAAAAATCTTACGAAGTTCTGCTGTAATACATACACCTGCTTCAAGATAAAAAATCAATTAATATGTATAAATTTTGAAAACATATATCAGTCAGCAAAAGCCGCCCTCGGGGCGGCTTTTTGCGTGAAAATAAATATAAAAAAGATGTTTGATTGTAAAACATAAGTAAACATTTTGTAAAACTGCCAATTAATTTATTTTTTAACAATAGTAAGACGTTTATGTACATTTGTCCTTCATAGACAGTCAAATTAACTGTTATTTTTGTGTGATTTAACTAAAAAAAGGCTTTTAATCAGTGAAAATTGCTGTTTTTGATGAAATAATTATTAAATTTATTGACAAATTGTGAACAAGCATTGTAAAATTAAGTGTACAAAAGGTGGGCTTTTGGTGATTTACGCCCCCTTTATAATTTAATATTCACTATAACAAGGAGAAAACACTTATGGCTACTTCTACACAGGAACTTAAAAGAGTTCTTACACGTGGCAACCTGTACTCCATGGCTGTAGGTCAGATTATCGGTGCCGGCGTTATGGTTATGTCCATTTCCGCTCTCGGTATGACTGGTCGTTCAGTTAACATCGCATTTATGATTGCTGCTGTATTTACAGTATTCGGTGCTATCCCAACAGTATTCTACACATCCGTAGTACGTCTTAAAGGTGGTACATACTCACAGGCAGCACTGTTCGTTGGCGAAACATTCTCAGGTTTCTACGTAATCACTTACTTTATTTCCAACGTATCACTTGCTATGTACGCAATCGGCTTTACATCCTACCTGATTTCTCTGGTACCTGCATGGCAGGGTAAAGACACAATCGTAACAGCAGTAGTATTTACAGCATTCTACATTCTGAACCTGATGGGTACAGAAAAAGTTGCTAAAATCCAGGACTACATGTTCTATGTTCTGATTATTGCTCTGCTGATGTTCTGTGCATTTGGTCTTCCAAAAGTACAGTGGTCAGGTTACTTCACAAGCCCAGGTTTCGACGGCACACCTCTTATCACAAACGGTATCACAGGTCTGCTGCAGGCTGCTTCCTTCCTGACATTTGCTACAGGTGGTGCTACAATCATCGTTAACTACTCTGCTGAAGCAATCAACCCACAGAAAGACATTCCAGTTGTTATCGTTGTATCCACACTGGGTGTTGCTGCTCTGTATGCTCTGATTGCTA
>JAFUNP010000032.1 GCA_017473015.1 Oscillospiraceae bacterium | reverse complement strand
CTGGATTGATTTTATTACCGCCAAATAGGGATTGGTTCTCTGTACAAGAATAAAAACTAAATTGCCATATCATAACGCACCTACGTCATGGTATGGCAATTATTTTTGCTGATAGATGTTTATATTTGTTGACAATGTTAACACCTGCCAGTACTGATGTATGGTTGAGAATATACCGTCTTTTTACAGCATCATTTCCATACCTTGTTGCATGCCAGTCACAGATAGCTTTGTAATATTCAGCAGATGGCAGTGTGTAGCCGTATGCAGGGTGTTGAACTCTGGCCATCAGTCTTTCCACAATGCTTGGCGCTGTGGCAAAGTCCATATCAGCAATCCACATAGGTACCACATCTTCTTCAGGTACTGCTGTGTAGTATGGGCCGGGCACTTTGTGTGCTTCCCACTTGAAAGCGCCTGTACCGCGTCTGTCCAGTTTTTTGTCAAAAAATGTTGCATCCATAATATGTCCTCACTTTTATTTATTAAAAATATTATATCAGATTTCAGTGTTTTCCTTCAATTGACAATAACAATATATTTAATGGTGTATTATTATGCACATACCATATCATAAAAAAGTGAGCAATAAAATAAAAACCATGGAAGTTTCCATGGTTTTTGTACTTTTTCGATTACCGGGCGAATACCACCTGTACCAATATCATGTACAGTACAGTGCCGCCGGCGATACTTATTATGTTGTTTCTTTTCCACAGGTGCAGCAGAACCACTGCCACCACTGAAATCAGCATAGGCATAAAGCCTGCAAGAGAAGCAAAATTTATCCCTTTTATACAATATACCACCAGCACTGCCATTACGCAGGGCGGCAGATATTTGCCCAGATATTGTATAAATCCCGGCAGCTTATCACTTTTGGAAAAAAGCAGGAAAGGGAAAACTCTTGTGAAGAAATTGCAGGCGCATGCAGTAAGCATTACCGCAATAACATACATGTTATTACTCATTTTCGCTTACCTCCACCTTGTTTTTAACCAGCATCAGCACCAGCATGCTGCTGGCCAGAGCAGGCAGTATAAAGCTGTCAGCACCGAATAAAATCAATGAAACTACACCACACACCATGCCTGTGATTGCCGGCAGGTGATTTTTGCTGCCAATCCACTGCTCTGTACATATAACCACAAACAGTGCAATCATGGCGAAATCAATGCCTGTAGTGTCAAAAGGTATCAATGCACCGAACAGATTGCCCAGACTACAGCCGGATACCCAGTAACACATATCCAGTGCCGCCACATAAAAATCAAACTTCTGCCTGTCTATGCCCTCCGGCACATCTGTAATCAATACAGAGTAGGTTTCGTCGCACAGACTGTAAATCATATATAGTGCTTTTTTACCCATTTTTTTAAATCGCTCAATCAGTGACAATCCATAAAACATCTGTCTGGAGCTTATAGAAAGGCTCATTACAGCTACTGTAAGCAGATTTGTGTGGGCAGTAATCATAGGTAACAGGGCAAACTGCAGGCTGCCGCCATACACTATCAGCGCCATACCGGCCGCCCATGGCAGTCCATAACCTGCATCTGCCAGCAGCAGCCCGAAGGCTGCGCCTACAAACAGATAACCTATCATTACGGGCATTGTCTGCACCAGGGCGTACCTGAATGCTTTTTTATCCATTTATATCATCTCCTCCATAATTTAACACCGATTATATCACTATATTTCAAACATCACAATATTTAAATGTGAAAATTATGGAGAAAAAACAATATTTTACTTTCTGTTTACAGCAGAAGTGCCCTTTTCCAGCAGATAAGTGGCCTCCAGGTCAGCCAGATGTGTCATCACTGCAAGAGGATAGCGGCGGTAAGCTTCGCTCATTGCGAAGCTGCCGGCTTTGGCACTGTCGTCAAAACCTCCCATGTGCCAGCGGATAGCCATGGCTTCTTCTGTGGTCAGTCTGATAAATCTTTCCACCAGGAATACACTTTTTTCGCCGTGACCGTAAGGAAACTGGTCATCCACATTGTATACCTTTACTTTTTCCCACTGGCCAGTAACATCATTTTTTACATTGCGAGTGCCTTCTGAATAAAAATTTATCTTGCAGAAATCGTGACACAGTGCCACCAGGGCAATGGTTTCATCTGTGTACAGCTTTTCTCTGTCGTTTCTCTCTTTAAGCACCTTGTATACATTCAGGCTGTGCATAACCAGTCCGCTTTCACAGGCGCCATGGTATCGTGTGCTGGCAGGAGCAGTAAAAAAGTCAGTTCTTTCCAGCCATTCCAGCATGCGTTGGGCACCCTGACGGGTAACATATTTATCAAATATTTCCAGAAATTCAGCTTTATAGTCCATAGTATTTTCCTTTTTAAATATAATTTACTATATTATAACTGTTTACAGATAAATTTAAAAGGGGCAAAGCTGTCACAATGCCCCTTAAAATTATATAATATGAGTGTCTGTACGGCTTACAGGTCGATTTCGTCCAGGATTTCTTTCAGTACAGCCAGTTCCTCTGCTGTCATAGAAATACCTTTGCCCATTTTTGTGCCGTCAGCGGACCAGTCACGGATGTCGTACTTTGGTTCTCTGTCAGACCAGGATACCAGATTCAGCTGTCTTTCCCAGCCGCCTTTGCCCTGGCTGATAACGCCCAGCTTTTCAACGATTTCATATTTAAATTCTGCCATTAGTTTCACCTCTTATAATTTATGTCCTATATTTTACTTTATCTTTATGGTAAATGCAAGTACAAAATAACCATGAATTATTGACATTTTTTGTACAAAGTATTAAAATAGTACCAAAATATAAATAAAGGCTGTGAAAAAGAGGCGGTCAGACAGTTTGTTTTACAGAGAGCCGGCGGTGGTGAAAGCCCGGTAACCAATCTCTGACTGTGTAGCTTTTGAGCCGAAGCGGTGAAATAGCAGTAGCCGTTTCCGTATCCTTCTGCGTTAAAGAAAACTGAGTGGCTCTTTGCAAAAAGGGCAATTTGGGTGGTACCACGGTTTAAAATCGTCCCATATTTTTGGGGCGGTTATTTTTTTATATTTTTGTACTGCTCCCGAAATAAAAAAAGGAGAAAAAACAAAATGAAAGAGTTGGAAAAAATCTATAATCCTAAACGGGTTGAAGACAAAATCTACGGCATGTGGCTGGAAAACAAATATTTCCACACAGAAATCGACAAAACAAAGAAACCTTACACAATTATGATGCCGCCGCCAAACATCACAGGTCAGCTGCACATGGGTCACGCACTGGACAACACTCTCCAGGATATTTTTATCCGTTACAAGAGAATGGCCGGCTACTGCGCACTGTGGGTACCTGGTACAGACCACGCATCCATCGCTACAGAAGCCAAAATTGTTGAAGCAATGGCAAAAGAAGGCCTGACAAAAGATGACATCGGCCGTGATGCATTCCTTGTTCGCGCCTGGGACTGGAAAGCAAAATATGCAGGCAGAATTGTTGAACAGCTGAAAAAGCTGGGTGTGTCCTGTGACTGGGACAGAGAAAGATTTACAATGGACGAAGGCTGCAGCGAAGCAGTTAAAGAAGTATTTGTAAATCTGTACAACAAAGGCCTGATTTATCAGGGTGAAAGACTTATCAACTGGTGTCCACACTGTCTCACATCTATTTCTGACGCTGAAGTAGAATTTGAAGAACAGGACGGCAGCCTGTGGTACATCAGATACCCTATCAAAGACAGCGACGAATACATCACTGTTTCCACAACACGTCCTGAAACAATGCTGGGCGACACAGGCGTTTGCGTAGCACCTGATGATGAAAGATATGCACATCTGGTTGGCAAAACAGCCATTCTCCCACTGGTAGGCAGAGAAATCCCAATCTTCGCTGACAGCTATGTAGAAAAAGAATTCGGTACAGGTGCAGTTAAAATGACACCAGCCCACGACCCTAACGACTTTGAAGTAGGCGAAAGACACGGTCTGGAAATCATCAAGATTATGACTGATGATGCCCATATGGCTGAAAATACAGGCAAATACGCCGGTATGGAACGCTATGCAGCAAGAAAGGCTGTTGTAAAAGACCTGGAAGAACAGGGCTATCTGGTAAAAATCGAAGCTTACAAACACAATGTAGGTACATGCTACCGTTGTCATAACACAATCGAACCAATGATTTCCAAACAGTGGTTTGTAAAAATGGAACCTCTGGCAAAACCTGCCATCGAAGCAGTTCGTTCCGGCGAAACAAAATTTGTACCTGAACGCTTTGACAAAATCTTCTATCACTGGATGGAAAACATCACAGACTGGTGTATCTCCCGTCAGCTGTGGTGGGGCCACAGAATCCCTGCATGGTACTGTCAGGAATGCGGCGAAGTTATCGTAGCAAAAGAAACACCTACAGTATGTCCAAAATGCGGTTGCACACATCTGGTACAGGACGAAGACACTCTGGACACATGGTTCTCCTCTGCACTGTGGCCATTCTCCACACTGGGTTGGCCAAATACAGACAGCGAAGACCTGAAATTCTTCTACCCAACCAGCACACTGGTTACAGGTTATGATATCATCTTCTTCTGGGTAGCCAGAATGATATTCTCCGGTGTTGAACACATGGGCAAAACTCCATTTGACACTGTTCTTATCCACGGTATCGTTCGTGACGCCAACGGCGTAAAAATGTCCAAATCCCTGGGTAACGGTATCGACCCACTGGAAGTTATCGACCAGTACGGTGCTGACGCTCTGCGTTTCACACTGGCTACAGGTTCTTCCGCTGGTAATGACACACGCTACTCTGACGAAAAAGTAAAAGCATCCCGTAACTTTGCAAACAAACTGTGGAATGCTGCCCGTTTCATTCTGATGAATGTTGACGGTGAAATCCCTGCAGGTCTGCCTGAAAAACTGGAACAGGAAGACAAATGGATTCTGTCTGCACTGAACAACACTGCAAAAGCAGCTACAGAAAACCTGGACAACTTTGACCAGGGTCTGGCTGCACAGAAAGCCTACGACTTTATCTGGGACCAGATTTGCGACAGATACATTGAAATTGCAAAAACACGCCTTAACTCTGACGATATTGAAACAAAACACAATGTTCTCCGCGTTCTTGTTTATGTAATGAACGGCGCACTGAAACTGCTGCACCCATTCATGCCATTTATCACAGAAGAAATCTATCAGGCACTGCCAAACAACACAGGCAGCATTATGATGAGTGAATGGCCTGCATACACAGAAGAACTGAATTTTGAAAAAGAAGAAAAATCTCTGGACAGAATCTTTGCTCTTGCCAAAGAAATCAGAGCTCTCCGTGCACAGCTGGGCGCACATCCTACAAACAGAACTCATCTGATTATCGAAACAGAACACACAGATGATTTCCGGCAGGGTCTGGTATTTGTAGAAAAATTTGCATTCTCCAAAGAAACACAGATTGTTACAAAATTTGAAGGCGATGCAAAACAGTACTCACAGATTGTTGTAGAAGGCGCACGCGCATTTATCCCTACAGGTGACCTGGTTGACAAAGATAAAGAAACAGCCCGTCTTAACAAAGAACTGGCTGCAGTTGAAAAAGATATCAAGATTATCTCCGGTAAACTGAACAACCCAGGCTTTATGGCCAAAGCCCCACAGGCTGTTGTAGACCAGGAAAAAGTAAAACTTGCCAATGCAATGGACAAAAAAGAAAAAATTCTTGAAAGCCTTGAAGCATTACAGTAAAATAATAATTAGAGCCGGGAGAAAAGCTCCCGGTTCTTTTTTATATCAAAATCTCTGTTGAAAAAATGAAAAATTATAAGAAGAATATTTATTGGAAACAATTAAAAAGAAATAGGATAAATGGTTTGCTGATTTTTGCAGCCATTGTTTTGTCTGCCTATATTTTTTCTTTGCATTGGTTAAAATACGGCCAGATAGAAAAACAGATAGATGAAGTAAGTAAATTTTATAAATCTATAGGAACAATATCAGTCAATGGTGAGTATAACAGTGAACTTGATTCACTTATTTCAGATAAAATTGCAGACAATGAATATGTTGAATATGTAGATAAGAGAGAGGAGAGTTTCGCAGTGCTTGAAAATATCTGCAATGCAGATACTCAAGCGTCGCTTTCCTGGTCATTGCTGAATCCAACGGATACAGCAGTGCATAATTCGGATTTTGTTTTTACTGCTACAGTTTTATCTGCAGAAGCTTGTTTGAGAACAGGTGTTCCCGGAAGCACAGATGAAAAAATTCCGACTGTGAAACTTGTACTGAAAACAGAAAAAATAATAGCAGGTTATCCTGATTATGCTGCGGTGGGAGATACAGTTATAGCGTATTACCATATCCCTGAAGATGAAGGGGAAAATGATTTCCTGGAAACCATAGATATAGGTGGAATGTACTTGTTCAGAACTTATTATGACCATTTACTTGCCTATGATGAAAAATACAATCAAACAGAACCGAAACTATCCCTCACATTGAAGACACTTGATGGAAATAATCTGTGGTTTATCAAAACAGAAGCAGGTAAAGAAATCGACTGGTCAGCCGCTGAATTGCAATATTTAAAAAATAATATGCAGATACAGGATATTAATCGAAGAGCAGTCAATGTTATCAACACCAAGGATATGAACGCGATACCTGCTTTTCAGGATAACCGGAAAACATATTTTCTGGAATCAGGGCGCTATATTGATATAAATGACAATAAGGCTGATAAAAATTACTGTGTTATCAGAAAAGAGCTGGCGGAAAAGAGAAATCTTGAAGTAGGTGACAAAATAGATATTACATATATGGATATAGGCAGTGATTATTATCTGTATTATGACAGCTATGATATATCCGTAGGTGAAACCAAAACCTGTTCCTATGAAATTATAGGAACATTTGGTGCATATCCGTCAAATTATGGATTTGACGATATGGGTTTTTATTTCAATGATATATATGTTACAGACAGCAGCCTGCCGGAAGCATTCAGAAATACAGAAGATATTTCTGCAAATAATATAAGTTTTGTTCTTACATCTTCTGAATATGAAAATGATTTTTTGACGCAGATTGAGCAGGATGATTTATTTTCAGGGTACAAAGTAGAGTTTTTAAGTAACAGTGCAACAGGATTTTGGTCTACAGCCAATGAAGTGAAAAGTTCAGCTTTTGTATCAGCTGTTGTTTTTACTGTTTTGCATTTACTTGTTTCTGTTTTACTGGTGTATATGTATTTCAACTTTTTTGCTAAAAGTTACGCTATACAATCGGCATTGGGAGTACCTGATATAAGCATAAAAAGAGAAATTCTGTCGCCAATGCTTCAGCTTTCACGGTTAGCTTCCGCTGCTGGCGTGATATTGTCATATTTGTCTGTTCTTTATAATAATACAACCGGATTAACAGAAATAAGCGGTGATATGAATGTTACTGTAGGAGCAACAGCGCCTGTAGTTTTATATATTGTATGTGTGCTTATTTTTGCAGTGAATATGAGAATATATTATTCATATTTCAGCAAAAAGAGTTTGTTTGAGCTTTTAAATGCAAAAGAGATAAAGACCAATGGGTTTGATTTTAACCTCAGAAAACCGTATATAAATATTAAAAGTTCATTGTCATTAGCTTTCAGAGTAAACAAAAATATATTCAGGTTTATTATAAGACAGCCTGCAAAACTTGCGGGTATTACATTTGTAACTATGGCATTGATTTCAGCTGTGGCGTTTTTAAATATTTCTATTGCAAAAAATGAACAGGAAATTGACGAATTATATGACAGCATTGTTGTTACAGGAACAATAGAAAAAGAAAACCAGCAGGATTATATAAGGCTGTTCAGTTTTATAGATAAAAGAACTGTAAACAGGCTGAATGATACCGGATATGTAAACAATATAAAGCTGGCTTCGCAGGCAGCGGTATCCTTTGCTTTCAAGGAAACAGCTGAAGAAGAATTTGATTTGAATACAATCTTTTCCCCGGCTGTAATTTATGCTGTAAACGACATAAGCGGATTAATTAAAGCCAGTCAGTTATATAATCAGGTGAATATTGTTTATGCAACTAATTATGATGATACAATTTTTACGTCAGAGTATACAGTTGATGATGTTAAAACAGAAAATATTTCTCTTAATCTAAAAGAGTATAAAAACGAACAGATGTCATTTATAGGCGACAGCTGGCTGGATGCTAAAAGTGTGGAAACGATTGTTCCTGTACTTATAAGCAAACATTTCTCTGAAGAATATCAGCTGAATTCAGGTGACTGTTTCAGAATATTCAATGGCAATACAACAGGACGGTTGATGCGTGTACAGGTAGCAGGAATTTATGATGGCATTGTTATCCAAGGCACTGTTGACGGAATTATAATGCCTGTTTCTGCATTTGAGCTGATGAATACTCTTGCCAATGGTGATATTTTCTATAAAGAAGTAAGTTTTGAACTGAACCGGTCATTTAATCGTGAAATTGAAAAAATCAGCGAGGAACTTCAGCGGATAGCACAGAAACCTGATGCAGGATTGACAAATTTAAAAATTATCATCAACGATTCGGAACTTAAAAGTGTGGTTGAGCCTCTGGAAAACAACCTGTCCAGAATGAAGATGCTCTATCCTCTTGCAGAAGCAGCAAGCCTTATTATGATAGGGTTAATATGTATGATTATGGTGCAGCATAACATAAAAGAATATTCTATTATGCTTTCATTGGGAATACCTAAATGGTGTATTGTAATCAGAATAATTACAGAAGAAATGTTGTTGATTATGCCGGGAGTATTGATTGCATTGCTAATGAGTTTGTTTATTCCTGTTACCATAAGCTATATTGTTATCTATATTTTATCTGCCTTTGCCGGAGGAGTTATAGGAAGTTTTGCTTTCATACTCCAAAAGAATATAGATATAGTGAATTCAATATAATGGAGATATGATTTAAATGATAAAAGTTAATAATATTTCTTATAAATACAAAAAACGGAATACATACAGCATAAAAAATATCAGCTGTGAGTTCGTCCCAGGCAAGCTGTATTGTATCACTGGTCCGTCTGGCGGCGGGAAAACCACATTGCTGTCAATGATTGCGGGTTTGGACAATCCGTGCGAGGGCGAAATATTGATAAATGGTGTATCTTTGAAAGAGATTGATAAAGACTACCATAGAAGAAATAATATTTCTGTTGTATTTCAGGCATATAACCTTTTTCCATTACTTTCTGCAGTAGAAAATGTTGAATATCCAATGATTGTAAATGGACAGGAACGGCACAGGGAAAAATCAGAACGATTATTGGAACTTGTGGGAATAGCTAAAGAACAACACAATAAATATCCCAAAGAATTGTCTGGCGGTCAGCAGCAAAGAGTAGCTATTGCGAGAGCACTTGCAAGTAATGCAAAAATAATTCTTGCAGATGAACCTACAGGTAATCTGGATAAAGAGAATGCAGAAATAGTAATGAATATTCTGAAAGATTTGTGCGTGCATCAGAAATACTGTGTTATTATGGTTACCCATGATACAGAACTTACAAAATATGCTGATATAGTAATTAAAATAGAATCTGGAAAATTAGTGGGATAAATACATAGGAACAAAGGCGGAGCATTGCTCTGCCTTTGTTTTTGTAGTATAATAATCTGCGAAATAAAACGATAAAATATGAAGACAATTTACAGAGTCAACGGTTTGGTAAGGAGAATACTATGAATTACCCATGGCTTGATAATTACCTTATGAATAAAAAAGCTGTATCCAAAGATTTCAAGGTTGAATGGAACTGGGACAGATATATGATTGGCGGTAAAATGTTTGCAGCGGTTTGCTATGATGATGCCACAGGCAAGCGGAAGTTTATCACAGTTAAACTTGAACCATTGGAAGGTGAGTTTATGCGCCGCCAGTATGATGATATTATCCCCGGCTATTATATGAACAAAATCCATTGGAATTCTATATCAGCTGATGGCACTGTACCTGACGATACTGTAAGAGAAATGTTGGATAAATCCTATGAGCTGATACTTAAGTCATTCAGCCAAAAGAAGCAGGCAGAACTTTTATCAGAAAACAAAATGTAGCTATATAAATATTTATAAATATATTTACTATATATAAAGGAGAACGGATATGAATTATCAGCAGGCCGTTGATTATATACATTCACGCCCGCGATTAAAAAATACGGACAATCACCGGGCTATGAAAAAACTGCTGTTCCTGATGGGAAATCCCCAGGACAGGCTGAAATATGTTCACATTGCCGGCACCAACGGTAAAGGCAGCTGTGCAGTCATGACTGCCAATATACTGAAACAGGCCGGCTATAAAGTAGGTATGAATATTTCTCCTTTTGTAATCGAGTTTACCGAACGTTTCCAGATAAATGGTAAGTTTATTCCAAAAGACACTCTTGCCCAAATCGCTGAAATGGTAAAAAACTATCAGGAGCAGATTCTGGCGGAAGATGGTATGGAACTTCTGGAATTTGAAATAGTTACCGCCATAGCATTTTATTGGTTTGCGCAGGAAAAGTGCGATATTGTATGCCTGGAGGTTGGTATCGGCGGTCTGCTGGACAGCACCAATGTTATAAAAGACTGTCTGGTGGCATGTATTATGAATATCAGCTATGACCACACAAACATTCTGGGCAATACGCTGTCGGAAATTGCGTATCAGAAAGCCGGTATAATAAAACCCGGCCGCCCGGTCGTGTGTTATCCGGCCCAGGATATATCTGCTTTGCAGGTTATCGCACAGACAGCGGCAGAAAAAGCCGCCCCTCTTACAATTCCGGATATAGACCGCATCAAAAACACAGTCAGTGGATTTATGCAGTCAACACTTGAATATAGCGGTCTGAAAATAACACAGGCATTCACAGGTATTCATCAAAGCTATAACGCCGCTGTTGTTATTGAGGGTGCGAAACAGCTTCGTCAGTATGGTTATAATATTACTGATGAAGATATAATCAAAGGTATTGAAACCACCTGTTTTCCAGCCCGTATAGAGGTTATCAGCACTAATCCGCTGATTATCCTTGATGGTGGTCACAATGTAGATGGTGTAACAGCGCTGTTGAATGTGCTGAAAGAAAACAACATTACCGGACTTACTGCAGTATGGGCATCCCTTGCGGACAAAGAGCCTGAAAAAATCATTCAGATGATGACGCCTTATATAGATACTTTATACACAGTGCCTCTTTTCGGTGCCCGTGCCCTTACACCGCAGCAACTGGCGGATATGGCACGCCCGTATTTTACCGAGGTTAACACTGCTGACAGCGTGGAATCCGCCATAGATATGGCTATGGAAAAACTGAATGGTGGTCTGCTGGTTTTCGGTTCTCTGTATCTGGCATCGGATGCCCGAAACTACCTGATTGCCAAGCGTTGAAATTAAATTGAATAAAAATACCGGAGTTAATCTCCGGTATTTTTATTTTGCAATAACTTTAACCGACAATTTTTTTATTATCAATAATATATCATATTATTACAGACAAGCCCCCAAAGGAGTAATTATGACAAAAGCAGAATTTTTACAGGAGAAAGGCAAGCTGACTGTATACCTTTCAGGTGAAATTGACCATCATGGTGCCGGCAAAATCAGATACGACATCGACAGCCGGATTTTAAAGGCAATGCCGCGTGTTGTGGTCATGGATTTTTCCGGTGTGACCTTTATGGATTCTTCCGGCATCGGTCTGGTGCTGGCACGCAGCAAAGTTTGCCGGGACTGCAGTGCATCGCTGTATGTAGCCGGTGTGGACAGGCAGACAGGAAAGATACTTTCCCTTGCCGGAATAAGAACAATACAGAATATAAATGTATAAAAACAGGTGATATTATGTCTAAAGAAAATTATTATAAATTATCCTTTCCGTCCCGTTCGGTGAATGAATCTTTTGCCAGGATGACCATAGCTTCATTCTGTATGCAGTTTGACCCTACTATAGAACAGATAAATGATATAAAGACTGCGGTCAGCGAAGCTGTTACCAACTGTGTGGTGCACGCTTATCCCGATTCTATAGGCACAATTTACATAACAGCCACAATAAAAAACGGTGTGCTGAAAATTACAGTGAAGGACAAAGGTATAGGCATACCGGATATTTCCAGGGCTATGGAACCTATGTTCACAACTGACAGCGGCAGTGAGCGCGCCGGTCTGGGTTTTGCTGTAATGCAGGCTTTTATGGATAAAGTGAAGGTGTATTCCACACCGGGCAAGGGTACCAGGGTTGTTATGACAAAAACTATTGAACAGGGGTAATTGAATGTCAGTCAACCTTAAAGAAAAGGATTTACAGCGAGAAAAATTTATAGAGAATAACTTGGGCCTGGTCCATTCCTGTGCCAATCGCTTCCGCGGTAAAGGAATAGAGTATGAAGAAATGTATGCAGCCGGCTGTGTAGGCCTGGTAAAGGCTTATGATGCGTTCGATACAGGCCGTGGCGTGCAGTTTTCCACTTATGCTGTACCGGTAATACTGGGAGAGATAAAAAAACTGTTCCGTGATGGCGGTATGGTAAAAGTGACACGCAGTATAAAGGAGCTATCCCTGAAAGTCAATTATGCCCGTGATGCTCTGCAGAAAAAACTGGGTCAGGAACCAACCCTGCGTGAAATAGCTGCAGAACTTGGTGTACCTGTTGAGGAAATAGCACGGGCAGTTTCAGCGGCTACTCCACCTATGTCATTGACAGCAGCTTTTGAAGATGAGGACGGTCAGAGCGAATTTGACATCCCAATAGAAAGTGCCGAAGAAGAACTTACAAATATGATGGGACTCAAATATGCTATAAGTGACCTGGACAGTGAAGAAAAGAAAATTATATATCTGAGATTTTTTAAAAGTATGACTCAGGCCGCCACAGCACGGCAGTTAGGAAAGACCCAGGTACAGATTTCCCGTAAAGAAAGAAAAATAATTCAAAAAATGCGCAAGAGGTTTATGGAATAGCAATTTGTTGTACAAATCAAACAAAAACGAATATTATCATTTAAGAAAAACTGATAAAAAGGTAAAAAGTGTTCATTTTTGTAAAAAAACACTTGCAAAAATTATAAAAAGGGTGTATTATCTATATCACCGAGCAAGAGACGGTCAAAACGAAAAAATGAATTTGAAAGAAAAAATAAAAAATCTTAAAAAAATTCAAAAAAAGTGTTGACAAAGTCAAAAAGCTGTGGTATTATATACAAGCTGTCACACAAAAGACAGCGGCTAAATAGGACCTTGAAAATTAAACAATAGAGAACAAAAACTTGTGAAGGAATCTAAGAGATTTTTTTGAGAAGAGGGAGCTCAACCTCGTAAAAAAGTGAGTGTACACAAGTAATGAAGAACGCAAAGCGTTTGGAACTTG
>JAFUNP010000031.1 GCA_017473015.1 Oscillospiraceae bacterium | reverse complement strand
TTTCAAATTAAAAAGGAGCAGTTATTATGGAATTTAAAAAAGTAAATCTTGTTTATTTCAGCGCTACTGATGTAAGTAAAAAATACGCACAGGCTATGGGCAAGGCACTGGAAGCTGAGGTAGTGGAATATGATTTCACAACACCTGAAAAAAGAGATGCCGCAAAAGCACCTGCTTTTACAAAAGAAGACCTGGTTATCCTGGCACTGCCAATCTACGGCGGCAGAATTCCTGATGTTTGTCTGGAATATGTGGGCGCGCTGAAAGGCGAAGAAACACCATGTGTAGTTGTGGGTACATACGGCAACCGTCATTACGATGATGCAGTTGTTGAAATGGAAGACATGATGAACGCACAGGGCTTTGTAGTAGTAGGCGGCGCTGCTGTAATCGGCAGACATTCCTTCTCTGACCAGATTGCAGGCCACAGACCTGATGCAGCTGACCTGGAAGGCGCAGCAGAATTCATTAAACTGGTTGTAGCAAAAGAAGGCAAAAAACTGGCTGAAGGTACTATCCCTGGCGCAAGACCATATAAAGAAAAAGGCGGTGCAGCAAACACACTGCTGCCAGCTACAAGCGATGCATGCATCGGCTGTATGGTATGTGCCGACAATTGTCCTAACGGCGTAATCAGCAAAGATGACCCTAAAGAATTTGCAAAAGGCGCAGAAGCTTGTCTGAAATGCAATAGCTGTGTGGTAAAATGCCCTGTAGGTGCGAAAGAATTCACACAGGAAGCCTTCAAAAAGACACAGGAATTCTGCATCAACGCATTCGGTTCACCTGACAAAGAAAACCTGTACTGGCTGTAATTGATAAAAACAAACTGTAACTGAAAATTATGCCTCCCTTTTACGGGAGGCATTTTTATGTATTAAATTTATATCTTTTCCATAATATTTAAATAAAACCTGGAGTGAAAATATGGAAAAGAAACTGACTTTGATACAACTGATATGGATAGGTACCGGCCATGTGATAGGCGCCGGAGTGGTAAGTATAGTGGGCAGTGCACTGGCTGTGACAGGGTATTCGGTATGGCTGGCCTTTCTGGTGGCCTGTGTGCTGTCATTTATACGCATACTGCCGGTAGTTTTTTTCACATCAGCTGTAACTGTAGAGGGCGGCAGATACGGAATGATAACCAGATGTGCCGGATATAAATACGGCGGTCTGATTACGCTGTCCAGCCTGCTGAACTGGTCTGCCCGCGGCACTGCGGTGCTGGCTCTGTGCGGATATATCACCGATTATCTGCCGGGAGTAAACAGTAAACGGCTGACAGTGGCAATATGGGCCGGTTTCTGCATTGCCAATCTGTATGGCGTGGATATGATGAGCAGGATACAAAGTATCGCCACTCCCCTGCTGCTGGCGGCGCTGGGAGTGTTTTCTGCCGTATGCTTTCTGAATACCCAGCCCGGATACCTTGATTTTTCTTCAGAATATATGTTTTTAAACGGCAAGGAAGGCTTTTTCACCGCTGTGGTGCTGTTGAGTTATTCCTGTGACGGAATAGCATCGCTGGCGAACTACTCCACACAGGCAGAAAAGCCGTTAGAAACCATTCCTGCAGCTATGATGATTGTATCAGTTATAACATCGGTAATTTATGTGGCTGTGGGATTTGCCAGCGGTGCGGTGCTGCCATTGGAGCAGACAGGCGGTGCAACCCTGACTGTGACCGCAAAGGCTGTGCTGTCTCCCCTGTTTTTCAATTTATTCATTCTGCTGGGGCCTGTATTTGCGCTTATAACCACAATGAACGCAGGAATAATGGATTCCGCCCTGCCTGTAATGGCCGGGGTAAAAGAAGGATGGCTGCCATCTGTGCTGGCAAAACAGAACAGACACGGGGCATACCACGTGGCAATAGGGATAATATTTGTTATTGGCGCACTGCCTACCCTGCTTGATTTTTCTGTTTCGCAGATAGCCGGCATTACAATGGTATTGAGCGCTCTGGCAGCAGTGCTGATGATAATTTCAGCGGTAAACTTCCCCTTTGTATACAGCATCGAATGGAAAAAGTCCTTTCTGCATATTCCTCTGCCGGTGTATTTTGCAGTGCTGGCTGTATGTGCTGCACTGGAAATGTTCGTTGTGGTGAAAGCGCTGGCTGAACTGACACCTGCTATGGTTATACTTAATATTATGCTGCTGACATTCTGTGCCGGCTACGGTATAACAATGGCGGCAAAAATGGGAATAAAATAAAAGATGTGTAATAAAGGCGAAACTTTCCTCCAATCCATTGGAAACCTGTCAGATTTAATGTATAATTAAATAAAAAGATGGAAAAGGAGGATTGTTATGGGTAATACTGTAAACAAAACCGAACAGAAAGTACTGTCTCCCTGGATTATAAAAGCAGTTTTTGCAGTGATGGCAATAGCAATCGTGGGATGCTATGTGTATTTCAAAGGTAATCCTCTCACAGGTATGAGCCTTAACAAAAAAGCTGACCGGTATCTGCAGGAAAATTATCCGGAAATTGCCGGGCAATTCATACGCACAACTGATGCCTACTTTGTAAAGGATAAAATAAGCGTGTGGGACAGTGAAAAGCAGGAATATTCTGTTGTAAACGGAACATGGAATATTTATTACAGCAAAAATTCTCTTCCTGACGCATACATATATTTTGTATATGACCGAAGCGGTAATCTGGTGTATGACAGTTGCAATGAAAGATATCTTAAGGGCGGTATGATATACTCCAGACTTTCAGATGAGTATAATTATTATATAGAAAATATATTCAGTGAAGCTTACAACAACGGCTTAGGTCAATATGCTTTCAATCCTGACAATCTGTTTGAAAACAGCTATTCATCAGGCTGGTTTGAAAATGAGATGACAACAAAACAGGCATTGGGAATGTGGCCTGCATCCGGTCATACTGAACAGTACACCGGCCCTGTGCTTGATATAAACAAAGAGTATACAATGGAAGAACTGGCCGCGGAGTATGGTGTTCTGCTGTTCAACTACAAAGACGAACAGACATTGGAAAACCTGTACACCCGCTGTATGGAAGTAAGAGAAATAGTTAAAGAATACAACATACCTTTCAATAAAATATGCATCACACTGAACAGGGATAACGGGCTGTACAATATAAGCCGTGAGGAATTGTTCAGTGATAATCTGATGGAGTTTATTGAAAACAACTATACTGTGTTGTAAGTTATAAAAAACGACGGGATGCAATCAATCAAAATTGTTATTCACAATCCCTCAGTCTGCTTTGCAGACAGCCCCCTTTGCACAAGGGGGCCTTTCTTTTTATGAATTAACAGCATAAAAAACAGGCACCTTGCGGTGCCTGTAATTTTTTTGATTATTTTGCAGGTCTGCGGATAATTGACATTGGTTTCAGGTCATATTTGCAGTCCATTGTGTATTCCATTTTGGAATGAGGTGTAGAAGTGATTTCTTCACCGTCAGCATTTTTCAGCCATGTTGGTGTCACTTTCACTGTGCTGCCGTCCGGTGAGAGGATTTCCAGTTCGTCGCCCAGCTCAAATTTGCCGCGCTGTGAACAGTACAGCACACCGTTTTCCCATTTTTCCACCACGCCCAGCAGGTCCCATTCACGGACATAGCTGGATGTATCAGTTGTCTGTGTGGCATTTTCAGGGCCGAAATAGAAGCCTGTGGAATAGCGGCGGTGGCTGGTTTTTGTCAGTTCTTCAAGAACAGGGATTGGGCACAGCCATTCTTTGCTGTTCTGGTTTTCCATATAGGAATCCAGAGCCTTTCTGTAAGCAGCTGTTGTGGAGGCCACATAGTAGAAGCTTTTTGCTCTGCCTTCGATTTTCAGGCTGGAGATACCTGCTTCAACCAGCAGGTCCATATATGGTGCCATACACAGGTCGTTGGCGTTCATAATATATGTGCCGCCTTCATTTTCACCTATATCATATTCCATGCCGGGGCGTGTTTTTTCGTGGAGTGTCCATTCCCAGCGGCAAGGCTGTGCACATTCGCCGCGGTTGGCATCACGGCCTGTGAGATAGTGACTCAGCAGGCAGCGACCGGAGAAAGACATACACATAGCACCGTGTACAAAACATTCAATATCAAGGTCAGCAGGTGTGTTTTTTCTGATGGTGATAATATCTTCAAAAGACAGTTCACGGGCAAGAACAACGCGTTTTGCACCCAGCTTGTAGGCTGCATTTGCGGAAACATAGTTCACAATGCCTGCCTGTGTGGAAACATGTACCTCCATATCCGGTGCAATTTCCTTTACCATGGACAGCACGCCTATGTCAGCAACAATCACTGCATGTACACCGATTTTTGCCACTTTTCTGATAAAGTCAGGCATCCGTGCCACTTCATCATTGGTAGGCACTGTGTTCAGTGTAAGATAGATTTTTTTGCCCAGGCTGTTGGCAATATCCACTGCTTCCTGCAGCTGTTCAAGGGTGAAGTTTTTTGGTGCGGCACGCATGCCGTATTCCTCAGCACCCAGATAAACTGCATCTGCACCATAGGCAAAGGCATATTTCAGACGCTCAATATCACCTGCAGGTGACAGAAGTTCAGGTTTTTTAATCATTCTATAATCCTCTTATTTGTTAAGTGATGCGTTTACAGCCCATGCCTTGTCAACATTTACAAGGTGTTCGCTGTATGTTTTTGAATAGTAGTATTTACCTGTCAGGTCAGTTACAAAGAAGTAATAGCCACCTTCCATTTTTTCTGTATCAGGCCAGAGAACTGCTTCAATTGCTGTGATGCCAGGGTTGGAAATAGGTGCCGGTGGCAGACCTTTGATAGCATAAGTATTGTATGCGTCCATCATGCCGGCAGGCACATTGTTCACGCCGCCGTAGTAAGGCACGATGTAGTCGTAAACATAGTTACCCGGTTCGTTGATATGGCTGCACACATTGCATTCCAGCAGTGGCTGTGGTGAACCCGGTGCAATTCTGTTGCGCAGACAGGCTGCAACCAGAGGCTGTTCTTCTGGGTGGCCGGCTTCTTCCTGTACAAAGGAAGCCAATGTAACCACTTCGTCCAGTGTCATACCGATGGCATCCATCTGGGCATACATTTCGTCAGTAATCTGTGTGTCGAAATGGGCGTACATTTTTTCCACCATATTGTAAACGGTGTCATCAAGGAAGAACTGGTATGTATCAGGGTAAAGATAGCCTTCACCTTTCATAAATTTGTGGTCATGTTCTCCGATTTTGTTCCAGAATTCAAACTGGCTGAAATCGCCATTGTTTGCCACATCTATAAATTCTTCTGCTGTACACAGTCCGTTTTCTTCCATTCTTTCTGCCATCTGGATAAGAGTGAAGCCTTCGGGGAAAGTCACGGAAACGGCAGGGCGTTTTTCGGTAACTGTGCTCAGTGTTTCGATAATCTGGGCATAGGACATATTGCTGTCCAGTGTAAAAGTGCCATACTGCAGGTTGTCAGCAGGATTCATTTTTACATAAATTTTAAAATAAAGGCTGTTTTTGATGATGCCTTCATCAGCCAGAATCCGGCCGATGGTGTTGGCACCTGTGCCTTTTGGTATTTCGATGGTAACCTGGGTGCCCGGTTTGTCAGAGCCGTTCACATCGCCCAGCACTGAAAAACCCAAAAGACCGCCTGCAAGCACCACCAGCAGAACAAGGATTGAAATTACTTTTTTCAATGTTGCTTCTCCTTTATCATATATTTTTATTCTATAGCATCCGGTTCACTCCGGCGGCGGTTCAGTTCCTTCATCATAGGAATAACCAGCATCAGAGCGAAACAGAAAGATACAACGTCAGCCGCAGCCTGTGACAGGGACAGACCGGTGAGTCCCCAGAAGTGTGTCATAAGCGCCACACAAGGGATAAGTGAAAATGCCTGACGGCAAAGACCCAGGAAGCCGGCCTGGAAAGGTTTGCCCAGTGCCTGGAACATACCTGTGGCTATCATAACCCACACATGCATAGGCAGTACAATGCACTGTGAACGGATAAGCAGCATACCGATATCCAATACTTCAGGGTCAGTGGAGAAAATGGTCACAGCCTGCTTTGCAAATACAAACAGACCTGTGCCCAGCACTGTACACAGCACTATACCGATAAGACTGGTAAGACCAAAGGCTTTTTTAACTCGTTTGTATTTTTTTGCGCCCCAGCAGAAGCCTGCGATAGGCTGGAACCCCTGACCAAAGCCCATAACTGCGCTGCCCACAAATTTCATGCTCTTGTTGGCAACGGACACAGCAGCCAGTGCTGCATCGCCGAAGCCGCCAGCAAGGTTGTTTATAAGAATAGTGGACACGCTGAAAAGGCTGGTACGCAGCATTGTAGGCACACCCATTCGGGCGATTTCTGCATAAAGCGGAATTTTAGGTGTAAAGTACTTTGGCTTTATATCGATAATGCACTTTCTTGTCCAGTATGGTACCATCAGAATAACCACAGAAATAAACTTGGAAATGCCTGTGGCGATGGCCGCACCGGCAACACCCATGCCAAATGTAGTGATAAACAGTGGGTCAAGGAAAATATTTATGATACAGCCGGAAACTGAACCTATCATGGAATAGGTTGTGCTGCCTTCGGCACGGAGTGACTGGGACAGACACACAGATGCCGCAGTGAAAGGTGCAGAGAAAAGAATCCATGTGGCATATTCAATGGAGTACGCCTTGGATGTATCTGTTGCGCCAAGCATAAGCACCACATTTTCACGGAAGATAAAAGCAAAAGTAGCTATAATCACCACCACGCCCATAGCTGTCATCAGTGTTGTTGATGCAGCACGGGAGGCTTCTTCGTGATTTTTTGCCCCAAGCTGACGGGAAATATAGCTGGATGCACCCATACCAAAACCAAGGGAGATGGCTCTGATAATCATCATCAGGGAATCGTTTACACCTACCGCTGCTGTGGCAGCTTTGCCCAGCTGGCTTACAAAATAGGTGTCGGCCATATTGTAAAGGGAGTCAATCAGCATAGACACCACCTGTGGCAGTGCTATGACAGGAATAACCTTCAGCAGATTGCCCTCCAGCATAAACCGGCGGCGTTCTTCCCTTTTCTGTTCAACTGTTTTTGCCGCAGCCATTTTTATAACACCTCGTTATCTCAATTTTCACTAATTTTTATTGTACCATAAAAAACACTGTTTGAAAACAACAAAATACGACAGCCGCTTATATTCACTGACAATCATAAAAACGGAAATTCCACAGTAATACTGCTGTGGAATAACCTGTGCTATATATTGATTTCTGTCAGCTGTTTTTTACAGCAGGGACCGTATGGTGTCATAAACAATATGGGAAATTTCTTCGATAGTGTATGGTGTTTCACCATCATCACACTTGATAGTAGTCCATGAATCGTGGTCTGCACAGAATCGTGCAGCCTGACGGGAACGGTCCAGATATTCTTTGTCCTTTTCGTGAATATCTTTTTTGCTTTCATCGCCGCTGTAACGGCCGGAAAGCAGCTTCTGGGAAACCTGTGGTGACATATCCAGATAAATAACCATATCCGGTGCAGGAATGCCCATTTTTTTGTATTCAAAATCATAAAGCCAGTCCATAAAACCGGTCCATTCTTCTTCCGGCAGTTTGGAACACTGGTGTACACCGTTTGAGGTGGTGTAGCGGTCGGCTATAATTATGTAATCATCGTTATACAGTTTTTCCCAGTCAGATTTGAAGCTGGCGAAACGGTCCACTGCATAAAAGCTGGAGGCGGCATAGGCGTTCACATCTCCGGGACGGGAACCGAACTGACCAGCCAGGTACATTCTTACCAGGGCAGAAGAATCACTGGAATATACAGGAAAGCTGATTTTTTTCACCTTTCTGCCCTGTTTTTCCAGAGTATCAAAAAGAATCTGTGCCTGGGTGCCTTTGCCGGAGCCGTCAAGACCTTCTATTACTATAAGTTTACCCATAGTGTCACCTTATTTTTCAAAATTTTTCAGCTGTGCGTATTTGTCACGCATTTCCAGCATTCTGCCACAGCTCATTTTACCCTCAGGACAAGGACCTGCCACACAAGGAGGGCCGGAGCGCACAAACAGGCTTGGAGCTACTTCACAAACCAGGCGCAGCATTTCGTCAGCCAGCCGGCGGATTTCCCATTGGGCGCGGGTACAGCAGCGGTGACGGAAGAAGTTGTTCAGGCTGCGTGTGTTCATAGTAACAATCATTTTTGTTGTGCAGGCGTTTGGCAGGATGAAACGGGCATCTTCCAATGCCTGTTTTTCAGCTTTTCTGTTTGCTTCTTTTTCGTCCATACCCTGGGCGATGAATTTTTCTTTATGAGCTTCTTTCAGTATCTGTGTGACACGCTGGTAGTTTTCAGCAGCCATTTCCATAGAGCGGTTGAATTCTTCCAGTGTGTCAGGGTCATTTTCAATTTCCGGCGGTGTAACGAATTCCGGTGTTTTCAGGTTTACATAACGCTGGCTCTGCACGCTGTAGGACGCCATTCTGTGGCGTGTAATCTGTGCCAGCAGAGAACGGGAAACGCCTTCGATGGCAAATGTAAAGCTGGCGTGTTCTGTAGGGCTTTCATGGCCGAGAGATGCCAGCATCTGCACAAATTCACGGCTTTTTTCAGGGGTGAGACCATCCAGCAGGGTGTCAATCTGGGCGTTGGAATAGCACAGCTTTGCTGCAGCTGCAACTACTTTTTCCGGTTCGGGAGTATGAGCGATAAGTTGTACTTTCATAATAAACCTCTTTTTCCTCTCTGTATCAGACTATATTCTATACTAAATTATAACCTGAAAATATTAATAAACAATATATATGTTATTAAATTATGTTTAATCTATCTTGGTAACAGGGGCATAATTTGCCATTACTTTTTTATTCCCCACCTTTTCAAAGGTGATTTCCAGCATGGAATCGTTTGCCATAGGAGTGATTTTTACAATCACACCCTGGCCGAATATACCGTGATTTACCTTGTCACCTACTGCAAATGTCTTTTTGCCTGCTGACCGTGCCGGTTTTTTAGGCCGTGGCTGTGTTTCAAACATTGAAACAGGACGCTGTGCGCGGGTGCGGTCAGAGAACATTGCTGAACGGTTCAGCGGTTCTACCTTTTTCACGGGTGCGCATTTGTTGATTTCTTCACAGACAGATTTGTCCATTTCTTCAATAAAACGTGATGGGAGAGGACGCTTTGTCTGGCCGAAAATCATTCTTTCCTTACAGTGGGAAATATACAGTTCCTTTTTGGCACGGGTAATGCCCACATAACACAGACGGCGTTCTTCTTCTATATCGTCAGGGTTATAACGGCTCATTTCGCCCGGGAATATGCCTTCTTCCACACCAACAAGGAATACATAAGGGAATTCCAGACCTTTGGCGGAATGGATAGTCATAAGTGTGACACTGTCAGATGCCCGGTCATAGTTGTCTATATCGGAAATAAGGCTTACTTCTTCCATAAACATTTCCAGTGTGGCATCTTCGTTCATATCTTTGTATGCCTGGATGTTGGAAACCAGCTGACCAACGTTTTCCAGCTTTGTTCTGCCTTCTTCACCCATTGATGCCAGCATATCTTCATAGCCTGTGATTTTCAGTAACTGGGGCACAAAATGCTCCATAGGCTGGGTGCGGTAGATTTCCACCAGCTGTTTGTAAATCTGCAGGAAATTGTTCAGCGGTGCCAGTGCACGGGACAAGCGCGGATATTCGTACATATTGTACAGCACCTGAATCATTGACAGGCCTTTTTCGTCTGCGATTTCCTGGATGGCATTGATGGTAGTGGCACCGATTTTTCTGGCCGGAACATTGATAATGCGCTTCAGTCGCAGGTTGTCAGTGGGATTAATAACCACATGAATATAGGCCATAATATCCCTGATTTCAGCGCGGTCATAGAAGCGGTGGCCGCCGATAACACGGTATGCGATACCGCTGCGTGCCAGGGCATTTTCCATATTGGCTGACTGCATATTCATTCTGTAGAGAATGGCGTGGTCAGAGAATTTTGCGCCTTTTTTCACATTTTCACCGATGATTTCCACTACATTTTTGGCTTCATCAAACTCTTTGTCCAGAGTGTAGATTTTTACCTTTTCACCGCCGGACATTGCAGTCCACAGGGTTTTGCCTTTTCTACCCTTGTTGTTTTCAATAACGCTGTTGGCGGCATTGAGGATATTTGATGTTGAGCGGTAGTTCTGCTCCAGACGAATAACACTTGCATCAGGGAAATGTTCCTCAAAGGAGAGGATATTTTCAATTGTAGCACCACGGAAACGATAGATACTCTGATCGTCATCACCTACAACACACAGGTTGTTGTGACCTGAACTGAGCAGATTGATAAGCTCAAACTGTGCTGTGGAGGTATCCTGATATTCGTCCACCATAATATAACGGTATCGGTTCTGATAATATTCCAGCACATCGTCATTGGCCCTGAACAGCATAACTGTTTCGTAAATCAGGTCGTCAAAGTCCATGGCATTGGCTTTTTTCAGCCTTGACTGATATTCTTCATAACAGCGCACAATCAGCTTTTCGTGGGTGTTTGTGGCGTATTTTTCAGCTTCTGACGGACCGATAAGCTTGTCCTTATAGCCGGAAATACGATTCATTGCAGTTTTAACCTGAACAAATTTATCGTCTATGTTCAGGTCTTTCATAACCTCTTTCATTATGCGCTTCTGGTCATCTGTGTCATAGATGGTGAATTCTCTCCGGTAGCCCAGACGGGAGCCGTCACGGCGGAGGATGCGCATACATAGTGAATGGAAGGTGCTGGCCATAATGTCACGGGCGTTGTCTCCCAGTGACCGGGCCAGCCTTTCGCGCAGTTCTGCTGCGGCTTTGTTGGTAAATGTGATAGCCAGAATATGCCATGGATAAATTGCACCTGTGGCTATTTTTCTCTCTGTGTCAAAATCCAGTTTTTCTTTGTTAGCCACTGCATTTTCCAGCATTGCCAGTGTTTCATCATCCACATCACCCGGGAAATAAGGGCTGTTGTAGCTGTCACCAAAGCGCACCATATTGGAAATACGGTTGATAAGCACGCTGGTCTTGCCACTGCCTGCACCTGCAAGGATGAGCAGAGGACCTTTTATTGAGTAAACCGCACTCTGCTGCATGTCGTTGAGATGACTGAACTGCTGTGCGATGTATTGTCTTCTTAATTTTGCTGCATTTGTAAAATCCATTTATTCACTCTCCGTTGTTAATCTGTTTATTTTACCATATCTGTAAGATTTTAACAACTTCATAAATATCCGTTTTAATATAAATCATAACATGAAAAGCTTTTCAGCTCTTTTTCCCTGTCTTTATAATCAGGCAGGATTTTTTCTATTTCGGCGTAAAAAGCCGGTGAATGGTTAAACTGCTTTATATGTGCCAGCTCATGTACAACCACATAGTCCTGACAGCGTTCAGACAGCAGCATGTTTCTGTAAGAATAACAGATAGAGCCGTCTTTTTTACAGGAGCCCCAGCGTTTTCTGGCAGATGTGATTTTCACACCGGTGTATTTTACCCCCATCAGCCTTGCATAGTAATCTGTTTTCCGGGGCATTATCACTGCGGCCTGTTTTTTCATCCGGACAATCTGCCGCTGTGTTGGCGGTGTACCCTGAGATGCATTTTCATGGTGCTTTTGTTTCTGATGGTCTATCCAGCCGGCATTTGCCGCAACAAACCGGTCTATCACGGATTTTGGCGTTCTGTACGGCGCTTTTACAAGTACCGTGCAGTCTCTCTCCACTGTGAGAGTCAGTTTTTTTCTTTTGCTTCTGATTACTTTATAATCCATATCTATACACGAAAAAGGCGGGGATACCGCCTTTTTTATCTGTTGTAATTATCTTGAAAATCCCGGAGTAACATCGCGGAAGCCTGATTCCAGTCTGCCTTCCAGTTCAAAGGAGCGGCCTGTACCGATTGCCACACATTTTTCAGGTTCGTTGGCAAGGGTAACTTTTGTGGTCAGATGACTTTCCAGATATTTGTCCAGATTTTTGATTTTTGCACCGGCACCTGTCAGCATTACACCGTTTTCATAAATGTCGCCGGACAGTTCAGGCGGAGTAACTTCCAGCACCTGCTTGATTGCTGCCAGGATTTCGGCGATGATAGGCTCGATAACAGGGTAAATGTCCTGTGTGGAGATTTCCAGTGTACCCGGCAGGCCTTTCATCATATTGATTCCTTTGATTTTGTAAACCACATTTTCATCCTCTGACGGCATACAGTTAGCCACTTCGTGTTTCAGATTCTGCACTGTGCGCTGGCCGATAACAAAATTGAATTTGTTTTTCACTGCTTTTGCAATTTCACGGTCAAAGGTGTTGCCGGCGATTTTAATGGATTTGGAGCATACAATACCGCCCAGAGAGATAACAGCCACGTCTGTGGTGCCGCCGCCAATATCAACGATAATATTGCCGTTGGCTTTCAGCACATCAATACCTGCACCGATAGCTGCAGCAATAGGTTCTTCAATAAGAAAAACCTGGCGGGCACCGGAAGAAACAGCAGCGTCAACCACTGCATTTTCTTCAATGCCTGTAACAGCGCTTGGCACGCAGATACAAACTTTTGGTTTGATAACTTTTGAATTGTATGCTTTGTTGATAAAATATTTTACCATTTCTTTGGTAAGTGTGTAGTTGGAGATAACGCCGTCATTCAGCGGATATTCTGCAACTATATTTTTGTGGGTTTTGCCCACCATAAGGAAGGCCTCTTCACCAAAGGCAAAAGGTTTGCCTGTGTTGGCATCATAGGCCACAACGCTTGGCTCGTTTACCACGACACCTTCGCCTTCTTTGTATATCATTACCTTGGTGGTGCCAAGGTCAATACCTATATCATTTCCTGTTGCCATTTTCATTCTTCCTTTCGTATGTATTATATGTATAAACCCAGGCATACACCTTTTCTGCGCCGGCCAGCTTCAGTTCTGTGGCCAGGGCGGACAGTGTGTTGCCCGAAGTGGTAACATCATCTATTATCAGTATGTTTCTGCCTGTCATATCTTCTGTGACATCATAGGCATTTATAAGATTTACTTTTCTTTCATGCAACGGCAAATCGTGCTGTCTTGCAGTTTTCTTTGACTTTATCACACCGGTGCACAATGGTATATCAAAACGGTCTGATATGCGCTGTGCCATTTCCCGTGGCAGGTCAAATTCCTGAGTGTACAGCTTTGATTTATGGCATGGTACACCGAGGACAGTATCTATATTATTTTCCAATAAAACGGCGCTGATGTCAATGGAAATATCCGCTAAAAGTGAATTGAGATAGGGCGCCGGATTTCGGAACTTTGCATATTTTATAACAGCCTCTCCTGCACCGCTGTAATAGTACGATGCATATAAACCGTCCACAAAGTCGGTCTTTTTATCCAGTTTTCTTTTTAACGGCGGTATTCTCTCCTCTGCCAGCTTTTCAGCGCAGTCTGTACACAGATTGTCACTGTCTGCCAGATGGCCGCAGCATTTGCATCTGGAGGGAAATACCAGTTCTTTAAGAAATTGCTTTATATCAGACATTGTATTCCTCTAAAAAGTGTTTTACCCCACTGTAACGCAGCTGTTTTTTGTTGTTTGCAACCATTGTAGCCAGCACCTGTGACGAACCCGTCACAACAAGCAGGTCTTTAGCCCTGGTAAAAGCAGTGTACAGCAGGTTGCGGTACTGCAGCTCTTTAGGGGTGTCGCACAGGCATAAGATAACAGCTTTAAATTCACTGCCCTGGCTTTTATGGACTGTGATTGCCCAGGCGTGCTCCAACTGTGGAAAAAATTCCTGTTCGTATACATAAGTTTTGTCATCAAAGCGAATTGTCAGGGTTTTGTTGTACTTGTCCACTTTGATAATACGGCCGATGTCGCCGTTGAAAACACCCATATCTGTTTCGCCGTTGTCACGGACAAACTCCAGGTCATAGTTGTTTTTTATCTGCATTACCTTGTCCCCTTTGCGGAAGGTGATACCGTTAAAGACAATTTCATCCCTGTCATTTACATGGGGATTCAGCACTTTCTGCATAATGGTGTTCAGATTCTGTGTACCGCCGCGGCGTTTGCGTGACGGGCAGAGAATCTGTATATCTTCAAAGCTGTCAAATCCATAAGCTCTGGGCAGGCGGGTTTCTACCAGAGAAGAAACCAGAGTTTCTATTCTGTTTTCATCGCTTTCGATAAAGAAATAGTCCCCTGTTTTGCCGGAAGTTTTGGGATAAACACCGCTGTTTATGGCGTGAGCGTTTACCACTATGTCACTTTCCTGTGCCTGACGGAAAATATCTGTCAGCTGCACATTTGGAACCATACCGCTTTCCAGCAGGTCTTTCAGTATATTGCCGGGACCTACTGCAGGCAGCTGGTTATAGTCTCCTACCAGCACCACACGGCAACCGTCCTTTACAGCGGTTATCAGCTGACTGAACAGCACGATGTCCACCATGGAAAATTCGTCCACTATCAGCACATCACAAGGGATAGGGTTATCCTGATTGCGGGAGAATTTTATATCGTTTCTTGTGCCGGGTACAACCTCTAAAAGACGGTGGATAGTTTTTGCTTCCTTGCCGGACAGCTCGCTGAGGCGTTTTGCAGCACGGCCTGTAGGGGCACAGAGGCTGACTACATCGGCCTGCATTTCAAACATTGAAATAATGCCTTTCACAAGTGTGGTTTTACCTGTGCCCGGGCCACCGGTGATGATGCATACACTGCTGTCTGCCACCTTTTCCAGAGCTTTTATCTGATTTTGGGCATAGTCTATATCCAGCATACGCTGTACTGTTTTTATAGCTGCAGTCACATCCATATTGTTTTTTGGCTGCACCGCCAGCAGCTGGGCAAGTTTCCGTGTGGAAACCATCTCCGCCACATACAATTGTGCCGGATAGATAAAATCGCGGCCGTTTATCTCTTCGCTGAACAGAGTGCCTTCATCACAGCATTGATTTACCATGTTTTCCACTTTTTCAGGCTCTACACCTATAAAAGCTGACACAGTTTCTACCAGACGGTCATAAGGTACACAGCAGTGACCGTTGCCGGAATTGTGGCGCAGTACATACATGATGCCTCCGCTTATTCTGCTGTGACTGTCATATTCCTGGGACATACGGCTCATGGCGATATTGTCCACCTGCTCAAACGGCAGGTTGCATGGCTCATCACACAGTATAAAGGGGTTGTTTGTAACTATTTCCATTGTCACATTGCCATATACGCCATACATGGCAATAGCCTGCGCCGCAGTCAGCCCGTAAACTGACAGATTGGCAATGACATCCTGTATGCCATAAATACGCCGGAATTCCTGCTGAATTTCCAGTGCCCGGCGGTAGGATATGCCCTTTACCTGTGAAAGACGCACAGGGTCAGACTCCATAACCTCAAAGGCATCCAGACCGAATTCTTTCATTATTCTTCTGGCAGTAACAGGACCGATACCTTTTACAGCACCGCTGGAAAGGTAGGTCAGCATGGCATTTTCATCACCCGGCAGTGAAATTTCATAGGTATGAACTTTAAACTGCACACCAAAGGAGGGGTGATTGGAATATACACCCTGAACAGCCAGTTGCTGCCCCGGTGCCACTCCAGGCATCTCCCCTACCACTGTCACCATTTCGGTATCTGTTTCCAGCTCCAGCACAGTAAAGCCTGTGTCCCGGCTCTGGAATGTGACATATAAAACTGTTCCTTCCAGTCTTTCCAGTTCCTGCAAAATAATTACTCCATAAATAAAATACTGTAATTATATATTATAAATTAATCTGCTTTTTTTGTAAATAACCGCTGTGACACCGCCCGTGATATTTCACACTCTTTACATACTGTGCAGCCGGGATACATATCTGTCCGCACATTTTCATCCGACACCAGTATTATACTGTTATTATTTACTGTATTATTTATGTATCGCCGCTTTATATATGTTTTCTCATCATCTGAATATTTCATCACAACCGCAGAAGGCGGCAAATCCTTTTCTGTGTGCCATGAAACAATAAGCTCAATAAATGAGTAAAATCCAAATACTGCAAATGCAGTGAGAATTATGATATATACATCAATAGTCATAGCCGGCCTCCATCTGAATATAATCTGAACTATATTATTCCGGATGTGGCTATAAAGTGAAAAAAGAGTGGGAAATCCCACTCTTTCTTGTTTTGGAAATTACATTTCTTTGATTGCTGCCAGCAGAGCATCAACTTTGTCTGTGTTTTCCCATTTAACGCCCAGGTCTTCACGGCCGATGTGACCGTAAGCTGCAAGCTGGCGGTAGATAGGTTTGCGCAGGTCCAGAGTATCAATGATTGCTTTTGGACGCAGGTCAAATACTTTTGCTACAGCTGCTTCGATTTTTTCTTCTGCTACTGTGTTTGTGCCGAATGTTTCAACCAATACGGAAACAGGTTCTGCCACACCGATAGCATAAGCAATCTGTACTTCACATTTTTTGGCCAGGCCTGCAGCAACGATGTTTTTGGCAACATATCTTGCTGCGTAAGCTGCACTTCTGTCAACTTTTGTAGGGTCTTTACCAGAGAAAGCACCGCCACCGTGGCGTGCATAACCGCCGTATGTATCAACGATGATTTTTCTGCCTGTAAGGCCGGAGTCACCCTGTGGACCGCCTACTACAAAACGGCCTGTTGGGTTGATGAAGAATTTTGTTTCTTCGTCCATCAGTTCTTCCGGAATGATTGGGTTGATAACATTGTTTATAATGTCAACTCTTATCTGTTCCAGAGAAACTTCCGGTGAATGCTGGCTGGAAACAACAACTGTATCCACTCTTGCAGGTACGCCGTCAACATATTCAACAGTTACCTGTGTTTTGCCGTCCGGACGGAGGTAGTCCAGTGTGCCGTTCTTTCTTACTTCAGACAGGCGTTTGGACAGTTTGTGTGCCAGAGAGATTGGCAGTGGCATCAGTTCTTTTGTTTCGTCACAGGCGAAACCGAACATCATCCCCTGGTCACCTGCACCGCCTACATCATCGTTTGTACCCAGAGCGATGTCTGCAGACTGTTTGTCGATAGATGTGATAACTGAACATGTATCACAGTCAAAGCCGTATTTTGCTCTGTCGTAACCGATTTCTCTGATTACTCTTCTTGCAACTTCTGGAATATTTACATTGTGTTTTGTTGTGATTTCACCGATGCATACTACCATACCTGTAGTAACAGCTGTTTCGCATGCAACACGACCGTCTGGGTCGTTTGCCAGGATTTCGTCCAGAACAGCATCAGAAATCTGGTCAGCGATTTTATCAGGATGACCTTCAGTAACTGATTCGGATGTAAAAAATACTCTTGCCATAGTTTTCTCCTTTTTGTGTGTCTTTATATATAAACTTGCTTGAATTCAACCTATCTTTAACGATATGTTTTTTAACATACACATTAAAAAACTCACAGGCGCAAAACCTGTGAGCATAATTACTTATCTCTCGGTTTTATACCGCCGGATTTGGCACCTTACAATTGCAGGTTGCCGGACTTCACAGGGCCGTTCCCTCAGTCACTCTTCATAAGTTAAATTCAATTTACCGAAAGATATTATATCATCTGCATATATGCATGTCAACAAAAATTTTACAAAAAATATGTAATTATTTACCAAAATTTTTGATTAATACCTCATTCTGTGCAAAATACCCATATCAGCTTGAAAGAAGTTTTCAGACATATATTATACCACAGCGTCATATATTTTTCAAAAGTGATATTCTGCAGATAAAGAATTTGTGAAAGTATGGTATTTCTGTTTACTAATCATATTTTTTGTGATAAAATATTTTTCCGTATTAAAGAAAAGGAGTATTATAATGGATTTGTTCTATAACTTTTTCGGTGCATTTACTCTGATTGAATTTGTGCTGAAAATACTTTTATCGGTTGTAATATACATTGTATTTTACTTTTTGTCAGCTTTCCTGTACAAAGAATCCGGCAGAATAGTTAAAAAACTGCTGAAAATTCAGAAAGACGGCTTTGAATCCGCTTATCAGGGCAGCTTTGCAAAACCTCTGAGCAATTTTGTAAAAATTGCAGGTGCATTTTTTGCCATTACAAACCTGCCTTTCAATAACACTTTCTATGTGACAGTGTACTCATTCATGAGTCTGGTGCTGAGAATATCCGGTATTCTGCTTATCAGCGTAGCACTGCAGAATTTTGTGGTAAACCTGCCTGAATTCATCGAAAATCTGGAAGACAAGCTGGGCGGTGTAAACAAAACACTGATTACCTTCTTTACAAAGCTGGCCAAAGCACTGATTATGGTGTTTACAGCTGTCATCATTATTGAAGAATTCGGTTATGATGTAACAAGCCTGATTACAGGTCTGGGGCTTGGCGGTCTGACATTCGCACTGGCTGCACAGGACATCGCTTCCAACTTTATGTCCGGTATTGTCATCCTGACAGATAAACCTTTCGGTGTAGGTGACTGGATTACAGTGGGCGGTCTGGAAGGTATTGTGGAAGAAATGAATTTCCGTTCAGTTCGCATCAGAACATTTGACAACGCTCTGATTACTGTACCTAACAGCAAAGTAAGCGGCGACAGCGTAACAAACTGGACAAAAATGCAGATGAGAAAAACAAACATTGTTATCGGTCTGCTGTACTCTACTACCAAAGAAACTCTGCAGGCAGTGTGTGATGACATCAAAGCAGCACTGACAGAAATGGAAGAAATCAAAGCAGACAGTATTCTGGTTGTTTTTGACAACTTCAATGCTTCCAGCCTGGATGTAAAAATCAGCTACAACTCATACCCTGTAGCAGGTCCCGACCATCTGGCACTGAAACAGAAAGTGCAGTACAAAATCATGGATATTGTGGCAAAATATGACACAGATTTTGCTTACAACACATTTACTGTTATCAACGAAAAATAATTACATAACAGAAAAAAAGTGAGGCACAAAGCCTCACTTTTTTATTGCCAGTATTTATATTCTGTTTTGTCGGCTTTCCATACTATTTTTATGTGTCTGTGGGGTATGCCGCTGTCTTTAATAAGAGCCATAATATCACTGGCTATGATATCAACTTTTTCCTGTGTCATCGCATCTGTAATATATGCGGTTGCCTTTACAACACCGGCACGCTGTGCAAAATCAGAAATTTCCTGCCGGGTGTACTCCCTGTCTGTAATCACTTCGTCAATATCAACGCCATAATCAGCAGGCTCATATCCGTTTACACTGAAATACTCCTTGGCCCGTGGTGTCTGGAGAAAATCATAATCCATGTATTCAATATGAATATATTTATCCATAACTGCACTTTCTGCAGCTGTACCGACAGACACATACCGGTTGCGCAGTAAGTGCATGCCATCCTGCCATTTCTGATAATACTGTCTGGCATCGTCAGCTGTGGCGATTCGGTTTTCCAGATTATCTTCTGTTATCTCTTTATATGGAAACCCATCCACAGAAATACCGCCTGCGTATTGATTGTTTTTTACGCCATCAAGGTCAATATAGGCAAATTTTATGCCGTTTTCATCACAGAATGCTTTGATTTCCAGCAGTTTATCTGCAAATTCTGCCAGACCGCCGGTTTCTTCTTCAAAGGATAGTACCAGTGTACCGTACTCCGCAGATATTTCATCAATATCATAGATTTTATCCGGTATAAGCAATTCCCGTGGCATAGCGGAAAATTCTGCATCATGAATATGCAGTCCTTCCATTTTTTCCAGCAAAGGACTCACTTTCAGCTTATATTCCGCACCTATGCGGAAATATGTTTTTGTACCGTCAGCTACCATCCGCTGGTAAGTATCTCTTATCCCCTCACCATCAGGATAGGAATAGATATAAAATTTTTCATCAAGGGAATTTTCTTTTTCCACATCAAAGCTGTAGATTTTTTCGTGACCAAACCGATGATAGCGAAATGAGCTTATTTTATAATCATCGCCATAATTTTCTATAAGATAGTCAGACACTGCGACACTGGTTTTAAGACATGTCAGCGGATTACCCGTAAAAAACATGCTGATGATGAATGCTGCTGCCACAGCGAAAAGCCGCAATGTTCTGATTAATGGTTTATTGTTTTTCATAATCAATTCTCCGCTGCTTTCATTTCAGCAGTTTTCTGTGCGTCCATTTTGGCATAATAGGCCGTCAGTTCATCGTGTGCAGTCTGCACTCGGTCGGCCAGACCTTCTTCATAAATATCATCCCAACGGAACAGTTCAATATTTATACGGCGCTCATCATCATTAGGGGTGCCGTCAGCATCTCGGGGCAGTGTCAGCACAAAATCGATATAATAAAAACCGATGCCGTTTTTGTTCAGCTTTTCTTTCACATCCAGCAGTATTTCACAGGCGCGGTCAACAGACACATCTTCATCATTTACATACAGACAAATATAGCCGTATTTATAGCCAAGCTCACTGTAATCATACTGACCGTCAATTACTATATCTTCCCGCGGTATGGCTACTATTTTTTCAGGATTTTCATCCCATACATATTTTTCGTAACTGCCATTGCAGAGTATATCACCATAGAAAATATCCAGAGTATAATCCACACTTTCCTGTGGCAGTGCGCTGTCCAGAACTGCGCGGTATTCCATCATCATACGGTTGGTGGTGTTGTGTCCGCTGGTAACATAGCTTTCATAGGAATCGTATTTCAGATTGCCAAGCCAGTCTGTATAAACAAAAAAGTAGGTATCAGGGCTGCCCTCTTTCTGAATATTGGCAAAATAGTTGCCATCCTTGAAATTATAACCCCACCTTTCCACATGACATTCAGGGTAGTTTGCCGCCACATATTTTTCTGCTGTATTTTTACAGAGCAGCTTTGAAATGGGGTTACCGAAAAAACCGAGATAAAAATACAGTGCCACAGCCACAACTGCTGCAATAAGAGCGTAAATAATGTATCTGATAAATTTATTTTGGATTTTCATAAAGGATACCTCCTGTGAGGATAATCAACAATAACCTTGATTGGTAATAAACCAAACGCCACATATATTTATAAGTTCAAACTGCCAGCGGGTATAAGTTGAGTTTGTATTCATAGACGGATGCAGCCGAACAATGCTGCCCACATCATAATCGGCAAGAATAACAAGCCTGTCTGTTTCAGATACACCAGATTCATTGGTGTAAAGCCGAGTAAGTTTACAGTCAGGATAAAACACAGTAAAATAGCGTGAAACTGTGTTCATGGCACTATTTACACGTCTTTCAGTATATACACCTGTATGTAATATTGTTTTATCGGTATTGCGCAATGAAAACACAGTATATCCATTAAAAACAATAATCAATATTGCAGTGAATATAAAAACAGTGATTATTCTGTTTGATTTCATAATGAACACCTCCGCCTCGTACCTCGGCACCTCCCTTTAACAAGGGAGGCTATTACCTCAACTATATTATAAAACAAAAAGTTCCCCCGTACAACAACAGGGGAACTTTATTAATTAAATCTTAAGAAATATATGCGGGACGTTCGGGAAGCCGTCCCCCTACGGGGTATACTCAAAATCAGTATTCCATACCGCCCATGCCCATATTGGCACCGGCTTTGATTTCTTCTTCCTCGTCAGCAACAAGACTTTCGGTAGTGAGAACCATAGCAGCAACGCTGGAAGCGTTCTGCAGTGCGGAGCGTGTAACCTTTGTAGGGTCAACGATACCGGCTTTCAGCATATCGCCGTAAACTTCGCTCTGTGCATCAAAGCCGTAGTTCACTTCGCCTTTTGTCATAATCTTGTCGATGATTACGCTGCCTTCAAGTCCAGCATTTTTTGCAATCTGGCGCACAGGTTCTTCCAGAGCACGGAGAACGATTCTGGCGCCTGTTCTTTCGTCGCCTGTCAGTTCTTCGCACAGTGCTTTTACTGCAGGTACAGCGTTCAGCAGTGCTGTGCCGCCGCCGGCTACGATACCTTCTTCAACAGCAGCTTTTGTGGCGGAAAGAGCGTCTTCGATGCGCAGTTTTTTGTCTTTCATTTCAACTTCTGTAACAGCGCCAACTTTGAGAACAGCAACACCGCCTGCCAGTTTTGCCAGACGTTCCTGCAGTTTTTCTCTGTCAAAATCAGAGGAAACGGAGTCCATCTGTGCTTTAATCTGTGCTATTCTGTCGCGGATTTCATCTTTGTCGCCTGCACCGTCAACAATAGTTGTAGTTTCTTTTGTAACCTTAACCTGTCTTGCTTTACCCAGCATTTCCATTGTGGTTTCTTTCAGGTCATAGCCCAGTTCTTCGCTTACAACCACGCCGTCTGTCAGGATAGCAATATCCATCAGCATTTCTTTTCTTCTGTCGCCAAAACCAGGTGCTTTTACAGCTACGCAAGTGAATGTGCCGCGCAGTTTGTTTACAATCAGTGTGGACAGTGCTTCGCCTTCGATGTCTTCAGCAATGATAACCAGTTTTCTGCCGTTCTGTACGATTTCTTCCAGCAGTGGCAGGATTTCCTGAATATTGGAAATTTTCTTGTCTGTAATCAGCAGCAGTGCATCATCGATAACAGCTTCCATTTTTTCAGAGTCTGTAACCATGTATGGTGTGATGTAGCCGCGGTCAAACTGCATACCTTCCACAACTTCGCTGTATGTTTCTGCAGTTTTGGATTCTTCAATGGTGATAACGCCTTCTTTGCCTACTTTTTCCATTGTTTCGGCAATCAGTTTGCCAACATAGCCGTCCTGTGCGGAAACTGTGGCAACTCTTTCAATATCTTCGTTGCCGCTTACTTCCTGGCTGTTGGCAATGATAGCAGCAACAGCTGTGTCACAGGCTTTGGCAATACCGCGTTTGATATCCATTGGGTTTGCACCTGCGGCAACATTTTTCATACCTTCTTTTACAAGGCTCTGTGCCAGCACAGTAGCTGTTGTGGTGCCGTCACCTGCTGCATCGTTTGTTTTTGTGGCAACTTCGCGCAGCATCTGTGCGCCCATATTTTCAAAAGCATCTTTCAGCTCAATTTCTTTTGCGATGGTCACACCGTCATTTGTAACAAGCGGTGAGCCGAATTTTCTTTCCAGAACCACATTTCTGCCTTTAGGACCAAGAGTGATTTTAACTGTATCAGCCAGTGTGTCGATACCTTTCTGCAGGCTTTCTCTGGCCTGCTGACCATAAATAATTTTCTTTGCCATTGTGTACTAACCTCTCTTATTCAATTACGCCCAGAACTTCGTGTTCGTGAACAATCAGGAATTCTTCGCCGCCCACTTTTACAGCATTGCCTGCATACTTGTCAATAAACACTTTATCGCCTGCTTTCAGTGTGCATGGAACCAGAACGCCATCCTGATAAAGACCAGGACCTACTGCCAGAACTTCGTAAGAGTCTGTAACCTCTGCTGCTGTGGCAGACAGGATAAGACCGGATTTTGTTGTAACTTCTTTCTCAGCTTTTCTGAGAACAACTCTGTTTGATAATGGTCTGATAGACATTATTATCCTCTCCTTTATATATCAAGTTTTTTATGTAATTAAGTATCATCACAAAATTAGCAGTCTAATCATTCGACTGCTAACAGTATATTATGTTATGGAATTTTTTGCAAGAGTTTTAACAAAACTTTTACAACTTTTGCACAATCAGTGAATTTTTTTCAGCGCAGGGATAACCACAGTCAGTGTGGCACCTGTGATAAGGCCCATAATTACAGCGGATACTGCCAAAATTGGAAAATAGCCCATGGCGAAAGCAGTACCGAACATCAGGGAAACACCTGCCAGCTGGCCTATGTTGTGAAACAGTGCACCGAAAACAGAAAGTGTGTAATAGTTGATTTTATCTTTAAAAATTCTGGACAGAATATACATTATAATAATGGAGGACATACCGCCCATGGTAGCCAGAAAGCCGGCAGTAGCACCTCGGGTAAGAAAAGCAAACAGGCCTTTCAGCAGTGTGAGCTGTGCCGCGCTGGAAAATCCCATATAAGCCATACAATACATAACCACTATATTTGACAGGCCCAGCTTTACACCCGGTGGCAGTGCAAACAGTGGCATAACCATACCCTCCAGCAGTGAGAAAACCATCGCCAGCGCAAACAGCAGTGCTACGGTAGTCATTCGCTTTGTTTTGTTCACAGATGTATCTCCTTTATATTTTATATTAACATTATTATTTTAAAGATACTGTCGTCTTATGTCAAGTTTAAATAGAGTATAAGTAAAACAATGTGACGGATGAGTTACATTTTTATTACAAAAAAGCTGTTTAATTGACATTTGATTTTTTATTATGATATATTTTATATGTGCCATAGCGCATTTTAATATTAACAGAGAAGGAATATTGACATGAAAAGAATAATCTCTTTTGCTCTCGCGGTTGTAATGGCCCTGAGCTTTACAGCATGTAACGGTGAGCAGCTTAACGCCACATCATTTGTTGACGGTACATATCGTGCCGAATTCCGGGAATTTGATGCCTACGGCTGGAAAGACTATGTGGAAGTGACCATCGTTGAAGGCGAGCTGAACGAAGTGGTTTACGATTCTGTAAATGAAGACGGGACCAAACTGAAAAGCCGGGACGAAAGCTATAAAGCTGAAATGGAACAGATTGTTGGTACATATCCTGCCAAATATAATAAAGACCTGATAAACCAGTTTATTGAAAGTGGCAAGGTTACCAGCGTGGATATTGTTGCAGGCGCCACAGAGTCTACCGGTAATTTTAAAACACTGATTGTCGCTGCAATGGAAAGCGCAGTAAACGGTACAGTCGAAACAGTTATCGTGGAAAATATTGAAAAATAAGTGATATTTTGAAATTTGACTTGATTACAAAGATTTTTATGGTATCATAATAAAGCAAATTTATTATGATAATTTGTAAAGGAGATATAAAATGAAAAAAATCATTGCATTTGCACTGACAGCTGTAATGGCTGTATCAATGGTTGCATGCGGCGGCGGTGACGAAACACCTGCTTACGATGTAAACGAAGTGCTGACAACAATCGAAACAGCATCCCCTGTAAGAATGAGCACACCTGTAGACGAACAGTACATGGAATACCTGGGTATTGATGCAGAAATGTACGATGCATACGCAGGTTCTTACTGCCCAATCATGCCAGGCGTTGACATTATCCTGGTTGTGCAGGCTAAAGAAGGTAAAGTAGAAGATGTAAAAGCTGCTCTGCAGGCACAGAAAGATTACATTGTACGGTCCAACGAAAACTATGTAGGCGCTCTGCTGGACAAAGCTGAAGCAGGCAGAATTGTTGAAAAAGGCAACTATGTACTGCTGGTTATCGGCGGCGACGAAGTAGTTGTTGAGGACCAGGGTGTTGAAGCAGCATACGAACCAATCGATGCAGCTATCGACGAAGCATTCAAATAATCACAGAACAAAACGGTGGAAATGCCTCTATGGTATTTCCACTTTTTTTGTGTAAAAGTTTTGTAATTTATCAGTATTTCACAATTTTCTCCTTGAATCATAGGCAGGTTGACAGTATAATAATAAAGTATCTGCTTTAATCAAATTACAATATTTATATATATATAATCTAAATATAAAGGAGGAATGATATTTTTGATATTCAGCAATATCTTTTTTATTTTTCGATTTCTGACCGTAGTATTGATAATATACTACCGGGTACCATATAAGTACAAAAATGGTGTTATCACACTGGCCAGTCTGATTTTCTATTCATGGGGTGAAGTGAAATACTTCCCTATTATGATAGCCAGCACCGTGGTGGACTTTTTCTCATCACAGTATATTGAAAAACACCGCGGTGACAGAAAGAAAATGAAAAGAGGCCTTGCCTGCTCCGCACTTTTCAATCTGGGCAGCCTGTTCTTCTTCAAATATGCAGACTTCTTTATACTGAATGCCAACAACTTCTTTGGTCTGAATATTCCTCTGCTGAATATTCCCCTGCCACTGGGCATCAGCTTCTATACATTCCAGACATTCTCATACACCATAGATGTATACCGCGGCGATGTGGAAGCAGAAAAGAACATTATCAACTTTTCAGCCTTTGTTACAATGTTCCCACAGCTGATTGCAGGTCCTATCGTTCTCTACTCTGATGTGCAGAAAAAACTTAACACACACGAAGGCAGAATCACTCTGGAAGGCATCAACGAAGGTATCAAGCTGTTTATTTTCGGCCTGGGCAAAAAAGTGCTGATTGCCAACAATGTAGGTGCATTATGGACAGATATTGAAGCAATGGGCTTTGGCGCTGTATCCACACCGCTGGCATGGCTGGGCATTATCGCCTATTCCCTGCAGATTTATTTTGACTTCTCCGGTTATTCACTTATGGCTATCGGTCTTGGTCATATGCTGGGCTTCGACTTCCCTATGAACTTCAACCTGCCATACATTTCAAAAAGTATTACAGAATTCTGGCGCAGATGGCATATCACACTGTCCAGCTGGTTCAGGGATTATGTATACATCCCTCTGGGCGGCAACAGAAAAGGCCTGAAACGACAGATTCTGAATATGCTGGTGGTATGGTTTCTGACCGGTTTCTGGCATGGTGCTGACTGGAACTTTATGCTGTGGGGGCTGTACTACTTTGCTTTGCTGGCTATGGAAAAAATATTCCTGCTGGACTGGCTGAAAAAACACCCTGTTCCTGCCAGAATATACACCCTGCTGGCAATTGCAGTAGGCTGGGCAATTTTCTATATTACCGACCTGGGCGCACTGGGCGGATTTATAGTAAAAATGTTTTCCTTCTCCGGCGGCATCAGTGCAGGCTACTATCTGAGAAACTATTTTGCATCCATTCTCATCGGTGTGCTGTGCTCCACAACACTGACAACAAAATTCTGGGACAAGTATAAAAACAACAACCTGGTAATGATTCCTGTGCTGACAGGTATTTTCCTGCTGAGCATAGCTTATCTGGTTGACAGCACATACAACCCGTTTATCTATTTCCGTTTCTAAGGGGGTGCTGTAATGAAAGAATTAATGAAAAACCTGAAAAAATATCCTTTGATAATCTATTTTGGTATACTGCTGTATGCAATAGCAATTATGGACCTGTTCAGCCCGGTTGAAGAACGCTCTGAACTGGAAAACAGAGAACTGGCCACATTCCCGAAATTCAGTTTTCAGCAGTTGTTCGATAATGAATATACCCCTAAAATAGAAGATTTTACAGAGGACCATTTTATTAAAAGAGACAGCTGGATTTCTCTGAAAAGTATCAGCGAATCCCTGCTGGGCAAAAAAGAAAACAACGGCGTGGTTTACGGCGAAGACGGATATATGTTCACAAAATTTGTGTCTACCGATTACAGCCAGATGGAAAAGAATGTGGATTATATAAACAAGTTTATTGAACGCCATTCTGACAGAAATGTGACAGTTATCCTGGCACCTACAGCACCGGGTGTAATGAGTGACAAAGTGCTGGAAGGCAGCCCTGTAATTGACACAGAATACATCCTGGGCTATGCACAGGAAAATATCACAGTCGGCCATCTGCTGGATGTGCAGGATACTCTGAAATCACACTCAGATGAATATATCTATTACCGTACTGACCATCATTGGACCACACTGGGCGCCTGGTATGCATATGCAGAGTATATGGAACACACAGGCAGAAGCAATTACAAGGCTATGAACGAATATCAGGTAACCGATGTGGAAAACTTCCTGGGTACCCATTATTCCAAAGCAAAAAATTACAATGTTCAGCCAGATGTGCTCAGCTACATTGAAAGCGATGCACAGATTGACATCGGCGGCACAGTAAACAACATTTACGAAAAAGAAAAACTGGAAGTCCGCGACAAATACGCAATGTTCCTGCGCGGCAACCCGGGTATGGCCACTATCAAGGGAAGCGGCACAGGCAAAGTGATGATTATCAAAGACAGCTATGCAAACTGTTTTGTACCATTTATGACTGAAAACTATGAACAGATAGATGTGTACGATATGAGATATATCACAATGGGGCTGGACCGGCTGATAGAAGCAGCTGACTATGACGAAATACTGTTCCTGTACAACTGTGAAACATTCCTGTCTGACAAAGACCTGATGAAAATCAATATGTTTAATTAAAGAAAAGGCAAGGGTTATCCCCTTGCCTTTTGTTATTCATATATCAGGTTGCACAGCCGGCAGAACGGCATTTTCAAATAAGGAAGCACAGATATACCAGGAAACTGTTTTTTATTATCAGATTTCCAGATATGTTCCAATACCATTTTCTTTTGCGTAATCGTAAATCATTTTTGCCGCTGCAATATCTTCCACAGATATGCCTACAGACTCAAACATGGTGATTTCATCAGATGCCGTACGACCAGGGTGTGTACCGTTCAGCACTGTACCTACTTCATACATGGCAGGAACAGCCGGAATCGTTCCGTCAGCCACCGCTATCAGAATATCGCCTCCATCTCGCTGTACAGCTTCGTTCCAATCGGTAAATATTGTGGATTTTGACACCGCCTCTGCGTCCAGTTCGCGGCCTCTGGCAGAGCATGCACCTACTGCGTTGACATGAGCACCCGGTTTAAGCCAGCTTCCCAACAACACAGGTGTGGTGGTTTTGCCCGGGGTAGTTGTACAGATAATATCAGCCTCTTTTACGGCAGCTTCAGCTGTTTCACACCGCACAAATTCCACTGACGGAAACTGCTTTTTCATCAGTTCGCAGGCAGATTTTGTGGTATCAGAATATAAATCCCACATATACACTTTCTCTATATTCCTTACTGCCAGCATAGCCTGTACATGTGCTTTACCCTGCTTACCACAGCCAAGTACAGCAACTGTGCGGCTGTCTTTATTTGCCAGAGCATCTGTCGCAACAGCGCTTGTGGCGGCAGTACGCACTACAGTAATAAGCTCTGCATCTACAATTCCTATAAGCTCGCCCGTAGTAATATCAAACAATGGGATAATCCCCTGATTGGTTCCCATGCGTGCAGTTTCCGGACCTGGGAAAATTATAACCTTTGAACCAGTCACATTTTCACTGACAAGGGAAGCCGGCATATTTGCCATCATATTGCCATTGGAGTGCGGTATCATAGTTCTCTGCAGAACTTTAGCCTGGTTTTCGCTGAGTGCTACAAGGGCAGTTTTCATATAAGGAATACATTTTTCAACAGTGAGGATTTCTTCACACTGTGCACGATTGATAATCAGAGTTTTATTCATAATTTTCTCCTTTGTGATTAGCTTAGACTAACCCCATAATAACAGATTGAATACTTTAATTCAAGAAAAATCATTCATGCCATGTTTGTGGACAATGAAAAATCCGGTATACATATGGTTACCGTCTTTACAAACATAGCTGACCTGAAAGAAATGTATGCACACAACAAAAAACTAAACTAAAAACGGCTGTCGAATGACAGCCATTTTTAATGCAATAAAATTATTAAATATCAATTTTGCTCCATTTGCCTGTGGCAAAACGCATAGAGTTGAGAATACAGCGTACACTCTGGTCAATCAGTGTACCGGCCCATGCTCCTATAAGTCCCAGTCCCAGCGGATAGCAGAACAGCCATGCGCCCAACGGACGGATAATTGTAACGGAAAGGAAAGCGACTTTCGCAACAAAGCGTGTGTCCCCTGCACCCTTGAGACAGCCGGCGGTGATAACCTGACGAATCTGTAAAAACAGCATTACAGCCAGAATTTTTGTAATTTTACCGCCCATGGCAATTATTTCCCGCTCCACGAAGAAGAAGGAAAAGAGAGTTTCACCCAGCAGCGCAAAGAAAAGACACATCACAAAAGAACAGGTCATACCGAAGCGCTGACAGGCAGAACCATACATGGCGGCCAGGTCCTTTCGTTTTGCACCCAGAGACTGTCCTACCAGGCTGACCGCTGCAACATTGAAACCGTCACCAAAAGCAAATGACAGGTGCATACAGTTCATACCTACCTGATGGGCGGCATAAGCCTGTGTGCCAAGGTTGGAAACAACCATAGTGAACAGCAGAAAACCTATTCTCATAAAAATCTGCTCTGCCAGTGTACTGGAAGCAAGGTCAGCCACAGAACGCAGTGTTTTTTTATCAAATTTGATGCCTTTTTCATAGAAAAGGTAAAGATAGCCTTCAGGATTGCACACAGAAGCAATAGAAATAACACAGGCAAAAGCACTGCCGATAACAGTGGCTATAGCTGCGCCCTTTACGCCCAGTGCCGGAAAGCCGAAATTACCATGAATAAGCAGATAGTTGAAAAATACATTTACTATATTGGAAATCAGGTTTGTTCTCATGGCAATTTTGGTATTGCCTACACCGCGCTGTGCGGCGTTGATTGTCATGGAGATAAGTGTAAAAAAGCTGAACCCCATAATAACGCGGAAATAATCGGTGGCAGGGCCTATAGTGTCGTCCTGCGCTCCTACAAAACGCAGCAGCGGCTCTGCGGCAGCCACAAATACTACAGTAACGACCACCAGCAGTACTGCCATGATTACCAGAATCTGTTTCAGCGTGCGGTTGGCGGCGTCGCGGTCACCTTCGCCCTTTCTTCGGGCCACCAGAGCAGATGTGGCCACATTAAGTGAAATAAAAAATGCAAATGCAATAAATTTAGGCTGTGTGGTAAGACCTACCGCGGCCACCGCATAGGCTCCCAGGCCCGATACCATTATGTTGTCAACAAAGGCTACCAATGCAACCAGAAAGGACTCCAGCACTGCAGGCCATGCAACAGATATAACCTTTCTCATTACCTCCTGGCTGTCAGGCAGGGCACCTTCGGCCTGGAACCTGCCCAAAAGCTTTTCCGGACGGAAAAAATTTGCATACCAGTTCAAACAAATCACTCCTTTATACTCTTTCTTACACAGTAAAAAATCAGTACATCAGTACTGAAACGAAAATAAATATGTCAATGTTTAAAGTATACTACTTTATCCCATATTTTGCAAGTTGTGTCAGTTTACGCGTCTGATGAATAAACTATGGCAATGAGGTGATTACAGACATGTTTTTGATTTTCAGTATACTGGCAGCCAGTATAGATGGGTTTATAAGCGGCATACTGATTGGAGGAATAGGGGTAAAATTCGGTTATAGGGAGTTTTTCAAATCTCTTGCAGTTATCTTCGGATGTTGTCTGGCGGCAGCCTGTACAGGCAATATTCTGCAAATGACGGCATTTGGGAAATACATAAACATTACAGGCGCAGCTGTGATGATTTTCCTGGCGTGGAGTGCACTGACAGAGGAAAAATCAGGTGGAGACCACAGCAGCATATATGCTGTTTCTGTTTCAGTGGCTACTGATGCTGCTATCGTATGCATTTACCTGTCGGCGGCCGGATACAGCATTATGCAGGTCAGCGTGCTGAGCGCGCTTCTCCACAGTGTGCTGATGGCTGCAGGAGCTTTCCTGTCCGGCAAAGTAATAAAGGACAGGCGGCAGCTGTACACCAGGTATATATCTGCAGTGATTTTTCTCGCTATGGCTGTTTATAAGCTGGCGGAAATATAGCCGCAACAAAGAAGGCATCTGCAGTACATACCACAGATGCCTTTTGCTGTAAAGCCAATATCTGCCATCACCGGATGTTACGGGAGCAGATTTCAGAATACCTCGACGGGATTATTTTTTATTATCATACATTTTCATATAACCACAGGTCTGACACAAAGGCTCCACCGCCTTTCTGTGGGTGAAACCGGTATAAAGAGCCTGTGCCCTTTCACCGTCAAAGATTTCCTGCAGCGTGTTGTGATGAATGTTTCCCAGCGGAATATTACCTTCGCTGTCCAGACAGCAGGCTGTCACTGTGCCGTCTGCCAATATTGCAATCTGGTTTCTCAGACCATAGCAGAAGCCCTCTGTATATTTTTCTGCTTTATTAATATCCGGCCATTCAAAATGCTGTGCCATACCCAGAAAAATCCTGTCTTTCAGACGGAAATTGAATTTGCGGCTGTGGCTGGTTTCCATCTCATCAAACTTTTCATTCATAGCCCGGCGCAGGTCAAAATCCAGTTCCAGTTCCTTTTCAAGATAATCCACTATCTGGCCGTTGAGCTGATTTTTGTCATATATACTCTCTCTGTCAAAGTTCCAAAGACGCAATTCAACCGTAACACCTGTTCCTATGGCTTTGCGGCAGAAAATCATAATTTTATCCAGATATGTTTTCATATCCTTATTCAGCGAATTTGCCTCAAAGCTGTGCAAAGACACCGACACAGAACGCACACTGCTGGCTATGATTGCATCCCCCACTCTATCCAGCAAAGTGCCGTTGGTGGTGATGTTTACTTTCACTCCCTGTTCTTTGCATATTCTGAGAAAACCGGCAAAATCCGGATGTGCGGTAGGCTCTCCCATTACATGAAGATAAAAGTTTTCCCCGTGGGCTTTAGTGATGTTTATAATATGTGTAAATTCATCTTCAGTCATAAAGTGGGCTGCTCTTTTTGTTTTGGGGCAGAACGAGCAGGACAGATTACACTGATTGGTAATTTCTATATAAATCTTTTTAAACTTTTTCAAAACAGTTCCTCTTATCATTTTATAAGAATATGATACATAATTTTCATGAATATATCAAGGAGAAAAGCAGGCCTGAATAACAGTCCTGCTTTTCTCTTGGGGAAGTATATTTTATTAGGGTTAAATTCTTGCAATACCAAGGCGTACAGCTTCATCTGCTACTGCTTTTGCAACAACATCTGCTACGCGTGGGTCGAATACATCAGGAATAATGTATTCAGGGTTCAGTTCTTCATCTGTAACAACAGAAGCAATAGCTTTTGCAGCTGCAACTTTCATGGATTCTGTGATAGATGTGGAACGAACAGCCAGAGCACCTTTGAAGATACCTGGGAATACCAGAACGTTGTTAATCTGGTTAGGGAAGTCTGAACGGCCTGTGCCTACAATGTAAGCGCCTGCTTCGATAGCAAGGTCAGGCATGATTTCAGGCACTGGGTTAGCCATAGCCAGAATAATTGGTTTTTCGTTCATGGACTGAACCATTTCAGCTGTAACCAGGTTGCCTCTGGAAACACCAACAAATACATCTGCGCCTTTTATAGCGTCTGCCAGTGTACCTGCCAGTTTTTCTTTGTTTGTGATTTTTGCCATTTCACGCTGTGCATCTGTGTTTGCAGGACCGCCTTCGTAGATTGTGCCGAAGATGTCGCACAGTATCATATTTGTAAAGCCGATGTCCATCAGCAGTCTGGCGATGGAGATACCTGCTGCGCCTGCACCGTTGAGAACAACTTTCAGTTCGCCCGGTTCTTTACCTTTCAGTTTTGCGGCGTTCAGCAGAGCAGCGGATACAACGATAGCTGTACCGTGCTGGTCATCATGGAAAACAGGAATATCGCACATTTCTTTCAGTCTTCTTTCAACTTCAAAGCAGGTTGGTGCGCCGATGTCTTCCAGGTTGATGCCACCGAAAGATTTGGAAATTTTGTAGATAACATTAACCAGTTCATCAGGGTCTTTGGAATCTACACAGATTGGGAATGCGTCAACTCCTGCAAATTCTTTGAACAGTGCACATTTGCCTTCCATAACAGGCATGCCTGCTGCAGGGCCGATGTCGCCCAGTCCCAGAACAGCTGTGCCGTTTGTGATAACAGCAACCAGATTGCCTTTTCTTGTGTATTCATAAGCCAAGCTTTCGTCTTTCTGGATTTCCAGACAAGGCTCAGCAACGCCCGGTGTGTAAGCTACTGTCAGCTCGTCTCTGTTTGTAACTTTTGCTCTTGAGATAACTTCGATTTTACCCTGCCAGTCTTTGTGAGCTTTCAGGGCTCTTTCTCTTTTGTCCATAACTATTTACCTCTTTATATATGAGAAATCAATTATTTCTTTTCAAACTGTCTTGCCAGTTTATCTGGGTTCAGCATTTCGTCCAGCTGTTCCTGTGTAAGACCTGCTGCCAGAGCACCTTCAACGATTGGTGTACCGTTTTTCAGGAAGTCTTTTGCGATTTCTGCAGATTTTTTGTAACCCAGTACAGGGCACAGAGCTGTAACAAAGCCTGTGGAATGGTACAGAAGGTCATGGCATTTGTCTTCGTTTGCAACAATGCCGTTTACACAGTTTACGATAAATGTGTCAACGCCGTTCATCAGCATATTCATAGAATCGTAGATTCTGTCAAACACAACAGGTTCAAATGCGTTCAGTTCCAGCTGGCCCGCTTCGCAAGCCATAGTAACTGTCACATCGTTACCAATAACGCCGAAGCAGCACTGGTTGAGAACTTCCGGGATAACCGGGTTGATTTTACCTGGCATAATGGAAGAACCGTTCTGTTTTGCAGGGATTGTGATTTCACCCAGACCAGCTTTTGGACCGCCGTTCATCAGACGGATATCGTTTGCCATTTTGGACAGGGAGATAGCCATAGTTTTCAGAGCACCGGAAACAATGGAGAATGCATCGATGTTCTGTGTACCGTCAACCATATCAGCAGCCTGTACCAGGTCAATACCTGTAACTTCTGCCAAGTCTTCAACGATGTGATGGAAGAAGTATTCGCTGGTGTTGATACCTGTACCGATAGCTGTAGCAGCCATGTTTACAGTTTTCATTTCTTCCAGGGAAGCAGCGATAACTCTTTTACCTCGTTTTACTGCGGAAGCGTATGCCTTGAATTCCTGCCCCAGTGTGATTGGCACTGCGTCCATCAACTGTGTACGGCCGATTTTCAGAACATCTTTGAATTCGTCAGCTTTTGCCATAAGGGCAGCATCCAGTTCATCCAGTTTAGCCAGCAGTTTCAGACCTGTTTTATAAATGGACAGTTTCAGTGCTGTTGGGTAAACGTCGTTTGTGGACTGTGCATTGTTTACATGGTCATTTGGATGACAGAATTTATAGTCGCCTTTTTCTTTGCCCAGTTTTTCCAGAGCAATATTTGCGATTACTTCGTTAGCGTTCATGTTTGTGGATGTGCCGGCGCCGCCCTGGATAGGGTCTGTGATAAACTGGTCATGGAACTTGCCAGCCAGAATATCGTCACAGGCAGCAACGATGGCATCTGCGATTTCTGCAGGTACATCGTTTGCTTTTTTGTTTGTGATAGCACATGCTTTTTTGATTTCTGCCAGTGATTCTACAATAACTGTAGGCTGTTTTCTGCCTGTGATATTAAAGTTTTCAAATGCACGCAGAGTCTGCACGCCATAATATGCATCAACAGGAACCTGTTTTTCGCCTACTGAGTCGCTTTCCAAACGGTAGTTCATAATAAATAATCCTCCGATAATATTTGTTTCGTCCTTGATATATCTTTGAAAAAAGATATTTTTTCTTGTTTTCATTTTACCAAAGGATTGTCAAGCTGTAAATACATTTTTCAAATTTAAGAAAAAAATAATATTTTTGGTTTTTACAGATAATAAAATAATATATTTTACTGTTATCATTTATTTTATAAATGATTTCAGCAAAAACATTTAATTTAACAAATATCAATTTGCACAAAATCGACTTTATTTTTATAGGCAAGTTGTACAATTCAGATTAAAAATGTGAGTTATTTTTATGAAATTTGTTTTATTTTTAACAGCTACATAATTTATTAAAAATTTTGAAAAAAATTGTAAATTACCTATTGACAATTGTGTCGTTTTGAGGTATACTAATTAGGCGTTAAACAACACGGAGAGATGTCTGAGTGGTTTAAGGTGCTCGCCTGGAACGCGGGTGTACGGTAATTCCGTACCGGGGGTTCAAATCCCCCTCTCTCCGCCAGAAATAAGCTGTTATCTGAAAAGATAGCAGCTTATTTTTTTGTGATTAAACGGGGGATTTGAACCCGAGAGGGTATTTTGCGTTTAGAAAACAGTGTAGTACACTGTTTTTAGCAAAAATCGCAGCGTAACTACAGCACTTTTTATATCTGCACAGTAACCTATAGGGTAAATTTGTCAATCAGAAATTATACCGCAATATAGTATATAAATCGTATACTCAAATTTAAATATGTAAATTTACAATTTGTTAATACATTTATATTTTACAAATGATATATTAAAAGTAAGCAATAACATATAAACAAGCAGGTGATTCCAATGTTATTACTTTGGCGCAGGTTCTTCTTATGTCGATGTTCCTACAACTGGTTTAATTCAGCCATTCGATCTCCCTAACTATATTTCTTCTATGGGTTTAATTCATATAATATAAAAAATGAGAATAAATAAATCTAATCTTTTTTCACGGATAGCTCGGATGTTAGCATTATGTTGCATATTTTCTATAAATAATATTGTCTCTTTACACGAAAAAGATTCAATTCAATTTGAAATTACCGGACAAAAATTTGAAAAATATCTATCTCTCCATGGATATAGCCTTAAAGATGTTGATTCTTATGAAATTTTCAAACCATATCGATATTCCAATTCGATAGTACGCGTAAAATATATTAATGACGAATATATATACGAATACGAGTTTGATAAAGACACGAATATTACTGAGGATACATGCATCCCAAAAAGTTGTCTGGTGTATGATATAGAAGGCACTCCCGTTAAATCAGATTATTACGAGAATTTTAAATTTCCTACAACCTACAATAATTCAAAATCTCCATAGTTACTATATCTTATAAAAAATGTAGCAATTTGCTAATAAAAAAGCCACGGTATGCACCGTGGCTTGATTTTTTGATTATTACTGTTTATCAATATCTATCATTGACTGGATAGCAACACAGAGTGGACCACCCTGAGTTGTAAATGCAGGAGTCAGGTCTACAACATCAATGCGGCAGCCTGGAAACTCTTTTGTCAGCATTTCTTTGGCGATAGCTGCATCTTTAGGGTTCCGTGCATTACTGATAACAAACATATGTTTTTCTCCAACACCCAGTTTGTGGAAGCCTTCAATGCATTTTTCTACTGCTTTTGCAAAGCTGCGGCACAGACCTGCTTTTTCCAGCTGTCTGTCATCTGCTGTCTGTGTCATAAGAGGAACCAGACGCAGCAGGCTGCCAACTTTCGCAGCTGTTGGTGTAAGGCGGCCGCCGCGACGCAGATAGTCAAAGTCCTGTGGGATAAGGAAGGATTTATCATTGTCTTTCAGATATGTAAGCTGTTCAACGATTTCGTCCACTGTTGCGCCTTCTTTTGCCATGGCAACAGCTTTTTTTACCATAACCCACTGTGGACCACAGAGAGAGCCGGAGTTAAATACTGTGATATATTCTTTGTTGTCCATAGTTTCACGAACACCGCATGCAGACTGATAAGCACCGGACAAACCGTCTGTAATAGTGATGTGCAGTACAGGATTTTCAGCTGTAGCTGTTTCGTATATTTCAATAAGGTCGGATGGAGCAGGCTGGGAAGATGTAGGCTGGTTACCCTGATTGATAATGTCAATGAATTCAGGTGTGGAGATTTCTTCCATTTCACGGTATGTTTTACCAGCAATTGTAACTGTCAGCGGTGCTACTGAAAAGCCCAGTTTTTCGCCGTCAGAAGGAGTAAACATTGATGATGTATCTGTTAAAATTCGTACCATTGTCTTTGTTTCCTTTACATATATTTTTTCTTGAATTACATAGTTAAAATAATGATAACATATTTTGAATTTTGTTTCAACGGATATTCATTGTAAAATAAATCCAGAATGAAAAACCTGTGTAAAACATATTAATAAAGCTTATTTTTGTCAGGGTCCAGCATCGACTGGATAGAAACACATCTTGGACCAGACTGTGTTGTGAGAACAGGTGTCAGCTCAAACAGTGTAATTTTGCAGTCAGGGAATGCTTTTGACAGTTTTTCAATAGCCAGCTGTGCATCTTCCGGACAGGAGGAATGTGCAACTGTAATCATATGTTTTTCGCCTGTTACACCGTGATTTTTGAATCCTTCTGCCACTTTGTCGATAGCTTTCGGCAGACCGCGTGTCATACCTGCTTTTTCAATCTGTCTGTCATCTGCTGACAGTGTCATAACAGGAGTGAGTTTCAGAATGCTTCCTACTTTTGCAGCTGTAGGAGCCAGGCGGCCGCCACGGCGCAGGTAATCAAAGTCCTGTGGAATCATATATGATTTGTCATCATCTTTGATTTCGTTGAGCACTTTCAGAATTTCCTCAACTGTGTGACCTTTATCAGCCATTTCTTTGGCTACTCTTACCATAACCCACTGTGGAGTGCACAGAGTGCCTGAATGGAAAACTGTGATATGTTCTTTGTTTTCAAGTGACTCGCGGATACCCATAGCTGACTGGTATGCACCGGAAAGTCCGTCTGCAAGAGTGATGTGAAGCACTGGATTTTCGGCTGTAGCTGTTTCGTACACTTCCAGAACTTCACCTACAGCAGGCTGGGAAGATGTAGGAATATGACCTTCGTCAATCAGCTTTTTAAATTCGGCATAGCTGATTTCTTCAAGTTCTCTGTAGGATTTGCCAGCAATTGTCAGTGTAAGAGGCACTACTGTAACACCCAGTTCTGCACCCTGGGCAACAGTGTACATAGATGATGTATCTGTAATTATTCTTACCATTTTAAATAATCTCCTCATATGGTTTTTAATATTATGTTACCTAATTAAAAATAACATATTTTTCAGAATATATCAATAGTTTTACTGGTTTTAGCTTTATATTTTCCAATATTTCTGCTTATTGTTGACAAACTGACAAAAAGTTTTATAATTAGTTTGTATACAAACTAATCTGGAGGTTATATGGAAAATCAGTTACATGTGCAGATGTGGATGACACAGCGCAGCCTGTGGCAGTACCTGCGAGAAATTTCCGATGATTGCGGTCTGCTGCCCGGTCAGCCGAAGGTACTGGAATATCTGGCAGTACATCCCGGTTGCAGCCGGCGCGATATAGGAATACTGTGGAATATAGATAAGGCCACTTTGTCCGGCATTCTGAACCGTATGGAACGCGATGGCCTGCTGACTGTTCAGGAAAGTGAAAGCGACCGACGAAGAAAAAAACTGAATATCACAGAAAAAGGTCAGATTGCTTATGAAAAGATGCAGGCTATGATTGAAAAATTGAATGTGCAGGCATCTGCCGGTATCAGCGCTGACGAGATGGATGCTTTCATGGCCACACTGGCCAGAATACGCCGGAATATGGCTGATTTTCATATTTCTGACAAAATATAGATTAAGGAGATTTTTGATGAGTACAAGCAGTAAAACTCTGATACGAGACTTTACCACCGGTCCCGTAACACCCCAACTGATAAGATTTGCAACTCCCCTGTTCTTTTCAGGTCTGCTGCAGACAGTATACAATATGGTGGATATGATTGTTGTAGGACAATATGTAGGCAGCGGCGGTCTGTCGGCTGTATCCCTGGGCGGCGAAGTTATGATGATGCTGACTTTTGTGGCTATGGGTATGTCCAACGCCGGACAGGTACTGATTTCACAGTTGATTGGTGCAGGCAGAAAAGACGACCTGCAGAGAATGATAGGTACACTGTTCACATTCCTGTTCAGCTGTGCAGCTGTGCTGACAGTGGTATTCCTGTTTCTGCGCTTCAGGGTGCTGGAAATAATCAACACTCCTCCGGAAGCATGGGACTATGCGGTGGACTATGTAACTGTATGTATCAGTGGACTGGTGTTTATCTACGGTTACAATCTTGTAAGTGCTATTATGCGTGGCATGGGCGACTCCAAGCGCCCGTTTATGTTTATCGCCATTGCATCAGTTATCAATCTGGTGCTGGACATGCTGTTTATAGCAGGTATGGATATGGGCACAATGGGTGCCGCACTGGCCACAGTAATCGGTCAGGCAGCCAGCTTTGTATTTGCCATTTCCTATCTGTACAAGCACAAAGAACAGTTCGGCTTTAATTTCAGACCGGAAAGTTTCAGAATACACCGCGATATGCTGTCTTCCCTTGTAAAACTGGGTATTCCTATGGTACTGCAGTCTGCATCCATCACATTTTCCAAACTGTTTATCACATCCTGGATTAACAGCTATGGCGTTGTAATGTCAGCACTGACTGGCATAGGCAACAAACTGCAGTCTGTTACAAATGTATTTGCACAGGCCTTTACCACATCCGGTGCTTCCATGATTGCACAGAATATAGGTGCTGAAAAATATGAAAGAGTTCCTAAAATAGTAAAAACACTGTTTATAGTGGACGGCACTATCACAGCAATACTGATTGCTGCAGTAATCACATTCCCACAGCAGATTTTTGGTATCTTCACAAACGACACAGAAGTTCTGTCACTGGTTGGCATGTATCTGCCTGTTGCGGTACTGCAGTTCTGCAGCTGTGTACTGCGTCCGCCTATGAGTGCTCTTATCAGCGGCAGCGGCAACCCTAAACTGAACTTTGCCATCGCATTGCTTGATGGCCTTATGATGCGCATAGGTCTGGCATGGGTACTGGGCATCCCTATGGGTTTGGGTATTCACGGTTTCTGGTACGGCAACGCTCTGGCCTCCTTTATGCCGTTTGTAATCGGCATGCCATACTTCCTGTCAGGAAGATGGCAGAACAGAAGGCTGGTTTTCAGATAAAAAGCCAAAAAACACCACTCTTTTACGCAGTGGTGTTTTTTATTGCGATAAAAAAGCGGTGGACGAACCACCGCTTTTATTATTTGTATTCAAACTGCTGATTAGCCGTTAACAACAGCCATTGTGTCACGAGCAATCATAAGTTCTTCGTTTGTAGCAACAACCAGAACTTTAACTTTAGAGTTAGGACCTGTGATATCGTTGATAGCCAGACCACGTTTTTTGTTCTGTTCTTTGTCGATTTCTACACCGAAGTAGCCCAGACCTTCACATACGCCTTCACGAACGGAAGCAGAATTTTCACCGATACCAGCTGTAAATACCATTACATCCAGACCGTTCATAGCTGCTGTGTAGCTGCCTACAAATTTCTGCAGCTGGTAGAAGTACATATCCAGAACCAGTTTAGCTTTTTCGTTGCCTTCTGCTGCTGCAACTTCGATGTCACGGCAGTCGCTGGAGATACCGGAAACGCCCAGGAAGCCTGCTTTCTTTGTCAGGTAGTCTGTCAGGTCATTGCCTTTGATACCTGTCAGTTCAGAGATGTAGCCTACAACAGATGGGTCAAGGTCACCGGAACGGGAACCCATCATGAAGCCGCCCAGAGGAGTCAGACCCATAGATGTATCAACTACTTTACCGCCGTCAACAGCAGCCAGAGAAGCACCGTTGCCCAGGTGGAGAGTAATCATTTTCAGTTCTTCAGGTTTTTTGCCCAGGTATTCTGCAGCTGCTCTGGAAACGAATTTATGGGATGTACCGTGGAAGCCGTAGCGACGGATAGCATGTTTTTCATAGAATTCGTATGGTACAGCATACATGTATGCTTTAGGTGGCATTGTTGCATGGAAAGCTGTGTCGAATACTACAACGTTTGGAACGTCAGCACCGAAAACTTCTTTTGCGGAACGCAGACCGATAGCATGAGCTTTGTTGTGAGCTGGAGCCAGAACGGACAGGTCGTCGATTGTCTGGATAACTTCGTCTGTTACGAGGCATGGTTCGCTGAATTTTTCAGCACCCTGCACGATACGGTGGCCGATAGCATTGATTTCAGCTTTGTCAGCAATAACTTTGCCTTCGCCTTCTGTCATCATTTCAACAACTTTGTTGAAAGCTTCTTTGTGTGTTGGGAAGTCTACTTCAACTTTCCATTCGCCGCCGTTTGCTTTATGTGTGATGAATGAGCCGTCGATGCCAATTCTTTCACAGTTACCTTTACAGATAACGCTTTCATCTGTCATATCAATCAGCTGATATTTCAGTGAACTGGAACCGCAGTTAATAACTAAGATTTTCATTGGTGTGTCCTCCAAATATTTTTAATTGTTTATTCAACTACTTTATTATATAATATATATGTAAAATTTTCAAGATTAAAGGAGAAATTTATGTCTAAATCTGTGGGTATTGTGGCAGAATCTAATCCTTTTCATACCGGGCACAGACATCAGCTGGATAATTTGCGTTCCATGGGATATGACTGTATAGCTGTGGCTATGAGCGGCAGCCGGGTGCAGCGAGGCATGCCGTCCATGATAAACAAGCACAGCCGCCGGGAGATGGCTATAAAAAATGGAGCGGATGTAATAACAGAAATCCCCTGCCCCTTTTCTCTGCGCAGTGCAGAGGGGTACGCCCGACGGGGTATGCAGACATTGCGAGCTATGGGTGTTGAGGCTGTCAGCTTTGGCAGTGAAAGCGGTAATTTACAACTGCTGAAGGAGATTGCCGAATATCTGCTGACAGAGAAATACAGTACCCGGCTGAAAGGATATCTGTCTGACAGACTTCCCTTCGCCACGGCCAGAGAAAAGGCCATTTTTGACAGGTTTGACATAAACAGGGATGTTGTGTCAGCCAGCAACGATATACTGGCAATTGAGTATATAAAGGCCTGTATTGCGATGGGCTGGCAGATAAAGTTTGTGCCGGTGAAAAGAAGAGGCGCAGCCTACAACCGGACAAAAATCCAAGACGGCTATGCCTCTGCCAGCGGAATAAGAAAAATGGTAAGCGAATACCGTATCGACCGGGCACTGAAATATATACCGGCCGAAAGTGTAAAAATACTGGAGAAGCATCTGGACAGAGGCAGTTACTTCCTGCCGGATACGGCTTTTGAAAAAACAGTACTGTTCGCGCTGTACGGCAAAACTGCCCGCGATTTTGCACTCATTCCGGACTGTAATGAAGAACTGAGCCACAGTTTTGAAAAAGCTGTGACATCGGCATACAGCATGGAGGGCCTGTTTGACCGGTTACCCACAAAAAGATATCCACGCTCAAGGCTGAACAGAATTATTATGAATATGCTCACTGGTGTAGACAGGACTTTTCCACAGGACATACAGTACCTGCGTGTACTGGGCTTTTCTGAAAGAGGAGAAGAATTTTTCCGCAATATGAGCAAAAGCTGTCCGCTGCCGGTATCCCATTCAGCCAAAATACTGGGGGAAAAGAGTGAAGATTGCCGCAGGATAGCTGCTGCAGAAAGCAGAGCCTGTGACATTCAATCACTGCTGTGTAAAATAAGCCAACCGCCAAGACTGGATTATACAAATAAGATAGTGAAAAAATAAAGAAAACAGTATCCCGCAAAAGGATACTGTTTTTGTTATTTTTTAAATACAAACAACTTGCTGAGCATATAGTTGCTTACAGTGATTACAACCTGCGAAACCATAACAGCTATAACATCAGCCAGCCCCATTTTTGTCACCATAAGCCACATAATAAACATGTCCAGAAACAGTGTAGATACTCTGGATGATGTAAACTGTACAAATTCCTTGAAGATATTGGAATTTTTACTTTTAAACACAAAAATCCTGTTGGTTACATAAGCAAAAAGCACGCCTGAAATCCATTTGATAAGATTTGCTATCTGCAGTTCAAAGGGATTGTTAGGGTCAAGAAAAGTGCGTGTAGATATAAAATAAAAAATCAGGCTAAATATCATTGTACATACGCCCACGATAAGATAATTTATAATCTCCTCGTGCTTTTTATAAATCCGCCATATTTTTTCCATCTATATTAAACCTCTTTTTTAATAAATACAAAGGATATTTTACATTTATTCTGCAGATTAGTCAATAACAAAGTTTTATTGCAAAAGAACACGGGCAGAAAACCGCCCGTGCAATCATTCAGATTATTCTTCTACCTGTTCGATAACTTCTGCATCTTCTGCATTTTTCATAACGCTTGCAACGCCATTTTTGCAGTTAGCTTTTGTTGTGTAGGATTCACCTGTTGCAATAACCTCGCCGTTTCTTGCTTTCAGACGAAAACGGAATTCACCGGCTTTATCTTTGTAGATTTCAAATTTAGGATGTGTGAGAACTTCGAAGTTTTCTACTGTCTGGTCTTCAACATTGGCAGCAGGAGCGTTTTTCATAACGGATTCCACACCATTGCGGCATGCATCCAGTGTTTTGTACACTTCACCTGTTGCGATTGTTTCGCCGTTGGCTGCTTTGAGATGGAAGTTATAACCTGTGTTGGTCTGTTTGATAACGAATTTGCCCATAGTATTTCTCCTTTAAATTACGCACCTGTAAGAGTAGCCATATAAAGCACCTGCACACCCCATACGATTACACTGACAAGCATAGGGGTTTTGATGTAAAACGCAGACCCGTCGGGATGCTTTTTCATGTGTTTGAAAGAGACAAATGAAGTAATCAGCAAACCTGTAGGGCTCATTGCAAGCAGAACTGTACCTGCCTGTGCAACCAGTCTGGCAAAATTCATATTTGTAAGTGTGGCTTGATTTGCCACAACATAGATAAAAGCCAGCATGATAACCGCATCAACAGCTGTCAGGATAATTGGGAACAGAAAAGAGAATTTCAAATAATTGTCTTTTTCTTTTTGTTTTTTTACTTGCTTCATAATAGGTTTCCTTACATAAAATTGTACTTTAATAATACATTATTTGTCTGTTTTTGTAAAGTAATTATTATCACATATACCGCTGTAAAACCGAATAATGCTTGACTATTAATTCTCCAAGTAGTAAAATAATATTTGCAATTTTAAACATAAATTTAATTATATTGGGATGTGGCTCAGTTTGGTACGGCCACCGCAGTGGTTGTTCAGCGAGCAACCGAGCAAGCGTAGCGAGGCGAGGCTCTTGGCGAGCTGAAGAGCGCGGGCGCTGATAATCAGCTTTAAAATTTTCATACCATTAAATATACACTTACATCGGGATGTGGCTCAGTTTGGTACGGCCACCGCAGTGGTTGTTCAGCGAGCAACCGAGTGAGCGTAGCGAGGCGAGACTCTTGGCGAGCTGAAGAGCGCGGCGCTCAGCTGTAAGATAATAATTATATTTTTGTTTTTTAATTTAATATTTATATCGGGATGTGGCTCAGTTTGGTAGAGCGCTGCGTTCGGGACGCAGAGGTCGCGTGTTCAAATCACGTCATCCCGACCAAAGATTTGTAAAGGCACTGTTTGAGATAACAGTGCCTTTTTAATTTTATAATTATAATTTCAACCATAAAACAGGCAGATAGAATCCGTCTCTGCGTTATATGCCGAACAAAACAGTATACAAAAATATCCGCCGGCATAAGGCCGGCGGACTTATTATAAATTTATCATATAATCAGAGCATACCTATACAGTTTTTCCCATATTGTCACATACTTCGCCCAGCATTTCAAAAGGAATCTGTGATATAAATGCACATACCACTTCATCAATTTGTGAATCTTTTGGAAACAGCGGTGAAAAATATTTATGGGTTATCCGGTAGGCTTTCACATATTCTTCGGCCAGTTCCATACCCCGGGCAGTGAAATTCACTTTACCGTAGCGAGGTTTTTCTATCAGCGCCATTTCGGTCAGTGTTTTCATCATCGCATGTACGCTGGGGCGTGTGACTGAAAGAATTTTGGAAACATCTGCACACTTTACAAATCTGTCCTTCTGTCCCAGATGGTGTATTGTTATCAGATATCTGATGTTTGTAGCTGTAAGCTGTAAATTCTGTGAATTCAATATTTACCTCTTTTCGCCTACACCTGGGCAGAATAACTGCAGGAACATTTGCCGTTTGCTGCTGAGCAACAGCCAGCCGCTGAACATCCGATGCATTTTACACCAGCTTTTTTGGCTTTGATTATATATGTGATTGCGGCACCCAGAATAAGTGCCAGAACAGCGATAAGTATAAAATTCTGCATACCGGTTACTCCTTTTATGTATTTATATGATTATTTCTGTAAAGCGTATTCTTTATCCAGTGATTTTTCCTGTTTTCTGATGAGGTAAACAATATAAGCAACGATAGCTGCAACTGCGATACCGCCAGGAACAAGACCTGCACCAGGAGCACCTGTTGTAATAAGTGTGCCAATCTGGTACACCAGGTAAGCTACTACATAACCTGTAGCAAACTGGAGAGCAACACCGCCCCAGAACCATTTTCTGTCATTGATTTCAGAGTTCATAGCACCCAGAGCTGCAAAGCAAGGAGGTGTGAACAGGTTGAACATAAGGAATGCCAGAGCTGCAACCTGTGTAAGACCCATAGCCAGAGCTACTTCGTTTGCACCGCCCATAAGAGCCAGTTCTTCTGTGTCGATAAATGCTGTCAGACCATAGCAAACTGCCAGAGTACCAACAACGTTTTCTTTGGCGATAAAGCCTGTAACTGCTGCTGCAGCCAGCTGCCATGCTGCGATACCGCAGATAGGAACCAGCAGAACTGCGATAGGACCTGCAATACCAGCCAGGATAGATGTGGATTCTGCGCCTTCTTCTACCAGCTGCAGGCTCCATGTGAAGGACTGCATAATCTGAACAACTGTGTTACATACCAGAATGATTGTACCGGCTTTGATGATGTAGTCACGGCCGCGGTCCATCATGGAAACAAATGCTCTCTTGAGAGAAGGAACTTTGTATTCAGGAAGTTCGATGATGAAGAAGGATTTTCTGTATTTGTGGCCTGCGATTTTGTTAACCAGCAGAGCGCCGAAGAAGATAAGAGCGATACCTACAAAGTACATCAGTGTACCAACCCATGTTGCATCGGAGAAGAATGCACCGGCAAACAGAGCGATAACAGGCAGTTTAGCGCCACAAGGCATAAATGGTGTGAGCATAGCTGTAACTCTGCGTTCGCGTTCGTTACGGATAGTACGGCAAGCCATAACGCCTGGGATAGCACAACCTGTACCAACAACCATTGGGATTACAGATTTACCGGAGAGACCTACTTTTTTGAAGATAGGGTCCAGAACTACTGTAGCACGGGCCATATAGCCGCAGTCTTCCAGCAGAGCAATCAGGAAGTACATTACCATAACCAGTGGCAGGAAGCCTACAACAGCGCCTACACCACCGATGATACCGTCAACCAGCAGAGCGTAGAGGAATGGGTTTGCGCCTTCCAGCATACCGCCTACCATTCCCTGGAAGCTTTCAATCCAGCCTACCAGAGTATCAGCCAGCATAGGACCTACTGTGGACTGTGAAATATTGAAAACGAGGAACATGATAACTGCAAAAATCGGAATACCCAGCCATTTGTTTGTCAGGATATTGTCCAGTTTATCGCCGAAGTTCACATCACTTGTGAGAACTTTTCTTTCTTCTACTTCACTAACGATACCGTTTACAAAGTCAAAACGTTTTCTGTCAGCTGCTTCAACTGCTGCTTTGTCGTGAAGGTTTATATCACCCTGGGAATATGGAGCTTTCTGTTCTTTGCCTTTCAGGGATGCTGCCACTTTTACAACTTCGGACAGACCGTTGTCACCTGTCATTGTGGAAACAGTTTTTACTACAGGACAGCCAAGTTTTTCACTGAGCAGTTCTACATTGATTTCTGTTTCTTTTTTGTCGTTGATGTCGCTTTTGTTCAGAGCAACTACTACAGGAACACCCAGTTCCAGCAGCTGTGTTGTAAAGAACAGGCTACGGCTCAGGTTTGTAGCGTCAACGATGTTGATGATAGCATCAGGGTTTTCGTTTTTAACATAGGCGCTGGTGATGCTTTCTTCGGATGTAAATGGTGACATGGAGTATGCACCCGGAAGGTCAACAGCAATCAGTTCTTCTGTGCCATCATAGTAATTCTTTTTAATAAAAGCTTCTTTTTTGTCTACTGTAACACCTGCCCAGTTACCAACGCGTTCTACACGACCTGTCAGGGCGTTGTACATTGTGGTTTTACCACTGTTAGGGTTACCGGTTAAAGCAATTCTCATTTGCTCTCCTCCTGTATTTGTTTTAATTTTTTCATTTAAAGGTTAGTTTAGGCTAACTGTGATTTAAAATATATGTGGTGATTTCTCACCACTTTTATTTTCACATATTAAACTAAAATAGCTTCTGCCAACTGGTAGTCAATGTTGTATCTGGCATATTTGATGGATACAACACAACCGCCGTTGCGATGTGAAACGACAGTGATAGGTTCACCGCTGTAGCAGCCGAGCGTAAACAGAAATGAATTCAGTTCTTCATCATCAGTGTTGATACCTTTGATGATGTATTCCACACCCTGCTGTGCTTCCTTCAAAGTCATGACAATCCCTCCGACTAAACTAAACCGTAAAATGTATAACTGTATGCTGCTAAATTAAAGCAGTCAAACAGTTAGTGTTTGCTAACTGGTTATATTTTACTCCTTTACCGGATTTAAGTCAATAAAAAATTAACAAATTATTCATATTTGTGGTTTTCACTAAAAACCAAAAGTAAGAGTATGCAAACTTGTAGGATTTATAAAATTGTTAGATTGGACTAATTTATAACATATTGAAAATTTTTTCCTGTTATGATACAATAACAATACTATCTGAAACCGAGGTGACAAAATGGCTATACATGAATCCGGCGAAATGTATCTGGAAGCAATACTGGTGCTGCGCAAAGAAATACCACAGGTGCGCTCTATCGATATAGTAAACCACACCGGCTACTCAAAACCAAGTGTCAGCCGTGCTATGGGTATCCTGAAAAAAAATGGATATATAAATGTGGATGAGGACGGTTTTATCACATTTACAGAAATGGGAGAAAAACACGCACTGGGCATATATGAAAGACACAATGTACTTACCCGACTGCTGACAAAAATAGGTGTAAGCCCACGGGCAGCTGAAGAAGATGCATGTAAAATGGAGCATGTAATAAGCGAGGAGACACTGGACGCTATCAAAAAGTATCTGGGTATGTAAACAGTATAAGACAGGCAGGCTTTAAAGCCTGCTTTTTATTTGCATATAAACAAAAACATCCCACAATTTATACTATGGGATGTTTTTCTGCAATTAATTATATTTTTTGTGTATTGAGATAGTGTTCGATGGCACCCATAAGCACCTGTTTGTCATTGTCATAGCTGACATGAGTAACTGCGTCTTCCATAAGCACCCATTTCACCCGGCTGATTTCTTCTTCCTGTGCCACTGCTTCGCTGTCATCAGCGAAAGCCACAAAATAAACCACATCTTTTGTCACATCACGACGCGGTGAATATGTAACCACCTTTCTGTAAGCAGTATCCAGTTGAACAGCCAGACCGGTTTCTTCCAGTATTTCACGGCGTGCGGTCTGTTCTTCAGTTTCGCCGTTTTCCACATGGCCTTTTGGAAAAGCCCAGTGGCCGCCGTTGAGATGGCGGATAAGCAAAATCTGCACTTTGTCATCTTTTTTGCGGAACACTACGGCACCGCAGGATTTTTCTGTTCTCATAGCTGCCTCCTAAACAATATCATTTGGTGTGTTGTATATCAGAATGTCATTTTTTCCATTCGGTCAAAGGCCTCTTCAAGCTGTGGTATACCCACCGTACAGGAAATACGGATATGGTACTCTCCGCTTTCACCAAAGGCTCTGCCCGGAATTACACGCACATGGCACTCATCAAACAGTTTTTTTGAAAACTGTGAGCTGGTGAGACCCGTTTTTTCTATGGACGGGAAGATGTAAAAACTGCCGCTGACCGGAAGTACATCAACCCACGGAATGGCTGACAGGCGTTTGTGGGCATATTCCACCCTTTCACGGAAGATTTTAACTATATCATCTTCAAATTCTTCAAAGTGCAGCAGCCCATGGTATGCGGCACGCTGTGAAATGGATGGTGCTGTGTAAACCACATTTTCATTGATGGTCTGAATTACATTGATAATGTAATCCGGGGCTATGATATTCCCCACACGAAAACCAGTCATAATGAAATTTTTGGAAAAACTGTTGATGGTAATAGTTCTTTCTTTCATACCCGGGAAAGAACATATAGGCATAAACTTGTTGCCTGTGTAGTCAAAAGATGTATATATATCATCCGCCACCACAATCAGGTCATATTTTTTTGCAAAATCAGCCAACTGTGACAGAGTTTCTGTGGTATAGCATATACCTGTAGGGTTGTTTGGTGTATTGATTATAATAGCTTTCGTTTTGTCTGTAACCGCTGCTTCCAGGTTGGTAAAATCAATCTGGAAATTGTTTTCATGGCTTGTCTTGACAAAAACAGGCACACCGCAGGCCATTTTCACCTGGTCAGGGTAAGGGAAAAAGTATGGTTCAATAATGATAACCTCATCCCCTGCATCAAGTATAGCCTGCATGGTGATATACATAGCCACGCTGCCGGCAGTGGAAACGAACACCTCGCTGTCCTGCACATCCATACCGTATCTTTTTTTGTAAAAATTGCAGATTTCTGCGCGCAGTTCAGGATAACCGCGTGAAGCTGTATATTTGGTGTGGCCGGCGCAGGCATCTTTGTATGCCCGGTCAATAATCAGCTGTGGTGTGTTGATATCCGGGTCACCGATGGACAGATTGATAAGGTCCTCATAGTCCACCGGTACATCACCGCTGGTTTCCCGGTTGATAACACTGTTTCTGTATTTTGATGACAGGTATTTAAGGTTCATACTTTACGCCTCTTTCATACTAATTTTCTTTCCGATATTTTTCACTGAGTTCCAGCCACTCTTCCATCAGGGCATCCATTTTTTTGTTTGCGGCTTCCAGTTTCTGCCACAGTTCATTCATTCTGCCCGGGTCGGTGGTGATTTCAGGGTTCTGCATATCCCGGTTGCAGGAATCTATTTCTTCCTGCAGTTTTTCAATATCTCTTTCACATTCGCGCAGACGCAGACGGTCAGCCGCTGCTTTGCGGCGGGCTTCCTTCTGGTTTACTGCACTGTTTTCAGAGCGTGTTTCAGGCTTTTCGGCTTTCGGCTGTTTTGTGTTGAAGCCTTCAGACTTGTGCTTTGCCATAAAATCATCAAAGCTTTCGTAGAAAACACCTTTGCCGCCTTCAATATTCATAATCGGACAGGCCAGCTGCTGCATAAGGAAGCGGTCGTGGGTCACAACCACAATAGTGCCTTCATACTTTGACAATGCTTCAGTAACAGCCCGGCGCATATAGATGTCCAGATGGTTGGTAGGTTCATCAAGAAACATGATATTGGCACGGTCAAGGCTCATCTCGCAAAAGCGCAGACGGGCGCGTTCACCGCCGGAAAGAGTAAGACATTCTTTGAATACATCTTCCCCACGGTAGCCGAAGCGTGCCAGATAACTGCGCACTTCCAGCTGTGTCCATTTGGGGCGCAGTGCCCATATTGTGTCGATTACAGTAGATGTGCCCACAGTGATATGCTGGTCGAAAACAGCAGGGATTGCTCCCTGACCCAGACGGATGCGTCCTGCTTTTGGGCGCAGTTTGCCGGTAATGGTGTTTATCAGTGTGGTTTTGCCGGTACCGTTAGCACCTGCGATAATCAGACGCTGACCGCGGCGCACCACAAGGTCAAGGTCCTCTATAAGTGTTCTGTTGCCAGTAGCAACAGTGAGATTTTCAATAGTGAGTATTTCATCATAAGGCTTCACATCAAAATCAAATGTGAATTTCAGAGGCACACGCAGTGGCTTTGGCTTTTCGGTTATTTCCATTTTTTCCAGCTGCTTGCGGCGGCTCTGCGCCATTTTTGTGGTGGAAGCACGGACCAGGTTGCGGTCAATGTAATCCTGCAGTTTTGCCGCTTTTTCCATATCCGCTTCGTACTGACGCTGCTGAACTTTCAGCTTTTCCTGTTTCTGAACATCAAAGGCAGAATAGTTGCCTTTATATTCAGTGAGAAGAGTGTCTTCCACTTCCCATATCTTCTTCACCACTTTATCCAGGAAGAAACGGTCATGGCTGACTGCGATAATAGCGCCTTTGTAGCTGATAAGATAGTCTTCCAGCCACACCAGTGTATCAAAATCAAGATGGTTGGTAGGTTCGTCCAGGATGAGAATATCAGGGTTTTCCAGCAGAAGCTTGGCCAGGTTAAGGCGTGTTCTTTCGCCCCCTGACAGCACTCGCACAGGTTTCTGGTATTCATCTTCTTTAAAGCCCATACCACCCAGCATTTTCTTTATAAGAAAATCGGTGTTGTAGCCGTCTTTGGCATAGATAAGGTTCTGCAGGCTATGGTGGCGTTCCACCAACTGTACATCATCGGGAGTGTACACCAGCTTCCGCTCAATTTCTGCACATTCTTTGATTGCATCGTATACAGACCGGAATACAGTCTGCATTTCCCGGTAAATGGTGTTTTCCAGATTGAGGCCGTCCATCTGTTTCAGATAGCCTACGGTAGCGTTGTCATCAAAAATGATTTCGCCTTCGTCGTTTTCCAGCACACCCATCAGCAGATTCAGCAGTGTGGTTTTGCCGGCGCCGTTTTCACCGATTATACCTATGCGGTCACCTTCATTTACCACTGCATTGATTTTCTGCAGTATTACATCTATACCCCAGCTTTTGCCCACATTTTCCAGTGTTATAAGCATGGTTCCTCCTTACAGATAAACTCTGTTTTTGCACCTGTCAGAGAAATAAGGTCAGCTAAACCCACCTGTACCTGTTTGCCTATTTTGCCGGCTGAAAAAATAATGCTGTCAAAGTTTTCCCGTGACTTGTCAATAAATGTAGGGAAACGCTTTTTCATACCTATAGGACTACAGCCGCCTTTGATATAACCGGTGGTTGTCAGCAGGTCTTTCTGCGGCAGCATTTCCACATATTTCTGGCCGCTGGCTTTAGCAGCTTTTTTCAGGTCCAGCTCCTGTGCCACAGGCACAACAAACACGTGAATACCTTTGCTGCCTGTGGTCACCAGTGTTTTGAACACCTGTTCAACCGGTCTATTTATATAACCGGCCACTGTGACACCGTCAGAAAAGCCATCAGCAGGATAGGTATAACTTTCATGAGGTATTTTCTTCTGGTCAAGTAATTTTTCTACAATAGTTTTCTGTACTTTCATAATAAATATATATCTTTTGCCTTTCGGTCTACAGTTATGCCTGAGCTTTGCTTTCCAGCCACGCAAGCACATCATCATAAACTTCCCGGCGGTTCAGTTCGTTCAGCATTTCGTGACGGCCGCCTTCATAGATTTTTACCTGCACATCAGTACAGCCGGCGGATTTGTAGCCGTCCACTACATTCATAATTCCAATGCCATAGTCACCAACAGGGTCCATAGAGCCTGAGAATATGTAAACCGGCAGGCTGTCAGAAGTATTTTTAAAGGTGTTTTCATCATTTGACAGGCCAATAATATCCATCAGGTCGCGGAAGCCGCTAAGTGTAAATATAAACTGTGTGTATTTGTCTGCCACATATTTATCAACAATGGCTTCGTCACGGGTAATCCAGTCTTTTTGTGTTCTTGGATTTTCGATTTTGGCAAGATATGAGCCGAAAGCCATATTGTTCACAAATTCAGAACGGTGTCTGTCGCCTTTCAGCTTAATCAGCAGGCGCACAATTTTGCCGCCCATGGCCGCTGCTTTATTTGGGCCGCCTGTGCCGGAAATCAGCACACCGTCAATTATATCAGTATACTGTGAAGCAAACACCCTGGCATAAAAAGACCCCATACTGTGGCCCAGCAGGAAATATTTTTTGCCCGGGTTTTCTTCTTTTGCCATCAGCGCTGTGTGATACAGGTCTGCAAGAATGCATTTATAGCCTTCTTCTTTGGCAAAGTACCCCAGCTGGTCATCACTGTCCACGCTGTGCTTATGGCCTATATGGTCATGCATATAAACAGCAAAGCCATTCTGCGCCATAAAGGTCATAAAATCTTCATATCTGTCGTAATGCTCCACCATACCGTGGGAAATATGCAATACAGCTTTACAGCTGCCATCTGCCGGCAGATATTTTACACCACGCACAGTGTTTATGCCGTTATCGGATGGAAATGAAAATTCTTTTCTGATAATATCCATATTATTCTCCCAATATAATGTTTTTCAGCTGTGTGAAGTCATATGCTGTATATTTTGGTTTTATATTTGTGGTGTTTTCCACATTTTCAAAGTTTACCCAGCAGGTGTCCAGACCGGCATTGATGCCGCCTTTGATATCAGACTGCAGATTATCACCTACAACCAGCACCTTTTTGTGATTTTCAATACCCAGTGTTTTCAGGGCATTGAGAAAAATGCGTTTATCCGGTTTGTTGTAACCCATCTTTTCGGAAGTGAACACACCGTCAGCAAAGTCGATTACGCGGCTGAGTTTCAGTCGGTTCTGCTGTACAGCTTCGATACCGTTTGTAACTATGGCAATTGTCACATGGTCTTCAATATCCTCCAGAAACTCAATTGCACCGTCAAACAGGATAGCACTGTTTTTCAGATAGTTAACATAATCCCTGTTCATCTGGTCAGCCATGCCAGCTTTCAGACCAAAAGTTTCCACAACTTTGTTGAATCTGTTTTTCTGAATATCTTTCTTTTTGATATTTCCTTTTTCAAATTCACGCCATAATCTTTCGTTTTCTTCGTGATAAAGCTGAATATTTTCCTCTGTGGCAGGAACGCCATATTTGTTGTATACCTTTGTGATAGACAGAGTTTCGCTTTCTTTGAAAGACACCAGAGTTTCGTCAAAATCCAGAAGAACACAGTTGTAAAGCATTGTATATACCTCGCATAGTTATCCATTATAATATTTTATTATATAACAATTTACGCAATAAATAAAGGCTATTTTTCATAAATAACATCAACATTTAAATGCTACCGCAAACAATTATTTGCCATTGAGATAACCTCAGAACAGGAGTATAATAAACTCATACAGATTGATGCGTTTTTATTAACCATAAGAACCCCCTGACTACATGCAGTCAGGGGATTTTTATTTGCTGAAAAATTAAAAATACCCGGTCTTTTTCAAGACCGGGTGATGTACCAGCACTTCCCTATCTTCCCGGGACGTCTCCATCCAAGTATTTTCGGCACTACTCAGTTTAACTTCTGTGTTCGGCATGGGAACAGGTGGAACCTGAGCGCTGTCAGCACTGATTTGATAACGCCTGAATAATCAAGCTTATATATTATATCATGTTTTTTTATTTTGTCAATAGTTATATATATTATTGCTGACAGCTTTATTTCCTTCTGTACTCTCTAAACACCTCTACTATACTATTCTTGCAATTGAACCAACTGCAATTTTGTCACAATAAAGGAAAATTTTCTTTAACTGATAATATTTCCATCTTCGTCAGTCAGATGCCCATGCTTATAGATTATATCTTCATCAGGAATTTTTTTGATAAACTGTTTTGTACAATAGCCGCTGAACTGGAATGTTTCTTTATCATCAGTTATAAAACCTACAGTCAATACTTCTCCATCATCCATTATGGACTCAGTATAGTATACATAGCATCCACCATTGAATACAGTGTGCCATTTTGCACCATTAAAATAGTAGTTTCTCTTTACTATTTTTTTACTTATTCCAAGTACATTCATTACATGTTCTGTTTGTTCATCAAGTTCAATACAAATTTCAGAAGAAGGCTTTGATAAATAGTAATAATAGTCCAGGTCCTCTATATATTCGACAAGTATTTCTCCGTCAACATTTATCATTATTACTTTACCTGTAATTGCATTGAGCACAAACTGCAATGCCTTATCTTTATTTTCATTTAAAAAGTAATAATAAAAATATGGTTCACCCGTAAAATCATATCCGTTGCTTACTCTTGATATGCCCTCGTTACTGTCAGCAGGATAATACATTATTACTGCCGGCAGCTTTGTGTGTTCGGTATAGCCTACAATATACTTTGCTATTTCGCCGCATTTATTTGCAACCTCCTGAAAAGACAGCATGCCTTCTTCAGGGTAATAATATTTACGGTTCGCTCGTTTTTCAATCGCCCAATTCAGCTGACTTTTCCACAGTGGGTCAACAGCATCCCTGTATCTGATATAAGCTGCATCATCTTTTTTATTTACACATTCTTCTTCTGTAAGAAAAGGATAATCAAATTCTGAATTTTCAAGATTGCTGTAGATGGTAGTGTTGTCCATATTTACATTCAGACTGTTCTCCACAATGTTTTCATTTTGCCAGCTGGTTTCAAATACTTTGGAAAGGCCGATAATTCCACCAAGTATAAGCACCACAGCACAGGCTGTAATAACTGCAATTTTTCCTTTTTTCATATATCTCACCATTTTAATTAATATATGTGAAATCAAAAGCACCCGCAGGCATCCAGGACCAGTCCACACTTAACAAACTTCCTTTTTCAACGATACCATCTTCGTTGCTTATTTTAAATTCATATATTCTGTTATTATCAAATAAGATATTTACATAATACACCAATCCATCCTGAGAGCCTCTTTCTACCATGCTATATGCAACCGGATTGCACTCCCAGCCCAATACATCAACGATTTGATTTATGTAGTCCAGTGTATTATCTGTTTCACTTTGACTAAGCTCCCTCATTTCAGCCAATGGGAATTGTTCTTCAACCTTATAGTAATCCTGTCCATATTTGCTATAGTCATCGATAAATATACTGATAATTTCGCCTGTTTCTGCATTAACCGAACAATAGATTCTTATATATTTAGGGCATGTCTCATTTGACAAATCTAAATCTATAATATTGGAATAAGAATACCCCAAATATTCATCTGTATATATTGTTTCTCCTGTAATTATGGAATAATCTTCTGTCATTTTTTCATATCCATGCTTTTCTTGTTTAAGCACTATTTCGCCAGCCACTTTTTGATGTTCAGTTACGCCTGACAAATAGAGAATAGCTTCGCCTGCGATATTTGCTGCTTCCTGATAAGATATAATATTTGGATATTCTTCTTCAGTTAATGACTTTTCAGAGATGGTATATGGATAGTCAATTTTCATTTCTGAATTTTCAATTATTTGTGCATCCAGACTGTTCTCCACAGTATTTTCATTCTGCCAGCTGGTTTCAAATACTTTGGAAAGGCCGATAATTCCACCAAGTATAAGCACCACAGCACAGGCTGTAATAACTGCAATTTTTCCTTTTTTCATATATCTCACCATTTTCAGTTGTCTGCCTGCTTTCTTATGGAAACACCCTCAAGGTAGAAATCTGCATTGTTCACAGAGGAAAGCTGCAGTTCCATTTCATTTCCGTTTGATAATTTCAGCAGAACATTATAGCAGTTTCGTGCTTCATCAACTCTCATTGATATAATTTCAGATGAAACAATATCGCCTTCTGCAAACATAAGTGCTCTGAATTCTGTGGCTGCTTCTACAATTCCTGCATGCACATTTGATGGCAGCTTTGTCACATCTGTTCTTGCAGGAATAGTTGACCCGTCAGCTATGCTCTGGTCATAGAGATTATGAACATTGCCAAAGGTCTGCAAGGACCATATTTCTCCTGTGTATGGGTTAATAAGGCAATTTATAACCTTGTAATTATTCAGGTCTGCCGGGTTATCGCCCTTTTCAATTATATATGAATAGAAAAACCTTTCAGATACCGGATAGGCGATTTCTGTATCAATGTTTTCATATTGAATTGAAGCAGGGTTTGCTTCTTGTGTTTTCAGACCAAAAAGTATTGTAAGGCTTTCCCCCATAATATTGGCCACCTGCTGATAGGACAGTGATTTTTCTGGTAACGGCCGTGAGTTATAAATATGGCTACCGTAAAATGTTTTCAGCTCCTCGTTATCGGTTTCGTCCAGTTTTACAAAGGGATAGTCAATAGCTGTATTTACATTCCGGAAGACTTTCCGCTCTGTTGCCACGCTGTTATCGGTTTCTCCTGTTTCCTGCCAGCCGGTTTCAACATTGCCGGACATACCAAGTACACACAAAACCGTGGCGGCTATAAGCATTAATGTTATTGCTGCAAGTTTAAGATTTTTCATATCAATTTCCTCCTTTATTTACCCATAGTATAACTGTGGGATATTTGGAGATTTGAAAGAAGTTGTTATCAAGTTGTAAAAGTGAGAGAAACTTTCGTGCCGTTGCCCAGCTGGGATGTATATTTAATATCGATATCATACATATCGGCTATTTCTTTGCACAGTGCACCGCCCAGACCTGCACCGCCACGGCGGCGGCTGCGGGATTTGTCTGCACGAAAAAATGGCTTGTGAACATTTTCCAGTGTTTCACGGGACATACCTATGCCTGTATCTTCCATTTCGATAACAACTTTGTCGTTTTTAGTTTTTGCAGAAATGGTAACTCTTTTAATCGTTGTATCAGTGCAGGCGTTAAGGGCATTATCCACCAAATTGCCGATAAGGCTTTCAAACAGCAGTCTGTCACCTTTGATTGTGAGATACCGTGGTGCTGAAACAGACAGATAAATATTGTCCCTGTTTGCCTTGATAGAATAGCTTTTCTGTATATCTGCCAGCAGACCTGCCACATTCACCGGTGTGGTGCGGTCTGCATTTTCATTGCGCAGACGGGTAAAGGACAGCACGCCTTCGCTTAATTTCTGCATTCTGTATGCCTGACGGTCAATAATGTTCAATGTTTTGAAATATTCTTCATCAGTCAGTCTTGCTGCCTGCATATATTCCACATAGCCACGGATAGCTGTAAGCGGTGTGCGCATTTCGTGGGACAGGTCATCAATCAGACGCTGTTTGTCATTGGCCATTGTTTCCAGAGTGTTCATCTGGTCAGTAATTCTGTCAGCCATAAGGTTGAAATTTCGGGCAGTGTCTCCCAATTCATCCTTTGATATTTTGTTTATGCGGACAGAGTAATCCCCTTCGCCAAATTTTGCCGCAGCATTGCTGATGGCAATAAGAGGTCTTGTAAGCCTGTCCAGTGAAATATACAGCACCACAGAAATAATCAATGAGAATATAACTGACAGCACAATAACAACGCTGATGGTATCGTGCCAGTCATCAAACAGTGGCTGCACCGAAAAGCCAGTGATTACGTTGTAATTGTCAAAAGGCGCAGGCAGCTTGGAGTAAGCCAGAAAGGTCTTTACTCCGCCTACTGTATCTATTTTATAGCTGATTTTTGCAGGGTCTGTGCCGATAAAATCCAGCTTTTCTTCAAAGGAGGAATAAATATATTCGTCTTTATCTGTTTCCACCTGAATCAGAATGCCGTTGGCTTTCTGGCGTGCGCCATGCTGTTTTATAATCAGTGGTATGCTCTGTGGGCGTGATGAATATACAACCTCCACATCAGAAATAATCTGTTGGAGAACGATGTTGTTCTGTATCAGAAGATTTTCCTGTTGAGCCTTTATGCTTTTGCTGTTCTGTATGGCGGCAACCGAGAATATACCGCCGTTGAAGAAAATCAGAAAGATTATCAGAATATAAAAGTACAGCTTCTGACGATAGTTCAGCTTCATTTGTCATACTCCAGTCTGTAACCATATTTGTAAACTGTGGCTATTTCTTTTTCCAGATTGCATTTTTTGCGCAGTTTCTGTATATGCACGTCAACTGTGCGGTTATCGCCTTCAAAATCAAACCCCCACGCCAGTTCAATCAGCTTTTCTCTGGAAAGTGCAAGGTTGCGGTTAAGCACCAGTGCTTCCAGCAGATTGAACTCCTGTAATGTAAGAGAAACAGGCACATCGTCCACCTTTACACTGCGGCTGTTGAGATTTATGGTACAGTTGTTTATTTTGAAAATTGATGTGTTTTTCATTGTACGGCGCAGAACGTTTTCCACACGGGCAAGCAGCACCAGCATATCAAAGGGTTTGGTGATATAGTCATCAGCGCCAAGAGAAAGACCTGTCAGCTGGTCGGTGAGAGATTGTTTGGCTGTAACAAAAATTACAGGTGTGTCTTTGTCCAGCTTCTGCTTTACTTCAAAACCGCTCATGCCTGGCATCATCACATCCAGCAGTACAAGGTCAAATTCATTGCCGTTGATAGCCGCCAGAGTGTCTGTGCCTGTGTAGGTCTGCATAACCTTGTGGCCAACCATTGTGAGATTCTTTGCGATAAGGGTATTTATAACTTCTTCGTCTTCTGCGATTAATATGTATGCCATAGCTTTCTCCGGTAAATATAAGCGTAAATATATTAGTTTAATTCTAACATATCACAGAGATATTACCAAGTTGTGAAGAAGGTATCAAAATTGCAAAAATGTATAGATGATGCCAGTATCATCACATTACAGTATAGTTAAGGTGTATAATATAGCGACGGATAGTATCCGCCCGTATAATACAAATATATCCCAAGTTGGACAGCAAGCCGCCAAGAGCCTCGCACTATGTGCTCGGTTGCGGCTTTGCACACCCCACTGCGGTGGGGCGTCGCCCTAAAGGGCCACGCCTAAAAAAGACCATTCAGGTTGTTTTCTGTTTCTGCTTTTCGAGGCAGATTACATCAAATTTTTTACAGTTGGACTCGCGCCGACATTTTACGAAGTAAAATGCGTAGCTGTTTTGCCGCGGAAGGCGATTTATTCGCCGACCGTATGCAAATGCCCGCTATGGTGGAGCGCGGGCAAAGCTAGGGCCACGCCCTAAAACTATCCAAGTTGGACTCGCCGCAAGCGGCCACGCCGGGAAAAAGACCATTCAGGTCTTTTTCTTAATCCGGCTTTCGTCGTCGCTGTGCTCCTCCTCACCAACTCCATCGTGATAAAACCACTGTGATTGATTTGAGTACAAATTCAGAAACAAAAAGAAAACGGGCACCATTTGGTGTCCGTTCTCTTTATGGCTCCCCAAGTTGGACTCGAACCAACGACATCGTGATTAACAGTCACGCGCTCTACC
>JAFUNP010000030.1 GCA_017473015.1 Oscillospiraceae bacterium | reverse complement strand
CCAGGCCATGCTGACTATGTTAAAAACATGATCACAGGTGCTGCTCAGATGGACGGTGCTATCCTGGTTGTTTCTTCTGCTGACGGCCCAATGCCTCAGACACGTGAACACATCCTGCTTTCCCGTCAGGTTGGCGTTCCTTACATCGTAGTATTCATGAACAAAGTTGACCAGGTTGACGACGAAGAACTGCTGGAACTGGTTGAAATGGAAATCCGTGACCTGCTGAACGAATACGAATTCCCAGGTGACGAAACACCAATCATCAAAGGTACAGCTCTGGGTGTTACAGAATGTGCATCTCAGGACTACAACGCACCAGAATACGCATGTATCCGCGAACTGATGGCTGCTGTTGACGAATACATCCCAACTCCAGAAAGAAAAGCTGACCTGCCATTCCTTATGCCAGTTGAAGACGTATTCACAATCACAGGTCGTGGTACAGTTGCTACAGGTAGAGTAGAACGTGGTACAATCAAAGTTGGTGAAGAAGTTGAAATCGTTGGTCTGTCTGAAGAAAAAGGCAAAACAACAGTTACAGGTCTGGAAATGTTCCGCAAACTGCTGGACTTCGCAGAAGCTGGTGACAACGTAGGTGCTCTGCTCCGTGGTGTTCAGAGAAGCGAAATCGAACGTGGTCAGGTTCTGTGCAAACCAAACTCCATCCACCCACACACAAAATTTGTTGGTCAGGTTTACGTTCTGAAAAAAGATGAAGGTGGCCGTCATACACCATTCTTCAACAACTACCGTCCACAGTTCTACTTCAGAACAACAGACGTTACAGGTGTTATCACACTGCCAGAAGGCGTTCAGATGTGCATGCCTGGTGACAACGTTGAAATGACAGTTGAACTGATCACAACAATCGCTATCGAAGAAGGTCTGCGTTTCGATATCCGTGAAGGTGGCCGTACAGTAGGTTCAGGCGTTGTTGTTTCCGTTATCGAATAATTTATAATTGTTCTTAACTGAATAATCAAACGGCATATATAGCCCCTTTACACAAGTAAAGGGGCTTATTTGTGTTTAAATTTGTACAAACTATAGAACTTGTCAAAATCCCTTGATTTTACTATTTTTTAGTCGTATAATAATAAAAATTAATTTATTGTTATTTGATAAACGCTTAAATAAATTAATTTTAATCTTATAAAATTTAATATTATCATATAAAAGGTGATAATTAATTATTTTGTTAATTTATTTATGAAACCTCTGTAAATAAGCCTCTACGGCGTGAATCCACATAAGCATTCCTATTTACAGGGGGTTTATTATATTAAAAAAGGATTAAATAAAAGGAGAAAGAGTAAAATGAGCAAAATTTTGAAAGAATCACTGACTTTTGACGATGTGCTGCTGGTGCCACAGCATTCTCAGGTAGTTCCTGCAGATGTTTCCACAGTTACAAAACTCAGCGACAAAATCACACTGAATGTTCCACTGATGTCTGCTTCCATGGATACTGTTACAGAATCCAGACTGGCTATCGCTATGGCCAGAGAAGGTGGTATCGGTATTATTCATAAAAATATGTCTATCGAAGAACAGGCTGCTGAAGTTGATAAAGTAAAAAGAAGTGAACACGGCGTTATCACAGACCCATTTTACCTTAGTCCTGAACATAAAGTAAGCGATGCAGACGCTCTGATGGGCCGTTACCGCATTTCCGGCGTGCCAATTGTTGATGAAAACAAAGTTCTGGTTGGTATCATCACAAACAGAGATATGCGTTTCGAAACAGATATGGAAAAGAAAATCAGCGAAGTTATGACAAAGGACAACCTTGTTACAGCTAAACCAGGCATTTCTCTGGATGATGCTGAACTGCTGATGAAAGAACATAAAATTGAAAAACTGCCTCTGGTTGATGAAAATGGTGTTCTCAAAGGCCTCATCACAATCAAAGATATTGAAAAGAGAGTTCTCTATCCAAACTCTGCAAAAGATGAAATGGGCAGACTCATCTGTGGTGCTGCAGTAGGTATCACAAATAATATGATGGAAAGAGCTACAGCTCTGGTAAATGCAGGCGTAGACCTTCTGTCCATCGACACAGCTCACGGCCACAGCCAGGGTGTTCTGAATGCTGTTAAAAAGCTGAAAGAAGCTTTCCCAAATATCACTCTGATGGCAGGCAACATCGCTACACCTGAAGCTTGCGAAGCTCTTATCAAATGTGGCGCTGACATCGTTAAAGTAGGTATCGGTCCTGGTTCCATCTGTACAACACGTGTTGTTGCAGGTATCGGTGTTCCACAGCTGACAGCTGTTATGGACTGTGCTGAAGTTGGCGAAAAATACGGTATTCCTGTAATCGCTGACGGCGGTATCAAATACTCCGGTGACATCACAAAAGCTATTGCTGCAGGCGCTGCTGCTGTTATGATTGGCTCCCTGTTTGCAGGTACAGAAGAAGCACCAGGCGAAACAACAATCTACAAAGGCAGAACATTCAAAACATACCGTGGCATGGGCTCCACAGCTGCTATGTCTAACGGCTCCAACGACCGTTACTTCCAGGACGGCAAAGCAAAATTTGTTCCTGAAGGTGTTGAAGGTATGGTTCCATATCGTGGTCTGCTGAGAGACAATGTTTATCAGCTGGTTGGCGGCCTGCGTGCTGGTATGGGTTACTGCGGTACTCCTACAATCAGAGACCTGAACAGAGACGGTGTATTTGTAAGAATCACAGGTGCAGGTCTGAAAGAATCCCACCCACATGACATCATGGTTACTAAAGAAGAATCCAACTACTCACTGGGTGATTCCAATATCTGATAATTTGTTTAAAAATATTAAAGACAGGATGTGTAGCATCCTGTCTTTTTTTCGTTTACATTGATATATATTTATGCTAAAATAATATTTAAAATTATGTGTTAAAAGGTTTAAAATTATTATATCCGGGAGGTTTTATGAGTTTACCTGAAAAGAAAGTCAAAGAGCTTATCGAAAAAATGAATTCCATGTCCACTGCGTCCATCCCTTCTGCAAAGCCTATTGTAGAAATGTTTAATCTGGCTATGGATGAAAAAACACTGGATTATCTGCTGGCTATCGGCACTGACCCGCTGACTGTGCCTCAACTGGAGCACATTTATCACAATATGTATGGTGGTGATAAAGCTGAATGGGAAAAATATTGGAATGAAATACTGATGACCTACAGCTTTGTTCATCCCCACAGCGAAACTGACCGCAGCCTGTACGAACTGTCACCTATATTCCCAGGTTGGGTTGAATTTACTGTAGGCGGTCCAATCAATGAAAAAAGAGCGGCTATCCTGAATAAATTTATGGAGTTCTGGGGCCTGCTGAAAACCCTGAATATAGGTCCTATCCGCTATCTGACAAATATTAAGGGTGAAAAGAAGATTGAACGCGGTGATGCTCCCCGAATTTCCAACTATGTGAACCGGGGCAGGGAAATCACCCTGAACAAGCCACTGGAATCAGAGCAGCAGGTTTATGTTTCAGGTGATGTACACAAACTGCTGAAAAAGTATCATGATGAAATTGCTGTTCTCAACTGCTTCTGCCGACAGTACAAATTCATAAATACAGGGGAAACCTGCGATTTTGACCTGCCTATCGAAGGCTGTATCGTGTTGGGAGCACTGTCACGCCAGTTGGTTGACAATGGTGTTGCCCGTCATCTGCCTTACGAAGAAGCTGTTGACCTGCTGAATGAGTTCAGCAGAAAAGGCTGTGTACATACCACCTTCCACCACAACAACGATGCCAACAAGGACGAAATGGTTATCTGCAACTGCTGTACTGACTGCTGTCTGCTGTATGAAGGCTATCAGAACGGCGGCTTGAGCAAAATATTCACCCGCTCTTACTATAAACCGGAAGTTATTGACATCACCCGTTGCGTGGGCTGTGATGTGTGCGGCAAATTCTGCCCTACAGATGCCACATTCTATGACAAACAGAAAAAAGAACTGGTGTTCAGATACGAAAACTGTATCGGATGCGGTCAGTGTGTAAACCAGTGTAAGTTTGATGTGCGCCAGATGATTCCTGACGAAAGAGATGTTTTTGTTAAAACAAAGAAAAAATCAAAGGGGAAATAAATTATGCATGAAAGTGCGGTATGCCGTGAAATAGTAGATATTGTATCCCATGCGGCAGCAGAAAATGATATTGAAAAGGTGTACGAAATAGTGGTTGCCGTGGGAGAATATTCCTGCGTCAACGAACATCAGCTCAATTTCTATTTTGATGTCATGAACAAGGGAACCTGTATGGAACAGGCTATTATCCGTTTGGAAAAGGATATGACTCTCACAGGACCATCGCAGATGTATATAAGAACTTTCCGAGGAGAATGAAACAGATGAAAACAATTACAGTTAACAGAAATGTGCTCAGTAAAAACGATGAAATTGCTGAAACAATAAGAGCTGACCTGACTGAAAAAGGTATCAGAATGATTAACTTCCTGGGTACACCAGGCTCAGGCAAAACCACAGTGCTGGAAAATGTGCTGGCTGACCCCGCCATAGACAAAAGCAGGATTGCTGTTATCGAAGGTGACCTTTTTACTGACCTGGATGCCCAGCGTATGGCAGAAATCGGCGTGCGCACAGTACAGCTGAATACAGAAGGTGCCTGCCATCTGGAAGCCGACATGGTACAGCAGGGCCTGGCTGAGCTGGACCTGGAGGGTGTGGACACAATTGTTGTGGACAATATAGGCAATCTGGTGTGTACCGCCGCCTTTCAGATAGGTGCTCACATGCGTGTGTGCGTGGCCAGCACCACAGAAGGCAACGACAAACCGCTGAAATATCCTAATATGTTCCGCACAGCTGATGTTGTGCTGCTGAATAAAATTGACCTGCTGCCATATATCAGCTTTGATGTGGATAAGTTTATAGCTGATGTGCTCAGTCTCAATCCAAATGCAGAAGTTTATCTTTGTTCTGCTTACAAAGGTGAAGGTCTGGAGCCTGTTGTACAGATTTTTGCAGGCGTGTAATTATACCTGATAATAATATTCAATTTTAAAACCGGACTTCTGATGTTTTGCAGAGTCCGGTTTACCTGTTTAAATCTTCGTTTAAAAATTACAAAAAATATGACATTATTTGCATGGTTTTCACAAGTTTTTATTGCCTTTTAATCCAAAAGCATTTATAATAAAATATTATAAATTATCAAAAGTTTTCGGGGGCTTTCCCCTGTGTGTTATTGATTGGAGGAAAAATCATGCTTAATGTTCGTCCTGAATCAATGGAACGCATCACTACAAAAGAACTGGCCGATGCATTCATTGAACAGCAAATCAAAGAAATCAGAGAGCAGGTTGGTGACAAAAGAGTTATTCTGGCCCTTTCAGGTGGCGTTGACTCATCTGTAGTTGCTGCTTTGCTTATCAAAGCTATCGGCAAACAGTTGGTTTGTGTACATGTAAACCACGGTCTTCTCAGAAAAGGCGAACCAGAACAGGTTGTAAAAGTATTCCGTGATGAAATGGATGCTAACCTAGTTTATGTAGATGCAGTTGACCGTTTCCTGGACAAACTGGCAGGTGTTGCTGCACCGGAAGAAAAACGCAAAATCATCGGTGCAGAATTTATCCGTGTATTTGAAGAAGAAGCGCGTAAACTGGAAGGTGTTGAATTCCTGGCACAGGGTACAATCTGGCCGGACATCCTTGAATCTGACGGTGTAAAAGCCCACCACAATGTTGGCGGTCTGCCTGAAGATATGAAATTCGGTCTGGTTGAACCGGTAAGAATTCTTTTTAAAGACGAAGTCCGCGTAGTTGGTGAAGCTCTTGGTCTGCCACACGGCATGGTTTACCGTCAGCCATTCCCAGGTCCTGGTCTGGGCGTACGCTGTCTGGGTGCCATCACACGTGACCGCCTGGAAGCAGTAAGAGAATCTGACGCTATCCTCCGTGAAGAATTTGCCAAAAACGGCCTGGAGGGCAAAGTATGGCAGTACTTCACAGCTATCCCTGATTTCAAATCAGTTGGTGTAAAAAATGACAAGAGAACAGACGCATGGCCTGTAATCATCCGCGCTGTTAACACAGTAGACGCAATGACTGCAACTATTGAAGAAGTTCCTTATGAACTGCTGAAACATATCACAGAAAGAATCACAAACGAAGTTGAAGGCGTAAACCGCGTTCTATTTGACCTGACACCAAAGCCATCCGGCACTATTGAATGGGAATAACAGGCGCTTATCGGTTTGCAGGTATATAGCTTTTATATTTCTATGGCGGTTGTTGCATGACAGCCGCCTTTTTTATAAACAGTTGCTGCCGGTATGTCCGGCGCGGTAAAATGGGTGAAAACATGAATTATATTAATCCTGATTTTGAAAAATATTTCGGCCAGAAGCCTGAATATCTGTTTTCTGCTCCAGGCAGAACAGAGTTGTCCGGCAACCACACTGACCACCAGCATGGTTGCGTGCTGGCAGCAGCAATAAACCTGGAAATGCTGGCATGGGTGAGGACTAACGATACAGACATTATCCGCGTAATGTCAGAGGGGTATCCTCTCAGTATTATCGACCTGAATGATACTGATATGAAAGAGGAAGAAAAAAATACCACCAATTCACTTATCCGTGGCATAGCTGCTAAATTTATGGAGATGGGATGTGAGGTAAAGGGCTTTGATGCCTATGTCACCTCCACTGTTCTCCCTGGCAGCGGTCTGTCCAGCTCTGCGGCATTTGAAGTGCTTATTGGCACTGTTATAAATCATCTGTATTACGGCGGTAAAGCTACCCCTGTGGAAGTGGCACAGATCGGCCAGTGGGCGGAAAATGTGTATTTTGGTAAACCGTGTGGCCTTATGGACCAGACAGCTTCCGCAGTGGGAAGTGTTATCAGCATTGATTTTGCTGATAATTCCAATCCTGCGGTGGAAAAAATTGACCTGGACCTTACTGCCAGCGGCTATGCGCTGTGCATTATCGATTCCGGTGCGGACCATGCTGACCTGACGGATGAATATGCCGCAATTACAGTAGAACTTAAAAATGTGTGCCGCTTTTTTGGCAAAGAATATCTGCGTGAAGTGGATGAGGATGAATTCTACAGCAATATAGCAGAAGTAAGACGGGCAGCAGGCGACAGAGCTGTGCTGCGTGCAATTCATGTATTTGCTGAAAACAAAAGAGTGCAGCTGCAGAAAGAAGCACTGAAAAGCAATGATTTTGATGCATTCCTGAAACATGTGAAAGACTCCGGCCTTTCTTCATGGAGATACCTGCAGAATGTTACACCGGCCGGCTATACCGCTCATCAGGAAGTGGCATTTGCGCTGGCACTGGCGGAAAAACTGCTGTCCGGCACAAAAGGTGTATGTCGTGTTCACGGCGGCGGCTTTGCCGGTACAATACAGGCCTTCGTTCCGCTGGAGGTTCTCACAGAATTCAAATCCGGCATGGAAAAAGTTCTGGGTAAAGACAGATGCCATGTTCTCTCTGTCCGTTCAGAGGGTGGTGTGCTTATAAAACAGGGTGAATTCTGATGCTTATGTATTCCGTTCATATTTGAAAATTACAGAAAATATAAAGCCTGCCGTGGGCTTATAAACAGTAATATGCAAAACAAAAGCCATCCCGCAAAGGATGGCTTTTGTTTTTAATTATCTCTTTTTTATCGACTATTTTTCTTTTTTGAAAGGTACTTTGTCTCTCTGGAAATATTTGTCCAGCTGTTTTCTCATATCTTCCGGCATACCTTTTTCCACGGGCAGTACCACTGCATTGGCGGCACGGGAGATAAAGCCGATGGCCCATTCGCCGTCTTTTACCAGCTGTTCTGCAGACAGAGGAAACATCAGGTCAAAGCAGGTGTGAATATCACATGTCTTTGTGCCGCGGGACAGACCAAGAGATGGAATACCTTTGTCAGCAAACGGTGCAGAGTCGCTGGAGTGTACCATGTGTCTGATAGCTGCGCTCATGCCAATTTCTCTGTTGTACTGTTCAGCGAAGTGCTTCAGGTCCTCGCCGCCTGTTACAAACACGCTGTTAGGGCCCAGCACTGTACCGCACATATCAAAGTTGAAGCACATGGCTATTTCATTTTCCACCAGGTCTGGATGCTGTGCTACATAGGCTTTGCTGCCCAGCAGACCCTGTTCTTCGCTGCCGCACCATACAAAGCGCAGTGTGCGTTTAGGTGGGTTTTTCATGAAGTGACGGTAGATGTACATAATTGTGGCTGCGCCTGTGGCGTTGTCCCATGAACCTGTGCCGATAAGCACGCTATCGTAATGGGCTGTGATAACGATGGATTCACCGTTGTCATCTGTGCCTGGGATAGTAGCAACTACATTGCGGGATGTGTTTGTCAGCTCTGTCTGCTGCAGTTCCAGGTGAATTGTTTCAGCGTGGTTGCGAACCAGCTCAGTGGCATCCTTTGCCCAGATGTAAAAGCCTGGGATTTTGCCGTTTTCCAGGAATTTTTCGCGCAGATGTCTTTCCAGAAAGCCCCAGTTTTCAGAGTTCTGGTACCATTTGCCCTGAATTACCATAAATGCGGCTGCATTCTTTTCGCACAGCAGTTTGTAAGCGTCAAAGTTCATTTCGTTTATCATAACCACGGTGTCAGACAGGTCAGTAATGCCCACATAATCTTCTTTTTCGCCCCTGCCTGCGTACATGAATTTCAGGTCCACGCCGCCTTCAGGCAGGCAGCCGGACAGGCCGTAAGGAATGGTTTCTATTTCCATTTCGTACGGTGCTACAACTTTCATGGAGTATTTTTCAAATTTGTATGCAGGAATTTCAAAATTTTCGATTTCGCCTTTGCCGCCTGCGGCTTCAATTTCTGCCAGCAGCATATTTGCAACCTGCAGTTCTTCATCTGTGCCGCCGTTGCGGATAAAGCTCATTTTCTGCACCAAATCGTACTGATAAGTATTCATATTTTTACCTCGCTGTAATTATTTAGTGATACTATCATGATAGCATTTTGTTATTGTTATGACAAGAGTTTTACCTTGTGTAAAGCTAAAATACAATTGTAATACTCTGTTATCCATGTTAAAATAAATTAATATTATTTGCGGCTTGCCGCAGGAACAGGAATAAGAGAAAATGTTGCAAAAAGGGGAAATTTTAAACAACACCTATCAGGTTATAGGCCCTATCGGCGCAGGTGGCGGCGGTACTGTTTACCGTGCATATCATCTCAATCTGAAAAAAGATGTGGTGCTGAAGCTGATAAACGATAAAGCTAAAAAAAGTCTGGATGCCCGTGGTGAGGTGGACATTCTCAAAAATGTAAAACATACCTATCTGCCGACAGTATTTGACTTTCAGGAAGTAAACGGCCAGATTTACACTGTTATGGACTTTGTTCAGGGCAGTGACTTTTCAAAACTGCTGAAAGACGGCAACCGCTTTTCCCAGAAAGATGTAATCAAATGGGCAGGCCAGCTATGCGAGGCTCTGGACTACCTGCACAGACAGAATCCGCCTATTATCCACAGCGATATCAAACCGGCCAATATTATGCTTACTCCGGAGGGGGACATCTGCCTTATCGACTTTAATGTGTCCCAGCTGTTCAGCGATGACGGCACTGTGGTGCGGGGCCGCACCCACGGCTATGCACCGCCGGAACAGTATGAAACCACAAAAAACACACAGCAGTTTGAATATTCAACTGAAACAGAATTTGACGAAACAGTGCTGGACGGAGAAACTGAAACAGACAGCGGCATGACAGCAGGCACAGCACCATCTGTGAAACTGTCAGGCTTTGGTGTTTCCTACAAGCTGGATGCCCGCAGTGATATTTATTCACTGGGTGCCACATTGTATCATATTCTGTCAGGTGTACGCCCCAACCATTCCATGCAGCCACAGGTGCCAATCCGCGCAAAAGTGCCTGACATCAGTCAGGGTCTGGAATACATAATAACCAAAGCCATGAGCTTTGACCAGGGCAAGCGCTTTTCTTCAGCGGCTGAAATGTTGAACGCAATAAAAAACATTCACAAGCTGGACGGCATTTACAAAGAACAGCAGAGAAAGAAAAAGACAACAAAGCTGCTGTACACTGTGATGTTTATAGTGTCTGCCGCCATAGCAGGTTTTGGTCTGACCACCATCTCCTCTGACCGCAGCGCACAGTATGACACCTATGTCAGCGATGCAGTGGCTATGGTACAGCAGTACGATATTGAAAACGCCCTTGAAACAGCGGAAGACACAATTGAAAAATACCCTCAGAAAGCCGGCGGTTATTATACAAAAGCCCTTGCCCTGTATACAAACCACGATTATGAAGGCGCTATAAACCACATCACATCATACCTTAACAGTGGTATGGGTGATGATGAGCCTGTGCTGGTGGCCAATATCTACCATGTGATGGGCAACTGTCGGCTGGAAACAGAGGATTATCAGACAGCGGTAAATATGTTCAGTCAGGCGGTTTTCAAAAATCCGTCCAATCCGGATTACTACCGCGACTGGGCCATAGCTTATGCCCGCTTGGGTGATTACACAAAGGCACAGGAAATACTTACACAGGCAAAAGCACAAAAACTGGACAGTGAGTCTCTGGCGCTGGTGGAAAACGAAATCCGTTATGCTATGGGGGATTACAGCGGCATCTATGGTCTGTCCGGGAATTTGCTGGCCACATCGGCAGAGCCTTCACTGAAAGAAAGAGCGGCGGTGCTGGAATCAGACGCAGCCAAAGCGGCCGGTGATTACAGCTATGCGGCCCAGGTGTTGGAAAACGCCAAATCAGCTCTGCCACAGCAGAATACCCGTATGATTACCGAAATGCTGGGTGAAGTTTATGCCTGGATGGCTCAGCCCTATAATAAAGAATACACACTGAAAGCAATAGATTGCTTTGAAGAACTGCTGGAGGGAGGCTACAGCCGTTTTTATATCATGCAGAATATTGCCATCCTCTATCAGAATATTGACTATTTCTCACAGGCAGAAGATATGCTGAACCAGATGGAAGAAAAACATTCCGGCGACTACCGCGTATATATGCAGAAAGCATTCCTGTATATCGATATGCAGTCAGGCTATGCCAATGAAAATCGCAACTACAGCCGGGCACTGAACAATTACAACAAGGCACAGCAGCTGTACAGCCAGTCATCACAGTACGGCTCTGACACACAGATGCTTATGCTGCAGGGCTATATTGAAGACCTGCGCTACAACGGCTGGATTTAAAGGGGGCATACTATGAGAGGTTATATTATCACTGCAGTGGGTGTGCTGGGTATGATTTTCAGCGTTGTGGGCGGAATTTCCGCCAGCAGAAAGCTGGAAAAGAGAAACCAGGAAATATCCACTAAACTGGACGAAATTTACAAATAAAAGAAGGCGGAACAATCCGCCTTTTTTATTATGATTTTTATAGCTTTTCAACAGATTTTATGTGTAAAATTTGTGTCGGAAATGTGTAATAATTGGCATTAAATGCTTGATAAACTCTTAACTATAGGAGTATAATGTTATTATCTATAAGTGTTTATAAATTTCATATTTTATATAAGAAAAAGGTAATTCTGCTATGAAAAAAAGAAACTTTATCACAGGTCTGCTGGGGGTTGTGCTGGCGGTCTATTCATTCACAGCTTATTCCACGCTTCACAGTCTGAGAATATTTTTTGTATCCAGAACACTGGGACTGATTTACGCCTATACATATCTTATCTGCGGTGTGCTGGCAGTGGTGCTTATTCTTTCATTTGTTCTTTCTGTGGTGAAGGCAGTGAAAAAACGCAAAACCCCACAGCAGGAAGAAAATCTGCAGTCTGAGACTGAAACAGTGCCGCAGTCACAGCCGGTACGGGCAGAAAAAACTGCAGTGCAGGAAGCCGAACCGGTAATCGAACCGCTTGCTGACGCCAACCTGAAAGCAGAATTGATTCTGGAAACAGAGCTGCCTGAAGAAACCCGGCCACAGGATGCTGTGACAGATGAATACATGACAGAAATTGACTGATAATTTTATTTACTGAAAAGGACTTTATTATGGGTTTATTTAAAAAGAAAAATGCTGATGTACAGCAGACTGCCGAAGCCTCACAGCCAAAAGCAAAGAGCGGCATAGTGAAAAAGATTATAGCAGGTGTGCTGACTGTGGCAGTGGTTGCCGGCGGCATCACGCTGGGCGGTATGTTTGTGAAATCTGGCCGTGACAATGAAAAAAATCTTTACCTTTCCCTGCGATACCTGGAAAATGGAAACACAGAGCTGTCATCCAAATATCTGGACAAAGTCAGTGAAAATTCCAAAGGTAAAGTGAAGTTTATCAAAGATGCCATGGAAATAGTTCATCTGCAGTACGCAGGCAAAAGTTCTACACTGGCCATGGCAAAGCTGGATATTCTCCGGGAAGAATACGCAGGTGACAGCAAACAGGCAGATATATGCGACTATCTCTCCGCAGGCAGAATGTCCACAGAGGGCAGTGAAACAATTATATCCGCACTGATAAACTATCTGGACCTGTCTGAAAAGAAAACAGCAGAATATGATGCCCATTTTGATATAGAAAACGACGGTCTTTACGGCGGCTATCTGGACGAAGAAAGGCTGATGCAGTATCAGGAAATGTGCGGCGAAGAAGAACAAACCTACCTGCGACTCAGCGTGGCTCTTTCCAACGGCGACTACCACGGTGCGATTTCCACAGCGGCACAGCTGGTAGAGGAAAATCCGTCAAACGCCAACAGATTGCTGCTGGCAGATGTTATCGCCCAGAGCGCCCATTCCGGCTATCGGGTATCACGGTATGACTTCGGCGAAGCAGGCGCGGCAGAAGCAGACAAGGAAATAGCTCGTCTGGAAGAAAAAATAATAAAAGCAGAGGAAAAAATCAACGAACTGGAAGCTGACCTGGCCATCGCGACAAAAGAAAACCGGATTGCAAAACTGGAAGAAAAGCTGGCAGAACAGCAGGCACAGCTGCGGGAATATCAGACACAGCGTGAAAATGTGTTTGTATACCGCGCAGTAAACAGTGTATCTGACCTGGGCACAGCTTCTGCCGGTCTGGTAAAAGCCAAACTGTATTACGCAGCAGGCGATGAAAACAAAGCACAGCAGACAGTGCTGGACACAGCAGAATCCATCTCTGCAAAACTGGAAACCAACGAAACTATCAAAACCGGCCTGGGTGTGGTTGCTGATATGTACAGCGGCAACAACGAATTTTCCGCAGGCATGGAAACGGAGCTTAACGATGTTATCCGGGGTATGTTTGAAAATACCACTCCTGAAATCACAGTTGTACGCCAGAACTACAATCTGGTGAAAGATATGGCGGTTTCCATGGTTTCTGACCTGAAATATGTAAACAACGGCATTATCATCTCCTCTGTGGACACATCAGAATACCCACAGATTACAGCATATATCAGCGCCGCTGAAGAAGTGCTGAAAGATATAGTGGCAAAAAACAATGTGACTGTAAAAGATACACGTCACAATGTGGAATATAAAGCTGAAATTGAAGAAATAGCAATGAGCAGCGTAAGCTTTGTTGTGGATATCAGCGGCAGCATGGGCGGTCAGCCTATTGACGATGCCCGTCAGGCTCTGAAAAACTTCTTCTCCACCATGTCTGACGAGACAGAAGCTTCTCTGGTGGCCTTTGACAACGAAGGCTACATCACAGTGTCTCTCACCCAGGACACAAATCAGCTGGTGGCAGGCTCACAGTCGCTGAACGCCGGCGGCGGTACTGATATAACAGCTGGTATCTCCACAGGTATTACTTCTCTGGCAAATGCCACAGGCACAAAAACAATCATTCTTATGACTGACGGCCAGAGTGATGTAGACCTTTCAGTGGTTGACGGCGCAAAAGCTGCAGGCATTACTATCTACACCATCGGATTTGGCTCTGTAAACACAGAAATCCTTCAGGAAATTGCCGACAGAACAGGCGGTCAGTTCATTCTGGCTACCTCCTCCGGCGAACTGAGCAGCATTTACAGCAGCATCGGCGCAATCCTTTCCAATCGTGCCGCAGTTAAATACACCATTACAGAAAATCCGGATGAAGTAGACAGATACTGCTTTATCAAAGCAGCTGACCACAATGCTTCCGACAGATTTACATATACACTGGGCACCACAGCAAAAACTGTAGCTGAAAACTTCCGTGTGGAAAAAGTTCATAACCCTGCATGGAGTATTACAGAAATAAATGAAAACGAAACCATCAGCCTTGGTTTTGATGTGAACAACGGCAATTCCGTGACACACATCGAAATCAACGGTGAAAAAACAGAAGTAACTGACCGCTACAGTGACTATGTGGCTGTAGATATTCCTACAGACACCCTGTCAGCCGGTACTTACACAGTGTCCTTCCACATGGCAGACGAGTCTGTTTACGATTATGAAAATGGCCTGCTGATTTACGACAGCACCGTTTCAGTATTCCGCAACTCCACATTCTATGCCGGCACATCAAGAATAGAGACACTACAGGCATTCCTGCTGGCAGACGGCAGATTGTTTATGGTAAATCCGGACTTTATAAATGACAATCCGGAAAACAACATCTATGCTATCGAGGTTTCCACAGACACTATGATTCATATCACAGCCTACTCACCGCTGGATATGACAGCCTACACACCTGATGTGGGTGATGACGGCATTCCTGTATACACCGGTGAATTTGGTCTGGGCAACAGCATAACATTTGATTGCGACGGCAAATTCTACACCTCCGGCAACGACGCCTCCTACAATTACAGTGATTCTGATTTTGTGGCTGTTGGTCAATTGTCCGGCACACTGGACACAGTAGATTTCACTCTGGTTAAACGATAAGGCAGGGCTGCAATATGAAAAAAATGAAAACAACTAAAAAGGTATTTATGATTGTAGCCGTGGCCTGCATTGTAGCGGTAATCGCCACAGCCACAGCCATACGGAAGATTGCTTCCACCGACAAACTGGGTGAAGCAATCAGCCTGGGCAATCAGTACCTTTCTGAAATGAATTACGATATGGCTATCCGTTCCTACACCGAAGCCCTGGCCATCAACCCGGTGGATAAAAATGCCCTCCACGGTCTGGCAAAGAGCTACGCTGGTGCAGGTGAAACAGAAAAAGCCAAAGACATCTACCGCAACGAATTGTCCGAAACTACAGATATAATCATTCTGGAAGACTATACAGACCTTCTGGAACAGGAAAAGGACTACATAGACCTGATTATAGAGCTGGATAAACTGATTGAACTGGAAGATGACGACAAATATTACGACAAAAAAGAACAGATAATCACTCAGCTTCTCTCACAGCATGACAGACACGATTACAGCGAAAGCGGCACCCTGGCAATATCGCTTGCCGGCGGCGCTGTAAATACACGCGGTAGCAATATGCTGGGGCAGCTGGGTACAGAAACCGCCCTGCGTGACACACGGGTTAGTGAAAACTTTACACCGGTGGCTTTCCCAGCCACACCGGCCAAAGTTTACGCCTGGCCTAATATCACCGCTGTTATTGACGATAACGGCAGTGTATGGATGACAGGCAACAATCGTGCTTCCCAGCGCGGTGATGGCATGGCGGAGATTATGCCGGACGGCCAGTGGACACAGGTTACAGGCGTATCCGGTATTGTAAAACTGGCAGGCACCAGCACCACCACCTTTGCGCTGGACGGTATGGGCAGGGTATGGTACACAGGCGAAGGATATGGCGAAACCTGGACTGATACATGGCGGCTGTACGATACACAGAGCAGATACCTTGATATTGAATGTAACAATGGCACACTGTCCATGCTCACAGCCGATGGCCGCCTGTTTACCCGTGAAATCTGGACCACATACAGTTCACAGGATTACGAACTGGGTACAGATGCGGTTATGTTCTCGCAGGACGATTACCATGTATGGCTGGACAGTGACGGTATAATCTATACTGATTATTATGGAATGGATTTCCCACAGCGGTGGAAAATCAGCGAAGACAGCGACCTTATGCGTCCGGATATGACAGTACGGGATATAGCCTTTGTATATACAAACGGCACGGCACTGTATATTCTGGATGATGCAGGTACACTGCACCGCATCAGCGATGGCCGGGCTGCACCGATTACCACAGTTTCCGGTGTGCAGAGTATCTACTCCTGCCGGGGCAAATGTGTGGTGCTGACAGAAAGCGGCTATGCCCTGCTTGATGCAAATGGAAATATAGTATAAACGGAGGATAATATGATTATCAGAATAGCAATTGCAGATAAAAATCTGGACTATATCGAAAGATTGTCCGCAGTATTCCAGGGGTATTCAGATTTTCTGCCGGACTTTTTCACCAGTGGCGATGCCCTGGTGACAGCCATGAAAAATAAAAACTACCATATAGTTCTTTTTGACCCGGATGTTTCCGATTCACGCCTTTTCTTTGATGAGAAGGTACTGCCGGTAGTTCTTTACAGAGAAGATGCAGAAAACCTGGCATATTATGCCTCATTGAAAAATATACACAAATATCAGCGTGTAAGCGGCATATATAAAGAAATAATGTCTGAATACGCAAAAGTGGCCAAAGACCTGGGAATCCAGCTGTCCACCGGCGGCCGCACCCAGGTTATCGCTGTGGCTTCTCCTATCGGCGGCAGCGGCAAAACAGCAGTTTCATGTATCCTGGCAGATGCCATACGGAAATCCGGCCATACAGTTATGCATGTCAGCGCAGAAATGTTCAATACAGCTTCTGCCATGTTTCCAAAAGTGGATGAAGGTATCACAGCACTTATCCGGGCAGTTGCAGAAACAAAAGAGTTTAAAGCACAGCTCAGCGGTGCAGTAAACACCAACGAAAACGGTATCATGTATATCGAAGGTTTTGACCGCATGGTGGACTACGATGATGTATCAGCCGGTGAAATGGAAGAAACACTGAACAAAATCAGCGGCACAGGCATGGTTGAATATGTGGTGGTTGAAACCAGCGGCATTATGGACCGGGTTACACAGGGCGTATTTGCAGCATCAGACAAAATCCTTCTGACAGAAGTTCCGGGTGAAATTGAATCACTGAAAATGGCGGCCTTTATGGAGCAGGCTGAGGACGAAACTCTTCTGAAAGCAGCTGTAATTCACAACAAAAAAGATTCCGGCTCCAAAAACAAAAACAAGTATTATGCAGGCCAGCTGAAAGTGGTGGGCGAAATCAACAATATGGGTGCCCTGGCACTGAAAGACCTGGTGCGCTTCGGTGGCCAGAACAGCCGGCTGGATATGACATATATCCTGGAATAAAAGGCAGATTGTGAGAAAAATGTATGAACAATGATATTTTTTTGAAAGAGGTCACCAAGCTCAAGGAAACGGTACAGGAGGCCAGCAGGCAGCGCCATTATTCTGATGAACAGCGGCGCGAGCTGGTAAGACAGTCCCTGGAAGACCGCATAGCCTGGGCAAAGATAAATGACAAAGAGCTGCACAGCTTTTACAGAAGCCTTTCCTTCAAGGAAAAGGAGACCCTCAGATACACTGTTACTCAGTCCATTGAAGGCCTTGGTATTTTGGGGCAGATTATCACCGACAAATCTATCACTGAAGTTATGATTAATGGTTTTGATACCATTTTTATCGAAAAGGGCGGCAAGCTTCAGAAGATGAAAGAACATTTTGAAAGCGAAGAGGACCTGCTGCGTATTGTTAAACGTTTTGTAAACGAAATGGGCAGAACCATCGACGCCAGTAACCCTATAGTTGATGCCCGTCTGAATGACGGCTCCCGTGTACATGTGGTTATCCCTCCCGTAGCGCTCAACGGCGTTACTGTTACCATACGCCGCTTCTCCACACCTATCACTATAGAGCGTCTGCTGGAATACGGCTCCATCACACCGGAGGCCTCCCACTTCCTGCGCAATGTGGTAAAATCCCGCCATAATGTGTTTGTGTGCGGCGGTACAGGCAGTGGTAAAACCACTTTCCTAAATGCTCTGTCAAACTACATCCAGCCATGGGAGCGTGTAATCACCATTGAAGACTCTGCTGAACTCCAGATTAAAGGCATCGAAAACCTGGTGCGAATGGAAACCAAAAAATCCAACTCCAAAGACGGCATAGACTACACCATACGCGACCTTATCAAAGCTTCTCTGCGTATGCGTCCTGACCGCATCATAGTAGGTGAGGTTCGTGGCGAAGAAGCACTGGATATGCTCCAGGCCATGAACACCGGCCACGACGGCAGCCTTTCCACAGGCCATGCCAACTCTCCGGAAGGTATGATAAGCCGTCTGGAGACTATGGTTCTCACCGGCTCTGCTGACCTGCCTCTGGAAGCTATACGCATGCAGATTGGTGAAGCGGTAGACTATATCGTTCATCTTTCCAGACTGCGCGATTTTTCCAGAAAGGTTATGGAAATCAGCGAAGTTATAGGTTATGACCACAAGACAAATCAGGTTGTGCTGAACCCGATTTTCAAATTTGAAGAAGACCTGACCAAGCGCGGCGATATGAAGAAAGTATACGGCGAGCTGAAAAGGGTAGGCAAAATACAGAACCAGGACAAATTTATTCTGTCCGGTATCTACGATTATCTGGAGGAACTCGATGGATAATGAAAGAATTCAGACCAGCGAGATAGTCAGACTGGACTATACCAAATGCAACATGACAAAACAGGAGCATATTCTGGCTCATATCGTTTTTGGCATTGTTGTTGCAGTGGTGGTTTTCATATACTATCGCAGCGTTATATTATCAGCAGTCTTCGGCGTTGCAATTGCACCTTATCTGGAAAAGGAATACCAGAAAACAGTTATCAAAAAGCGTCAGTCAAGACTGCGCACACAGTTTAAAGAATTTCTTAATATTATAGCTATTTCAGTCAGCGGCGGCAGCGGTACCTCACTGGAAAACGCCGTTATAGCCTCTCACGATGAGCTGAAAAAGCTGTACAGCGACAAAAGTGATATAGTTCACGAAATCGGTCTTATTATCTACGATTACAACCGTACCGGCCTGCTTATGAGCGAAGGCTTCAAAGACCTGGGTGAACGCAGTGGCATTGATGATATAAAAAGCTTTGCCACTGTTTACTCTACTCTCAACGGCCAGAGCAGCGATTTCGGTTATATAATCAAAAATACACACGACATTATCAAAGAAAAAATCGAAATCACACAGGAAATTGAAACAAACATTTCCGGCGCCAAATCCGAAGCATATATCATGCTGGTTATGCCACTGATTGTTCTTCTGATGATGTCCTCAATGGGTTCAGGTTTCCTGGATGCCCTGTTCACCACTTTTATGGGCAGGGTTGTGGCAACTGCAGGCCTCGCCGCTCTGGGCGTATCCTACATTATCGCTACCCGTTCGTCTGATGTGGAGGTGTAAAGCATGACAGGTTTAATATTTGCAGCTCTGCTGACAGTGATGGTGCTGTTCTTTATTCTCCAGCTGAAAAAGGCAAACAACACCATGATTATTGAAATTGTAAAGGCAAAATCATGGGAAAAGCTGTTCTATGCCCGTTCTCAGCAGGAAAAAATCAATCAGTTTATGGCTGATTACAAAGCAAACCCTGATTCAATGTCCCAAAAAGCTGCCAGGAAAAAGTATGACAGTATGGTAAAGCAGCTGAATACCTACAAAGAAGATTATCAGCGGTATGCAGCCGGACAGAAGCTTCAGTTTTATGATATGATAATACTTTTCGGCTATCGTATCTGCGTTATGCTGAAACTGGACAATGAAAGTGACCTGCTGCGAAATGTTGTTCGCTCCTGTGAACTTTCAGGCCATATTGAACTGGAAAAGGTTGTTACAAAAGCCCGTAAGGACGGAGAACAGGAAAAAGCAAACAAAAAGAAAAATTCATATATATACGCTTATTATCTGATTGCCACACTTATATCCTATATCTATGTGGGTGTTGCCATCGCTTTGCTGGTATGCATTGTGCTGCCGGGTATGGGCAAAAGCGTAAAGATTACAGCCTTTATAGCTGTACTGTCCGTGGCGCTGATGGGGATTCTTGGTTATCTGCCTCTGGATGAACTGGCAGACCGCGCCAAAAAGCGTACAGAAAAAATTGAAAACGAAGTACCGAATGTTATTTCAAAAATAGCTCTTCTGCATATGTCAGGTATGACTATTGTAAATTCTCTGGAACACACAGCAGGCAGCGGTGACAGCCTTATTTATAAAGAACTGAAGCTGATTCTGGGTGATATGGATAAAGCTGCATCTCTGGACGATGCCCTCACACGCCTGCAGAGCAGATGTGAAAACAAATATCTGGATAAGCTGGTTACAATCCTGCTGAGCAGTGATGTTTACGGCAACCAGAAACTGACAGAAGACCTGCTGGCACTCAATGCAGAATGCTGGCTGGAAAAGAAACATTCAGTGCGCAGATATGTAACAGCAGTACAGGCCAAAATGCAGGTGCCTACAATGCTGATGCTCATCAGTATACTTATTATGGTTATTGTTCCTGTTATGGAAGGCTTCATGTAACAGACGGGAAATAATATATTAAAATTTTAAAAGGAGATTTATATTTATGAAACTTACAGATAAAATCGCTTACAGACTTCTGGCTATGAAAAATTCAGAAGAAGGTATTTCCAACATCGTTTCCACAGTTCTCATCCTCATTCTGGTTGTTGGCGCTGTAGCACTGCTGTCTGACACAATGATGACCTGGCTGGTTGAAAAACTGGAAGAAATCTTTGGCTAATAAACATAAATCAAACGGTAATACATAAAGTTATCGAATAAATACAACAAGGAGATATATATGCTGAACAGTAAAAATAAAAATGAATACGGGGCAGTTGAAGTAGAAGCCACTTTGATTCTGCCTATGATAATCATGATTGTAATATTGGCGCTGTATATCTCCCTGTTTATTTGCCAGCGCGCAATACTCCAGGCAAATCTGGAAACAGCGGCAATGTACTACAGAAACTCACTGACAGACTCTTTTGTCTATGTAACAGATACGATGAGCATATATGATGAAGGCGATACCGAAAACCGCAAAGGCAGCAAATACACTGCTTCACGGCCTCTCAATCCGTATCGCGGTATGTTCGGCAATGCAAAACAGGTGGCAAACTTTGAAGATTTTTTCTGGTCTGAAGCCAACAATCTTGTGGATAGAGACAATATGGAAATCACCTGTATTTACAAAAATTATGTTATTTATGAGCAGATAGATGTATCTGCCACACAGAAATTTGAAATTCCGATAGACTTATCCTATATAGGGATAGGTGACAGCATGGAAATCACTGCCTCAGCGCGAGTAATAGCCGCAGACCATGACGGCTTTATAAACAATGTGGATTATGTAATAGATATACTGGAAAAAACCGGCGTCACACAAAAAATTGAGAACATAGCTTCCAAAGTGGGCGAGGTTTATGAAAAATTTAAAACTTTGGTAGGGGCTTAAGTAATATGAAGAAGAAAAAAAGACCATTATTCGGGCAGAACGGTGTTATAACTGCATTCGTTGCCATGATGCTGGTACCAGTAGTGGTATTTACCAGTACCATGACGGATATTGCCAGGTTCAAACTGTTCGCTTCACAGGCCTCTATGGCGGCGGATACTTATGGCGAAGCTGTACTCAGCGGTTATGACAATCTGCTGAAAGACCTTTATGGCCTGTTTTCAGTTACCCAGGACCGGACGGCTCTGGCAGAGCTGGAAGCTTATGCCGATATGGTGGGATATTCCATAAATACCGGTGCTGCTGATGCACATGCACCTTATGCCGATGCAGAGTACGAAATCGGCTATGAGACTATAAAAGGCGCAAACCTGGCCAACAATACTGTGCTAATGACCCAGATAGGTGATTTTATGAAGTTCCGCGTGGTGGAAACCTTTATGAATGACCTGGGCCAACTGGATTTTGGCGCATTTTTTGAAACGCTGGACAGCATGAAGAATATCAATAAAGATAATGAAGCTTTTCAGAAGGTAAGTGAAATAGGTGAATGCAGTCTGGATGTTCTGGAACAGATGGCGGCTTATTATGAAACCCTTACAGCAATCAAGCATTATCCTTCTTATCTGGACAATCAGAAAAATGATGTGGCAGCTTTCAGCAACGCCATGAAAAATATTGTCAACTCCTCCGGCTACGCTGATTATACCTTTTATCTGGACCATAAATCTGAGATAGAGTCTGCTATTTCAAAAGCAGAAGCTAACCGCAGAGCCATCGCCAATGACGAGGATCCGCCATATACTCTTTCGGCAACAGAAGAAGAATATGTATCAAAGTATGAAAACTATGATGCAAATGCATACAAGAACAGCATTAAAAATCAGCTGAATCCGCTGTCCGATGCGGCCAGTGAACTGAAAAATTCCAATGCACTGATTGACACATCACGTGTGAACAGCACCGTCAAAGACCTGCAGAAAGATGCAGAAGATATAGAAAATGCCATTGACGATATTATCTCAAAGCGTTCTCAGGCTCAGGCTGCCATAGCCAATGCTTCGCAGGAAACGAAAGACGCTCTGATGAAAGAGATAGAAACTCTGGATAAAATCGCAGAGCTGGACGGCAAATTCACAGGCCTTGCCAATCACAGTGAAATGAACAGCAACAAAGACCGCAATACTCATAATGAGGACGAATTTGAAAAAGCCATAAAAGGTCCGGCTACATATGTTCTAAACGACATAAAAGACGAAATCATAAATGGCACATGGATTGCTAACGACAGCAACTGGACTTATACTCTTGATACGGACTGGTGGCATTTCTATGATTATCCTGAGTATAAAAAGTTCTATGATGAAATGGGTGAGCTTTATGGCTCCGGTGCCGGCACAGGCTCAAAGAAAAAAGCTGATGACTATCAGGCTCAGGCCAACAACAAAACTGACTCGGAACTTTCAAAAATCAGCGGAGCAGAAACCACTACAGCCAGAAGTATAGGCTCACTTTCCAGCCAGCTGGATGGTTCTTCAGGTGGGGATATTCCTGGAATACTGTCAATGTTTGAAAACGGTATGTCCTTTGGAAAGGCAGCCGGTACGGCGGTAACTACAGTGGTAAACGATGTTATTCTGGTGCAGTACAGCTTCGGCATGTTCTCCAACCGTGTAACCGGTATGGAGAAAAAGGACGGTGGTTCTTCAACCGGCACAACTACAACTACAGCGACAACAACAACTACAGGCGGTACAGGTACCACACAGACCACACAGGATGACAATACCGAGTACAGCCTGACAAACTATAAAAAAAGCAGGAATATAAACTATCTCTACGGTGCAGAAATCGAATATCTCATCGGTGGCCGCACAAATTCAGCCAAAAACCTGGAATATACCAGAAACTTTATCTGTGCTTTCCGTATGACTATGAATATGATTTCTACATACACTATCACAGAGGTTAACACGGCCATAAACGGTATTGCAGATGCAGCAGCAGCGGCGGTTGCTTCCACTGTGTTCGGTGCAGCTGCTGCACCGCTGGTAAGAATAGCGGTCAGTCTTGCTCTGCGACTGGGTGTTTCATCCATGGAAACAGTGGCTGACTGGAACAAGCTGAAGGACCGTGACAAGGTAATGCTGTACAAAACAAAAGTAGGTGACCTTTCTTCTACAGATATTTCCTCTTTCCTGGGTGGTTTTGACGGCAGCAGTTCTGTTTCAGGCTCTGCTACCAGCGGCGGCCTCAAACTTAGCTACGAAGATTACATAAAAGTTCTGCTGTATCTGCTGGTGGACCAGAATACCCTGCTGGACCGTACCAGTGACCTGATAACGCTGAATGTAAACCAGGCAGAGCAAAAGGCAGAAACTCTTACAACCCTTAATTTCAAAATGGGCAATACAGTCACAGCTGTAAACAGCTACTGCAAAGCCCATATAGATATGGTAATTATACCGGACAACTTCCTGGAAATGTTCCTGGAAAATGACACCCAGGGAACACAGGAAAAAATCGAAGCTATCGATGACGGATATATCAAATATTCCGTTATCCGCGGCTATTAAGTGAGGTCAGGTATGAAGAAAAACAAAAGAAAAAATCAATCAGGTATGATTACGGTGGAAACCGTACTTGCCTTTATTCCATTCATATTTGTGGTGTTTGGCATTATTTCGTTCACAAATGTGTTTATGGTACACAACAGAATACAGCACGCCCTGCACCAGACAGCCAGTGAACTGTCTTCCTACACTTATCTCTACCACGCCACCGGCGTGCGAAATGCGGACCTGCAGCTGAATCAGGACATAGATGTGGAAACACGGCCGGTGGACCAGGCTATCGAAGATGTAAACCGGCTGCTGGACAGCATTGACAATCTGCAGTCCTCAGGCAACCGGCTTTCCTCCAGCAATCTGGGAAATCTGAAAAACAACGCAGAACAGTTCAAAAACCGGGCCGGTGATACATATGCCAAAGGACAGGTGGTGGTTGAAACAGGCAAATACTTTATGAACAACCCCAAAGAGCTTATTTCCGGTCTGTCCTTCCTGCTGATAGAAAAAGCAGAGGATGCGGTGAAAAATTTTATGCTTTCCGCCATGGCCAGCGGTCTGATGAACAAATATCTGGACCAGACCTTTGCCGGTGGCAAAACGGCAGATGCTTATCTGAAAAATTACGGCGTGGTGAATGGCATGGCCGGGCTGGATTTTTCCAACAGTCAGCTGTTTACAGATGCCAATCTGGAACAGATAGATATTCATGTTACTTACCAGCTGGAACTGCCTTTTATCAGTGCTCTGCTGGACGATGCCACTATTACAATGTCACAGCGTGTGGTAGTGCCTGCATGGCTGGATGGCGACGGCAAAACTTGTGAGAAAGGCTGAGCCAGGTGACGAATTTTATGAATTATCTTACTATTATATTCTGTATGCTGGCGTTGCCTGTTATCTATGCAGGTACAATCAGTATATATCAAAGCGATTTTACACAGGAAGAAAATCAGAAAAGAATTCCTCTGAAATCCCGTGATGAGCTGATTGCACTGGCTCTGGCAGAGCTGGCCCTGGTGAGAGTATGGTTTTCACTGGGACAGTGCAGTATAATGAATTTTGAATTTTTACAGCTGTTTGTTATGCTGGCCGGTATGCTGGTGTTCTGCATGACAGACTTGTGGGAAAAAATAGTGCCCAATAAAATACTTCTGGTGCTGATGCTGCTATGGGTTATCATCAACGGCATGCGTATGGTCAAAGACCTTTCCGGTTTTGTCCGGGCGGCACCGTCCATGTTTATCGGTTTTGTTTTCAGCGCTATGTGCTTTGGCGGTACCTACCTTTTAAGTAAAGGCAGCTTCGGCGCGGGAGATGTAAAGCTGTCTCTGGTTATGGGGCTTTATCTCACCGGTGAATATGTGACCGGGGCAGTGCTTTATGGCTGTATTATCAGCGCACTGTACTCAGTTATAATGCTTATAATGAAAAAGATATCCAAAAAGGATGCCATACCTTTTGTGCCATTCCTGTTTCTGGGAGTGGTTATCAGATATCTGGCAGGTTAGGAGAAAAATATGGTAAAGAAAAGATTATCCACATTACAGTTGATTGCCATACTGTTTGTAGTGGCAGGCTGGGCTATAGCCCTGCTCACTATGGTGAACGGCAATGGTAAAAAAGAACAGCGCCGGCTGGTTGAAGAAGCACAGCGGCTGGTGTCAGAAAAACTCTATATGCCTGCTGCAGAGCTTTATGAACAGGCACTGGACGATTACAGCACTGACCAGAATCCGGAAATAGAAATAGAACTGCTGCAGGTATACAAAGACGCAGGTAAAACAGAAGAATATATGGACCTGGTTGAGGACAGAATTTCTGACGGAACAACCACTGTTGAAGAATACATTGCTTTGGCTGATATTCATCTGAATAACGGCAGTGTCCGCGGTGCAATTGCTGTGCTGAAAAACGGAGTAGAAAGCACTGAAGATGAAACTGTAATCAAAAAATATGAATCCATCCGCTACGAACGCAGCGAACGCGAAGCCGCCTATCAGCAGGTTGTACAGGCGGAATCCTCTTTGGCTTTTCCTGTGACAGACGGCACCAAATGGGGTTATGCTGACTATCGCGGCAAACTGCTGACAGATTTCACTTTTGACGAAGCCCTGGCTTTTTCAGGTGATTATTCAGTGGTTAAACAGGACGGCGAATATCGTCTGATAAATTCTTCCGGCGACCTGTACGGCAGAGACAAATCAGCTCTGAATAAAGTGGCAGACCTGTGCGAAGAAACAATTGCGGCGGTGAAAGGCGGCAAATATGCGCTGTATACCAAAGAATTTGTACCTGTTACAGAACATATCTATGACGATATTATTCTGGGCGAAGACGATAGACATTTTGTAAAAGAGTCAGGCGTCTGGAAGATAATGGACGAAGAGGGAAAAGAAAAAGGTGACAACACTTATCTGGATGTTCCTGTAAACAGCCTGGGTCAGGCATATGTAGCCAAACGCGCCGTAGTAAAGGATGAAAACGGTTACTTTGTAATCCGTGCCAACGGTAAAGAAGCATCCAAAGATGAAGTTCGCTTTGCAGATGCCAAAGCAATCGAGGAAGAAGACAGCCTTATCGCTGTAGCCAACAGTGCCGGCAAATGGGGCTTTGTCAACGAGGATGGCGAGCTGGTTATTGATTATAAATTCAGCGATGCAAAATCCTTCTCCTGCGGTCTTGCTGCTGTAAAGACAGGTGCTGGTTGGAGCTACATCAACCTTTACGGCGATGTGGTTATACGGGCAGACTATGACCAGGCCAATCCGTTCCGCGACGGTAGTGCGCTGGTAAACGACGGCGGTATTTACAAAATTATTACTCTGAAATTTTACGAATAATGCGAGGTGTGCAGAATGTTAAACGAAATACAAGTTGCCAATAAAATGTATGCAGTTGTTCCTCTTGCAGCAAATGATACAGTGGACGAAATAGTCCTTAATGTTATGAGAGTTGACCTTCCTCCTTTCCTTATGCCTATGAAGGTTATGAGCATGAACAACACCACAGAGTTCAGGTATGAAATGAGCGGAGGTACACGCATGGAGTACACACCGCTGAATTTCAGAAAAGCCGAGGCTGTTCAGCTGCTGGTAAATATGGTTTCTCCGTTTGCAGACTGTGTGGACTGGTTTATGGATTACCACCATTTCCTGCTGGACAAAAACTATATTATGCTGAATACAGATGACTATTCTGTAAAATATATCTACAATCCTGCCGGCCGGGGCAAAAATGATGACAGAGACATTATGGATTTCTTTATGGACTTGTTCCTCAGTATGGAAATCAGCGATGAACCTGCCTATGCAAATTTCCTGGTAAAAACTGTGCACAAAAAAGGTGCTACAGTTTTCACACTGCTGGATGAACTGAAAGCAACACAGGCAGCCATGGCAAAAGAAGGCTTCAAGGCTGTCCAGCCTGCGGCTGACAGAACATCTGAACCTTTTGCAGATGTAGTGAAAAAAGTAAAAGAAGTAGCGCCTGTAGTTGAAGAAAAAGTAGAAAAAGTGGTTGAAAAGGTGAAAGCACCTGTCAAAGAAGAAAAGGGCGGCGGCTCATCACTGCCTGGCATAGACCTGGGCTTTGGCGATGACGAAGATATAGGTGAACTGGGCCGGCTGTTCGGTGATGATGGCGGCAAGTCCAAAAAGGATAAAAAAGTCAAGAAAGAAAAAGAAAAGAAGGCCAAAAAGGAAAAACCGGTAAAAGAGCCAAAACAGAAAAAAGAAAAAGAAGGCGGCGGCCTTTTCGGTGGTCTGCTTGGCGTCAAAAAGAAAAAACAGGAAGAAAACATTTTTGATGAAGCACCTGTAAAAGAAGTGAAGAAAGCAGAATCAAAACTGCCTTTCGGACGAAAAGAACCTAAACGGGCACCTGTACAGGCACCGGTGGAAGAAGATTACGGAGTTCTGACAGACCTGCCGGACGATGATTGTGAAGTAGCACCAGCAGGCTTTACAATGCGTCTGGAAAGCAAGGATATGCCAAAAGCTCCGGAGACTGTTACCCTTGACTTGTCCACAGGTCCTAAAACAGTGGGCAGATATGACAAAACAGGCCAGAAGGTAAGCGACTACAGCTTTGATATTTCCCTTACCTTTATCGGCAGAACGCACATGCGTTTTGAACAGGATAAAAATGGCCAGGTATATGTAATCGACCTTAACTCTAAAAACCATACATACCTCAATGGTGAAGAACTTATGCCTAACTACAGATATCCTGTGGATAAAGGTGACACCATTATGATTTCACGGAAATACAGACTTACTTACCGCGTATGTTAATCAGAAAAAAAGACACAACACAGATTTCAAAAATTGTCTCCGGTTGCCACAGCGACCAGGGACCGGTCAGGAGAAAAAATCAGGACAGAGTTTTCTGCCAAAGCTCTGACAGAAAGCGCAGATTTTTCTCCTGCGCCTGTGTGTGCGACGGTATAGGCAGTCTGGCTGACAGTGAAGTGTCCTCACAGATTATCACCGACGGAATCGCCCTGTGGTACAGCGGTATGCTGGATATGGTGAACATTATGAGCACCGAAGATATACTGGAGGACCTGGAGGCCACCATACTGGAGCTGAACGAGATAGTATGGGAAAAAAGGCAAAATAAAGAGGACATAGGCTGTACTATGTCCCTTATAATGCTGTTGGATAGCAGTTATTATATTTTCCATGTAGGTGACAGCAGTATCTACTGTATCCGTGAAAACCTTTACCGCCTCACCCCTGAAGAAGTAACTGTCAGGGTGAAGGACGGCGTGGTAAAAAAATATCTGGCCAACTTTGTGGGCAAGGAGCAGAACCTGTGGCTGAATAAAGGCAGCGGTGATATTGTAAAAAACGATATTTATATGCTGGGCTCTGACGGCTTCTGTGAGTACACTGAATACCGTGATTATGACGACAATCGCAGAGAGCTGTCCAACAGCCGCAGAATGGAAAAGTTGTGTGTACAGCTGGTGGAAAACTCCATTGCCCGTGGTTCCACAGATAATGTGACCTGCGCTTTGCTTTATGCCACCGACTGATTATATCACCGGTGCTTTTGCGGCGTACAGATATATCAGCGTGGCGGCTATCACACCGTGATATATCGTCATGTGAAAAATGGCTTTTATCAGCGGTTTTGTGTGTCCGCGGCCTCGTATACACAGCACTGTACAGGAAAAGCCAAACCACAGCAGACAGAACACGGTCGGCTGTGCAGAAAACATACAAAATGCCGCTGTGTAAAACACAGTGTAACCCATTTCGATTACAGGGTAGCGTGCCGGGATTGCTTCATTGCAGAATCCGCACCTGCCCTTTAATAAAATCCAGCTGATTACAGGAAACTGGTGGTGCAGCGGCAGTCTGTGCCCGCAGGACGGGCAGTAACAGTCCGCTGTCACTATGGGCAGGTCATTTCTTACTCTGTAGTCCACTGTGGTGGTGTACGCCCCTATTATGGCACCGAACAGCACGCTGATAATCAGCATTATATTATAAAAATATTGGCTTGTCATATCTGCCTCGCATTGTATTGATGCTTTCATTATAATTGTACAGGCTATGAAAAGTCAAATCACTAATACACCGGAGGATACTATGAATCAGGTATCACAGACACCTGACACACTGTCAGGTATCAGCAAAACCTATACCGTCATCAGGGAAATCGGCTCTGGCGGCGGTGGCACAGTTTTTCTGGCCTATCACAACTCACTGCAGAAAAATGTGGTGCTGAAAAAAATGAAGGACAAAGCCAAACGCACTCTGGATAACCGTATGGAAGTGGATATTCTGAAAAATCTCCACCATCCATATCTGCCACAGGTTTTTGACTTTTTCACCACCGACAGCGGCGATGTTTACACAGTAATGGATTTTATCCCTGGCAAAAGTGTTCAGGACCTGCTGGATTCCGGGGTGAAATTTACCCGTTCACAGGTGGCGAAGTATGCCCGACAGCTGTGTACAGCAGTGGAATACCTCCACAGCCGCAAACCGGCTATACTTCACCGTGACATCAAACCGGACAATATCATCATCACCCCTGATGATGATATCTGTCTTATCGATTTTAATATTTCTTCTTCTGAAGATTCCTATGCAGTGGTGGGTCTGACCCGTGGTTATGCCGCACCGGAACAGGTGGCTGCAAAGGCTGAATACGATGCCTACAGACGCAAACTGCGCCGGGCTGGTGTTTACAGCGGTTCTGTAACTGAATCAACTGAAACTGAAATAGATGAATACAGTGATACAGAAATTGACCTTACTGCCGGCGTTGAAACTTTAATGGACAATACCTCTGCTGTTCAGAACAGACTGAAAAGCGATTTCCGCCCGGTGAATATGGTGGATGCCCGCAGCGACATTTTCGCCATCGGCGCCACACTGTACCATATGCTCACAGGTGTGCGCCCTGCTCCTGACTGTAAAAACAACCGACCGGTAGAAGAGCTGGTGCCGGATATTTCTGATGTTTTTGCTTATATCATAAACAAAGCCATGTCGCCTGCACCAAAAGACCGTTTCCGGTCTGCCACCGATATGCTGACAGCTTTCAGCGACGGTGTAAAACGCGACAGAAGATACAAAGCAATGATACTGCGCCAGACAATTACTTTGCTGTTTGTGGTGGCTTTCGCCGCACTCAGTGCAGTCACAGCTTTCAAAGGTTACAGAATGATGCAGACTGACAAAGGTGATGCACTCTACAATCAGGCCCTGGAAATGTACAACTCCGGTCGGTACGAAGATACCGTTATGTTTGTGGTAAAGGATGCCCTGGAGGACACCTCTGTGTATGATGATGTGACACTGGCAAATCTTTATTATATCGCCGGCAGCAGCAGCTTCCGGCTGGAAGAATATGATGATGCCATCACACTGTACGAGGCTTCCCTAAGCTATGCAGGTACCAATGCAGAGTGTTACAGCAACTACATCATCGCACTTATTAAAGCCGGCTATCTGGACAAAGCAGAACAAGCGGTGAAAGAAGCACCGTCCTCTGGCCTGTCAGAAGATTATCTCAATCTTATCTATGGTGAAGTGTCAGCGGCCAAGGGCAATCTCACTGATGCGGCCAACTATTTCAGAAACTGCACCCGGATTACACAGGACGAATACATCAAAGCCCGTGCCTACCATCTGTGGAGCCGGACTTATACAGCACAGCAAGGTTATGCAGGCAGTACATCACTTGTGCAGAAAAATATCGCTGCGCTGGAACAGGCTGTGGCCGATGTGGACGGCGGCTATGCAACTATTCTTTATGAGCAGCTGGCTCAGGCTTATTGTGATATGAATGCCATCACAGGTGACAGCCGGTATGCTCTTTCAGCCATCAGTACACTGCAGTATCTGGTGGACAACGGCTATGCTTCCCTTGAAGTATATATGAATTTGGCCCATATTCAGACTGGAAACGGTTATTTTGCCTCCGCACGAAATACATATCTCGCATCTATTGATAAATACGGTGAAAATTATGTGGTTTATAAGCGTCTTGCTTTCCTGGAACTTTCTCAGCAGGAAGCCACAGATATTATGCAGCGCGATTACACACAGTTTGCAGCTTATTATTCCAAAGCTCTGCAGCTGTTCTCAGCATCCGGCATCCAGGCGGATACTGACAGCGAAATGCGTCTGCTGCAGAACAGTTATGATGCCCTGAAACTGGGTAACTGGATTTAAGGAGGTATACATATGACAACAGCTATGATTATGTTTTACGGCGGAATTGCCGGTGTGGTGGTTTCTCTCCTTACACTTGCAGTGATGCTGAAACGCTTTGAAAAGAAAAGAAAAAAGGAACTGGAAAAAATAATGCAGTCTATGTAACTGCCATACAACGAAACCTCCCGCAAGGGAGGTTTTTTTGTTGTCAACAGCAAAGGTTTGGACTATAATTTAGCTATAGTCATAACAAGGAGAAAATTATGAGAATTGTTGTACCTGATTATTACAGCCGGTTCCGCTGTCTGGCAGGGGAATGCCGCCATAACTGCTGTATAGGCTGGGAAATTGATATAGATGATGAAACCCTGTCCTTTTATGACGGTGTTACCGGCAAAATGGGCGAAAAGCTGGCATCCAATATCTGCCGCGATGAGGAGTCAGCTCATTTCTGCATGAAAGAGAACGGTCGCTGTCCTTTTCTTAATGAAAATGACCTGTGTGAAATCATAATAAATCTGGGCTTTGACAAAGTCAGTCAGATATGTGACGACCACCCCCGTTTCCGCAATTTTTACTCCGGCAGGGAAGAAATCGGTCTGGGTATGAGCTGCGAAGCTGTGGCACAGCTGATACTTACAAAACCAGACAAAACACAGCTGGTCTGCCTGGAAGATGATGAGGAAGAACTGTGGCCTGATGAATGGGATTTTCTTGACCTGCGTGATGATATTTTTGCTGCCCTGCAGAACAGGGAGAAACCAATTGATGAGCGAATTGCAGATGCCCTCTCCCTGTGCGGCATACAGCCGGCGATGTTTACTGCATCACAGCTGGCGGATATTTTTCTGCCGCTGGAAAGGCTGGATGAAGAATGGACATTCCTGTTGCAAAACCTGAAAAATATTCCTGAAGAAAAACTGGGTATTTCTGATATGAATTTTGACACAGCCTTTGAACAGCTGCTGATTTATCTGGTTTTCCGTCATACCACCGAAAGCCTGGATGACGGCTGTTTTACCGGTCGTATGCTGATGGTGACTGCCAGCTTTTATCTTATCAGATACCTGTGCCGGGCACACAGGATTGACCACGGCGGTGTGGATATGACCGCATTGTGTGAAATCGCCAGAATGTTTTCCGCAGAGATAGAATATTCCACTGAAAACACTGTTGCCCTTACAGAATATTTTGAAAAAATATGATTTTACGGCCCTGCACACCGCAGGGCTGTTATTGTATTGAGTACATTTTATCGGTTGACTATAAATATCAAATATATTAAAATTATAAAGTGAATAACTGCATTTTATAATTATCATCAGAGGAAATATTATGGCAAAAAATCCTATCAGATATTATGACGAACTCAGGGAATTCAACAGAATGGAGGACTGTGCAGAAAAAACACAGTTGGCAGTTTCCCGTCTGGAAAACCCTTATAACCTGTCAGATGAAGACTGGGTTATGTATCAGGACTACCTTTCAAAAAAAGCACCAAAAACAGTACCTGAATTTATAGATACAAACAGAATTACAATGTTTCCACTGCTGGTGAAATATAAAGTAATCCGCAAGGCGAATATAAATAAAATGGTGGATTATGCTCATGATGCCAGGAAAATGGATATTCTCTCCTATCTGCTGAATGCCGGAAACGACCTGCGCAGCCACCCAAAGAATCTGGATATTGCCCCGAAATTCACACCGGGCAAATCTGTGAACAATGCAGTGCAAAAGTTACCGCAGGCAGACGCAAAGCCGGGAGATATTGTATGGATGGGTAAATTGCCATTACCGTGGCAGGTGCTGGAAAATAAAGACGGCCGTCTGCTGGTTATCTCAAAATACGCCTTTGACTGTCAGGCTTATAACAATACATTCTATAAAATGCGCTGGGAAGACAGCGCTGTGTGCAAATGGTTGAATACAGAGTTTCTCCCGGCATATTTCACATCCCGGGAACAGGCGGTTATCAGACATATGTACATAGATGAAGATACTCTTTATACTGAAAAAACAGACTCCCTGCCGGAAAGCAGACTTTTTTTCCTCAGTGTGGCAGAAGTAAATAAATACTTCCGCACCGAGGAGGACAGAAAGGCCAGAGTAACCCTTTTTGGCAAGCGCAAAATCCTGTGGCAGCATTTTGATGTGTATGCCCACTGGTGGCTGCGCACCCCAAGCCTGGACGATGTGGCAGGTGCCAGTCATGTACAGGCTGACGGCGGAATAGCGCTCCATGGCGGTGTCATCATGTCCAATGGATATGACCGATTTTATGACCATTACGGAGTACGCCCCGCAATGTATCTTGATATAAAATAAAAATTAAACTTACCTTATTATACAGAAAATGAAAAAAATAATTTATTTTGACGAAGAACGCGATTTCACCCGTCTGGAAAATTGCGTGGAAAAGGTGGAAATAGCTATTTCCCGTCTTGAAAATCCATATGGACTTACCGATGAAAAGATAGTGATGTATCAGAATTATCTTTTTAATCAGGCTCCGAAAATAGCACAGGAATTTATAGATTTAAACAGAACAACCCTTCTTCCGCTGTTGGTTAAATACCGTGTAATCAAAAAGACAAATGTGTTGAAACTCACCGATTACGCCAGGGAACAGAAGAAGAATGACATTCTCTTTTATCTGATGGAGGCCGGCCATCTGCTGAAAACCAATTCCAAAAATCTGGAAGTGGTCAAAAAGCACACACCCGGTAAATCACCTCTGCCACCGGCTGAAAATACATACAATTACCGAAACTCCCGCCCCGGTGAAATCATCTGGCTGGGAGCTGACCCTATGCCATGGCAGGTATTGGAAAATAAAGACGGCCGCCTGTTGCTTATATCGAAATATGTAATTGATTGTATGCCGATAGATGACTTTTTCCGCGGTCACAGTGAATGGCGTACCTGTTCAATCCGCCGCCGTCTTAACAAAGAATATATCGATGCACTGCTGACACAGAAAGAAAAGGATATGACTGTGCCGGTGTATATCGACTGGGACGATACGCTGTCCTTCGACAACCCAAAAGGTCTGTCTGATGACAGATTTTTCTACCTGAATGTAAAGGATGCCCAGCGCTATTTCCGAACTGACCGCGACAGAATGGCTCCTGTTACCAAATACGCAATCCGCAGTATGTTGTGGACTGTATTTGACCAGTATGCTCACTGGTGGCTGCGCACTCAGGGTGAGCAGTATGTGGATATTTACTATGTGCGTGACGGCATCATTATGAGCGAAAACAGCACGGTTCAGGGCGCTTATTTTGAACATTTCGGGGTGCGTCCTGCCATGTATTTCTGCTGCGAGTAAGCCTATGAGAAAAAGAATAAGATACTATGATGAACTGGCGGATTTCAATTATCTGAAAAACTGTGTGGAAAAGGTGGAAATAGCCCTTTCCCGTATGGAAAATCTATATGACATAACTGAAGAAAAGATTGTCCTGTATCAGAACTATCTCTTTTCCCAGGCACCGGAAATGGTGCCGCAGTTTATTGACCTGAACAAAACCCGGGCTTTTCCTCTGCTGGTAAAGCACCGTGTAATCAGAAAGTCCAATGTGATACAGTTTATTGACTACGCCAGGGACAAAAAGAAAACCGATATACTGTTTTACCTTATGGAAGCAGGCAACAGGCTGCGTACCGCCCCTGCTTCGCTGAACATAACCAGAAAATACACTCCTGGCAGAAGCAAACTGCCCCGGCCGGAGAGAAATTATGATTTTTCCCGTGCTGCTGCAGGCACAATGGTGTGGCTGGGCCTGGAGCCTATGCCTTTTCTGGTTCTGGAAAATAAAAACAGACAGGTGCTGTTGCTCAGCCGGTATGTTTTTGACTGTAAACCTTATACCAATTTTTACAGCGGTTACACCACATGGAGCCGCAGCAGCTGCCGACTGAAGCTGCATACCGAATATATCCACGATATATTTACCGACCGGGAAAAAGAAATGATGGTACCGGTCTACATTGATGATAAGGACGACAGCCTGTCTTTTACCCCTACAGCCACCCGGCAGCAGGCAGACAAACTGTTTTTCCTGTCTGTAAAAGAAGTGGAAAAATACCTGCGCGCAGAGCGTGACCGACTGGCGCCATTTACCCGCCGTTCCACACGCACCCCTATGTGGACTGTGTTCGACCAGTTTGCCTACTGGTGGCTGCGCTCACCGGGCAATCATCCAATCGAAAAAATGTATGTTCGTGACGGTGTTATCACCAGTGAAAACAGCATTGTAAACGGGGATGACTGCTTTGACTATTTCGGCGTGCGTCCTGCTATGTATATGAAATACTGAAATACAGATATATGAATTTTCAGGAAAGGAGAAGATATGGAACAATATGAATCCCAGACCATAAAAATCAGACGAGTTGCCAAAAAGGTGATGAATGCGTCCAAAAACTCCCTGATTGTACATATGCGTTTTCTGGACTCTGCCATAAACAAGCTGAAGCTGGAAGAATACGAAGACTTTCTCTGTGTAGACGGCCGTACCATTAAATTCAATCCCAGATATATACTTCAACTGTACAAAAAAGACAAAAATCTGGTTACACGCACCTATCTGCACATGATTCTTCACTGTACATTCCTTCATTTCTATGTTGGCCCCCAGATTAACCAGAATCTTTGGGACATCGCCTGTGACATAGCTGTGGAAAATATCCTCAGTCAGTTGGCAGAAACAGAGGAATATCTGCAGACTGAGCCGGACCCGGACAGACAGCGGGCGCTGGAAAAAATGCGTGCCAATGTGGACAAGCTGACAGCGGAAAAAATCTATCGCTGGTTGCTGGACAGCGACCTGACAGAAGATGAAATGCGAGAGCTGTTTATTCTATTTACCTACGATGACCACTCCTGCTGGTACGATATGATTCATAAGCCACAGGAACTGACAAAAGATAAGGACAAAAAAGACGAAAAGCCAAAGATGGAAAAAGAAGAGCCTATGGATGACCAGGATGGCGACGGTGAGCCGGAGCCTGATGACAACCGGGACAATCCGGAGGACGATGGCATGCAGGAGGACTCCAGCGAAAACAAGGAAACCGGCCAGGACGGACGCAATGCTGACGAAGAAGAACGCGAAGAAATGGGCGATGACGGAAACCAGGAAGTCAGCAAAGAAATGGAAGAAATCATGGAGGAATGGGAAGATGTGGCCAAACACATGGACCTGGACCTTGAAACTTTCTCCAAAGAGGCCGGCAGCCGTGTAGGTGATTTACTGCTGAACCTGCGTAATGTAACCAGAGAAAAGTATGATTACACTGCATTCCTGAAAAAATTCGCCTCTATGGGCGAAAAAATGATGATAGACGACGATGAGTTTGACTATATCTATTACACCTACGGCCTTACCCTTTACGACAATATGCCGCTGGTAGAGCCGCTGGAGTACAAAGAAACCAATGTGGTAAAAGAATTTGTAATCGCCATCGACACCTCCTTCTCTGTGCACGGTGACGAGGTTGAGGCGTTCCTAAGAAAAACCTACAATATTCTCAAAGCCACCGAAAGCTTTTCTTCCCGTATCAACCTGCACATTATCCAGTGTGATGTAAAAATCCAGCATGATGAAAAAATTACATCTCAGGCTGAACTGGACAGATATATGGCAGATATGATGCTGTACGGCTTCGGCGGTACAGACTTCCGCCCGGTGTTTGAATATGTGGACGAATTGATTGTAAATAAAGAATTCACCAACCTGAAGGGGCTTATCTATTTTACCGACGGCTTTGGTGAATTTCCACAGCGCGCCCCTGCTTACAAAACAGCTTTTGCGTTTATAAGCGACGACCCTATGTTTGACCCTGTGGTGCCGCCATGGGCAATCAAACTGATACTTGACCCTAATGATATAAAAGAGGATGAATAAGAGGTAATTTTATGAATATTAAAGAAGCTAAAGACGAGATTAAAAATACCCTTACCGTGTATTTTACAAAAAATGAATTCGGCAACTATGTTATCCCTATTGAAAAACAGCGTCCTGTTTTCCTTATGGGCCCTCCGGGTATCGGTAAAACTGCCATTATGGCACAGATTGCTTCCGAAATGGGCGTAGGTCTGCTGTCCTACTCAATGACACACCACACCCGCCAGTCTGCCATCGGTCTGCCTTTTATTGAAAAGAAAACCTACGGCGGCCAGGAATACACTGTTTCTGAATACACTCTCAGCGAAATCATTGCTTCCATCTATGAACTGATGGAAAACACAGGCCTGAAAGAAGGCATTCTCTTTCTGGACGAAATCAACTGTGTATCTGAAACACTTGCACCTGTTATGCTGCAGCTGCTGCAGTACAAAGTTTTCGGCAAACACAAAATCCCTACCGGCTGGGTAATTGTTACTGCCGGTAACCCACCTGAATACAACAACGCTGTTAGAGAATACGACATTGCTACATGGGACCGTCTGAAACGCATCGACATCACACCTGATTTCGAAATCTGGAAAGACTATGCCTACAAAGCAAATGTTCATATGTCCATCATTTCCTATCTGGAATCCAAAACTGCCGACTTTTACACCATCGAATCCACTGTGGACAGCAAAGCTTTCGCCACAGCCCGTGGCTGGGAAGACCTTTCACAGATGATTGACCTGTATGAAAAACACGGAATTCCTGTAAAAGAAACACTGGTTTCCCAGTATCTGCAGAACAGAAAAGTGGCCAAATCCTTCTCTGCATACTACGACCTGTATGTAAAATATCGCGGAGACTACCAGATTGACAAAATCATGGACGGCGAATACGGCATGACTGTAAAACAGAAAGCTATCTCTGCCAAATTTGATGAAAGAGTTATGCTTATCAGCCTGCTGCTGGATGCCATCAACGAGGACACACTGACTGTTGTGGAAAAAATCAATATGATTTCTGATGCCAGAAAACTGGTTAGAAAATATACCAAAAAGGTTGAAGTGGGTGACAAAAAGCCTATTGATGTTCTCAATGACCTGATTGCAGACCAGAAAAAAGACCTGGACAAACGCATTACTGCCGGCAACCTGACAGACCAGGAAAGAAGAAACCGGAACGCTGTTATTGAATTCCTGGAAAAACAGATGACAGGCGTAATGAATGTGGATGCGGAAACTGCTGTGGCCCACATCAAATCCAGCTACAACTCACTGACCAGAGCACACAAAAAAGAAGCCAAACTGACCAGCGCAAGAATGGACAATGCTTTCCGCTTTGTGGACGATGTATTCGGTGACGGCCAGGAAATGCTGATTCTGGTAACGGAACTGACACAGAACTATTACGGTTCCAAATTCATCTCCAACTTCGGCTGTGATGAATATTTCAAACACAACAAATCCCTGTTGTTCTACGAACGCGACAAGGAAATTATGGATGAAATCGCCGAACTGGACCTGGATTTCTGATTTTAACAGCATTTATGACAAAAGACGGACAATTGTCCGTCTTTTATTATTTATTCAAACTCTGCCTGACTTTCACGGCCTGTTTATTTGACAAAAACTTGCCCGTTTAGTATAATATAATCTTGATATGCGGATATGGCGGAATTGGCAGACGTGCCAGACTTAGGATCTGGTGCCCCAGGCGTGCAGGTTCGACCCCTGTTATCCGCACCAGAAGCCCCTGTAATCGAACTTTACAGGGGCTTCTTTTTCATTGTTATGAAATATATGCAAAAAATACATTGCTGTTTTCTTTCTGAATATCTTCAAAAATTTCCAGCATAGGTTTACAGTAATCCTGATATTCTTCAGTCATAGAATAAAAATTATGTATTTCTACAATATAATTTTTTCCTCGACCATAAAAAGTACTTCGGGACAAATCCCAGAAAGCATCCCAGTTCATACCACAGAATAATGGTAATCCAAATTTATCGTTCAGCATTTTATGAATATCATACCAACCATCACATTTTGAAAAATCTAAAACGATTGGATTTTCAGGAATATCTCTATATGCCAGTTCTTTCTGAGTATATTCTTTTCTGTTTAGCATAACTCCTCCTTTATACTATCTCTACAAATGTTTTATAATGGTCATAGGTTACAAATATTAAGCCATCGTTAGAAAAAACTACTCGTTCGCTATTTCTATAACCAGATGTATAATTTATATCTGCTTCATACCAAAAACGTCCGCTCTCTACAGGTAAATGTCCATTTTTATTTTTGTATTCACCCATAGTTACCATTTTACCGGGTGCCACATTGTCAAGATTGCCTATAAATGAAACCCATCCAAGTTTTTCAGCATCCTCTTTGGTGATATAGCAATCCGGCAGTTCATTATAGTGCTTTAAGCAATAATCTGCACCATCATTACCTTTATCTGTAGCTTTGCCAGCCATTATCGCTTGCATCCATACAATAAGACATCTGCAACGCTCATGTAATCTATGGTCAGTTTGTGGCACTTCGTCTATATGATATATTTTACCGTGATTATCTTTGCATGGTTTGCACCTGCGGTTGTCCGGAATACTTAGCCAATGCTTATAATTTTTACTTTGCAATTAAAAACTCCTTTCGTTATTCAATAATTTGATAACGTTATCGGTTATAATTGTAAAGCAATAATATATGGATTTCATCCCATCTTTGTCCCATAAAAATCCCATAATTATTTTAACAAACTAATGATTATTTGTAAAATAAATCGTACAAGGTTCGAATATAGAAACGCTAACCGCACCACAGCAGATTGTTGATTTTCAGCAGTCTGCTGCTTTTTTTCTTTTATATTATTTCTTCTGTTATGTTTTGTACTTCGTTTTAATAAAATTAAATAAACATAACTATGTTTATGAAATATGCACAATAAATGTATATATTTACAAATTATATACAGCATGATATAATATTTATAACAAATAAAGGCTTTCGGAGGTGCTTTATGGAATTGTATGAAAAATTACTGGCTGCTGCAGGACAGGGTGATGTTCAGGCGCAGAGAGAAATTGCATATATGCATTATTACGGTAAGGGTGCAGAAAAGGACAGAGTGAAAGCCCTGCAATGGTACCAAAAAGCCGCAGAGCAAGGTGATGCACAGGCCCGGTACGAAACAGCATCTATGTACTCAAGGGGCAAAGGCACAGAAAAAGATGAGGTAGAGGCCCTCCACTGGTATGTTACAGCGGCACAGCTGGGCAACATACAGGCACGGGTGGAGCTGGGCAATATGTACCAATATGGTGAGGGTACAAGACTGGACCTGGAAAGAGCTATGTACTGGTACAAAAAAGCTGCTGAAAAAGGTGATGCTGGAGCACGGTATGAGCTGGGACAGATGTATTATTATGGCAAAGGTACAAAGGTTGACAGAGTAACGGCTCTTATCTGGTACAAAAAAGCTGCCCGGCGGGGCGATACCCGGGCACAGGAAAAGGTTGACCAGCTGTCCACAGGTTATGTTTACAGATAATAGTATTACATAAAAAATCCCCGTACTGTTTCGGTACGGGGATGATTATTTTATTTGCTTTCGGCCTGTTCTGCCAGTCTTTTACGGCTCTTTTTATATTCAATTACTATAAAGATAATGTTGTAGGCCATAATAGCCATCATAATAGTTTTCATAGCAAATATATATTCCGGCACCTGTGCCCATGGCACTGTGTCATTGATTTCCACTATGCCGAAAAACAGGCTGATACCTGTGCCGGCACCGTCCAGTGGGCCAGCCAGCAAGGCGTTCAGTCTTTCTATTTCAAATATCAGCGCTACTGCCAGTGTGTTCAGCGCAGCAAATATAGCTTTCATATTCTAACCTCTTTTTATGTATTATGGGAATGTTCATTAACAGAATGTTGTTTTATATCCTGCTCCTCATTCTTGATTTCCCAGTGAATAAGGAATGTCAGTGCGGCACGCAGAATGATAATTGCACCCACCTGTATAATTTCGGACATATCGCGCACCACAACAGTACGCAGAATTTCGCCGCCCAGTTTGAATGACAGTGCCATGGCAAGTCCCTCTGCAAGATTCAGACGGGTAGCGGGGTCTTTTTTTATCCAGCCGCTGAAAGATTTCAGTGCGGTATAGACAATTACTATCAACCCCATAAATTCCAGCATGATAACAAAAAAGTTTACCATTACGCCAAGCCATTCATGCAATATTTCGTTAACTATCCATGACGAGGATAAAACAGGTATAAACATAATCGACCTCCATGAAAATATATTCTTATTTTAGTATTTTTTTGCCAATATGTAAAGTACTATTTTCGACATGAATAAATTACGCCGCTTTGACCACCATAACACTGGAAAGAGGTGATATTGTGAAAGCTTTTGTAGATAAAAACAGCTGCATAAGCTGTGGGATTTGCGCATCTGTGTGCCCGGTGGTGTTTGCTATGAGTGATGATGGCAAAGCAGAGGCGGTGCTTACAGATGTGCCGGAAGGCAGCATGGATAACGCGAAAAACGCAGAAAAGTCCTGTCCCACTGACGCAGTAATGCTGGAATATTGATAAAAACAAAACGGCTGTCAATGCGGAGATGCAACATCTGCAGAGGCGGCCGGTTTTATATGGAAAACATATTTTCTATAACAAAAAAAGAGAAACTTCATATTCGAAGTTTCTCTTCTGGCTGGGGTACTAGGATTCGAACCTAGGGAATGTTGGAGTCAGAGTCCAATGCCTTACCGCTTGGCGATACCCCATCGCTTAGTGCCTAATTATAATACCACAGCTTTATTGGATTGTCAACACTTTTTTGAAAAAATTTCAAAATAATTTTATCCGCTTATTTACCCAGTTTTTCGGACCATTCTTTTTCTTTAAATCCCACCAGTACAAAACCGTCGCCTATCAGCAGCGGTCTTTTTACCAGCATACCGTCACTGGACAGCAACGCCAGTTTTTCATCATCTGTCATCTGAGGCAGACGGTCCTTCAGTTTCAGTTCTTTGTAAAGCAAACCGCTGGTATTGAAAAACTTTTTCATCTCCAGTCCGCTTTTTTCATGCCATTCAGCCAGTTCGTCCGGCTTTGGGTTGTTCAGCTTTATATCTCTGAAATCATATTCCACACCGTTGGCATCCAGCCATTTTTGGGCTTTTGCACAGGTGGAGCATTTTGGATAACATATAAACAGCATAATTTACCTCCCTGCGTTTCTGAGTTTATATTATCACAGTGATGCCGTCCGGTCAATAACAGTTATGGACAAATTGACTATTGTTATTCATACAATATATTTGATATAATATTACAGTATTATTTTAAAACTTCTTCTGGGGGGAGAATTATGAAGAAAATACTTGTTATAGGGTCAACTGTGGTGGATATGATTATCAATGTTGACTATCTGCCTACCACTAAAGCGGACATACATATTTCCAGCCAGACAGCCTCTATGGGCGGTTGTGCTTACAATGTGTCTGACACTATCCGCAATTTTGGCACACCCAATATCCTTTTTTCACCTGTCGGCACAGGTATTTACGGCGATTTTGTCCGCAATGGTCTGCGCAAACAGGGACTTATCAGCCCTATTCCACCGGTGGATATGGACAACGGCTGCTGCTACTGCTTTGTGGAAGAAAGCGGCGAAAGAACCTTTGTTTCATACCATGGTGCGGAATATCTTATTCACGAGGAATGGCTGAATGAAGTGGACATGGATGATATTCACAGTGTATATATCTGCGGTCTGGAAATCGAAGAAGCCACAGGTGGTGAAATTGTACATTTCCTGGAAAAACATACCAATGTGCCTGTTTTCTTTTCACCCGGACCAAGAATTATGAAAATACGGCCTGAACTCATGGAACGCCTGTACAGATTGCATCCTGTGATGCATCTGAATGATGACGAAATCAAAGAGTATTTTAATACAGATGATGTGAAAGGCGCAATGGAAAAAATGTATTCAATGACCGGAAACACTGTTATTGTTACCCTGGGAGAAAAAGGGGCTTCATGGTACGATGGTAATGAGCACAGCTATGCCCCAGCTGTAAAGGTGGACAATGTGGTGGATACCATTGGTGCAGGTGACAGCCATATAGGTGCTGTTATGGCCTGTCTCCACGGCGGTATGACTATGGCTCAGGCTATTGCAACAGCCAACAGAGTGGCTGCTGCTGTGGTAGGAGTGAAAGGCGCACTGCTTTCTCAGGATGAATTTGATGCAGTATTCAGATAATATGAGAATAATTGATGTTGATTTTTTTACCCGTGACGGTCAAACTCTGGCACAGTCTCTTATAGGTAAATATATATGCCGAAATATTGACGGCACCATACACCGATACAGAATAACCGAAACCGAATGCTATATAGGCACAGAGGACACTGCCTGTCATGCGCATAAAGGCAGGACTGCCCGTACAGATATTATGTGGGCAGAGGGTGGCGTGTGCTATGTGTATCTGTGCTATGGTATACACAACATGCTGAACTTTGTCAGCGGCACAGAGGGTACCCCTCAGGCGGTGCTTATCCGTGGCGTAGAGGGCTATAAGGGACCGGGTAAACTGACAAAGGCTCTGTCTATCGACCGCAGTTTCAATGGTGAAAATCTGCTTGAAAGCGATAGAATATGGCTGGAGGATGGGGAGAGCCTGCCCTACACAGCTACACCAAGAATAGGAATAAATTACGCAGAAGAAAAGGACCGCAACGCCCTGTGGCGTTTTGTGGTCAGGTGATTTTATGGAAAAGAAATTTTTAGGAGGCTACACACCTGACTGGTATGCAGCTATAGAAAAAAGCCGTGACCTGGTGTACCAGTACAACAACAGCCACCCGGCGGAACTGGAAAAGCGTTATGAACTGCTGAAAGAACTGTTGGGACAGTGTTGGGAGGAAACACTTATTGAACCTCCGTTCCATTGTGATGATGGCAAAAATATCTTTGTGGGCAGGCATTTTTATGCCAATTACAACCTGACTGTATTGGACCACGAAAAGGTTATCGTGGGAGACAATGTGCTTCTGGGGCCGAATGTGGTGCTGACCACAGCCACCCACAGCACTGATTACCGAATCCGAAATCACGACGGTGAAAGCGACATTATGGGCGCTCCCATCGTTCTTGAGGATGATGTATGGATAGGTGCAAATGTTACGGTAATGCCGGGGGTGACCATAGGTAAACACAGTATAGTGGGTGCCGGCAGCGTGGTTACAAAGGATGTGCCGCCGGATGTGATTGTGGCGGGGGTTCCTGCAAAAATAATAAGAAAACTGAATTTTGAAGAATAATGAAACACCGTGTATTTCGATGGAAATACACGGTGTTTTTGCGTGTTTTCCCTTGTTTTCTGCGGCTTTTAAATTACCTTCTGATATGAAAAATTTACCATTTTGGCCTTGTGAAATTTACTTATTTTAAGTTGCATTTACCCCCGGTATGATGTATAATATTAGAAACAGTGGGGAAAAGTGTTCATTTGTGAAAAAAAGTGGTTAAAAGTGGGCGCATTTCCTGAAAATTAACGGAAAGGTGGCGGTAAATATGTTGATGGGCAGATTCGACTATACAGTCGATTCCAAAAGCCGTGCAAACTTTCCGTCAAAATTCCGTAACGAAATGGGCGATGTCTTATATGTGACCAAATGGTTTGACAAATGTCTGGTTGCATATGGCAAAGAACAGTGGGACAAGCTGGACAGCCGTTTTGACGATATGCCTACAGTTCAGGCCAAAGATATGCTGCGTGTTCTCTACGGTAACGCTGTGGAGCTGGTACCGGACAAGCAGGGCCGTATTCTTCTGCCACAGTACCTGAAAGACCACGCCGGTATTACAAAGGACATCGTGGTTATAGGCGCCAGAAGCTACGCAGAAATCTGGGATAAAGAAGCCTATGAAGAACATCAGCGCAACACTGACTTTGCCGCTATTGAGCGGAAGCTGATAGATATGGAGTTTTAGGTTATGAGCGAATTCAGTCACAAACCGATAATGCTGATGCAGTGCATAGAGGGACTGGCAATCAGACCTGACGGTATATATGTGGACGGTACCTGTGGCGGTGCCGGGCACTCAAAAGAAATAGCAAAAAGAATTGAAAACGGTATGCTGTACGGCCTGGACCAGGACCCTGATGCAGTGGCCGTAGCCACCGAAAGACTGCAGGGACTGCCTGCAAAGGTTCTGCACACCAATTTCCGTGCCGCACGCACAGCCCTGGCAAAAGAGGGCGTGGAAAAGATAGACGGTGTTCTGCTGGACCTGGGGGTTTCCAGTTATCAGCTGGACAACGCGGAAAGAGGCTTTTCTTACCATGCTGACGCATATCTGGATATGCGCATGAGCAAAGAAGGTCCTTCAGCAGCCGACCTGGTGAATACTTTGTCATTACAGGAAATCACCGATATATTAAGAGAATACGGCGAAGAAAAATTCGCTTATCAGATAGCGAAAAAAATCGTAGCTTACAGAGAAAACCAACCAATTACAACCACAATGCAGCTGTCAGAGATAGTAAACAGTGCTTATCCTGCGGCTGAAAGAAGAAAAAGTAAAAATCCGTCGCGCAAAACTTTCCAGGCTCTGCGCATAGCAGTAAACGATGAACTGGGAGCTTTGAAAGATGCATTGGAAGACCTTTTTGAAATGCTGAATCCGGGTGGCAGGATGTGTATCATCACATTCCATTCCCTGGAGGACAGAATAGTAAAACAGTACTTCAAACAGCTGGCAGTAAAATGTACCTGTCCAAAGGAATTCCCTGTATGCGTATGCGGCGGCAAGGCAAAAGCAAAACTTATCACAAATAAACCGCTGGTGGCGGACCGGGAAGAACAGGAAGAAAACCGCCGCAGCCGTTCAGCCAAGCTGAGAATTGTTGAAAAACTGGAATATTAAAAAACGGGGAGTATAGTTATGGACAGAAGAAATGTGGCCTATGATTTGTCTTTTTATGAATCAGAGCAGGAAAGACATATAGCCAGAAAAGAAAAAAAGCAGAGCGTTCTCATCAATGCCCAGACCAAATTTGCGCTGGGTAAAAGAATTTTCAATGTTGTAAGCATTGCAGTTCTGTTTGCACTGATTATCGGTGTTATTGCCACAAATGCGTCCATTACAGCTTACTCCACAAAAATCGCTGATGAACAGGAAACTATCACACAGCTGGAAAGCGAAAAATCCTATCTGGAATTCACACTGGAAAGCCGTATGTCACTGGATGAAATCGAAGATTATGCCATCAACACACTGGGTATGGTAAAAATGGACTCTTCACAGAAAAAATATGTTGAGCTGGAAAGCGAAAACAAAATCGTGGTAGCCGACAACACCGTGACAGAAAAACTGGGCGAGGCAATACAACCGATACTGTCATATTTATTGCCGTGAAAAAATAATAATTTAGTATAATACGGGCGGAGAGTACAGACAAAATATGTCTTTGTTATTCTTCGCCTAAATCCATAATAAAAGCGACTGAAAGAGAACCAAATGGCTAACAATAGAAAAAATCAGTCCCACGTGACAAACACAATGCGCAAAAAAACCATGTTTGTTTCATTCTGCGCCTGCCTGTGTTTTGCCATAGTGGCTGCGAATATGTTCAGAATACAGATTGTGAACTATGAAAAATATAAAACACGTGCCACGCAGATACAGCTGCGTGAAACAGAACTGTCCGCAAAACGCGGCACTATTTATGATGCCAATATGAAGGTATTGGCGCAGACTGCCACGGTGTGGACTATTTTTGTCTCTCCGGCAGAAAGCAAAACTGAACAGCACCGGACTATAGCCCGGGGACTCAGCAAAATACTGGAAGTAGACGAAGAAACTATTCTTACCAAGCTCAAGCGCACCTCCAGCTATTACGAAATAGTAAAGCAAAAGGTGGATAAACCGCTGGCCGATGAGGTCATACGGTTCTGCAAGGAGAACAAACTGTCCGGTGTAAATATAGTGGAGGACTACAAACGCTACTATCCTTACGGTGATTTTGCTGCCACAATACTGGGCTTCTGCGGCTCTGACAACCAGGGGCTGGCCGGTCTGGAAAGCTATTACGACGAAGAACTTACCGGTGAAAACGGCCGAGTTATTGCCGCCAAAAACGGCTGGGGCGAAGATATGGGTTATGGCAATGAGGTCATCAGTGAAACCCGTGACGGCTACAGCCTGGTGACTACCATAGATGAAACGGTACAGCACTATCTGGAAAAGCATCTGGCGCTCAACGCTGAAAAGCACGGTGCTGTTGAAGGTGCAGCAGGTATAGTAATGAATGTGAAAACAGGTGCTATACTTGGTATGGCAAACTATCCCTCCTACGACCCCAATGAACCTTATGCCCTGGTGGATGAAGAACTGTACAACAGTATAATGGCCATTACTGACGATACACAGCGTTCTCAGGCTATGAGCCGGGCCCGTCAGAAACAGTGGAGAAACAAAGCTGTAAACGATTTGTACGAACCTGGTTCTGTATTTAAAATAGTTACCGCTTCAGCTGCTATTGATGCCGGCACAGAGACATTGTATTCCACCTTTAATTGTTCAGGCTCTGTGCAGGTGGAAAACAGAACTATGAAATGCGCCCAGACATGGGGACACGGCCATGAAACTTTCTCACAGGCCCTTATAAATTCATGTAACCCTGCTTTTATTGATATCGGTCTGACTATGGGCAAGGATACCTTTTACGATTACTTCTACTCCTTCGGCCTGGCTGAAAAAACCGGCATAGACCTGCCCGGTGAGCAGAACAGCCTGCATTATACAGCCGATAATCACACCACAGTTACTCTGGCCAGCTCCGCTTTCGGCCAGTCAAATAAAATCACCCCTATTCAGATGATTACAGCCGTGGCCGCGGCGGTAAACGGCGGCAATCTGGTAACACCTCATCTGGTTTCACAGATGCTGGACAGCGAAGGCAATGTGGTAAAGGATATGACTCCTGAAATCCGCCGTCAGGTTATCAGTGAAGAAACCAGCGAAATTATAAGAAATATTCTGAAAGAAAACGTTGATACAAACGCCCGCCGTGCTTATGTGGCAGGCTACCGTGTAGGCGGTAAATCCGGTACATCCCAGAAACTGGACACAGCCCGGGACAACGACTACATAGCATCCTTTGTGGGCGTGGCACCTTGTGATGACCCGGAAATTGCCATTCTTATCCTGTTTGACACACCTACAGGTGAAGACGGCTACTACGGCGGTATTCTCGCCGGTCCTGTTGTAGGCGCTCTCATGGGTGAAATTCTGCCGTACCTGGGCATTGAACAGGTATTCAGTGCAGAAGAACAGAAGCTGGTGTCAGTGACTACACCATCCATCACCGGATACCATATCACAGATGCAGCCGTTAAGCTGCAGCAGTCCGGTCTGTCCATCAAGACTGTGGGCAGCGGTGACACGGTGGTATCACAGTACCCGGCCTATGGGCAGAAAGTAACCACCGGCAGCACTGTAATTGCTTATACCGAGCAGGGCGAAGCCACCATGGTGACAGTACCTGACCTGCGCGACAAAACGCCGCGGTCGGTAAACAGCACCCTTGATGCCATGGGACTGAATATTTCCGAACAGGGTGCATACAGCGGCAACAGCGGCGTCAGGGTACAGTCCCAGAGCCCGAATGCCGGTGATAAAGTACCTATGGGTACCACAATTACCGTAACTTATTACGACCCTACTTATGTAGAATAAACGGAGGCAGCATGAACATACAGTCATTACTGAAGAATATTGAATACACAGGAAATGTAAAAGACTTTGATACAGATTTCGTTACAGACGATTCCCGCAAAGTCCGCCCGGGCTGTGTGTTTGTGTGCAGCCGCGGTCTCACATTCGATGGCCACACCTTTGCAGCAAAAGCCCTGGAAATAGGTGCAAAGCTGGTGGTGTGCGAAAAGGATATGGGTCTGGAAGACCAGATTATAGTAAAAAACAGCCGTCAGACATATTCACTGCTGTGTGCCAATCTTTTTGATAATCCTGCCGAAAAAATGAAGATGATAGGCATTACCGGCACCAATGGCAAAACTACATCAGCCTTTCTTATTAAAGACCTGCTGGAACAGATGGGTAAAAAGGTGGGGCTGATGGGCACAGTGCAGAATATGATTGACCAGCAGATTATCCCTGCTAAATTCACTACACCACAGCCTTATGAACTGAATGCACTGCTGAGCCAGATGTACAAATCAGGCTGTGAATATGTGGTTATGGAGGTTTCCAGCCAGGCTCTGGTTCAGAACCGCCTGTATGGCATACAGTACGATGTGGCAGTTTTCACAAACCTGACTCAGGACCATCTGGACTACCATAAAACAATGGAAAATTATTTTGATGCCAAGTGTATCCTTTTTGATAACAGCAAAAAAATAATTGTAAATGCTGACGATGACCATGGTAAAATTGTGGCCGAAAGATATAAACACAAAGATTTGGTCACCTTCTCTGCCAGAATGGACGAAACAGACTATACAGCAAAAAATATTTCCTTTACCCGGAACAGTGTAAAATTTCTGCTGGTGGGTAAAGGCAGTATAAACCGTGTAGATTTCCCTATGCCAGGTGAATATTCAGTTCACAACGCCATGGGTGCTGCTCTGGCAGTGACTGCCCTGGGCTTTACCGATGCACAGGTTTCAAAAGCACTGTGCAGTGTAAAAGGGGTAAAAGGCCGCTGTGAAATACTGGTGAAAGAGCCGTTCACAGTTATATGTGACTATGCCCATACTGCTGATGGCCTGGAAAATATCCTTTCCAGTCTGCGCCCCTTTATAACAGGCAGAATGATGGTGCTGTTCGGCTGTGCGGGTGAAAGAGACAGCGCCAAACGTTTGCCTATGGCCCAGGCGGTGGGCAGATATGCCGATTATGTTGTGTTCACCAGCGACAACCCCCGCAAAGAGGACCCACAGGATATTATAGACAGTGTAAAAGGTTATTTTGAAGAAAAAAATATACCTTATACAGCCGAAGTGGACCGAAGAAAAGCTATAAATATTGCTCTGAATATGTTACAATATAATGACACCCTTATTTTGTGCGGCAAAGGTCACGAAGATTATCAGGTGCTGAACGGCATAACAGTCTACCTTGACGAGCATGAAATAGTGGCAAAATTTATGGACAAATACAACAGAGGTAAATAGTATATGAGACCTGTTTTACTTTCACAGCTGGTTAAAGGCATCTGTGTGCCTCGGACCGACTGTTATATAGAACACATCACATCCGATTCACGCACAGCCTGTGAAAACAGTGTTTTTCTGGCTATCCGCGGTGAAAGGGTAAACGGCGAAACCTTTGCAAAAGGTGCAGTGGAAAAAGGCACACGCATGGTTATCACCGAAAATCATATTGATGACATTCCTGACGATATGCAGGCGGTAGTTCCCAATATTCTGGATGCCAGCATACAGATGGGTGCAAATGTGCGCGACACCTTTGATATAGATGTTATCGGGGTTACAGGCAGCATGGGCAAAACAACCACAAAGGACTTTATCTATGCTGCGGTTTCACCTTTTGCACCTACAGTGCGCACACAGGGTAACCGGAACAATGAGCTGGGTATGCCAAAAACAATTTACACATTTACAGAACAGGATAAATTTGCCGTGCTGGAAATGGGCATGGAAGCACTGGGCGATGTACATAAACTCTCCCTTGCCGCCAGGCCAAAAGCAGCTGTAATCACATGCATAGGCATCTCTCACCTGGAGCGACTTGGCACCAGGGAAAATATCCTGAAAGCCAAGCTGGAAATGTGCGACGGTATGCCACAGGACGGCGTGCTGATTCTGAACGGTGACGATGACTATCTGCCTCACGCACAGATTACAAACCCTGCAAATGTGGTTTATTTTGCAATAAAAAACACTGATGCTGATGTTGTTGCAAAGGACATCACTCAGGTAAAAACAACCACTGAATTTACAATTGATGATAAAAAATACGGCGAAATCCGTTGTACAATACCGGCAGTGGGCAATCACAATGTTATGAACGCCCTGTCTGCCTACACTGTAGTCAGCCGCCTGGGTTTTGATGCCCGTCAGACAGCGGCCAATCTTTCAGGCTATGTACCATCAGGTATGCGCCAGAAATTTGTGGAAAAAGATGGTATTATGTTTGTGGAAGACTGCTATAACGCTGCCCCAGACTCCATGAAAGCCGCTGTAGACACAGTGAAAAGCATTGCCACCGGCAGAACAATCGCTGTTTTCGGCGATATGCTGGAACTGGGCAGTGACGAAGCCGCTCTGCACCGAGGCGTAGGTGAATATGCCAGAGAAAAAGGCATAGACTTTATGTGGACCTTTGGCCGGCGAGCCAAACACATCTGTGCAGGTTTCGGCGAGGGTGCATTGAATTTTGACAGCAAAACACGGCTGGGTGATTATATTATTACAAACCTGAAAGCAGGGGACACCATTGTGTTCAAAGCCAGCCACAGTATGCGGTTTGAAGATATAATAGAACAGGTATATAAAAAATAGGAGATGTCATGATAAGGATTTCATTTTTAATTACAGGAGTTTTAGCTTTTTTTATAACTGCTGTCAGCGGTTTTGTACTTATCCCATGGCTGAAAAAAGTTAAATTCGGCCAGACAATCAAAGAAATAGGCCCTACATGGCACCGGACAAAACAGGGCACACCTACTATGGGCGGTCTTATGTTTTACCTGGGCAGCTTTCTGGGCATCTGCGCAGGTCTTTCCCTGTTGATGAAAGAACTTCAGACCATCACAGGTGTAGTTTATACAAATCACATTATCAGCCTGTGTATCAGCATGCTGACAGCTCTGGGCTTTGGTTTCATCGGCTTTGTTGATGACTATATCAAAGTGGTAAAAAAACGCAACCTGGGCCTGAAAGCAGCATACAAAATCTTTGGTCAGATTTTTGTTACAGCGGCCTTCCTTTACGGCCAGTATTACATAGGGCATGTGTCCACATATATTCAGATTCCTTTTGTGAATATCGGTTTTGAGCTGGGTTATTTCTACTATGTGGTTGCATTCCTGGGCATAATCTTTATGGTTAATGCTGTTAACCTTACCGACGGTATTGACGGTCTGTGTTCATCAGTCAGCTTTGTGGTTGCTCTGGGCTTTATGTTTATCTCAGCTGCCTATGGTTATTATACCAATGCAATCTTCAGCATCGCTGTAGCAGGTGCCTGTGCCGGTTTCCTGGCGTGGAATTTCTACCCTGCAAAGGTGTTTATGGGTGATACAGGCAGCATGTTCCTGGGCGGTGCTGTAGTGGCTATGGCATGGGCAGTAAACCGCCCTGAAATTCTTCTCTTTATGGGCATTATCTACACCTGTGAAGCACTCAGTGTGGTTATTCAGGTGCTGTATTTCAAAGCCACCCATGGCAAGAGAATTTTCAAAATGAGTCCTATTCACCATCATTACGAAATGTCCGGCTGGAGCGAGGTGAAAATCGTGACAGTTTTCAGCATAGTACAGCTGATTTTCACAGTGATGGGCTGCATAGGCTTCTGATTTACAAATATTGAAATGAGGTTTTGACTTTGGCAGGAAAAGCAAAAGAAAAAACAAAATTTAATATAAAGCAGAAACTGAACAAAGTTATCCGCTTCACTGAAAAAGGTACTCATATTGACCTGCCTATACTGCTGATTACTTTTATATTACTGGCTTTTGGTCTGATTATGCTGTATTCTGCCAGCTATGTTGTAGGTATCTACAAATTCAACGGCGACAGTCTGCACTATATAAAAGACCAGGTAAAGTACGCCATTCTGGGAACGGGGGTTATGTTTTTTGCATCAAAGGTGGATTATCACATTCTGCGCAGATATGCCCTCACACTGCTGATAATAGTTTATGCGCTGCTGATTCTGGCACTGTTTATGCCGGAATACAACTACTGTCACCGCTGGATTACCATTCCCGGTGTCATTACATTCCAGCCCTCAGAATTTGCCAAATTTGCGGTTATCCTGCTGTTTGCCAGCATGATAGACCGGCATTATGACAAAATGAAAACCTTTACCTATGGCGTTGCACCTTTTATCGTTATACTGGGTACAATTGCAGGCCTGCTGTTTCTTGAACCGCACCTGTCAGCCATTGTTATCACCTGCGGTGTAGGTGTTATTATGATGTTTATCGGCGGTACCGATATCAAATGGTTCTTCCGGGGAGCAGGTATAGTGGTTGTTGCCGCTATAGCTGCAGCTATACTTATGCCGGAAAAGGTAGCTCATGTTATGCCGCGTATAGAGGCATGGCTCAATCCGGAGGCGGATACCACTGATACCGGCTATCAGACTTATCAGAGTATTCTTGCCATTGGCAGCGGTGGTCTTTTCGGCCTTGGTCTTGGCAACGGCAGGCAGAAGCATCTGCACCTGCCTGAACCGCAGAATGACTTTATATTTGCTGTTATATGTGAAGAGCTGGGGTTTGTAGGCGGTATGATGGTTATTATTCTGTTTATCATGCTGTTTCTCCGCGGCATTTACATTGCCACCAGAGCAAAGGACAAATTCGGTGCAATGCTGGCGGTGGGCATTATCACTCAGATTGCCCTGCAGGCTTTTCTCAATGTGGGGGTTGCTACAGGCACTCTGCCAAATACGGGTATCTCGCTTCCGTTCTTTTCCGAAGGCGGCACATCTCTGGTAGTGCTTATGGCAGAAATGGGTGTAGTTCTCTCGGTTTCCAGATACGCAGATTTAAACAACGGTGATTAAAATGAAAGTAATTATTGCAGCAGGCGGTACAGCCGGCCATATCAATCCCGGCCTGGCTATCGCACAACATATAAAATCAAAACATCCCGATGCACAGATAATGTTTGTAGGCCGCAAATCCGGTATGGAGTACGGTCTGGTAACAAAAGCCGGCTATCCTTTTGCACATATGGAGGTTACCGGTTTTCAGCGTCGCATCACTCTCAACAATATAAAAAGAAATATAATAACAGTGAAAAATCTGCTGTCCGCTTCTTCAAAGGCAAAGAAAATCATCAATGATTTTCAGCCTGACCTGGTTATAGGTACAGGCGGCTATGTTTGTGGTCCTATAGTACTGCAGGCGGCTAAAATGGGGATAAAAACAGCAATTCACGAACAGAACGCCTTCCCAGGTGTAACCAATAAACTTTTGTCAAAAAGCGTGGACTATGTATTCATAGCTGCTGAAAAGGCTGCACAGTACATGGCACACCCTGACCGCTGTATAGTATGCGGCAACCCTGTCAGGGCAGAGGTTCAGTCGGTGGACGTGGCCGACAGCCGAAGACAGCTGAGGGTGGAAGGGAAAACAGTGCTGCTGTCCTTTGGCGGTTCACTGGGAGCTATGGCTGTAAACAACGCCATGAAAAACCTGGTTCTGCACAACCGCCACCGTTCCGATGTGGTGCATTACCATGTGGTAGGTCGTTATGATGAGGGCGAGTTTGAAGCTTTCCTGAAAGACAACGGCATACAGCAGTCGGAAAATCTGCAGGTTTTTGAATACCTGTATGATATACCTAAATACATGGCGGCTGCCGATATTATTATCAGCCGCTGCGGTGCTCTTACCATTGCAGAAATTGCTGCCATCGGCAAGGCATCAATACTTATTCCATCTCCAAATGTGGCGGAAAATCACCAATTCCATAACGGTAAGGTCCTGGCCGACATAGGTGCCGCCATTCTTATAGAAGAAAAAGACCTGAACAAAGAATCCATAACAGCTGTCTTTGACTCTCTTTACTCTGACAAAACCCGTACAATCCAGATGGGCGAAAGAGCAAAAACAGTCTATCGGGCAGACTGTCTTGATATTATCTACTCACATCTTTTCTCTGAATAAACAGGACGGATATTTTGGATAAAAAACAGACACCCAAAAAACGAAATCATTATACTCATGCAAAAAAGACGGGCGCAAAGCGGCCGTCTGATGCTGTTTCCGGTGCACAGCTGATACAGTATCCTTCAGGTGGGGGGACAGGCCATCCGGTAAAAGGTAAAAAGAAAAACATAAAACGTCCCCGGACAAAAGAAGAAATGCAGCGCAAAAGCAGAAAAAACATACGCCGGCAGCGCAACCGCTACCGTCTGGTTACATTTGTACTGGTATCAATTCTGCTGGCCATCTGCCTGTTTATCTCCCTGAAAGTACTTTTTATAGTGCACAGCGTGGAGGCTGTGGGCAGTGAAAGATATGATGCAGAGGAAATAGTGGCATTCTGTGCCATTCCTATGGAAGAAAATATATTTGCCATAGATACTGATGCCCTGGAAACCGCGCTATATGAAAACTTTACCTATGTGGAAAACGCCCGTGTCCAGCGCAAGCTGCCGGACAAAATCCTGATTACTGTTACAGACAGTATTCCTACTTACTATGCGGAAAATCTGGAGGGTGAATTGTCCACCTATACCATCTATTCACAGAATTTCAAACAGCTTACTGTACAGGCTGCTGCCCCGGACGGGCTTATGGGACTGAAAGGCAGCCTGGCTGACGAATCTGTGCGTGAAACCATCAACCAACTGATAGACATTATCAATGAAAACGGGTATGATGGCATCACTGCGCTCCAGGTAAACTCCACCAGTGACATAAGCCTGGTATACGGAGACAGAGTGACCATAAAAATAGGTACTATGCTGGATATAGATTATAAAATGAAGATGGCTTTCCATGTAATCAACAATGAGCTTGGCGCCGAGGACAGAGGTGTAATCGACTCTACCCAGGCCGGCAGTGCCATTTTCAAACCGCAGTACTGACAGACTGAAACATCGTCAATTACTGCTAAAAAATGATTGAAATAGCGACTGAAATTTGCTATGATATAATAAATATAGTATTTTTAAAATAAGGGATAGTATAACCTTATGCCTTTTGGCGTTTATTAGTAAATAACCGAATGTGGAGGAATATAAAAATGAGCTTTTACCTGGATGAAGAAATGCGGAACATCACCAACATCAAAGTTATCGGTGTTGGCGGCGGTGGCTGTAACGCAGTAAACAGAATGATTGTTTCTGGCCTCAAAGGCGTTGAATTTATAGCTATGAATACAGATGCACAGGCTCTGCTGGCTTCCAAAGCCACTCATAAAGTGCAGCTGGGTGCAAAACTGACCAAAGGCCGTGGCGCAGGCGCAGACCCGGATATCGGCCAGCGTGCAGCTGAAGAAAGCCGTGACGAAATCGCACGGGCACTGAAAGGCTGCCAGATGGTATTTATCACTGCCGGTATGGGCGGCGGTACAGGTACAGGTGCAGCACCTATCGTGGCAGAAGTTGCCAAAGAACAGGGCATCCTGACCGTTGGTATCGTTACAAAACCTTTCAACTTTGAAGGCAAAAGAAAAATGACTACAGCTCTCAACGGTATCTCCAACCTGCTGAGAAATGTGGACAGCCTTATTGTTGTGCCAAACGAAAGACTGAAATATGTAACAGAAGAAAAAATTACAATGATTAATGCATTTGAAATCGCTGACAGCGTTCTGAAACAGGGTGTTGAATCTGTTTCCGAGCTTATCAACGACCACGCATTTATGAACCTGGACTTTGCCGACATCCGCACTGTTATGAAAGATGCCGGTTATGCACATATGGGTGTGGGACAGGCTACAGGCGAAAACAAAGCCGGTGAAGCAGCTCAGATGGCTATACAGTCACCTCTGCTGGAAACATCTATCGACCAGGCCCGCGGTGTTATCCTGTCATTCATCTCCTCACCGGACATCGCTCTGGACGAAGTAGACGAAGCAGCATCTATGGTTACAAACTCTGCTGACCCTGATGCCAATGTTATCTGGGGTATCTCCTTTGATACAAATATGGTGGATACAATGAAGGTTACTGTTATCGCCACAGGCTTTGATGCTCCTGTAGCAGCACAGCCACCAAAAGAAAAATCAGTTCTCAACACAAGAGAAGAAATCGGTGTGAAAAAAGACGCCAACTGGTTTGATGTAAACGACGGCAAAGGCCCTATGAGCAACGAAGAAGAAGACGACTATCTCAACGATGTTATTTCTATTCTCAAACGCAACAGTGGCAGAAACTGATTAATGGTGCCGTGTAATGTACAGACGATGAGGCAGGCTATGCCTGCCCTCTGAATACATATATGCTGATTGCAAATAAAAGTATGTAGGTTTTATAAAGAGAAAATCTCAAGAGGAAATCATGGAAAATGTACTGTTCAGACAGACTCTGCGTGGCTTTGACCGTCAGCAGGTTCTGGAATATATAGACAACCTGTCTGCCCGGATGACCCGGCAGGCTGATGATTATACCAATATTCAGAAAGAGCTGGAGGAGCAAATCCGGTCTCTTTCCGCTCAGCTGTCTGAAAATAAGGACAACCTGGATATTTCCCAGGAGCTTACTGCAAAACTGCAGGCGGAGCTTTCTGAGCTGAAACAGGATAACTTTGAGTTGAAAAAGCAGATAAATACATACCGCAGCATGATTTTGGAAAGAGATAAGGAAATCTCTGAAATAAAGGTGAATTATAACCGGCTGTCAGAGCATAAGGACAAGCTGGAGTCTGAAAATGCACAGTGGAAAGCACGCCAGGACGAAATAGCCGCATGCATGGTGGAAGCAAACCTGCGCGCAAAGGAAATCATCAACCGGGCCACAGAACAGGCTCGGCAGAAAAAAGCTGAATTTGATGCAAATGCCGCTGACCTTATGGGTAAAGTGGCTGATGTGAAAGGTGAAATATCCCGTCTGGAACAGCAGCTGGAGGATTCTTTTGCCAAACTGTCACGGGCTATGGAAAAAATGGACCGTGCCAGCACTGTCATTGAAGAACAGGTTATGGAATACCGCACACAGGTGGAAACCCTGGATGATTTTACACGGGAGATACGGCCGGAAGCTGTGTTGCCTGCGAAATCTGTACAGCAGAAACCAAAGGTTATCCCAAAGAAAACCCTGACTGACAGCGTGCTGGACACAATTTCCAAACTGCTGGAAAAATAAAGGAGACAGACTATGACTATCGAAATAACAAAAGAAAATTTTGAAGAAGTTGTTCTCAGAAACCAGCTTCCTGTTCTGGTGGACTTCTGGGCTACCTGGTGTGGTCCATGCAAAATGATTGGTCCGCTGGTTGAGCAGATAAGCGAAGAAATGGCAGACAAAGTAGTAGTGGGCAAGGTAAATGTGGATGACCAGCCGGAACTGGCTATGAAATTCCAGGTTATGAGCATTCCTACACTGCTGGTTTTCAAAAATGGTGAAGTTGTAAACAAACGCATCGGCTTCATGCCAAAAGATAAAATAGCAGAAATGTTTACAAAGTAATATCACAGCCGCTGCAGTTTGTGCAGCGGCTTTTTCATTACACAGCAAAAACCATCCTCATTTTCTCACATGAGACTACAAGGATGGCTTCTGAATAAGAAATTTATAGGTTATTATTTAGTTTTTCTGTTTTCCTGCTGGTTTTTCTGATTCTGCTGATTCTGCTGCTGTCTGTTCTGTTCCTGCTGGTTTGAATTTTTTCTGTTGTTTTCTTTTGCCATCTGTATCAACTCCTTTCAGATTTAGTATAATCATATTGTGTCTGTTTATTCAGTACAGAAATATTTGCCTGTAATCGTCCGCACTTGCAAATATATGAAAAGTATGGTAAAATTATGGGTGGTAAAAATTAAGCATTATTTTATTAAAATATGTATATAATAATAGGAGAATTTGTATGTCAGGACATTCAAAATGGAGCACCATCAAAAGAAAAAAAGGTGCTAACGATGCTGCAAGAGCAAAAGTATTTACAAAACTGGCAAGAGAAATTTCTGTTGCCGTAAAAGAAGGCGGCGCTGACCCTAATAACAACGCCCGTCTGCGTGACCTGCTGGCAAAAGGCCGTGCTGCCAACGTTCCACAGGATAACCTGATGCGTGCTATCAAAAAAGCAGGCGACAACGATAAAGAAAACTATGAATCTATCACATACGAAGGTTACGGTCCTGGCGGCACGGCAATCATGATTGAATGTCTGTCTGACAACCGCAACCGTACAGCTTCCAATGTTCGTCATTACTTTGATAAATTCGGTGGCAATCTGGGTACTACAGGCTGCGTTTCCTTTATGTTTGAAAACAAAGGTGTTATTGTAATCGAACAGGAAGAATACGATGAAGAAAAAGTGCTGGAAGACTGCTTTGAAGCAGGTGCAGCTGATGTTTCCTTTGAAGACGAAGGTATCATCGAAGTTACTACAGAAGTTTCAGAGCTGTCCAGCGTTGCAGACGCACTGGAAGGCATGGGCTATGTGCTGAAACAGCGTGAAGCTGCAATGGTTCCAAACAATTATACAAGAATCGATGACGAAGACACACTGAAAAAACTGGCTCTTCTCTTTGATAACCTTGAAGAAGACGACGATGTTCAGAATGTATGGCATAACCTGGAAAACGGTGAAGACCTGCCTGAACTGTAATCAGTAAAAATACCCCGGCTTTGCATCATTGGTGCAAAGCCGTATTTACATAGAAAGGAGGAATAGTATGTCACAAGATAACAACTGTATTTTCTGCGGCGGTCCCCTGTCAGATGACACTGATTGCCCATGGTGTGGTTTTTCTGCCACAGGCAGACATCAGCTTGACGGAACACTGCCTTATGGTACGCAGGTGGATATATACACAGTGGGCGATGTTATAGCTATGGACGGTGAAAGCACATCTTATCTGGCTTATGACACTGTATCCCAGCGAAAAGTAATTGTGAAAGAATTCCTTCCGGTTTCTATGGTTGCCCCCCGCAATGGCAACACTGTTTGTGTGCAGCCGGGAAAAGCAGTTCTGTTCAAAAACCTGATGATGGACTTTATGGACCTGTATCGCACGCTGTCTCTGATTGAGAATAAAGCACTGCAGAAAGTATACAAGGTTTTTAACGCAAATGGCACTGCATATGTGGCACTGGAAAATATAAAAGGGGATACCTTCGGCCAGAATCTTATCAAGCGAGGCAAACCTTACACCTTTAAAGAAGCCCGTTGGCTGTTCCAGGACCTGTTTCTCCTTATGAAGCAGTTGGAAAAAATGAATATATCTCATGGCGGTATCAGTGATGAAACTGTTGTAATCACTCCGGAAAATACCGCAGTGCTCACCGGGTTTGCTATACGGGACCTGAGGGTAAAGAATGAGCATATCATCTATAAATTGTATGAGGGCTTTTCGGCCCCGGAACAGTATGTGGCCAACCGGTTTCCAGGCTTTTACAGTGATATTTATTCTGTAGCGGCACTTTTTTACAATGCTGTTACCGGTAAAATCTATACTGAAACAGCCTTTGATTCCCGTGATGCTTCCCGTCATATACCAAAATATGCACTGGAAGCACTGAAACACGCTACAAAGCCGGACTGGCAGGACAGAATAGACAATATCGAAGACTTTGTCCTTATGCTGGACAACAAGGCGGAAATAGAAAAACCGGTAAAGACTGCGAAACAGAAAACGGCAGACAAACCGGTTTTAGATAAAAAATATATACCGTATATAGCTATTGGTGCAGTGCTGGTAATGTTTATGATAGCGGTATTTTCGCTGAAACCGGACGGACAGCAATCCTCCTATCCACAGGACAACACAATTGCTGCTTCACAGCAGCTGACTGTACCAGACCTGAAAGGCAAAAGTTACAGCGACATTATGGCTGATGAGGAACTGAATAAATATTTCTTCTTCAATATCACTGAAGATTTCAGCAATAAATATCTTGTGGGGCAGGTTATCTCACATCAGCCTGTGGCAGGTACACCTGTAAACCAGGGGGCGCTGATTTATCTCACCATCAGTAAAGGCGAAAAAACCGTCACGGTTCCTGACGGACTGACAGGTATGGACCTGGAAAGTGCAAAGAGAGTGCTGGACAATCTGGGTATCAGATATGTGATACTGGAAAAACTGCAGACCGAAAAATACCCTTACAACACTGTTCAGGGGACTGACAGACTGCCGGGGTCACAGATAAATCCTGTGAAAGAGCAGATGACATTGTATGTGTCTGACAATACACCTCTGTATGCACCAACACCAACACCTACACCTACACCTACACCTACGCCGACTCCAACTCCAACTCCGATACCCACCCCAACCCCAACTCCGACACCTACACCAGAGCCCACTCCGGAACCTACACCGGATGTTCCGGTACAGGCCCAGCCGGAAGAAACCCCAGCGGTGGAGACAACTCCTGATACAGGTGCAGAGGATGTAACAGAATAAAATATATTTTATATAAAAAATAAACCCACCGGAGACGGTGGGTTTGTTTTTGTTCCCGCAAGAACGATAGGAAGTGTTCGTTATAGAAAATTCGATTATTATTTTACTTCAACCAGTTCATATTCTCTGCTGCCATAGCCCAGTTTTGCGGCTGCTTCAATTGTCAGCACGCCGTTGCGGCTTTCTATTCTTTCCAGCAGATGTGCCTGACCTGGGTCATCTGTAGCACCATAAACCAGGTCAATACATGCCTGGTCAATGGCAATAGGGTCTGTAGACACCAGAATACCTATATCCTTCATGCATGGGTCTTCAGCCACTGCACAGCAGTCACAGTCAACAGACATATTTTTCATTACATTTACATATACTGCATTTTCACCGAAATATTCCACGATACTGCCAGCAGCATCAGCCATGGATTCCAGGAAATTATCATGGTTGGCAGTCCAGATATCAGCAGGCACACCAACACCATGGATATATGCTTTGCCATAGCTGGATGCTACACCTATGGACAGCTGTTTCAGCGCGCCGCCGTAACCGCCCATTGGGTGACCTTTAAAGTGACTCAGCACCAGCAGGCTGTCATAGTTTGCCAGATTTTTACCCACATAGTTTTTATCGATGTGCTTGTGGTTTTTGATTTCCAGCACCATGTCAGGGCCTTCTGCATCCAGCAGGTCCACATCATACATTTCTTTCCAGCCATGGTATTCAAACAGCTTCAAATGCTTTTCTGTGGTGTCTCGTTCGCCGGCATATGCTGTGTTGCATTCCACAATTGTACCGCCTACTTTGTCAATCAGAGGTTTCCAGAAATCAGGTCTCAGAAAGTTCTGGTTGCCTTTTTCGCCGCTGTGTACCTTCAGTGCCACTTTACCCGGCAGTTCTTTGCCCAGCAGGTTGTACAGCTCCAGCACCTTTTCAGGTGTGATTGTTCTTGAAAAATAAACTTTTGGTTTCATATTTTGCTCCTTTCACAAAATTACGATATATTATATTTATATATTATCACGGAACTATGTATACAAGTCAAGTGTATTTTGTAAATAATTAATAAAATAATATTCTACAAATGTATAATAAACTGTTGACAAATAACTTTGACATTTGTATAATAAAAACAACGACAATTGTCTAATATTTGATAGGAGAAATACCTGTGAAAAAAATCAGAAAGCTTCCGGAAAGCGAATTGAAAATTATGATGACAATATGGGATAACGACCCGCCTGTGGCCCGTAATGTATTGTCAAAACAGCTGGCGGACCAATCCTGGTCTGACCCTACTATTCTTACCATGCTTTCGCGCCTGGTGAAAAAAGGCTATCTGTCCTGTGAAAAACAGGGCAATAAAAATCTGTACACCCCGTTGATAACCCGTGATGAATATATGCTGTCCGAAAGTATGTCTTTCGGTGAGAAAGTACAGAATGTGTCCATCACATCGCTGATGTCCGCATTTGTACAAAGCCGCGGCATCACTAAAGATGAGATAGATGAACTGGAAAAGATGATACGGGAGTTCAGGCAGTCAGCGGAAGAATAGTTCTGCAAACGAGGTATATGAAATGAAAGAATTGTTTACCAATATGCTCACTATACAGCCGGGTGTGATAATAGCTATTTTGCTGCTGATTGTTTCACGCAGTGTAATCAAGCGCCACTATGTGGCAAAACTCCGCTATTGGCTGTGGCTGGTGGTTGCAGTGCGCCTTATGCTGCCGGTGGATATAAACCTGCGGCTGGACAGACAGGCACCTGTGAATATTCCTGTACAGGAATACTATGTGGCAGCACAGCATGCCGGCGAGGTACAACAGCTTACAGACTATGAAATTATTACAGCTGACCAGCTGGATGCAGTTTATTCACAGTCACCGGAAAATGACGAACAGGTAGAAAATGTGATTGTGCGTACAGTATCTGTGTTGGATATTGTGTGTCAGGTGTGGATAACAGTGGCCATGGGTTTGTTGTGGGCATCCTTTTTATCCTATTGGCTGGCTAAAAGGGATGTTATGCAGTCGGCTGTTTTTGACAAAGATTTAAACAGATATATGAATAATTTAATGCAGGAAATGGGCTTTGACCGGTCTGTGCGTCTGGCTGTGTGCGACTACACCGGCAGCCCTATGTTAATGGGTATTGCTCATCCGGTGATAGTGCTGCCGTCTGCAGATTATACCGATGTTCAGCTGGAAATGATACTGCGCCATGAACTTACCCACTATCGTCGCCATGATATACACTACAAATTTCTGTTGCATATTCTGGCCTGTGTGTACTGGTTTAATCCTCTGGTTTATCTTATGGCAAAATATGCCGGTCTGGACATAGAATTTTCCTGTGATGAAGATACTGTGAAACATACGGACAAACAGTTTAAAGCGGAGTACGCCCGGACAATAGTAAAGGTGATTACGATGCAAAATAACAGATTGATGCTGGCTACCACATTTTCACAGAATGCGCAGACAGTAAAAGAACGATTTACAAATATTTTCTTAAACCGCCGACTGAAACACGGCCGCAATATTCTCGCCGGTTTTATGGCAGTGGTACTTTTCGCCACCACTATGGTGGGGTGTACTACTGCAAACGGTACAGGTAAAACAAATGTTACTGTACCTGTAACAGGCGGCAATGGTGTAAGTCTTGGATATTTGTCGGATGTTACATTTAATAACAGTCGTGTAGTGTATAACAGATACAACACTGTTTCTCAAGGTTTACAGTATAATCAGGATTCTTTCGGTGAATACACTCATCGCTGTTTCAATTATATTGTTGATGATGGCAGCAAATACGGTACATATTACACTGCTATGATGGATGGAACAGGTAATATAGCGATGTTGTGTTCAAAAGATGGCTGTGCTCATAACTCCAAAGAATGCTATGCTTATGACGAAAATGCTTTGCTGTATTTTATTATAAATAATAGCATATATGGATATTCATTATATAAATCATCAGAAAATACAGCTGTTGTTATTTATAATGTTTCAGATACAGGCAAAACTCTTTTCTGTAGTGTAGGCGGCTATCTGCCGGAAATGTCAAATATAGTTACAGACGGCGAATATCTGTATCTCACTGCGTACGAAATGAAAGACGGTCTGCGTACAGGTGATGTTATACTTAAAATAAGTCTTGCAGATGCGTCATACACAACTTATAAAGCGCCTAAAGGCTACACCTGGCTGACAGTAGAAGCTGTTTCTGATGACGGCAATTATATTATAATGTCCGGCAGCGGTAAGGAAACAGGCAGATATACACTGGCTTATTCTGTATCAGAGGATAAAACTGTAAATATTTTTGATTTTACTGATAAAACAATAGAACACCCATCAGGCGGTTTCGGCGGTTATTATTATGCTGATAATGGTGTGTACCTGTTGGATATGGCTATGGATGTACTTCGTTTCCACGGCTATGGTGCAGCAGAAGATACAATCCTTATAGAAAACCTCAGCCGGACTTTTGACGGTGCAACAGGGATGACTTTTGAAGGCCTGCATGACAACAAACTGATTGTATACAGCTACTCACAGAACAATGGTACGAGATATTATACTGTTGATTTGTCTACATTTGAAATAAAAGAGCTGACTATGAAGGGCAAAGATGACGGTGGTTTCACAAGATTGGTAAAAATCCATGCTGATTTAGGTGATAATCTGCTTATTGCTACAAATTACACATCGGCACTTCGTGCTGATATGGCCGTGATTTCAAAAGAGGATTTTTATAATGATAATCCGCGAATTGTATCTCTTGGCAATTACAGAATAGGATAAAAAAATCCCCCGCAGATTATTCTGTGGGGGATTTTCACTGTTCCTTCTCTGGATATTTCTTCGAGCTGAAATACATATTGCCATTTATTTGTAAAGTGTTTGACTTTTATGAATTATAAGTGTAAACTGTTGTCATTATGATTTGAAATCAGGAGAAATGTAAATGAAAAAATTTGTATCACTTTGTCTGGCTGTGATTGTGGCTGTTTCCATGACTGCGTGCTCCTCATTGCCAGCAGAAGAAAAAGCCTTCATCGGTTTGTGGAATGCCACACATGTTGAAACAGACGGTGAGCTCATATCCGTGCCGTCTGCATACTGTGCCATGGATATCAAAGATGACAAAACAGGGACTGTTTCTGTTATAGGAGAAACAGGTGAAGCCATGGCTGAAGAACTGACATGGGTTTATATTGAAACCACAGAGGGTGGTATGTACACCTATGAAGTGACAAACGGTTCCGGAGGTGTGCTGCCTGCAGTTTACAGCCCGAATGATAACCGGGTGGTGCTGTTCACATCAGAAACCACCAGCATACTTTTTGAAAAAGTGGACTGATATTGAAAAGACCGGCACAGCCGATCTTTTTTGCTGAATACAGAAATTAATCTGTGTTATATATAAGGTTTCTGATATACTCCGCTGTCTGTGCGGCGGTCATGTTGTCATTGTGTATTTTCACTGTGTTCATCACATCAAAACGGGGCAGGCGTTCTTTGCTTTTTTCATAGTTTCTGCCGTCCTGTGTTCTGTCATTTTCCACTCTGTTTTTCAGTATGTCTTCACTGCAGGTTATTGTATAACGGTGAATATTGCAACCTGTAGTATTCAGCTTTGTGACAATGCTGTTATAAATACTTTCATAATCCATAACCCAACTGAAAATTATATTTTCATACCGGCTGCAGTTTATAAAATTATTCAGCATATGACAGATATTATCTGTCACCATGGATTTAGTTTCCTCAGTCACCATGAAAGGGTCTGCCATCCAGCACCAGTCGCCATCCAGCCAAACGCTGGCCGGCAGTATTTTGTTCAGCTGCTGTGACACACT